>JBASWL010000192.1:0-2722 GCA_049276455.1 Georgfuchsia sp. | reverse complement strand
GTCTTCACGTCGAGAACGAGTGCAACCGCGTCACGCGCCGTTCTCGGGCCGAAAAACGGAACGACGACATAGGCTCCATTGCCTACGCCCCAACGACCGAAGGTCTGGCCGAAATCTTCGTCGTGCTTCTCCAGACCTAAATCGGTGGCGACATCGAACAGCCCAAGGATGCCGACGGTGCTGTTCACAACAAAGCGTCCGGCATCGCCCGCGGCCTCGGGTACCTTGCCCTGCAGCAGGTTGTTCACCGCAATGAAAACATCAGCGACATTGCCAAAGAAGTTGGCTACACGGCTTTTCACCGGCGACGGCAAGACCGCGTCGTATCCCGTGGCAACAGGTCTCACCACCACCTGATCGAGTGCATCATTGAAGCCGAACACGGCGCGATTGAAACGCTCGATGGGATCCTTAGGATTGCCGGTGGTTGCGCAGCCACTCAGCAACAACACGGCGCACACAAACAATGTGATTTGCTCTCCGATCTGCTTTTTCACGCGTTTCTCCTCATTTCTTGATACCAGTGCCGACGTCATTCTCCGCCGCCTTGTTGAACATGAACTGGCTGATGACCTTCTCCATCACCATGGCCGACTGCGTCTTTCCGACCATGGCATTGTCCTTAAGCATCTCGGGATCGCCGCCCACCTCGACGCTGACGTATTGTTCGCCGAGCAACCCCGAGGTGCTGACGGTCAGGAGGGTGTCACGGGGGAATTTGTAGCGGGCGCCAATGGTCATCGTGACCACCGCCCGATAGGACTCCGAGGAAAACTGGACGTCGGACACCCGCCCCACGACGACCCCGGCGCTTTTAACCGGCGCCCGCACCTTCAAGCCGCCGATGTTGTCGAATTCGGCTCGTAGCCGGTAGGTTTCATCGGCGCCGGAGTCCGCGAGGAGCCCTATCCTGAGGATCAAGACCAGAAGCGACGCCAGCCCGACGGCGATGATGGCTCCAACCCACAGATCGATCGTGGCGCGATCCATTGCTAAGCTCCCCTGAACATGAGGGCGGTGAGGATGAAGTCGGCGGAAAGAATCGCCAGCGACGACGTCACCACGGTACGCGTCGTGGCGCGCGAAACGCCCTCGGCCGTGGGGTCCGAGTCATACCCTTCGAACACCGCGATCCAGCTGACGATGATGCCGAACGTGAAACTCTTGATGACGCCGTTAATGATGTCCTCGCGGAAATCCACCGACGCCTGCATCTGCGACCAGAATGACCCTTCATCGACGCCGATCAATTGCACGCCGACGAGATAGCCGCCGAAAACGCCCAAGGCCGAGAAAAGCGCCGCCAGCAGCGGCATCGATATCACGCCGGCCCAGAAGCGCGGTGCCACGATCCGGGCGATTGGGTCGACGGCCATCATCTCCATCGCGGAGAGTTGCTCGGTCGCCTTCATCAAGCCGATCTCGGCCGTGATTGCGGATCCCGCGCGGCTGGCGAACAGCAGCGCCGCCACGACGGGACCGAGTTCACGCACCAGAGACAGCGCGACGAGCACGCCCAGCGCCTCGGAAGATCCGTAGCGTTGCAGCGTGTCGTAACCTTGCAAGCCCAGCACCATGCCCACGAAAAGGCCCGAAACGATGATGATGATCAGCGACAGGACGCCGGTGAAGTAGATCTCGCGGATCGTCAGCGGTAAACGCCTCAATGCCGTCCCGGAATGCGACAGCGTCGCCAGCAGAAAACGGGTGGCAAAACCAAGGCGCCAGATTCTTGCGGCGACGGAATGGCCGAGATGCCCGATAAGCTTGGTCCAGACGCTCATTGCCGGTCCGCTTTCACGTATGGAACTGCTTGGCGAATTGTCAGGCATTCGTTCGCTCCTCAAACCATCGCCGCATACGCTTCGACCAGTGGGGCGATTTCGCCGAAGCGCGCAACGGCGCGACCAAGGGGATAGCCGCCAGCGTGATCCACGCCATCGGTCGGATGGGTTCCATTTCAACGATGGCATCCACTATTTCAACCTGGCTCGCTGTTCCTCGCCCCTCGGCATTGAAACGAACAGGCCGCACGGTAATTGATCCAGCAGGGAGTGGCCGACCGACCCGCGCCACCAGCGGCCAAAGGCCGAGCGCCGATGATGGCCGATAACGACGAGGTCGGCGCAGGTCTCGCGGGCAACAGCGGCGATGGCCTCGACCGGCGATTCGTCCGTCCTCAGAATGCCTATCGCTTCCACTCCGGCCTGCCTAAGCCGTTCGAGCCCTTCCTCAAGAATGGTGCTGACGTAAGACCGTTCTTCCCCGACCAATTCGTCGGGCAGCGGCCCGGTGGCAAGAGCCATGGGGTGCGGTGGCGGGATCACCGCCAGCAGATAACAGCGGGCGCTAAAGCGGCTCGCCAGGGCAATGCCATCTTCGAGTGCATCCCGGCACTCGGCGCTGCCGTCGTAGGCAAAAATAATGGATTTGAACATGCGAGGTCTCGTCCGATAGCGTCAAAAAGGTCAGTCCATCGCCGCGTGAGTCCCGCTGGCAGCAGCTTGCTTTGCCGGAGTCCGCAGCAGGATAATCAGCGGGATCGCCGCCAGCGTAATCCACATCATCAGCCGGAAATCCTGCAAATAGGCCAAGGTGGCGGCCTGGCGCGTCACCTCGCCGTTGATGGCCGCCAGCCCCTCGGGCGTGGTCAGATTGTAGGCACCAGCCTCGACCGCCTGTCTCAACGCCAGATTGAAGGGGTTGATGTAATCGGCGAACG
>JBASWL010000191.1:0-8706 GCA_049276455.1 Georgfuchsia sp. | reverse complement strand
AAGGATTGGCACCACGTCCTTGTGGCGCGGTAACTCCAATGCAGTCACCCCATCCATCAGCGGCAGGACGGTCTTGAAGTTCCTTACCGCTTCTTTGCGGCGGAACACTTTGTAGTTCACTTCGAAGTAATGCACTTTCGCGCTATCCAGCTTCGCCCCCACTGGTGTTGCGACAACGCCAAGCTGACGGAAGATCGAGTGAAACGACGCATCCGACAAGACAGCATCGTTTCCACGCATGAACATTCCAAATGACTGCTCGTTGATGCCGGTGGCCCTGCATACCGACTCGACCGTTTCTCCCTTCAGTCGCATTAGCGCGCGAGCGGCATGACGGGCATAGTCGTACTGTTGTTCGCTCATAGCCTTCCTCTCATTCCTCAATAATCCCGATTTGATCGATGTTGGCAGCCGGTGTTTTCACCCTTGCAATCGGCCTTGCTGCAATTGCGGCAGGCTTGGGGATTGCGGTCATCTTCTCCAATTGCTTTGCGCGAGGCAGCACCTTGGCGCTGGCAGACGAAAGCGGTGCCGGTTTATCCTTGACTGGAGTGCTGGTTGGAGACAGAGGCTCGCTTGCAGACAAGGCAACTTTCTGCGCAAACGACGGCGCAGCTTGAACAGGCAATGCAACCACCTGCGGCTGATTGCCCACCAGAGAGGGGACTGGTGGCGCTGGCGGTAAGCCCGATACCGGTTGTTCAGCGGATGGCTTCATTCCAAGCGCCACTGGGTCGGGCTTCTTGTCCTTGCCGGCGACTGCGGCATAGCCACCGATGACGATGAGCCCCGCCAGAATTACCACCATGATCAGACGCTTCCTGCTCTTCGCCACAGGCAAATCGCCAATAACGCCCTCTGCCGGAGGGCCGACTTGAGAAAGTTGGCCGCGCAAATCATTACCCACTAGAACATCCTCCAATCATCACTACTGAAGTTGACCAACAACGTCGCCCTGGACATGCTTGAGCTACTTGAGCGTTCGCGCTGAGGCAATGCACCTGCCGCTAGCGCGCGCAGCGCTTGATTAGCGCCGGCTACTGCGAGAATCTTGTCCACGTAATGCTTACCCGCGTACAGGCTGCCGGTGTTGTAACAAGACAGTGCATGAATCAATGCTTTCTGCCCCTCTCCAAATTTGTTCCGCGCCGGGAGGTAACACGATTTCAGAATGAAAGACGCGGCAGCAATGTTTCTGCAGGGTTCAAAGATTTGGTTGACGTTCATGCGCAACATGCTGAGGTTTCGGGTATTGATCTGCCCAAGACCCATATCGATCAAGTGCCCCCTGGCAATAAGGGCATTGGCCATGTTGACAGCTTCGACATAGCTCCCTGGCTGGCGCGACAGCCGACTTGTGTTGTCATTAATCGCCCAGGGGTTGGCTGCCGATTCCACTCTAACAATCGCCGCAATCGTGCTGCGGCCGATACCAGCAGCGCAGGTAGCGAAATAATGATCCAGCGTGGCGGCATCAATGATCATTGATGTCCTCACCGGCATAAGGTGACAGGCCCATGTCCTGCTGCACGACGATGTTGAAGCGTTCGCCTTGCTTGACTGTGACTGTTGGGGGAATGCGCGCATTGCGACCGAGAATGGAACGCGAGACATCGACCAGTACCTGGCCCGCTGCCGACGTCATCGAACCGGATGAGCCGCTGACATAGTAGTTATTGGTCGTGCCACTCTGTTTCGGCTCGAAGAGGGAAGCAATGCCGGCCACCAGCATGGATGAGCCAAACATTTTCCAGAAGTGGTTGTCCACCTCACCTGAAACGCCGGCCTGTCCCGCAGCATCCGTGCCCGGCATGGCGCCGAGGGTTACCCCTGAACCGTCCGGAAACACGATGCGATTAAAAACCACGGCCAGCCGATCCTGGCCCACGACAACGGCGTTGTTGTACAAACCATAGATCAATGAACCGGACGGAATCAGCAGATACCGGCCGCGAATGCTGTCGTAGATGTTCTGCGTCGTCCGCGCGATGATTTGCCCGGGCAGGTCGCTGTTGATCGGGCTTACCACCACGGCAGGGATGACAGACCCTTGGGTAACGGTGTAGGGAGAAACCTTGCTATCCAGGGTCAATGTTTTTCGTGGTGGGGTAGAGGCAGCGTTCTTTTGCAGCCACTGCTCGTTGCGTTTGGCATTCTCCAGGTATTCCTCGCCTTGGAGTGTAGTTTGCGGCTGGCTCTTGCCAGAGGCTTCTTCGAGCAGCTTTCTGTCGTCGGCCGACATCTGCGGTTGTTGAGTTTGGCGAAACATCAGATCTTGCTGAAACGGATCAGCAGTCGAATGCGGCTGAACTGTTGGCTTCACCGCATCACTGCTGTCCGATAGGGCAAGAATGGGACTGGTAGCGACGGTGGCCTGAGCATGCCTCGCCTCGTTCCCGTTGCTCACCGAACCGCCGTACCCAGTGGCCGCATCCTGCTGACTGTTGATCAGATCACGTGGGTTGGTTTGAATGCCCGGCACATCGGACGCTGATTTGGCTTTGCGATAGTCTTGCGTTTGGCCCTGCGACGCTTGTTGGCTGATATCTTTCGCCTGATTGGCCGACTCCGTGATCAAGCGCACCAGGTCAGGCGTTTTCTTTCTGACATCTTCTTCGCTGGCTGCCTTTTTGGTATCGGCCTTTTCAACAGTCCGTGCCTGCTCCTGTTTATGGCTGGAGTAAATCACCGCGGCACCGGCAACCGCCAGAAATACGGCCAGGTACCACTGCAGGTTTTTGGGCAGCATTCCCCTGCCCTGACGGATCGATTCCGCTGTGCCTGTCATTTCCGATCTCTTCTGGTCGACTTGATCGTCACTTCTTCTGCGCCAATCTTCAGTATCGCCATGTCAAAAAGACGATGCACCTTGATCATGTTCTCTGGCTCGAAGGTGTAATTGGCCAAAGCGAAGCCATCGTTAATCTTCACGAACAGGGGCGGCATTTCTTGCGGCCGCCTGGCAAACTTGATGTAGGTGAAGGTTCCGTCATCAAATACCTGTGCGGGCCGAAATGGCGCACTCCCCTTGAGCTCGTAATCAAAACTCAGCGCTGATATCGACACGCCATTTCCGACCAGCGAAGAATCTGCTTTCGGCGCGGCGGCAATAGCGGTTTCGCTTGCACGCGCGGCGCTGAATGCCGCTTCATTGCCTGCCATGATGATGAGATCGGGATAGTTCCAGGACACCCGCTGGTACCACTTGCCGGCTTCAGGGGAAGACCGCAGCATGAGCTGATAGGTACGCTGATTGGTCACCAGGGTCGCCGAGGTAAAGAGACCGGCACGCGTGGGTTTGATGAACAGATTGTTGTCTTTCTTCTGCACCTGCCATTGGGTGCTGTCGCCGATGGCAAGGGCCGACACCAATTCATCCTTGTGCAACTCGATGTGCGTTATCGCGCCGGGCATCGCGAGAATCGAGTAGGTGTCGTTTTCGTCGTAGGTGAATTTCACCAGCCGTGTATCACTTGGCATGGGTGCTGGCTCGCGCGACTCAGGCAGCAGATCAACCGGCTTCTGGCCGGCATGCGTACTGAGGGAAATAGCGAACAGCACAGCGAATATTTTGCGGTGGCGCATCAGGTCAGGTCCTTGCTGATCTCGAAATGGGTGATCACCAGACCGAGCGGATTCTCAAGAATCTCTTTCTGCGTTTTGGGCGGGATGATCGAGTAGTGAATCGTGATCATCTGGTTCTCCGTTACCGGCTTGGAATTCATGGACCGGGTTTCAGTGGTGATTCTGGCGATCACCGCACCGTCCTGAATGTGCAGCAGATTGCGGATATTGACGACCCGGGTCATGGTCGGATCCTTGCTGATCGCCTCGATGGGCTTGGTTTCCTTGAACCACGCCAGGAACTCTTCGGTGGCCTTGTCCCGGGTCATCGAATACGCCTCGCTGACATTGTTCCGTTGCGGGTTCGATGTCAGGTAGGGGTCGATCGTGAGCATATTTCTGACCCACTTGGACAAGGCATATTCGATTTCCGGCCGCTGCGGCACATACTTTCTGGCAGCGGCTTCTTCGACCGATACACCGCCATCGCTGTTCACCTTGACGATGTAGGGAACCGTGGTCTTGAGCGGCGCCATGACGTAGAGGGCAATGCCCTCGCAGATCGCGACCACCCCGACGATGACCAGGGCGACAAAAAGCCGCGTACTTGCCACCAGAATGCCGCCATTCGCTTCGAACCAGCCTCGCATGGCCCCCGATGTCGGGTCTGGCGTCAGTTCGTTCCTCAATTCGATTGCTCCACCGCGATCATCAATGCAGTGATGATCGGGTAACCGTCAGGCTATTCAATTTTGAATGCTGCCGAGTATCGGCAACTTTAAGGCGGCATCATTAAGACAAGCGAGCGGACACAGTGTCCGCTCGGCACTGTCCCATTACATGCCGGACTGGAAGGATTCGGCGGCTTTCCACGTCACCGCACCACAGGCGATGACCAGCAACGGCCATGTCCACTGTTGCATCGCGAACGGCACCCAAGGAATGACCAGAAACAAGCCGAATACGGACAGAAGCCCGTGCGAGGCAAGGTGAAAGGCAACCGGATTGGAATATCCAAATTCGTAGGTCTTCACCTTCCGGCGGACCACTCCATCGACAAAACAGGCAATGATGACGATGAACGTCGCGGCCACCCAGTACATCGCGATTTCGATCCGGTAGAGGGCCTTGAATACCGTTTCCCAGAGTCTGGAGAGATAAGCTTCGCCGCCCTGGCTATGCTTCGCCAGCTCGAATACCTGTTGCTTTCCCTGGGAGGTCAGGTGCTGGAACGACCACTTGACCCAGCCGGACTCGACAAACAGGCGATTGAATCGCTCTAACGCTCGTTGTTTCGCATTGCGATGCTCATCCTGGCCGATCATCGCGACGTTGGCCGCTTCCTCTGCCGCCGAAACGGTAAACATCCCCATCTCCGGAATTGCCGGAGCCGAGCAAATCAGCACCACTGGCAGAACCAGCCAGAACATGAGGTGTTTGCCGAACCGGCTCTTCATGTCAAGCGGCCTGCCCGCTCAGATCGATGCCGCCCGGAATGCGCTTCGACATAACCGCGAACATGATCCGGTCCGCATCTGATGCCATGATCCGCACCGCCAACATCATGGCAGCCATGCCGTCAGAAATGGCTCCCGGTACGGCTTCGTTCGCCGTAATGACTTTGGCGTCGGCGTGCCGACGCAGAAAGTCCTGAAAGGACTCTTCGAACGGAACCCAGAACACAGGCCCGGCGTGCGTATCGACCCCGACCCGCTTCGATTTCATCTGCGGTGCCGCCATTGCCACCATGCCAACCATAAAGGCGCTCGGTTCTTCCGCACCCTTCTCCTGCCTTATTCCCGCAAAACCGGCTTTCAAGGCCTCACCGAGCAGGCATCCGCCGTCGTCCGCGGGAAACCGATCCGTCAGATAGGCCGTCAAACGCAGAGCAGCGGATTCGACATTCGGGAACAGCGTGAATGCGCGTTGTGCTGCTTGCGCCATTCCTGACGCGCGGATGACTTTGCTCAAGATGTCCCGATCATAATGTTGCATAGGGTCACTTCCCGATAATGGGCAGCCGCCCCTTGACTACCGTTCCGCCGGCTACCATCGCGACATATTGGAGATTCGGCAATCGCGTCAGAACGTCCGGCGAAATCAGGGGTGCCTTTTCTTCTCCCTGTGATCGGGTAATCGAACCGCGAAACTCGACCACCGTTGCCTCCGTCTCCGATCCCAGGTTATGTGAGGTGCTGACTTTTCTGATCGTGGTCTCGCCCATCATGTCGGCAACCAGCTTCGCCGTTTCGTAGTCCCGCACGCGCAAGCAGATCACGTTATTGGTATTGCCCAGCACTTGCAGGGCTTTGGGTTTCTTGCCCAGCCTGACTTCCAGGTCGGCAGCCGTCTGGGTCGCAATGAACACCTTGAACCCAGCACCGCCGGCTTTGTTGAGAATCTGAATGGCCTGATCATTCAAGCCTTCGGCGGCTTCATCCATGAAGAGATAGACCTGCTCCTGTCCAGATTCCGTGAAGTTGTAGATCGCACCGGCTACCGCCGCCATGTCCGCCAGCAGCATGGACATGGTGGCAGACCCGACCATCTTGTTTGAAAGCGTGTCGGCGCCGACGTAGAGCACTTTTCGGTCGGTAACGATTTTTTCCATCGAATACACTGGGCGCGGATCATCGAAATCGGCGACATCCGGCGACAGCAACTCCCCGAGATCCCCGGTTGCCAGGCGTTGCAACAGGGGCAACAGCTTCAGGATCATCTTGCCGAAATGTTCTCGATCATGGGTCAGCGTCGATATCAGCCCGCTCAAGGTTTCATCAGCCTCGCCCTTTTCCCGAACATATTTCTCGCGGTAATACTCGGCCATGGCATGAACGCGCGAACCCGCCCCCTTCTGCATGTATGGGGCAATAGCAGTATCCCAGTTGGGGCCCTCACGCGGGACGAAAAATGTTTGGAAACACTGTTCCAGCAGAGAGTCGACGCCACTTTCAACGTAGTGCTTGGTGTTCTTCAAACTGGGCCTGATGCCAATCATGATCAAACCATTCACGATTCGATTGATCGTGAGGTCGGCAAAGTCGACGAAGGAGTCACCGCCAGCGTCTCCGCCCAGCAATTGCGAGATTCTGGAAGAAATTTCAGAGGGGTTGTTCCAACTCGCCAGCGGATTGATGCGGATCGATTTCGATGGAAACGCCAGGTGGAAAAACAGGAAATCCCGGCCGCAACGCTGGCATTCCATGCGTAAGCGATGCTCCCAATCACGGTCGCCCTTGGGATCGAAGACGATCACCGTCTCGCCAGAGTGCACGGCCTGGAACGTCAACAATTCATATAGGCGCGTTTTCCCCGACCGTGTTGTGCCCACGATCAAGGTATGCCCCGGTAGTGCGGACAAGGGAAGGAATAGATCCCGCTCATCGGGCTCAACACCATGAATCCAGCTGGCACCAATGGCGTGCGGATCGGTGATGGTGTCATTGGGCAATACCCAGGATCTGACTTTTTCCGGCAACCAGGTAGGCAGCGTCGGGATTTCATCCGGATTCCGGGACAGAATTTCCTTTGCTGTTTGCGTGTGCTTTTGTGTCCAACCGAATCCCGTGCCAATCCACAGCGCTTTTTGCTTTGCCAAGGCCGTGCGGGTTCTGTCCAGCATTTCTTCGACGCTGACATGAGAAAGGCGCTGGCCGCTGATGGCAAGCCGGAATCGGTACAAATCAAGGGCCTGCCTGCCGCGAATAATGCCGAAGGCACCACATACGCCAGCAGCCAACAGATGGTAAGGAATCGACGCGAACATCAACGCCACCGACGCCGAAGTCCAGGCAAGAGCAGCGTATTGTTCAAACACCGGCCGCCAAAGATCCTTGACCTCTCGCGTCATGCCACAACTCCTATGTCAGCCGGAAGCAACACCAGACCAAGACTACGGATGAGCAAGATCGATCTTGGATTTCCACTCTCCGAAGCAAGCTTTGCCTTCTTCAACGACGACACCACGCCGGCGGCCGTCATGCCGTACTTCTCAATCAGATGGGTATCCATCAGCAGGCCTTCGTCATTCCACTTCAGCCGGGCCCGGATCCTGTCGTCTTTGGCAATGTCAGCGGCCAGCATTTCGAAAAGCTCCCGGATGGCCGGGGAAAGCACTGAAAGCGGGTTTTCGCTCGCGCTGCCGCCCGGAAGCTCAAGGGCTTGTTGCTGCGGTGAAATCTTCATATCGGCAGCCGCAATAGCTACTGGCACTGTAACCGAGGCTTGCGTGCCAAGAGTTGGTTGGGGCGGCTGTATCGCTGCTGCCACTTGCGCAGCAGATGGAATATTCGCCTCTGGCACCATGTATTTGATCGCTGCGGCTCGCTTGGCGGTCTCGACCGATTTGGCCAACGCCTGGCGGACGATCTTTTGCAGCGGGATTTCTTGACCGGTTGGTTTATCGTCGGGAGCAATGGCAGATATGGCCGCTACAACCACATCTTGCCGAAGGCCACCCCAATGTCTGGCAAGCAGATTCCCACCTAACCATGAAGCGAACGTTCGCACATGGTCTGCCGGGTGTCGGCGCCAGTTGATGACATAGGCACCACCCCGCTCTCGGCACCATTGACCCAATGATGCAGGGATCGCCGATTCCGACCAGCACTCGCCATCTGGCGAGCAGACATTCAAGAATCGATGAGGAAATACGACTGGCGATACCAACGCTGCCAGAAAGGCGGCACGCCGCGAATCTCGTTCAACGATGCGCCTTTCTTCTGCGGAGAGATTCGCTCCAAAAACAGCACCATCAGACAAGCGTAGCGCGAAGTAGGCAGACTGCACGGCATGCCTTAGAAGGCCGCCGGGGTCGCCGTGATGGTCCGGGCAGGCCGGCAACCTTTGGATATGGTCGGCCAGCTCGACTATAGGTGCTACATACAGGTCATCAAAATTGCCAGCCGATGGCGAGACCTGCTTGAGAAGACCCATGAGACAGGTATTTTCTTCAAGCTCTGCTACCAGAACAGCAGCGCCTTCCACTTTGAATTCCATGCATCCGATTTGAACCGGAAAACCTGAACCGGTGATTCTGAATTGTTAAGGCAATTTTCCATTTTGACTATACAGACATTCCATTGGCACTTTTTGTGATATTGGAATGTCAATAAATATCAGAATATCAGCATTTTTACCCGA
>JBASWL010000190.1:0-3395 GCA_049276455.1 Georgfuchsia sp. | reverse complement strand
AAACCCGCACTGTTGCTGGGGGTCAGTGAAAAGTGTGCCTCGAAAGTGTCAAACTTGGGGCAAATGACGTTACAGGAGGCGTTTTCACAGGTAAATGATCACCGCCGGGGACCTGCCGTGCGGTACGACCTGAAAGAGATGATCGTCATGGCGATATGCGCGGTGCTGTGTGGTTGCGATGATTGGGTTGATGTTGCGGACTGGTGCGAAGAAGAGAAAGGCTGGCTGAAGACATTTCTGGTACTGGCCAAAGGCACACCCTCGCATGACACTTTTGGCGAGGTGTTTCGGATACTGGACGCAAAGGTGTTTGAAAGCTGCTTTCGGCAATGGATTGCCGGCATCGTGGGTGTTGTTGAGGGCGTAGTGGCATTCGACGGCAAGACGATACGGGGATCGAAGGACGGGCCGAATACGGCGTTGCACATGGTCAGCGCCTACGCGACCGAACTGGGCGTATCGCTCGGACAGGAAGGGTCGGCAGGCAAGGGTAATGAACTGACGGCGATCAAGGCGCTGCTGGACACCTTGGTGCTCAAGGGATGCATTGTCACCATGGATGCGCTGGGATGCCAAACGGACGTTGCCGCCAAAATTATTGCCCAAGGGGGTGATTACGTTCTGGCGGTAAAGGACAACCAGAAGAACCTATCGCAAGCGGTCGTCGAGTTCTTCGCAACCGCCGAGGCGTTTGACTTTCGCAATATCGAGGTGCAAAAACGTGTCTGGGTCGACAAGGATCATGGCCGCCTGGAAACACGGCGGGCTGCCTTTGTCACTGACGTCTCCTGGATGGACAAGCCGATGCGTGAGGACTGGAAGAAACTTGCCGCCGTTGGCATGATCGAGTCCGAGCAAGAGATCAAGGGCAAGATCAGTATCGAACGTCGCTACTTCATTGTCAGCGCCGGCGTAAAGACGGTCGAGCAGTTCGCCCACGCGGTACGGGCTCACTGGGGCGTGGAAGCCATGCACTGGGTACTGGATGTGACCTTTCGCGAAGACGACTGCCGCGTGCGCAAAGGCCATGCTGCGCGCAATTTGTCGGCCATTCGCAAGTTCGCGCTCTCCGCTTTGCGCAACGATACGCTCCATCCTGATCGTAGCTTGCGTCGTCGCCGCAAACTCGCCGACCATCGTCCGGACTATCGAGTTGCGCTTCTTGGGCTCAAGGCGCAGCAATGATTTCAAACCAAGTTTATGATTCCTGCGTGTGCGATTGCCGTGTGCGTCTACTACAGCAAGACAAGCTGATGGACGAAAGCGACATACTGTTTTATTTCATCGGCAGAGACCGTGTCGATGGGCTGGAAAGCTTGCATTTTGTCCCCGGGGCCATCGCCGATCACCTCACTTCCGCAGGTGGCATGCTTACCAATAGTGGTCAGATGAGTGCTTTGCGATGGCTTGAAGCTGGTGCAACGGGGAGTTACGGTGCAGTTGTTGAGCCGTGCAATCTATTGCAGAAATTTCCTCACCCGGCCGTTGTCGCCGGTCATTACCTGCAGGGCGAAACACTGATCGAGTCCTATTGGAAAAGCGTGCTGATGCCTGGACAAGGTATATTCATTGGCGAACCGCTGGCGGCGCCGTTCCGGCGCTTAGAAGTGTTGCGGTAAATCATCGCGGGCAGGTACGCTTCTTCCCTGCCCGCCCGACTAATTGATTACAGATCATGACTGCAACATGCCTGTCAAACTTGACCTTCCTGAGCGATTGAGTACACTATTTTCCGTGCACCTGCCCGGCGCACTTGGTCGGAGCACCAGACATGACTACCCGAAATTCAGGTAAATCATCAGTAAGCTTTGCTCAAAGCCTGCAATCTGCTGGTATAGAGCTTGATGATAGTGAGGAACTGCGTCTTAACAAGTCGCTGCTTATGCTGGCTACGGGCCTGATCTGTGCTGCGATGATGGTCTGGGCCGTGATCTATTCGTTGCTTCATATACAGTTTTCAATTGACATCCCAGTGCTTGCTTTGCTTCTTCTGGCGGGAAACATGTTCCTGTACTTTGGTACAAGCCGCTTCGACTTTTTCCGGGTTACACAACTGGGACTGTTTCTATTCCTTCCCTTTGCCGCTCAATGGGCCACCGGCAACCTGATCGTCTCAAGTGGCGTGGTACTGTGGGGGCTGCTGGCGCCAATTGGGGCGATTTTATGTATCGGTGCGAGCGAATCTCTTGGCTGGTTCCTCGCTTGGGGGGTACTGACAGCGCTTTCGGGCGCTGTCGACTGCTATCTGGCCGATGCATTGACGCTCAAACAGTCGGCCGTGCCTGTTCGCACTATCCTGCTCTTCTTCACGCTCAATTTCATCAGCGTGGCTGGGATCAGCTATGCACTGCTCCTTTTTTCCATCGAGCAAAGGCGTAGGGCCCAAGAGCGGTTGGAGAAAGCGCGGCAACAGTTAGAAGTCGCCAACGAAGCGGCGAAAAATCTTCTCCGTGGACCGGTCATCTTTATTTGATTGCCAAAATTGCAGTTCGGGGTGGCCCATTTCGGTAGCCCTATTGCCATTCGCATGAGCGTGGGTGTGGGTTATTATTCGATCCCGGCCGGTTAAGCGAACAACTTTTTCTGATCCTGATCATAAAACTAGAATTGCGTTAGGGGGCTCCAGGGGGTAGTATCAGGCTTTATAAATCGAACATCATAAAAATCAAGGTCGCAATATGTTCATTCGAATATTGTCATCCCAAGCTGCCAGTTTGCGCATCTGGCGTAGGCTCCGCCATAGCCTTGTCAGTTGTATTCGAGTCAATCATGTTGAACATGAGCTTCTTGAAATGAATCAGGTTCTGTGCCGCATTGTCCTACTTCCTGCTTTCGGGGCATACAACTTCGACGACTTGGCATCGAGCATTCACTAAAGCCGATATAAATCGGCCAGCGCGCACGTAAATCCGCCCATGTATCGAATTTTGCAGCTGCCACAATTATTAATCATAAGAATGGTACTTCTATTTTATTTTCGCCTGCGGGAGTGCCGGGTCGCATGACGACATCCCTTGCCGCACTTTTACCATCGGAATTGAATGCCCTCCTGAAGGTAATTCAAGGTTCCCTCGCTGTTCGGCGGCACGAGGAATTGTTTCAATGGCTCCACAACGACGTTCAGTCCTTTTTGCCCCATGAAATTCTGATTGCTGCTTGGGGAGACTTCTCTTTAGGCATAGTTCATCTGGACGTAATTTCGCAACTTCCAGGGCTGAGGACAACGGAAATCGACAAGCAGAATCTCTTGCCCCTCCTTTTGAAACTCTTTGCACGCTGGACCGAGTCAGAACGATCACCTATCGGCATTTCATTCAACGACGAACAGGCGGCCTTGGGCATGGTGGGTGAGGAAGCTAATTTCTGCCACATGATTACCCACAGGCGTTAATATT
>JBASWL010000189.1:0-2662 GCA_049276455.1 Georgfuchsia sp. | reverse complement strand
GCCGGTCTGCTGCGCGGATCGCACGAGGCCCGCGCCAACTACTTTTCAAAAGCCCTCGGCTCAGGCGGCTCGCCGGCATGGATGAGCCAAGACGAAGTACGCGACTACGAAGATTTGAACCCGATGGGCGGAACTGCCGCCCTGTTGCCGGTTGCAACGAATGTTGGCGGATCGCCCGCCGTTGGAGTCTGATATGCGCCACCTTGCTTGCGCCCTGCACGAAATAAAGCTTGCCACGGCCGGCGATACCATGAGCTTTGACGGATACGGAGCCGTGTTCGGCAACGTCGACGCCTACGGCGATGTGATCGCGCCCGGTGCATTCGCCGGATTCCTGGCTGACGCCAAGAGCGGCAAACAACCCTGGCCGGCGATGCTGTCGCAGCATGGCGGCTATGGCATGGGCGCAGACGACATGACGCCGGTTGGTATCTGGACCGAGCTATCCGAGGATGGCACCGGCCTGAAGGTATCCGGCCAGTTTGCCGATACTCCGCGCGGCCGCGAACTGCACACGCTGATGAAGATGTCGCCGCGCCCGGCCATTGATGGATTGTCCATCGGCTACATCGCGAAAGAGTGGGAGCCGCGCAGCAAGCCGGAAGACCCGCGCCGCACACTGAAACGCATCGACCTGATGGAAATCAGCCCAGTCACTTTCCCGGCAAACCGGCTCGCCCGGGTTGGCTCAGTCAAAAGCCTGGAAGACCTGACCGTCCTATCCGAAATCGAAGACTACCTGCGCGAGGTTGGTGGCTTCAGTCGCAACGAGGCGAAAGGTCTCATTGCTCGCATCAAGTCAGCCTCACCGCGTGAAGCGGAAGCGGACATGAAGCAAATCACCGATTTACTCGCACGCAACACCCACATCCTGAAAGGAAAATGACCATGCCCGATATGGCCGAAGTTAAAACCCTGATCGAGGCCCAAGGCCGCGCCTGGGAAGAGTTCAAGAAAGTCAACGACCAGATCATCGCCGGCAAAGCTGAAGGCGCCGCCGTCGCTGAACTGAAAACCAAGCTCGACAAGATCAACGCCGACCTCGACACCAATTCGGCCGAACTGGTCGAAATACAGAAGCGCATCGCCCGCCAGGCCATCACCGGCAGCGGCGAAGGCAAGGGCATGACGCCTGAGCAGATGGAACACAAGCAGGCGCTGACCAACTACCTGCGCACCGGCAAGGCTGGCGACCTGGCTGAACTGGAACGCAAGGCGCTGTCGTCCAGCTCCGACCCGGACGGCGGCTATCTGGTCGATGCCGAAATGGACGGTGCAATCGACCGCATCGCCTCCACCGTATCGGTCATGCGCGAGCTGGCAAACGTTCGCACCATCGGCGCGGCGAGCTACAAGAAGCTCGTGAAAACCCGTGGCGTATCCGGCGGCTGGCTGGCTGAAGCGGCTGACTCTGCCGAGTCCACCGAAAACCAGTGGAGCGAGATCGAAATCCCGGCGTTCAAGATGTACGCCGAACCGTGGATTCCGAACGAACTGCTTGAAGATGCGGGCTACGACCTGGAAGCTGACCTCAACGACGAATGCGGCATTGTGCTGGGCGAGACCGAGGGCGCCGCCTTCATCACCGGAAACGGCGTCGGCAAGCCGCGCGGAATCGCTGGCTACTCGTTTGTTGCCAACGCCTCGCACGTTTGGGGCAAGGTCGGATACATCGCCTCCGGCAAATCCGCAGCGTTCACCAGCGTCGCACCGGCTGACAAGATCATCACCTTGCAGCACGCGCTCAAGCCGAAGTACCGGCCCAACGCGACATGGCTGACCAATGACGGAACACTCGCCACCATGCGCCAACTGAAGGATGGCTCTGGCGCGTACTACCTGTGGCAGCCGGACCCGGCCGCTGGTTTCGGTGGGCGCTTCCTTGGAAGCCCGGTTGCGATTGACGACAACATCGCCGACGTTGCAGCGAACAGCTACTCGCTGTTCTATGGTGACTTCCGCCGCGCCTACACCATCGTTGACCGTCGCGGCATCGCCGTGATTCGCGACAACGTGACCAAGAAGGGCGTGACAAAGTTCCACGCTTCCAAGCGAGTTGGCGGCGGGATCACCCACTTTGAGGCGATCAAGGGCATGAAGTTCGCCACCTCGTAACCTGCCAGCAAGCCACTGAACAAGGCCCGCCCCGCGCGGGCCTTTTGCATTCCGAATCTGAAAGGAAAACACCATGAATGATCTGCACAATTCCTCGCACGTCAGGCGCGTGCTCCCGCCTGCAGCCGCAGGCACCACCGGCACCGGCCGCACCGGCAAGATCATCGACCGCCAGGGCTTCGGCGGCGTTGAGTTTGTCATTGACTACGGCGCCGCCACGGCTACCGCCTACGCCGTCGGCATCACCGTCCTGCACGGGGATGTCACCGGCACCATGACCAGCGCAGCGGATACCGATCTGCTCGGAACGGAAGCCTATGCCGGCCTGGCTGCTGGCGCGAAGACCTCCGGCCTCGGCAAGAACATTGCCAAGGCCGTCGGCTACAAGGGCGCCAAACGCTATGTGACGGTAAAGGCCGTGCCGACCGGCGCGGCGACCGGAATCGTCGGTGTCACTGCCCTGCTGCACTCGCCCAACGTCGGCCCGTGTGACAACACCGCATTCGGCGACTGAACACAGGCTCCAGCCTGACGGCCAGCGCTCACC
>JBASWL010000188.1:0-52280 GCA_049276455.1 Georgfuchsia sp. | reverse complement strand
AGCAGCGCAGCGTCGGAGGGGGATGAATCACGATTCATTGAAGAATCTGAATTGCCGCAATGAAATAGCACCTACCGCAGCCGCTGACTGGTTCAACGAATCTACGTAGCTACTCCTGACCAGATAGTCGCCCGTAGCCATTGTTGATTCGTTCGGCCATGTCGGGAAAGAGTACGCACAATACTGTATCGAAAGTGGCTGGCCGCATATAGGCATCGTCATTGACGTCAACCTTGGTGATAAGAGCTTGCCTCCAACCCTCGTATTTTCGGACCTGGTCTGTAGTGAAGTGTGCTTCGAGGTTGTAGGTCTTAACGGCAATGGCATACAGCGTGTCCCAACGTTTGTTGTCTTTTCCGCTCTGCATGATGGCGTTGAGCACCTGATACCCGGTACGAACGTCGTAGCCGACGCCTGTATTGCGCTGTATGGATAGCAGCCGAGCGACCAACCCGGCCTCATCAAGCATGATGGGATCGGCTGCGCCCGGCAGGCCATGCGCTGACAAGGCTTCAGCCGCCTCCGCTAGCTGCGCCCAAGCGTCACTTTCCGTGCCGAGCAACTTTGGTTTCGGACCGTTGCCTTGATGTTGCCTCTGCAACCGCCTGATAAGCACGTTTGCATCATGAAACGCCGTCACGGCTTCAAGATAGCGGTTTGCCCAGTGCGGAACCGGCATTGCGAGCCATCGGGGAAGCCTCAGTTCGATAAGTCGCTCGCGGTAGCGGAGGGTTACCGAATGCTTGTCGAGCGCTGCATTGAGCTCCCGCTCTTTGATCGGATAAACCGGATGATGCACCCAGCGTTTGCCGACTGTCTGATTGACGATCAAATCACGCAAGTTTTCCGGCGTGATGCGACCGCCGAGCAGGCTCAGGTCAATTTCCAGCGTAGGTAGGTTGAGCTCGCATATGCGCTGCTGTTTCTCTTCGTCGATGCCATGTGTGACTGTAACTTCCACGAGTAAAGTCAGCGGCCAGGCGAGGCTATAGGTGTCCTCGATTTCTTCCTCGAAGCCGCCGCTTATCCATGTGTCGGTGATACCTTCCATGTAAATCTGCCGTCCGCCAAGTATGCCGATTACATCCGGCACAATTCGACCGAGGCGCCTTTCCAACTGGACCTCGTCAAGCTCCAGCGTTCTCGGTGCAGTTAGCCAAGTCATGCGCAGAGTGTCTGACTCCCAGTCCCCGTAGAACTCATCGGGCGGATCCCGCGTGACCATAATCTCAAGGCCAGGCGTTGCGATCCGTTGCTCCCGTTCGAGAATGGCTTTGACCTCGCGGTGTAGCAGTGTCTCGCGCCGGAGTTGTCGCGCGGTCTTCTCATCAATGCCCGGCGAGAGGCTGTCACGGAAGTCGGCCTCGTCTTCGATACTCCAGTTGTCCAGTGCATCACACGCAGCTTGCGCTGCTTCGGCATCACCTTTGGCGGCCAATGCACGATCATTCCAATGGGCGCACCAACGGATGTCCGGCAGAATCCGCAATCGAGAGCGGATTTCCTCGGGACTGAGCATGGCGAGTTCGGGATCAGACAGCGAGATCGTAACGACGGCCTGGCCGTTGAAGTTGTTGGTTGGTTCCAGTTGGCCCGTGAGGTCGACCAAGAGCTTGCGGCCGTCGTCCAGGGTAAGTTCGGCCAGAGCGCGGTCAACCAACCGCGTGCTCCTGACTGCTCTGCGTTCGGCGGGTTCCTCCACCCATACTTCGTAGCCTTGGCCGCTGAAGCCGATTGCGGTCCGCGACATGGTGCGTCGGGGCAGGTCAATAAAGCCGTTATCTGCAAGGTAATGAGTTGCGGCCAAACGTGCAGCGACGAGTGTGCACGCATCCTTTTGCGAGCCTGCTGGATGGCGGAAATGAGCAGTGGGACGAACACGGAGTGGCTGGCCAGCCATGACGGACGTCAGACTCAATTGGCAAGCAGGGCAAGTGCAAGAGCACTGACGATCAACGACCTCGCTGTCGTGGATATAGCGCGGCACGCCGGTCAGCGCGTCGTGCGCCCACTTCAAGGGAACTTCTGACGCGGTCAACGCTCTCCGGTCTGGAAGTGCGTGGGTGCTCTCAACCTGCCATGTGGTCACCAACTTCTCCAACGCTGCTATTCAGGATCCTGTTGTCGAATCATCGGGCGAATGCAGCGTCTTCCGGCTCATGCATTTCCTCGACCAAAAACTGGGCGAAGGGTTTGATGTCCCCTTCGACACTTGCGCTCTCCAGGGCATCCATATAGGTGTCGCGCCGCTTAACGCGCACAACGGTCCAGGGATATCCCCCAGATGCCAGCATCGCATTCAGAAGGAAGCGGCCGATGCGACCGTTGCCGTCAAGGTAGGGATGGATGAACACGAACAGATGATGTCCCAGTACGGCGCGAACCGCTGGCTCCGGCTCTTGGGAGAGCAGATCAAACAGCGCCTGCATGGCATCGACCAGCGCCTCTCTCGGCAATGGCGTATGCATCGAGTTACGGATATAAACGGGTCCGCTACGATAGCCGGCGAGTTGGCGGGGTTCCAGGATGCCCAGCGTTACGGCCGGAGCAAAGAGTTCCCCGTACCAACGATGATGATCGACACGAACCACTTGCCCAGAGTTCTTGCCAGCGAGTATCTGCTTGAGACTGGCTTTCACCGCCTCGAAGGCTTGGAAATATCCGCGAGCAGCCAGCGCATCCCGGTCCCGTTTATCCTCAGCGTTGCCATCAGGATTCCAGCCGGATTTCGCTACCCGTTCGATCAGGGCGTCATTGACTTGATAGCCCTCGATTGAGAGCGAGTTGTACGCATCCGCGCGGTAGCGATCGGCGACATTCCGCAGATAGTCCTTGGCGGTGTGCGGCAATCCGGGTGCCGTTGGAAAGATAGACAAGACATCGTCACGCCACCCCGCCCACATGGATTGGAGACGCATGACATAGGGCGAACGTTCTCGAGTAGTCCCCAACCGTGGAGCGGCAATTTCAAACGGATTGCTTTCGCGGACATCGTATTTTGCCTGCCGCATCGTGACCAAGATGCGGTCCGCCTCGTCCGAGCGCCCCGTGAAGCGCAATGCGCCAGAAAGCCGACCGGCGGCGGCCGGCATGCCGTTCCCGGCGAGCAGGACTGTCAACAAGTCACCGGGATCACGCACCAGTCCCAGGGCAATCTCGGCTTCGCGGGACAAGTTTCGGAAGGCCTGCGGCGCCAACTTGCACAAGGTTTCTGAAAGGGGAAACACCTGCAGGCCGTCGATGTCTTCGCGCTTCTTCGGTATCGCCCTTTCATCGGGGTAAATCAGCAGGGACGTGTCATGGGGCAAGTCGAGCACCGACGTTCCCCCTTCCCTTGCGATCACCGTAACCTGCTGCGGAATCACCGTGCTGCGAGTATGTAGCAGGAGCGATGCCTCGACATTCAGGCAATACTGTTTGCCGAATCGCTTGCCCAGATAGCCAGCGAGAAAGGACCAAAAACTCGCGTACCAGGCGGTCGAGTCCCCTTCGCGGTCTCGGGGGTTGGCGCAGACGTACCATCCCTTCATCACGAGACGCAGAAAGCCTTCCTCGACCAAGAGGACTCGCTGGGCTTCCTTCAGGTCGCCCGAGTCGATCACTCCCCGATGCTTGTCCTGCAAACGCTTGAGAGACTTCAGGGCATCGGCTAGCTTCTGATTGGGTTTCATAGCTCGTGACTTACTATGTTTTCGTCACGTAATATTACTTTGTTTTTACCAACATATAAAGGCTGCCAGAGATTGGTGATTGATAGCATCGCCGCATGTTGCGGCGCAGCAACTTTGTGCAGATTCCTGATTCACGTCAGAAACCGCCAATGGCTCCAAAGTGCCCATGACCGCCTCATGACTTTTCCATGGGTAATGGCAACTTACGGATCATAAAGCAGCCGACCGCACGAAAGCTGATGTCGGCCCGCATGTCGCCATAGCTGCCGTTGCCTCCACGAGAGGTCGATTTGCGTCATGCCCGCGACAATCTTGGACACGAATCGATCAGCACAACAAGCGAAAATTCTTGATGGGCCTTGGTCGAGTTCAGCACCATTGCCCTGCCAATGGTTACATGCGGGTTATCGTCGCAGGAGGGCAAAGATTGGTCAGTGGGCGCAAGTTTTTCAATATCGAAAGCATGCGCCCACTGGCCATTACAAGCTCAAACGCACGCCCACGAACGCGCTACGCGGTGCCCCCGGCCCAAACAGGGTTTCCCGGCTCCAGTCATCCGAATTGGTCTGGAACATACCCGCCGCATTGAATGGGTTCTCGCCCAAAGCACCGGCAGTGGCGTATTTGGTGTCAAAGACATTGTTGAGGCGCCCGAACAGTTCCCACTGAAGATCCAGCTTGACCCGCGTCGCAAGATTCAGCACTGCGTAAGACTTAACCTCGCCAGCCCCCTGGAAGGTTCGATAACCGCCAAAAATGTCTGAAGCCGTTCCTGCATGGTGGGCATTGTTGTCATTGCCGCGGACATACTGGCTTGAATAGGCAACGATGTCGGCCGCCAGATTCCATGCGGCGCTGACCTTGACGTCGGCGCCAAACTTGAAGCTGTGCAAAGGGATGCCGGGCATGCGATTTCCCGCCTGGACCAATATTTCGTCGTCCTGCCCCAAGGCTGTGCATTCGGCACTCTGACCGCGGGAACTGTTGCCTTCTGAAAGCAGGCAGGCAGAAGATTGATAGGTGGCTTTAACATAGTTGTAGCCGGCTCTCAGATTTACCTGGCCGATCGTCTGGGACAGGCCAAGTTCCATTCCCTCGCGGCGGGTGCGGCCGAAATTGGTGAAGTAGCCCTGACTGCCGCCGGTGCCGACGAACAGGATGTCGTCCCGGTTGTTGGCGGTAAACAGCGCTGCATTCCATTTCAGCGTCCCGGCATTGCCGCGTGTGCCAAGCTCCAGCGTGCGAGTAACCACCTGCTTGAGGAACGGATCGGCCTGCATGGCATTGGGCAGCGAACACGGGTTGACAGGATCCGCGCAACCCAGTTCGATCGGACTCGGCGCGCGATTGCCCTGACCGGCCGACGCGTAAACGCTCAAGCCGGAAGTGGCAGCCCAGGTGATTCCGAGCGATGGATTCAACTTGTTGTAGGGGTAGTCGCCATCGAGATTGGGTGCGATAAGCGTGAGTTTGTCGCGGGTGATTACGCGTGACCTGTTGTAGCGCAGGGCACCGGTAAGGGCCAAGTCTGCGCCAAGTTTGTAGGTGTCGGATATGAACACGCTCCAACTGCGGGTCTCGCCAGCCAATTGAGTATCGACTACCTCGCCCGTGCCGTTGATGACGCCACGGTCGGCATCGAAAATACCGAGTTCAGTGGTCTGCCGAAAGCTGGCTTTGCTTTGATCAAAAGTGGAACCTACTGCCAGCTGATGGCGGTCGCCTTGGCGCGACCATTGCAGAGCACCGCCCCAGGCGCGCTGATGGGTTTGAGACCGGTTATTCGCGCCGGTATAGATGTTGAAGCCAGCGCCGCCATTGGCGCCTTCGTCGCCGTCGAGCGCCGCATCTCCCTCGAAACCGTCATTGACATCACCGTTCAAGGTCGAGGTTTTGTTCTGCCGGTGATAGATCGTGCCCGACAAACGCGAGGTGTCATCGAGCCAATAGCCCAGATTCAAGCTCACCAGATCCAGCTTGTTCCTGGTGTTATCCGGCTTGGTAAAAATACTCTCGCGCCTTGCCTGCATCATTGAGTCAGGCAGCAATCCATTACCCGTCAAATCGGTGTCCGCGTGAGTCAGGCTCGCATCTAGTTCGAGCGCGCCGCGCCGCAGGGAAACCTTGCCGAAAAATTGGTCCACCTGCGATGGAGAAAAGTCGCGCCAGCCATCCTCGCGGAACGCGGTGCCGGCAAGGTAAATCCCGATGTCGCCCCGCTTGCCGCCAAACTCACCTTCCACTGAGCGCCGCCCAAAGCTACCCGCCTTGGCCTCAAGAAATGTTCCCTGGTCACTGAACCCGTTCTTGGTATTAATCGATAAGGCGCCACCCAGCGTGTTCAGTCCAAACAGCGGGTTGGACCCGGGGATCAGGTCGATGGTCGCTATTGCCGCCTTGGGAATCAGATCCCAATTGACCGTATCGCCAAACGGCTCGTTGATGCGCACCCCATCCTGATATACCGACAAACCCTGCGGATTCCCCAGCAGAGGACTGGCAACGAAGCCACGATAATTGACATCGGCCTGGAATGGGTTGCCCTGGATTTCATTGACATTTACGCCCTGCAGCGTGTTGCCCATCAGTTCGGACAACGAAACGGACTGGCTGTCTCTCAAGGCTTTGGCGCTGATCGACTGCACGTTTGATGGAATCTCGCCGCGCGGTTGCTCCAGTCCCTTGACCGGTGAGATACCGACGACCTCGACGGTGGGTGCCTGAATCGCAGAGGGCTTTGCCACGTCTGCGGCGACGCTTATGACTGGCAGGAATGCGGCGGCAATCATCAGGCAGCCACGCCGGCGGCGGGTTGCAAGGCGTTGGACGGACATTATTTTTTCCCCGCTGTAAAAAGTGCCGCTAGTATACCGCTTCATGCGCCCCAAAAGATAGGGAGTTTTTCCCGAAAGCTGGGCGGCTATGACCGTAGCGGGCGACTACCAAACATGTCGAGTGACCGATTCCTGACGTGTTACCTGGGTTCGCGTTCGACGACTCTTTTGGGGTCGCTATGTCTTCATGGAGCCCCGCTCGAACTTAATCATACCTACATTATATTTCAGCCTAAGAGAGTATCCACCACACCTGCCTGCCCACCCTGGAGGCAAGACACCTCACGCTCGCGCGTGGCGAGTCCTCAAACGCGACTTAAGCCGAATGGCGGCAATGCCGTGGTCAGCGGCCGTTAAGAGTAATGAGTTTTCAGGTCGGGAATGACGGGTCATGGCCGTTCAGAGACAGATTGTATCCGCCTGAACCACAATCGACCGTCATTGTGCACAGCACAACAGAACATCACATACTCGGATTGGCAATTCTTCCTTCAACCGAAACCAACTCCACTTTCGCTGTCACCCAAAAGCGGGGGGCTATTGCAACCAAGAGGCTCACGTTGATGTGCGTTTCAATGAGCCCACTGGAAACCACATCTCGATCTCTCGAAGTCCTTTGCGTCCAAAGTTATCGATGCAAAGGAGTTCATTCCGGTTGTACCTATCGACAACTTGCTCGACCGTCGAAATGCCGACCTTTTGAAATATGTTCTGTGTTCGCTGGGAAATCTTGTCAAACGGATTCGTGCTTGCATGGTTCCTCTTGGCACGGTAGAACCGTTCGATTCGATCCTTGACATTCTCTTTCGACAAATCAAAAGCGCGCGCAATTTCTGAATACTTCTGGCCGGACTCCCAGGCAGCAACGATCTTTTGATCGCGCCTGAAGATATCTTCGCGATCAGCTTCGATCTGCGCTAGGTAGGTATCCAAGTACGGATTGTCCATATTTCTACTGCATCGTAGTCCGCCGCGTGCATATCAATCCAAAAACTTGGATAGCCGAAAAATCGACGCGTTTGTTGGTTTTTGAGTTCACAGGCAATCCGCATGTTTCTAAACCATTGAGGCTGTTGGCCTCCTTAACTTTTCTGCCAGCTTCTCGGCTTGCAAATGGGTATAGCGCTTTAGCATCTGCAACGTCTTGTGGCCAGAAACCGCAGCCATCTCCAACACAGAGAAATCGCCTCGCTCAGCAAGGCGGGACAACGCCTCATGACGAAGGTCGTGGAATGTGAAATCTTTGATCTTCGCTCGCTGGCAGGCGTACATGAATGCGTGATAAAGGGTCATTCTCTCGACTGGAAACACTACCCCACCCTTCTTGGGCCGAGGCAACCCCTTCAATGTCGTGACAGCCAATTCCGTTAGTGGAACGGCCCGCGGCTCTTGATTCTTGATTTTGTCTGGATCACGAAGCATCGCCAAGTTGCGCTTGTAATCTATGTCACACCATTCAAGCTGAAGGAGTTCGCCTTGACGCATTGCAGTCTCAATGGCTAATGTGACCGCTGGCATCAACAACTTGTTGCGACTGTCCCGGCACTCGGCCATCAACTTTTCCATTTCTTTTGCTGTAAGCCGTCGATCCCGACTCTTTCCCTCCGATGGCTTGCGAATCTTGTCGATCACATTACCTCGTGGCAATGTCATTCCCAGTTCATCCTCAGCGAAACCGAGAATTTTGGAGAGCATGTAAAGCTCTTTCCTGACCGTCGATTCTCCAACTTTCTTTCGATCACCTTCGCCGGACAGACGTCCGTCGCGGTAGCTGCGAATAATCTTTTGGTCGATCGCTGCCAAGGAATACTCACCCATCACTTCACTCAGGCGGTCACACTGGAAACGCCAAGCTTCTTTTTTGTCTTCGCGCTGACGATAGTGCTTGGGGGCAAAGTCTCTGACGAATTCCTTGATGATGTCGCCTAGAGTGGATCGCTCTGCTTCGTTAGAAGAAAGGTAGACGCCTCGATCAATATCCCTTTCAACTTTCCTCGCCCATGCCTCGGCATCGACCTTCTTCTCGAAAGTCTTGGAGTCAATCGGATAGCCCTTGCGACGGATAACCGCCTGCCACCAACCGTTATCTCGCTGCTTGAATGTCGCCATGGCAAACCTCAGTGCTCATATCTCAATGTTCCCGAATTGTTCCCAAACGGGCTTTCCAATGATAATATAAGTGCCTGAAAGTACCACCAGCACTGGCTTTACGTAAGAAAAAATCGCACGCCTGGAAAGCGTGTGTAGGTTCATAGCCTACCGCGGGTTCGAATCCCGCCCTCTCCGCCAGAACCGGTGTTGGCGCAAACCACACCAAACCACCTCAAGCCCCTGAGCTACAAGGGCATTCATCGACCAAACCGATTTGTCCGGGTTGGCTCCGGTGGTCTGATTCCGCCCTCATTTGGCCCCAATTTGGGCCCATTTTGGGCCCAGCTCTCCAGCATATCGGGGGGCTCGAATGATCTCCCCGTTCTTACCACCTGCTGGGCAGATGGTGACAATCTACGACTATGGGGATGGCTTGGTTGAAGGTACGTGGATGTCCATGCGTGAGGGCTCATTAAGGCCCAAAGAAAAAGCTGAGCGTGGGGAAAGCGAAAACCGCGAAGAAAATGAAATCTTCGCCTGCCGTCGCGCAAAAACTAAAGCCCGCCGCTTAATTCTTACTCTCCGCCCATCATCGTTAGGAACTACAACCTTTCGGGACAATGTAGCTGACCCAAAAACTGCGTGGCGAGTTATGGATCGTTTCATTCGTTTTGTTCACAAAAGGTATCCAAGCGATAAGTTCATCGCGTTTCCGGAATTGCAGGAGCGTGGTGCTTTCCATTTTCACTTTCCTATTACAGGATGGATGCCAAAAGAAAAATTGAAGTATTACCACGACTGTTGGCGTAAAGCTTCCGGAAAGCACGGGGGAACATTCAACGTGCGTTGGCGGCGAGCGCCTGGCGTTTCGAATGCTGAAAATACCGTCAAGATTTGCAATTACTTGACCAAGTATCTGAGCAAACAGATCGGCAAGACACCAAGAGAACTTGGAGCGCATCGTTACCGGGCAAGTAAAGACATAACCCCCAAGCGGGTTCGATACTTAATGGATGAAGACACATTGCAGCGCTGTTCAGAGGAGTTGGCAGAACTAATTTTTTGTAACCACAACGGACTTGTCGAGTATTACTTCCAATCATCCTTGGATAGTCCGGTTCCTGTTTTCGGTTGGGCTTGTACTTGGGGAGGAAGAAGAAGACATGGCAAATCACCGCCCAGCTAGGCCTTCCTTTCTCACGCAGTAAGCAACTCTGCAGGGTTATCCATAGGCGGCCGTCAGCGCGCCTATAACGCTGGCGGGCGGCCGCCTGTGGGTAACCCGTGTAAGCAGCAGTATCCATCTACCCAAAATAGACAGCAATCGTGGCCGATAGCAGACATTCAACATTCGCATCACGAGAATTGAGGTGTTAGCTGCCTAGGCTCCAGAAAGTGGTTGTTATCCTGAACTACTCATATCAGCTAGATACTGCGCAGTTAAGACATGATTTCTGATCCACGCCATCGTAAGTTCTATGAGAATTTTCAGATCTTTAATCTCTTTGTCTTCCCATTTGCGAACATAGTGAGATTCGTCATTACCTAGCCACGCCGCCCTTTTTGCGCATTCCTTAATGTTGGCGTCATCTGTAAAATTATTAATGCATACGCCGAGAAAACTTTCCTTTATTTCCTGATCTTTGTCGGGATGCTTTGAGATACAAAAGTCTTTTATTAAGTACTCTAATGATTTTCGATAACCAACCCCTGCGATCTGATCTAACCCATATCGTTCTGCCATGTATGCCTGACAGTAGATTTCAACAAAGTTCGCCGATACCTTCTTAATTTCATCAGAAACCGCTGGCTCCTCACTGGAAAACGGAGCTGTATTTCGCAATGAAAATACTTCATTGAGGGCCATCGAGTGCATATTTTTCCCCTGCCAGTACGTAGCAATAAATGCATACTGACAACCCTGCCGCGGACAGCGATACAAGAGTTGAAGGATGTCCCCATCATAACGATCTCGTTTGACAATATTCGAGCTGAGCAGTCGTGGCTCAATGCCGTGATGGCAACGAGGACAGTTATCCGGTGCAACGTTATAAGGATATCGTTTCCCCTCAATTTCTATTTGCACTTAGTTGCTCCTTAATCTGCAAGTTCCTTACCTCGAACTCATTTTGATAGTTTAGGGCATGCTCAGGCGGCTTCGCGGGCGCAGCCCGCGACCCGCCTGAGCATGCCGCTCTTAAAATCAATAACAGTACATAAATCGTCCTAGGCCATTTATCCTGCTAGTGGCTTAGTTTCTATGTATCGAATTCCCTCGATTCTTGAAGATGTGAATTTCTTGTTCGGCCCATAATTTACACTCCAATCTATTTCGAATATCACCCCAAAAGTACCTGCGGCTTTCTTTTCTGGTAATAAACTAAATAGCCCGGTAATGGAGTTATATGTTGTTGTTCCAGCATCAATTAAACCAGTACCAGCTGGAAAGGCTTGCTTAGCCTCTGTTATGAAGCATTTGAAGGTAGGCTCAATCCGGGACGTCCAAAATATTCGTTGCCCTTCTTTCTTATTAAAACTAGGGTTTCCTATATACCAAGTATCAGCCTCAGTATCGGTAACGTTATCCGGCTTATAAGCTAACTCTGCTGCATATTTTTCTTTTATTTGCTTTGATAATTCTTCTTTGAAATACAAAGTCGTTTTGTCCTTCTGGGTGAAAAAGTAGGGCTGTGCTTTTTTCTGAAGTTCAGCCACAAACTCTTCGCCTACTTGCGATACAAGCGTATTAATGAATCCTTTAAGCTCTTCAAGGGTATCTAATATACGAACATTGCTGGATCCTGTGGCTGCAGAATTTGCTGCTTCCGTTAAAAGCTTATCGCCAGTCACTAACACCACCCTGCAAACTGTAGGTGTTACTGGGGATGTCGCTATAAGTTGCGAAAAAGACTCAATGACAAGCGCGTCTCTAAACCCTTTCTCACGTTCTCCAGGATCGAACGGCGGGCGTCTGTAAACCGCACTTAGCATTACCTTGTCCCAATCCACATTATTGGGATTTATAGCAACAATATTCAATTTCAGTGAGTCAAGCTGCGCGCTGATAGCAGCATCTACTCTTTGCTCTAGTATCTCCTCGCTGATAGCTAAATTGTGCCCTAGCAATTTTTCAATCTTTCTTAACGAGGGCAACAATTCCTTCGCAGCTTTCAGCATTTGATAACGGCGCTCGTGGCGTGCAATGTCAGGTAAATGCCAACTAATTTTATGGTCTGGGTAGCTTGAGTGGTCCAGTATCAGTTGGCTGATTTCAGGCTTAACAAGGTCGCTTGCAGCTTGTGTAAACAGAACGCTGGTATCAAAGAGCACCTTGAGTTCTGGTACATGTTTTTTCTTTGCCATTTATTTTCACCCTGTCTGCTTTGGTTTAAACCCGTCTGCTGTGGTTTATACGTGGTTACTTGGATGTTAAACGAGTAATAAGGGTAATACCACACCCTTGACATAGTTATTTTTATCGATTAGTTTACTAATTGTTAGCAATTAGATAACTAGGAGATAACATGTCGAAATTCACAGAAATAATTAGCGAGCATCAGGCAGAGATCGAGCGAATGATTAAGCAACAAGAACGCGGTGGTGGCACCCCAGCCAGCTATGCGATGTTTCAAAACATGGGAATGCTCAAACCTTTTGCTGTGCGGCTCCCGGTAACAACTCTTGCAATGCTTGACGAATTACAGAATTACGGCCCTTGGCCCAGCAAACAAGAGATGGTTTTTCAGATGATCGAAAGCGCAATAATCGAGTTTATTGAGTCAGCAGCAGAGCCTGTGCAAAAGCGATTTGATGAGGTTGCAAATATTGCTTTCAAGGAATGGGAAAAGAAAAATGGGAAAAAACCATTGGATTTAAGCCTGCTATTACCAGTTCAAAAGCCAGCAACAAAGCTAGCTAAACCAAGGGCGAGAAAAAAATGAAATGGATACTTATTACCAAGCTCATCGAGCTAACGGGCTATACCGATGACGCGATCCGCGCCAAGATCAAAAAAGGGGTTTGGCTTAAGGAGAGACATTGGCGCAAGGCCCCTGATGGGCGGATTCTTTTCAACTACTTGGAGATACTGTCATGGATCGAAGGAAAGAGCCCGGTGTAACTGCGCGTGGTAACAGCATTCGGATTACCTTCAACTATCAGGGAATCCGCTGCCGTGAAACCATAAAACTACCGCCTACCCCGGCGAACCTTGCTGCTTCCGCCAGAAAGCGTACTGCTGTACTGCATGCAATCGCAATGGGCAACTTCAACTACGTCGATTTCTTTCCTGATAGCCCTCGCGCTCGTCAGTTAAGTAAAGTTATTCGCAAAACAATTACACAAGCTCTCGATGAGTTTTTGGCTGAGTCCAAACAGCGGATTGAGTACAGCACATGGCGGGATTACAGAAGCGCTGTGGAATACCACTTGAAGCCTAAATTTGGCCACATGCTGATAAGCGAGATCACGACTGCTGATATTCGCGGCTGGCTGGCATCGCTCGTATCCATATCAAACAAGCGGAAAAACAATGTACTGATTCCGCTACGGGCAATATTGGGCGATGCGTTTGCTGACGGATCACTTGATAGAAACCCCACGGATCGGGTCAAGAATCTGCCAAACCGCTTGGAAGAACCTGACCCTTTCAAGCCTGATGAAATTGACATGATACTAGGTGCTTGCACGGGTCAATTACGCAACCTTTTCCAATTCGCCTTTTGGACTGGGCTACGTACCTCGGAGCAAATCGCTCTTGAATGGGGTGATGTTGATTGGAATAAGGGAGTAATTCGCGTTCGCCGGGCATCAGTACGCCAACGTATCAAACTCCCGAAAACCAAGTCGGGAGAGCGTGAGGTTTTATTGCTGCCCCCAGCATTGGAAGCCCTTACTGCCCAGAAAGCCCACACGTTGCTTTTAGGTGGTCGTATTTTCCATAATCCGAGAACGAACACGCCTTGGATTACGGACAACCAAATACGGACAAGCTTTTGGACTCCAGCACTCAAGCGGGCTGGTGTTCCTTACCGATACCCCTATCAGACTCGCCACACCTACGCCAGCATGATTCTGTCTGCTGGTGAGAATCCCCTGTGGGTTGCTCAGCAGATGGGCCACAAGGACTGGGGAATGATCCGCAAACGCTATGGGCGCTGGATACCTGATGTTGATAAGTCGGCAGGACAGCGAATCATGGAACGTCTGGCCCAGCTTGGGCCCAATGTAGCCCTAACTGGTTGATCTAAATATGTTCAGTCAATGTTCGAATCCCGCCCTCTCCGCCAGGACTGAGTCTCAAGACGTCTCCCCCCCCCCCAGGACAAGCTCAAGGCAGTGGCCAAGGTAATACGGTAATCCCCCCAATAGAAATGGGTGATGGATTCAACCGGTCACTGCAACACACTATAGACTGCGTAACCAGAAGGAGTATTGAGGATATCCTGGAAGTCTTTCCCTTTGGCAGTTCATCACGATTCCATATGAATGCTGGTTTGTCTTTCGAAGACCCGACTACGCTCATGCGGTTCAAGCAAAGTTACATCGACCACATAAACGCAAACCCCATTAACGATACCTTTGGAAAGGTCGGGCATATAGCTCACGACACTATCGTGTAGGCCGCCATCGTGAGTAGGAATGGAAATTTCGAATACTTGACTATGACCCGCAAAAGCTCTCGCCAATTGAGTCTTGCTCCGTTTGTAAAGTGGCCCCATCATTTCCTCCAGGGGACGACCAATAGCCTCGTCCGCGGTCTTTCCAAACCAGTCCTGACAGGACCGGTTTGCGAATTGGCATACTCGATGGTCGTCCAGATAGGCGATCAACGTAGAAATGCACTCCACCTCCATCAGTGCACCCGATGTGTTCTTTGATGCTTTCGCATCCGGCTCTACCGAGAGGTATTGTGGCCCCTGGCCGGTCATGATCCATCGCGCAGAAAACCTGGTCTTGTCCTGAATCGAATAGGCGTAATTCGCGGATATGGTTTGGATCAAACCATTTTTCCACTGATTGACGACCGCTTTGGAAGCGCCAGCAATTCGCCCGAACTCTGCATCGGTCTTGATGCCAAGAGCCTCTTTAATGACCTGAACCCTATCCCAGACGGTGGTCACTTTCATAATGGGACAAAAGCTATTGTATTTAAGGTATAGATATCTATACTTTTTACTTATAGTTGATAAAACATATAAGTACAGCGGAATGCTAACTTTGATATTGCATCTCAATTGTCAAAGTTGCGCAGAGAAAGTCTTATTGCGCCGCGCGCGAAGGTGAACGCTATGTGGGATGCTTTTAGCCTGTATTTCAATTCGTCCGGTTTCATGCCGCACGGCCATTGCTTTCTGTGGACGCCATCGCTGCTGTGGAGTTATGTCGTTTCTGATTTGGTCATTGCGGCCTCCTATTACTCGATTCCGTTTGCGCTTTGGTACTTTGCCTGTAAACGGCATGACCTGCCTTTCCGGTGGGGTTTCATCATGTTCGGCTTGTTTGTCATGGCTTGCGGTACCACTCACGTATTTGCAGTCTGGAACATTTGGCACGCAGATTACTGGCCTGATGCCGCGATCAAGGCTTTCACCGCTGCCATATCGGCCATAACAGCGATCCTGCTTTGGTATTGGATGCCACAAGCTATTGCGATCCCGACTCGGCAGGAGCTGCACAATGAAATCGAGCGGCGCAGGCATGTTGAAGAAGAACTCAACAAAGTAAACCGGCAATTGGAGCTACGTATTGCTCAGCGCACATCCGAATTAACGTACAAGAATTCCGTCCTCACCACTTTGCATGAGACTTCGCCAGACGCGATGCTCATGGTGGATGCCAACGCAAGAATTCTTTCCTACAACCGCCAGTTTGTGACGGCATTTCACATCCCTGAGGAACTGGCGAGAGCTGCTGAAGAAATACCCATACTCCAAATAGCCACCGGTCAAATGAAGAATCCTGAAGAGTTCTTCGCAAGGATCGATTATTTGTATGCACACAGAGCAGAAAAAAGCCTCGACGAGCTGCAACTCAAAGATGGCAGGATCATCAACCGCTATTCATCTCCCGTGATTGGGGAAGATAACCAATATTACGGGCGGGTCTGGCATTTTCGAGACATCACTGAGCTAAAGCGTTCCGAGCAGGCGCTGCAAAAGGTCACCCGAGCGTTAAAGGCATTAAGCAATTGCAACTCGGTGCTGGTTCATGCTTCGGAGGAAGGCGAATTGCTTCAAGGGATCTGTGACGTCATTGTTGACGTGGCTGGTTATCGCTTGGCATGGGTAGGGTTCGCCGAGTATGACGCCAACAAAACCGTCAGGCCCGTAGCACGTGCCGGTTACAAGGAAGGATATTGGGAGCGGGCCAGCATCACCTGGGCTGACAATGAACAGGGGGGCGGTCCGGCGGGCATCGCGGTCCGGACGCAAAAACCTTGCGTCATTCAAGACGCCAAGACCGATCCACAGTATGAGCTCTGGCATTCCAATGCTGTGAGTATCGGCTATGGCTCAGTAGCCGCTTTCCCTCTCGTGTCATCCAGCCAAGTGCTCGGCGCGCTGTGCATTTATTCTGATGGTGATAAAGGTTTCGAAACGGAGGAAATCCATCTGCTGAACGAACTCGCAGAGGATCTCGCGTTCGGTATTGTGACCTTGCGCGCACAAAAATCGGAGGCGCAAAGTGCTCTGCGACTGACGCAAAGCATGGAGGACACCATTTTTTCTATCGCGGCTCTAGTGGAAATGCGCGATCCCTATACCGCCGGACATCAAACTCGTGTCGCTGAATTAAGTGTTGCAATTGCTCATGAAATGGGCCTGGCGAAAAACGAAGTTCACGGAATCCGGCTTGCTGCCGCAATTCACGACCTTGGCAAGATTCAGGTTCCAGCAGAAATTCTCTCGAAGCCTTCAAGGCTTTCAGACATTGAATTTGCTTTGGTCAAGGAACACCCAAAGGCTGGTTATGACATCCTAAACAATATCGACTTCCCGTGGCCCATCGCTCAAATGGTCTATCAACACCACGAACGAATCGACGGCTCAGGCTATCCACAGGGGCTGAAAGAAACAGAGATATTGATCGGAGCGAAGATATTAGCAGTGGCAGACGTGGTGGAAGCGATGGCGTCACATCGCCCCTATCGTCCGGGACTTGGGATAGATAAGGCGATTAAAGAACTGTTAATGCACCGCGGCAAATATTACGATCCGTGCGTGGTCGATGCTTGCGAGAAGCTTTTTAGAGAGGGACAGTTCAAGTTGTAGTTCTAAGGTCTTTGATCTGCTGCTGACTGACTCTTGCTGGCCCGTCCGGGCCTTGCGGCACTATTTTTTGCGCTCAATTTCCTGTACAAAATGCAGACCCATGCCGCTCTTCGGACTCGGAATTCATCTGCCATTCTGAAAATCACTCGTTTGCGCCCGCATGCAGCTCAAGCTGTGCCAATCATCATGATATTAGCGAGACCGGGATTGGGTTGAAATTGAAATTTGCAGGGCCGGCTCAGTACTCCGGGTTGTTCGCTTGTAATTGTGCGAGTTGATCAGCTTCAAGAAAAGTCCATTCACCTTCGGCAAGGCCTAGCGCTTCCAGCGTCAGGCCACCAATCGCTACCCGACTAAGCCCTGTGCAGTGGTTGCCGGCCGCCGCAAGCATGCGTTTGACCTGATGATACTTTCCCTGTTCGAGTGCGATTTCAATTGCATGCTCGTCCAGACGTCGGCAGTGAGTGGCGGCAAGTGGTACCAATTCGTCGATCAACTGCACGCCAGTGCGCAAGGCAAGCAGCAAGTCGTCGGTGACCGGTTCATATGTGGTGGCGACATAAAGTTTGGGAATGTGCCGCTTGGGTGAACTCTGGGCGTGAATGAAGGCGCCGTCGTCTGAAAAAAGGAGCAGGCCGGTAGTGTCAAGGTCAAGTCGGCCGACCGGTTGCACGTCACGCCAGCGCATCTGCTCGGGCAGTAAATCGAGGACTGGTGGATGGTGACTGGGCTTGCGCGAGCATTCCCGGCCTGAGGGCTTGTGCATGGCGATATATATGTGTTCGCGGTAACGCCAGACTTCATCGAACAGGGAAAACTCGAGTGCGCTGGTGTCGAATAATTGGCGGTAATCACGAACGGTTTCACCGTTGATGGCTACTTCGCCATCTGCAATCATTTGACGGCAATATTTTCGCGTCCCGAAACCTTGCGATTGCAGAATGCGGTCAAGCGGCAAAGAGGGCATCGAGATTCCGCGAAAGCAGCCTTTAAATGGGATTTGTGGGCAGGGGTGACGCCTCTGAAACGGCGCTACAGGTTGCAGAAGGTGAGTTCGAAATTCACATCCTCACTGACTTGCTTGGGTCGCTGATCCATATCTGACGCAAGAAAACGGATGTTAAGCGCGTACTTGCTGGCGCTGATTTCAGGCACGTAAGCATCATCAAGACCAAGGCGGAGCCGTACCATCTGCGCAGTGCGGCCTGCCAGCATCAACTGGTAAGCGCCATGACTCGCCACCTGGCGTTCAGGTCGGCCCGAAGCGCGCAGTAAACGCAGCACTATGGCGATTGACTGGTGGACAGCCAGCATGGGCGCCATCCAGTGCTGTAAATTCCGCTGTCGAAGCGTGGTTTCGCGATGCAGCCAGAAATGGTAGGAAGGAAGATCAAACTCGCAGACTCCACCCGGAATCACTGAGCGGTTCTTGATCGCCATCAGCCATTCATTGTCACGCAGGTGCTGGCCAAGTCGGCCTTGAATGGAAAGCAACGCCGCGGCTGCCTGTTCGATTTCGTAGAGCGCGCCGGATAGCGCATCCTCTGAAATATCAGGGTTGTTGCGAAAAGAAAGTAGTATCTGGCGTTGACGCTCGAGTTCCTGCATCAAGTCGAACTTGAGATCGGCACGGCTGGCGACTTCAAAAATCTCGAACAGCGTCACCAGCGCCACATGATGATCTTCCGGATCAGTTGCGGTAGCGAAGTGATCCATCTTGCCGAACAGATCCTCCAATCGCAGCAGAGTGCGAATGCGCTCATTAAGAGGGTATTCGTAGGTGATCACAATCCGGCCCATTGGAAAACCCGGTCAATTCTGACCGATTCGGGAAGGAATCTCAACCGCTTCCCCTCATTTTGTCAGCCAAAGCGCAATATTTCGCGTGAAGAACTTCGACTTGCGCTTGCAATGTCGCCAGATCGGCATCGTTGAGTATGACATCATCGGCTACCGCCAATCGCGCCTGACGACTTGCCTGCGCTGCCATGATGGCCTCCACTTCAGCGGCAGCAAGACCGTTGCGCGCCATGACGCGCTTGACCTGCAAGTCCTCTGGGCAATCGACGATAACAATCCGGTCTAAGCGATTCCTGTAGTTACCCGACTCGACCAACAAGGGAATCACCATTACGGCATAGGGCGCTCCGGCAGTGAAGGCAGCATCACACTGTGCATCTCCAGCGGCACGAATCATCGGATGCAGAATCGCTTCAAGCTGCACGCGACGCGACGCATCGGCAAATACGAGGCGACGCATCGCGACACGGTCCAGTGAACCGTCAGCCGCCAGCGCTTCCGCGCCAAAGGCCTTTTCTATGGCAGGCATTGCTGTGCCGCGGGGGCCAGTCAACTCATGAGCAATAACATCGGCATCAATAACGGCAGCTCCCAATTCTGCAAACTTGTCCGCTGCGGCGCTCTTGCCGCTACCGATGCCGCCGCCGAGGCCTATGATGAATCCCCTCAAGGCAAGTTCCTCGCCACTTCGCATGCCCCGGGGGCAAGGCCCTTGTGTAAGGAGGCCAATTCTGTCAGCAGGTTCTGGTCGGTATCGTCGCCTCGGACTTCTATGGTCGCTGGTGCCGACACAGCCATCCTCTCGACGATCACGGCCGAGTGGACACCTTTTTTGGCTGCATCGTTCAATGCATCATCGGCTACGCTGCGCTCTTTGAAGCTGGCCATCAATACTTCGAATTGCTTATCATCCGCCGTCTTGATACTGACGCCTTCTGTGATCCCGAGGTTTTTCAATTGGGCCTGCTTGATTTCAGCAGCGGCGCGGGTAGCAATGCCGGTAATGACCAGGTCGAAAGTCTTTTGTGGCATGGCGGAGTTAACCGTGATGTGTGCTGCTGGCAGTTTTCCAGACCAGACCTTGGCGATCTCCTGCGCTTCTGCAACCGTGACGCCGGCAAAAGCGCGGCAGCTTTCCGGCCCGATTTCCTCGGCAGGCACTAGGCGAATCTTGTCGGCAGCCAGCTCCGAATTGGCGCGTTGCGGCTCGCGGCCGGCGTTGATGTGATCATCCCCTTTTAAATAAATCCAGGCGAACGCCATCAGGTTAAGTAAAACCAGTAGCAGGAAAACAGTTCTTGCCATGTTGTTTGTCGTGTGTCGATTCGATGGCGATGAGCGGATTATGCAGGATTGGAGGATTGCCCGGCAGCAATGCAGACCAGGCCTTCCATTACAAGATGATCAATGCGTCGGCATGGCATGCCGAGATGGGCTTGCAGGGCTTCGGCTGCGCCACCCGAGAGCAGGCAGACTGTATTTGTCCCTGATGGAATGGCGCGGAACATGCGCTCTATGGCACCCAGCGTTGCCTGTATCGCACCACTGATGATTGCATCATGTGTATTGCACGGCAACAGCCGATAGTCGCCGCAAGCCTGCGGCAGTCCCGCCGTGCCTGTCGCCAGCAAGCTGGCCATCAGGTTGATGCCGGGCAGTATCAGGCCACCCTGATGCCGGCCATCGGCATCAAGGACGTCAATGGTGGTGGCCGTGCCAGCCAGCACCACCAGTGCAGGACCAGAATGCAATGCATGCGCACCGATCAATGCCGCCCATCGATCCGCACCAAAGCTGGCGGGAGTGTCATAACCATTGATCACGCCGCATTGCACATCCTTTGCCGTTATCCAATTAACGGGCCTGCAGAGCGCAGCTTCAATTTGTCCCGCCCGCGCAATACCCGCAACATTGCAGCCAAGGACATCTTGCGGCATGCAATCCACTGGCAGCTGCTCGGCAAGCCGTGCGATTTCGGCATGCAGCAATGCGCCGCTGGCGAGCCAGCCACCGTCATTGTGCAGGCCCCATTTGAGCCGGCTGTTGCCGCAATCAAGGCAAAGAATCATGTCGGTCTCAAACTTACATCGCCTGTGATGACAAGCCGTGTTCCCTGCGTTGTTTTGATCAACAGTTCACCATGATCAGTAACCCCGCTGCAAACACCATCAACATCTTCACCACCACCGCTGATACAGACGTCTCTGCCATGGTATGCATGCCGTGCCTGCCATTCATCACGCAGGGTGGAAAAACCCTCGCTTTGATATCGGTGTAGCGTCGCAGAAAGATGCGTGAGCACAACTGCAAGCAAGTGTTCACGCGTGGGTAACTGTGGCAGCATTTCATCAAGCGCAATCGCATTGTACGCAATTGCATCTGGCATCTCGGGAGGCAGGTGCAGATTGATGCCGATGCCGATGATCGTTGATTTCACGTCACCGGACTGGACCTCGATCAGCACACCAGCCAGTTTTCTGTCCTTGCACAAAATATCGTTGGGCCATTTCACCGCTGCAACTACTCCCGATGCCACAAGGGCACGCTGCAAGCCAAGCCCCACAGCGAGCGATAGCGCCTCCGGGGCCGATGATTCGGCAGAAAAGCGCCACAGCAGGGAGAAAGTCAGGCTATTTGACGGCGATGAGATCCACACCCGGCCGCGCCGGCCGCGCCCCGCCGTCTGACGGTCAGCCACTACCACGGTGCCTGAGGCTGCGCCCTCTTCAGCAAGCTGCATCAGTTGAGTATTGGTGGAATCACATTCGGCCAACGCGTTCAATTGAAACGCATTGGCTTTCGCGCCAAGTGCATCGGCACAAGCGGCAATATCGAAAGTCGGTGTCGGCATGGGCCGATTATGCGGGAAAACCCGCTGCAGCTAACTGTCCGAATCGCCGCCCTTGCTTTCCTCCAGCCCCAGTTCCTGTATTTTCCGAGTAATGGTATTGCGGCCAATGCCCAGCAAATGTGCAGCTTCTATGCGACGCCCCCCAGTCGCTGCCAGCGCACGCTGAATCAGCACTCCCTCGAAAGCGTTGGTCAGCAAGCTGAAGACTTTCCCCGGCTTTGCGGCGATCAACGCGTCGGCTTCAATCGCCAATGCGGCCAGCCAGTCGCCAAGCGCGCTACCAGCCGCCTGTTCGCGCAATTCCGCGGGCAGATCGGCGATATCCACTGTTTGCCCCGGTGCCATCACCGTCAGCCAGTGGCAAATATTTTCAAGTTGGCGCACGTTGCCGGGGAATTCGAGCCCGGTCATATACCTGATCGCGGCATCGGACAGGCGCTTGGGCTCGACCCCGAGATTCTGCGCACTTTGTGCAAGGAAATGCCGCGCCAGAACCGGAATATCCTCGCGCCGCTCACGCAGAGCGGGCAGACGCAGGCGGATCACGTTCAAACGATGAAACAGGTCTTCACGGAACTGACCCTGCTTGACACGCTCTTCGAGATTCTGGTGGGTGGCAGTAATCACGCGCACATTGGCCTTGACCGGCGATTGGCCGCCGACGCGATAGAAATTCCCGTCCGAGAGCACGCGTAGCAACCGGGTTTGCAGTTCAGCGGGCATGTCGCCGATTTCATCGAGAAACAGCGTACCGCCCTCGGCTTGCTCAAAGCGTCCGCGTCGTTGCGCCGTTGCGCCAGTAAAAGCGCCTTTTTCATGCCCGAACAGTTCCGACTCCAGCAGATCACGCGGAATCGCCGCGGTGTTGATAGCGATGAACGGGGCATCGCGGCGCGGGCTGTGACGATGTAGTGCGTGCGCCACCAGTTCCTTGCCGGTACCCGACTCGCCATTGATAAGCACGGTGGCATGCGATTGCGAGAGGCGGCCAATGGCACGAAATACTTCCTGCATCGATGGTGCCTGACCAAGAATTTCCGGTGCCACGGGAGCAACTTCAGCCGCACCAGACTGGTGCGCCGTCTCGGCAATTGCCCGCTTGACCAGATCCAGTGCCTGATCGATGTCAAAAGGCTTGGGCAGGTATTCATAGGCCCCACCTTGAAATACGGCAACGGCGGAATCGAGATCGGAATAGGCCGTCATGATGATGACGGGGAGTTCGGGCCACAAGGACTTTACATGGCGCAGAAGATCAAGGCCGGATTCGCCCGGCATACGGATATCCGACACCAGCACCTGTGGCGCATCGCCGTCGTCAAGCGCACGCTTCGCTTCGTTAGCCGAGGCAAAGCACCTGCATTTGATGTCTTCCCGCGCCAGGGCCTTTTCCAGCACCCAACGAATCGAACGATCATCATCAACTATCCAGACTTGATTCATGATTTTTTGTTGCATCCATATTCGCTCATCAGCGGCAGCATGATGCGAAAGGAGGTATGGCCGGGCCGCGACTCCACCTCGATCGTGCCATGATGCTGATGAATAAAACTCTGCGTCAAAGTCAATCCCAGTCCGCTTCCGCCTTCGCGCCCCGATACCAGAGGATAGAAGATCTTGTCTCGAATGTTCTCCGCTATGCCGGGTCCGTTGTCAATTACTTGCAATTCCAGTGCCAGCGCATAACGCTTCTTGGCCAGCGTTACTTTGCGCAGGGAGCGGGTCCGGAAAACGATCACGCCTTGCCCATTCATTGCCTGCGCTGCATTGCGCGCGATGTTCAGAATGGCCTGGATCAGCTGCTCACGATCACCGGTCATCTCAGGCAGCGAAGTGTCATAGTCACGGCGCACGTGCACACCGGAGAACTCGGCATGAATCAGGCGCAGCACACGTTCAAGAATTTCATGGATATTGATCTGTGCCGGTTGCATGGTCCGGTGCGATGACAACAGGCGCTGCATGAGATCCTGTAGACGGTCCGTCTCGCCAATGATGACCTGCGTATACTCGCGCAACGCGGGTACCGAGAGTTCGCGTTCCAGTAACTGCGCCGATCCGCGAATGCCGCCAAGCGGATTTTTGATCTCATGGGCAAGATTGCGGATCAGTTCTCGATTGGCCTGTTCCTGTACCGCTTCACGTTCTTCGCGCGCAGCACGCAGTTGTTGATCGATCGGACGAAACTCCAGCAGCAACCTCGCCGCTTCCGCATAAATGGGCGTCACCGTGCAATCGAGATGCAAGACCGGCTCGTTGCCACGCACGACTTTGATATTGTGGCCGGTATAGCTCCAGTTGTTCTTCAGTACATTTTCCAGTGCAGATGCCAACACTTTCGATGGCCCCAGCAACTGGGCAAGCGGACGCCCCAGCCAGGCGCGCTGCGGTACCGCGAACAAATTCTCGGCGGCCGGGTTCATGTACCTGACAAGCTCACGGTCATCGAGAACGATAACGGCAGAAGACAGAAGTTCGAGGCCGTTGAATGCCTGGTGTTGGGATAGGTGGGGCTCTGCTGGATTCATGACACACAGATCAGCAAGAAGCGAGCCATTCCCCTTGCTTGCCATGATGGCTATTTATTTGAGATTGGACATCTCGCGCCGCAAGGCATCCAGATTGCGTTCATGCAGTGCGATGCGATCACGGAGAGGTTGTACGCTTTCAACCCCGCCTCCGTATGGTTGTACGCCGAGTTGATCTAGCGATTTGCGCGCCTCCTCAAGGTGTTTCTGCTCTGCCGCCAGTTCCTGTTCGAGAATGTAGCGGCGATCCCCGTCCCGTCTTTTTTGCGTCTCGCTCGCTACTTTGGGAAAGTCGACGGGAGATGCCTTGGCTCTGGTGTTACTGCTGTTACTGCTCGATTTTGGAGCGGATTCTCTTGCCGTCTCCTCCCGAGACAGCACCGTGCATTTGCGATTTTCGGCCTTGTAATTCGTATAAGTGGTATGCCCGAATTCATCCTTGCAGCGATAGAGCGTGCTCGCGCTCGACGCCATTGGTGTGGCCAATGAAATTATCACCAAGATCAGGAGGGTTGCTTTGAACATGAGTTGCATGATGCCTGAGGAAGGAGAAGTGTAGGCCAAAAAAAAAGACGGGGCAAACTTCAAGTTTGCCCCGTCTTTCCAAGCGGTTGAATTAGATGCTGTAGTACATCTCGTACTCGAGCGGGTGAGTTGTCATGCGGAACCGGGTGACCTCATCCATCTTGAGCTCGATGTAGGCATCAATCATCTCGTTCGAGAAGACACCGCCGCGGGTCAGGAACTCGCGGTCCTTGTCGAGATAGTCGAGCGCCTGATCAAGGCTCGAGCAGACGGTAGGTATCTTCGCTTCTTCCTCGGGCGGCAGATCGTACAGGTTCTTGTCGGACGGCTCACCGGGGTGAATCTTGTTCTGGATGCCGTCGAGACCCGCCATCATCATCGCCGTAAATGCGAGATACGGGTTGGCGCCTGGATCCGGGAAACGCACTTCTACGCGGCGCGCCTTGTCCGATTGAACATAGGGTATGCGAATCGATGCGGAACGGTTGCGGGCCGAGTAGGCCAGCATGACCGGGGCTTCGAAGCCCGGGACCAGACGCTTGTAGGAATTGGTCAGCGGATTGGTGATGGCGTTCAGGGCGCGGGCATGCTTGATGATGCCGCCGACATAGTAGAGCGCAATGTCCGACAGGCCGGCATAACCATTACCGGCGAACAGGTTTTTGCCGCCCTTCCAGATCGACTGATGCACGTGCATGCCGGACCCGTTGTCACCAACGATGGGCTTGGGCATGAAGGTCGCGGTCTTGCCATAGCTGTGCGCTACGTTATGGATGACGTACTTGAGAATCTGGGTCCAGTCGGCGCGCTGCACCAGCGGAGCGAACTTGGTGCCAATTTCGCATTGACCGGCAGTGGCAACTTCGTGGTGATGCACTTCGACTTCGACGCCACAAGCTTCGAGCGCAAGACACATCTGGGCGCGAATGTCGTTCAGGCTGTCTACCGGGGGTACAGGAAAATAGCCGCCCTTGACAGTGGGGCGGTGGCCGATGTTGCCGCCATCGATCTTCTCGCCGGAGGCCCATGCGGCTTCCTCGGAGAATACCTTGCAGTAAGACCCGGACATGTCGATCTTCCACTCAACTGAGTCGAAGATGAAGAATTCGGGCTCCGGCCCAAAATAGGCAGTGTCGCCAATACCGGAAGATTTCAGATAAGCATCCGCACGCTTGGCGATAGAGCGCGGATCGCGATCATAGCCCTTGCCGTCGGTCGGCTCGACCACGTCGCAGGTCAATATCAACGTGGTTTCGTCCATGAAGGGGTCGATGTAGGCGGTACCGGCGTCCGGCATCAGCAACATGTCCGATGCCTGGATCCCCTTCCAGCCGGCAATCGAAGAACCGTCGAAAGCATGGCCTTCTTCGAATTTTTCCGGACTGAAGGCCTTGATCGGCACACCTACGTGCTGTTCCTTGCCGCGGGTATCGGTGAAGCGAAAATCGACAAACTTGACTTCCTGCTCCTTGATCAGTTTGAGTACGTCTTGAGGCGTCGTCATTGCGTGTTCTCCTGAACGTGTATTCGGTTAAGCCGTGAATAGAGTTAATTGCCACGGCTTTTTAGCAGATTCTGTGCCATAGCCTGGCTGGCGGCACGTGATTGTGCCACAAGAGATTATCGCGTGCAGCTCATGAATTCAGGCACCAAAATAGGGCGTATATTTGTTTATAGGCGTCATCTTGGTGCGGCCTTGTAATTCAGCGTGATGCTGCTGAACCAGTCATCTTTGGGCAGGCGTTCGGCGAGACACGTTTCGAGTTTGTCCAGACATTCCGGATCGTTCACTATCCGGTCAGGCAAAAAAACCTCGGCTTCCACCTGCTGCCCAAGGTAATGCAAAATGACTTTTTCGAATTGCGCAATATCCTCACCAAGAATCAATTCCAGCCGCCCCATAAGCTCTTCGCGCCCGGGCAATTTGCCGCCGCTGTGGGATGGGTCAAAATCATCTTCCGCATCGATATGCACCAGTACGTCAAGCACTTCGGGATGATTGCGAAGCACACCCTGGCGCGCCGACTCGGCGATGTAATGCCCTTCCGAAACGCTGATGCGCGGCGACACACGGATATGCGCATCAACGAGGGCCTGATGCGCCATGCGCCGCGTACGCAAATCGTGCAAGCCGCAGACCCCGGGCGTTGACTCGATCGAAGCACGGATACCATTGACCTCGTCCTCGCTGAGGCTGGTATCGATCAGTTCCAGAATCGCGTTCCAGGCAAAACCGAGCCCGGACTTGATGATCATGACACCCACGACAATTGCTGCCAGGGCATCGGCAAACGGAAATCCCGCCAGCGCTCCGCCAACACCCGCCGCCACTACCAATGAAGACAGTGCGTCGGCACGCGCATGCCAGGCATTCGCTACCAGCATCGGTGAGCGCAGACGCTGCGCCGCACGCAACATGTAGCGAAAAAGCAGTTCCTTGCCGACCAGAGTGGCCATGGCCGCCCACATCGCCGCAATACCGACCGGCGGCACATTGCCCATGTTTTGCAACCGGCTCGCCGCCGAGAGCAGGATGCCGGCACCGGTGGCGAACAGAACCAGGCCGAGTACCAGCGACGCAGCGGTTTCAACCCGGCCGTGACCATAGGGATGATCGGCATCGGCCGCCTTGGAACCGCTGCGAATCGCGAACAGCACAAACCCGTCTGACACCACGTCTGCAAGCGTGTGCATGGCATCAGCCATCAAACTTTGCGAATGTGCGATATAGCCGATCACCATCTGCATCGCGGTCAGCACGATGTTGACAGCCACACTGACCCAGGTGATGCGCCGTCCCACAGCGGAACGCTCGTCGTTGCTGGTCTGCGCGTGATGGAACTGGGCGTGTTCGTCGTTCATAATGGCAGCTATACTGGAAACCTTGATTTTAGCCTTGCCGACCCACTAGCCACCCCCCATATTGGAGACATATTGCAATGAGCCGACTTGATGACCTGCTTGCCGCCGCGAAGAAGCGCGCCGATGATCTAGAGTTGGCTTATGCTGGCGCCTTGACGCCGAAGGAAGTCGCCGAGATTCTGCAGCTTGACGATACCGCGCGCCTGGTCGACGTACGAACCGCCGCGGAACTTGCCTGGGTCGGTCGCGTGCCTGACGCGATCGAGGTCGAGTGGCAGCGTTATCCCGGCGGCGCATTGAATTCAAATTTCATAACCGACCTGCAACGGGCCGCAGGGAGCAACCATGGGGCGCTGTTCTTCATGTGCCGCTCCGGCGCCCGGTCCAGTTCGGCGGCCAAGGCGGCCACCGAGGCCGGCTTTGCGCCATGCTTCAATGTCCTCGAAGGATTCGAGGGTGACAAGAATGCCGAGGGGCATCGCGGCCGGATCAACGGCTGGCGTTTTCATGGCCTGCCCTGGATACAAAGCTGAACCCGATGAGTTTTTGTCATGCAAACAGCCACCATTTCCTTTGACCGTTTCAACGCACTCGCCGACCTTGAGGCGGATGAACGCATTCGCATTGCGAAGGCCAAACTCGACAAGCAGGTTGTCATCCTCGGTCACCACTACCAGCGTGCAGACGTATTCAAGCACGCCGATCTTTCCGGCGACTCGCTCAAGCTGTCGCGACTCGCCGCGCAAACCGATGCCGATTACATCGTGTTCTGCGGCGTGCATTTCATGGCCGAAGTGGCCGACATCATGTCTCGCCCGGCACAAATATCAATACTTCCCGATCTCGCCGCCGGCTGCTCGATGGCGGACATGGCGAACCTGGCCAAGGTCGAGCGCTGCTGGCGCGAACTGGCCGAGGTACTGAATCCGGATGAACAGGTCACCCCAGTCACCTACATCAACTCTGCCGCCGACCTGAAAGCCTTCTGCGGGGCGCATGGTGGCATCGTATGCACCTCGTCGAATGCGCCGAAAATCCTGCAATGGTCGTTCGAGCAGCGCGAGAAGGTACTGTTCTTCCCCGATCAGCATCTGGGCCGCTGGAGTGGCCACAAGATGGACATTCCCCTTGACGAGATGCTGGTGTGGGATCCCGATCTCGAAATGGGCGGGCTAACCACCGAGCAGATCCGCCGCGCAAGAATCCTGTTGTGGAAGGGGCACTGCTCGGTACATCAGATGTTCCAGCCGGCGAACATCCTCAAATTCCGCAACCAGCATCCGGACGGCATTGTCATATCTCACCCTGAATGCGCGTTTGAGGTATGTCGCCAATCGGATTACGTCGGTTCCACCGAGTACATCCTCCAGACCGTCAAGGAAGCGGCGCCCAATACACACTGGCTGGTCGGCACCGAACTCAACCTCGTCAACCGCCTCGCCGAGGAAGTGAAGGAAGAGGGCAAGAGCGTACAGTTCATGGCTTCAACCATCTGCATGTGCTCCACCATGCAGCGCATTGACCCACAACACCTGGCATGGACCCTGGAAAACCTTGTCGAAGGCAAGGTGGTCAACCAGATCAAGGTGCCAGAACACGAAGCGGTGCTGGCCAAGATAGCGCTCGACCGTATGCTCGCTGCATCGTAATCAACAACGGCATGCTGCACGTCGCCACCTGCAACATTCACAAGGGCTTCTCGCAGTTCAACCTCAATTTCGCAATTCACGAATTACGCGAGCAATTGCGTGAGCTGGCACCGGATATCGTCTTCCTGCAGGAAGTGCAAGGTCTGCATGTGCAACATTCGCAACGCCACGCCAATTGGCCAGTGCAGCCGCAACACCTGTTCATCGCCCAGGATATCTGGGCAGACGCAGCCTATGGACGCAATGTGGTGCTCGATCACCGACATCATGGCAATGCGATTCTGTCGCGCTATCCGATAATCGACAGCCACAATCAGGATGTCACTCATCTGCGCTTCGAACCACGCGGGCTGTTGCACAGCATGATCGAGGTACCCGGCCTGGCGCAACCGCTGCATTGTGTCTGCGTGCATCTTTCCCTACTCGGTCATTCACGGCGACTGCAACTCGATGCCTTGGCAAACCGCATCGAAAACCTGGTGCCTCACCATGCACCGTTGATCATAGCGGGCGATTTCAACGACTGGCGCAATCAGGCGCATGACGAACTGAGCGAGCGACTCGGCATGAGTGAGGTATTCAAAGGTCTCCAGCGCCGTCCGCCGCGCAGTTTCCCCGCCGTATTGCCCATGTTTCGACTGGATCGCATCTATGTACGTGGCTTTCGCATAGAAAGTACCCATGTGCATAGCGGCCGCGCATGGTCGCGCATCACCGACCATGCCGCACTCTCGGCCAGGCTGGGAATCATCAGGAAATGAAACCGCGCTTTGTCGAAGGCAACGCGGTGCGTTTGCTTGAGAACGGTGCCGAGTATTTCCCTGCTCTGGTAGAAGCCATCGATTCCGCAACCAGCGAGGTACATCTCGAATCCTATATCTTTGCCAACGACGATGCCGCCAGGGCCGTTGTTGATGCACTGATCCGCGCGCGACAGCGCGGCAGCGAGATACGTGTGCTGGTCGACGGCTTCGGGGCCCCCGACTTCCGCGACCAACTCGGCGCCGACCTGATCGCCGCAGACTGCGAAGTGATGATCTATCGTGCGAAAGTGGCCAAACAGCGTTTTCGTCGCAATCGCTTGCGCCGCCTGCATCGCAAGCTGGTGGTCATCGACGGGCGTATCGCTTTCGTCGGCGGCCTCAACATCATTGCCGACACGACCGACACCGATCCGGAATTTCCGCGCCACGACTATGCGCTCTGTGTCGAAGGGCCGCTGGTGGCAGACATCCACAATGCCGTACGTCACCTCTGGCGGCTGGTGCGCTGGGCCTATCTCGGCAAGCGCCCGGAGGCGCCGGCAGCGATAAAAATGGATTGCAAATCCTGCGGGCTGACGCGGGCTGCCTTCCTGGTGCGCGACAACCTGCGCCATCGGCGCGACATCGAAGATGCCTACCTCGATGCCATTGAGGCGGCACGTGCGGAAGTGTTGATCGCCTGCGCCTATTTCCTGCCCGGCAAACGCTTTCGCAGAGCCTTGATCGAGGCAGCGCAGCGCGGCGTAAATATCGTCCTGCTGCTGCAAAGCCGCGGCGACCACGCCATCCTGCGCAATGCAGAGCGCCATCTATATCGCGAGTTGTTGCCCGCCGGCATCTGCATCATCGAATATCACTCCGGCTTTCTTCACGCCAAGGTCGGCGTTGTCGACCAGCAATGGGCGACGGTCGGCTCATCCAACATAGATCCCTTCAGCCTGCTCCTGTCGCGTGAAGCCAATGTCGTCATCGACGATGCCGATTTCACCGCGACCTTGCGCGCGCGCCTGCAATCCGCCATCAACATCGGCGGCAGGCAAGTGCAGATCGCGGACATGAACAACCTCTCCTGGTGGTCGCAACTGGTCAACCGCACCGCCTATGCCTTTGTGCGCTTCGCCGTCAGCGTCTCGCACTACGGCGGCAAGGATTACCGGGAGTAAAGCTCCCGGCAATCCTGCATGACGACCCGCCCTCACCCGACCTCTCCCTCCCGGGAGAGGCGACCATCAGGCTCGCTTCGCTCGCTTTATTTTCGAGCTTGTGCTTCTATCGCCCAAGTATGTGTTTCGTATATTCCGGTGCTGGCTGGGCGCGGCAAAGCGGCACATTGTTCAAGCGCCAGCATTCGATCGCGTACTCCCAGAATTCCTTGACGCTCACCAGCTGTTCGCCCGGCGCTTGGCCAAGAAAACACCACGCCGCCAGCAACGCCGGCAAGGGCCGCGCGGCATCTATCGGCGCGGCGAGCGTCTGCTTCGACAACTTCTCGCCATGCGCATCGACCGCGACCGGCAGATGCGCGTATGCCGGTTGCGGGTAACCCAGCAACTGCTGCAAAAAAACCTGCCGCGGTGTCGAGTCGAGCAGATCGGCACCGCGCACGATATGAGAAACGCATTGCTCGAAATCATCCACTACAACCGCCAGCTGATACGCAAACAGTCCGTCCGCGCGCAGCACGACGAAGTCGCCGACATCGCGCCGCAATTGCTGCGCCACCCTTTCTTGAATCGCATCGTCGAATGCGGCCTCACCTTCGTCCGGCACGCGCACGCGCCAGGCGCGTGGTGTTGTGCCGGACGGCAGACCATTGCGGCAGCGGCCATCGTACAACTGACCGCCATCGATTGCCGTCGCGCCACCCGCGAGCTGCTTGCGCGTGCAGGCGCAAGGGAAGAGATAACCGCTCGAATTCAACTGATCAAAGGCGGCACGGTAGATGTCGATACGGCGGCTCTGATACACCACCTCGCCATCCCACTCGAAACCGAAGGCTTCGAGCGTCCTGAGTATTTGCGTATCCGCGCCCGCCACGCAACGCGGCAAGTCGACATCCTCCATGCGCAGCAGCCATTCGCCACGATTCGCGCGGGCATCGAGATAACTGCCGAGCGCCGCTACGAGCGAACCGAAATGCAAAGGCCCGGTTGGGCTCGGGGCGAACCGGCCGCGATAAATGGTTTTGTCAGCCTCGTACAACTGCATATCTCAGCAGGTTGTCACCGAAGATCCGCCGGTTGTCGAAGATAACGTTCTGTGTCACCCGGTACTTGTAGTGATAACTCTTCGTTGGGTTCTTCAGCAAAATACGCAACTCCAGCTTTGGGCGGGTGTCCTTGCCTATCCAGGTGAGTTCGAGTTTTTGTTTCATGTCGCTTGTTGCAATGCAGGTGTTTCCACATATGCATCACCCATCATCATTTTGTAGTGCTCGAGGTGTTTGGTCTTTTCAAAAATCGCCCGAAACATCTTTAGGTAGCTATCCACCATTGACGGATCAGTTGACGCGTACATAGCAGGCGAAGCGGGAGAGGTGGTAATCCTCGACAATCTGCACGGCTCCCTTACCACCCGTGATCGGTTTTCCGGCGCCGGCAAAGTGATGGTCGGGGTTATTTTCTGATTGCCGGCAAGAGGTTATGGCGCGTTCGATCGCCTGCTCGAAACGCCGCCACTGGGTATAACCCAACTGCGGCTGCAAATCGCGTGCGCTCCAGTATTCAGCACCATGCTCGTTGGTCTGCTTGATCGATTCGAAGGAATCACCCCCCAGCGTCGTTAACGATGTGATGTTCATCATTGCCCCTGACTATCCGTTTCTCGCCCGTCCGGTGTCGACTCCTACCACGGCTGGCCTGTTGGCCAGGGCTCGATATTGGCACAGCAAAAAGCTCACCTGATGAGCCTCTTGCATTATGCAGCCAATATTGAAATGGACTACTCTCTGACTATGTTTCGGAAAATAACCGGAGAGAGTCCAGGCTTTTTATGAACAACTGGCAAGACATTGACATAAACGGCAGCCGGCACACTCAATGCAGCTATCGTCCCAAGCCGCCAGGTGCTGACTTGCGCAGCACGTCAATAATGGCTTCGAGACGATGACGCTGTTCGACGTCGTAGTGCATGCAGCCAAAAACCGTCGCGATCATTTCATTGATGTCCGCCGGTGTTGAATTGGCTGACCGCCTACCTTCCATCGTCTCTTTCATCCATTGGAGCTTGAGCGAGCGCCTTGCTGCATTGAATGCGTCGGGCGATGGAATGTCGAGCGTGGTTTCCAGTTGCAACAACAGATCATTCAGCATATCGCCGTTCGCTGGAGTCGGCGTGTTTTCGCAGCTGGCCTTGAGTCGCCCCAGCAGCGACTGCTCCCAGCGCGTTGGCAGGGCGGGCAGAGCGGCCCAGCGTGCTTCGATATCAGTGATATCGGTGGGCACGGCCGAAGTCAGCGCTTCAATCTCGTCGCAAAGCGCCAACTTGCCGACCAGCGCATCGCACATGACATGCCACTTTCTCTGCGCGCTGTTCGCAAGATATTGCTGCACCTTGTCGCGAGCATCGCGAAACCTGGACTCCTGCTTGGCCGCCTGATTGCGGGGCGCCTCACCGGCCTTGTGCCATTCCGAGTCAATCTCCGCCAGGACGCGCTTGATCTCTGCCGCCGGGGCATCCTGCCCTACAGCCTGAAGGCGGACGATCAAAGCCTCGCGCACCTCCTGATTGGCCTCGAATTGAGCAGTTCGGGCATTGAGCGCTTCCTCGCGCCGATTCATGATGGCGTCGATCGCGGCCCTGAAGTCCGTCCACATCGCATTTTCTATCGCGCGCTGAAGCGGCTGCGATTTGGCATGCTGTTGCCATTGCGCCTGCAACTCGCGGACTTTGGCAACCACGTCGCGATCCTGCGCATTCTGACTTAATGTCCGGGCGCGAACGATAAACTGCTCGCGTTCTGCTTTTGCACTGCGCTGGACTTCGCGCAACGGGTCTTCCACCCGTGCAACACTCGATTTCATGCGCTCACTCAGGGCCGCTTGCTTCTTGTGCGGCACAGTATGTTGCATTGGTCCGAGCTTGCGCCATTCCGATTGGAAGTGGGCCAGGGCGCGGGCAATTTCCTTCCAGTCTGGCGCAGCGCCAGACTCATCGCTACTGATGCTCAGCGCATCCAGAGTTTCAAGCAGGCCTTCGCGCGTGGCCAAGTTTTCCAGCCGTGTCTCATTCAATCGAGTGTAGTGCGCCGCCACCGGTACATAGGCGGTTTTCAAGGCGCCGTCGAAACGCTGCCACATCGCCTTGCTGTTCGGGCCGCCCAGCAGGTCCAACTGCTTCCAGCGCGCGCGCAACTGGTCGATGTATTTCTCAAGCTGTTTGACTGGAAATTTGGTTGGGCTTGATTCTTCCGCCGCGACGACGGAGCTGGCGAGTGCCTCGGCTTCTTCGACAAGATCATCGCGCACCCGTTCGCCGCCCCAATGTTGCCAGCCCTTGAGCCGCATGATTTCGGCCTGAAGTCTGCCAATGCGGGCCTGCAGGGCAGGAGCGGCATCGCCACTTTCGGCCGCAGCCTGCACGGCAGACATATGTTTGAGAGCGTCATCCAAATGGCCGGCGGCAAGTGACTCTTCCGCAGCGCTTACCGCCTTCATTAAAACTTTGGTGCGTGCCTGATGAGCCGCCTTGTCACTGGCGTCGGCATGCTGGCGTTTGTTGGCCTGACTTTTCCTCTGCGCATCATGCTTAACGCGTTGCCATGCTTCGAAACGGGCATTGAGTGCATTCTCGACGCTCTGATCGGTAATGGGCGCCTGCGCTTGCCAGCGCTGGAGAGGCGATTCGACACTCTCGGCAGGGGCAGCAACTTCTCCGTCTTCCTGAGGCGGCGGCGGTGTAATCCGTTGCAACTCATCGAGAACCATCAAACGGGCCTCGATCTGTGCAGAATCCTGCAAGCTGGCCCGTAAAGCCTGGTCGAGGGCGGCAACGACCGCTGCATCTTCCACCGTTACGTCGACTGACGCCGGTATCGCAGCCAGCATTACCCCCGCCTCTGCGCTGGCAGCGGCATGTGCAACAATAAGTTCGTGCGGCTCCGTCGCCATGTTCGCCAGGCCGTCGCGGCTTGCGCCCAAACGCGCCAGCGCTTGCCTGGCATCGGCAGCCCAGCGACTGACGGACCGCTTGGCTTCCCCGCGTTCGCGCAGCAGTTTCGCCAGGGATTGTTGCAAGTCGGAAAATCTCGCCTTCTGGGCATCTTCGAGCAAGCTCGCATTAAGCGCATTCCAGGCATGATCAAGCTCGACGAGGCGATTGGCCGGAATAAGCAACTCTTCAATCAGCGCTGCTGCGGTCTGGATCAGTTCGTCGGCCCGCGCCCGCGATTCGCGCTGCTCGACCTGTGTCTTGTACCGGTCCTTGGCAGCGCGATGGACGCGCCGGTCGTGCGTGCGAAACTCTCGCTCAGCCTCACGTAGCGACTCTTCCCCTGCCATGGCCAGCACTGCGGAGAGCTTGATATCGACGGAGGGTGCCTCCTTGGCCAGCGCCAGCAACTCGATGTCGTTTCCCATCGCTGACTGAAGCCTGTTTTCCCATACGACCGCTGTATCCGGCACTGGCAACGGCGCGGGTTCTGCTTTTGCGGAAGGGTTTCTTGATTTTATGAACTTGCTGAACATGGTTACACGACACTCAAGGTTCTTGGTTGCTCATTGTGCCAGTTCTGAAAGCAATCTTGCTGCAAGTCCTGCCAAATCATTGCGGGATCAGATTGGAAACAAAAAAAACCCCGGCTGGTGCAGAGTTTTTCTTATTCATGATGTCATTTGGAATATCGTGAAATGACATGAACCGTTTAGACGTTGAACAGAAAATTCATTACGTCACCATCCTTGACGACATATTCCTTGCCTTCGGCGCGCATCTTGCCCGCCTCTTTGGCACCCGCTTCGCCCTTGTAGCCGATGAAATCGTCAAAGGCGATGGTCTGGGCGCGAATGAAGCCTTTTTCGAAATCGGTGTGGATCACCCCCGCCGCCTGCGGCGCGGTATTGCCAACATGGATGGTCCAGGCGCGCACTTCCTTCACCCCGGCGGTGAAATAGGTTTGCAGGCCGAGCAGCTTGAAGGCGGCACGGATCAGGCGGTTTAGGCCGGGCTCTTCAAGCTCCATGTCGGCAAGAAACATCTGCTTTTCATCATCAGCCAGATCGGCGATCTCGGCTTCAATCGCGGCGCACAGGGCAACGACTTCGGCGCCCTCTTTGGCGGCATGGGCGCACACAACGTCGAGATGCGGGTTGTTCTTGAAGCCATCTTCCTTGACGTTGGCGAGGTAGAGCACGGGCTTGGCGGTGATGAGAAAGAACTGGCGCAAAAGCACTTTTTCTTCTTTTGAAAAATCGATCGCACGCACCGGCTTGCCTTGATCGAGCTGGGCGAGACATTTCTCCAGCACGCCAACGAACAGCTTGGCTTCCTTGTCGCCACCCGACTTGGCTTGTTTGGAATAGCGTGCCAGCGATTTTTCGACAGTGGCCATATCGGCCAGCGCGAGTTCAGTGTCGATGACTTCGATGTCATGCAGCGGATCGATCTTGCCGGCCACATGTACCACATTGTCGTCGGCGAAGCAGCGCACGACATGCACAATGGCATCGGTCTCGCGGATGTTGGCGAGAAACTGGTTGCCGAGCCCTTCGCCCTTGCTCGCCCCGGCAACCAGGCCGGCGATGTCGACGAACTCGACGATGGCATGCTGGATTTTCTGCGGCTTGACGATCTTCGCCAGTTCATCGAGGCGCGAATCGGGCACTTCAACAATGCCGACATTCGGCTCGATGGTGCAGAAGGGATAGTTCTCCGCCGCAATGCCGGACTTGGTCAGTGCATTGAAGAGGGTGGACTTGCCGACATTGGGCAGGCCGACGATGCCGCATTTGAGACTCATGGTTTCTCCGTAGGGCCGCCCCAAGGAGGGACAGCCAAAATAATTTGAGCGAAGCGAGCCACCGTCATCCCCTTCCTTGGGAAGGGGGCTGGGGGATAGGTTTATCTTCCCTTTTGGGTGCTGCCAGTTTTGCGTTAATTTTGCGCGTGGCGGCTTCCATCTCGCCACGCTGGAGATCGGGCCAGGCCAACAGCGCACGATCCAGCGCCACATCGATGTCGGCCTGCTCTTCCTTGCGCGCCGGCTTCAATACGTAATTGACGACTTCGTTGCGGTCGCCGGGATGGCCGATGCCGATGCGCAGGCGCCAGTAGTCCTGGGTGCCGAGATGGCTGGTGATGTCCTTGAGTCCATTGTGGCCGCCAAGGCCGCCGCCAAACTTGAGCCGCGTCTGGCCCGGCGGCAGATCGAGTTCGTCATGCACGACCAGCATTTCCGCCGGTTCAATGCGATAGAACTGTGCCAGCGCCCGTACCGCCTGCCCGGAGTGGTTCATGAAGGTGGCAGGCATCAGCAACCACATGCCGGCATCGCGCGCATTTGCAGTCCAGCCATGAAAACGGCTTTCCTTGTTGAGGGATACGCCGAGTTCGTGCGCCAGTCGCTCACAAAACCAAAACCCGGCGTTGTGCCGGGTTTTGGTGTATTCGGCCCCGGGGTTACCGAGGCCGACGATCAGACGCAACCGCGGACGAAGCTCCGTCTGCGTCACATTACTTCTTCTCGGCCGGCGCGGTCTTCTTCTCAAGTGCGGCCGCTGTGGATGCTGCTGAAGCTTCTGCAGCAGCAGCGGCTTCCGTGGCTTCCGACACATCCGCCTTGCCGCGGAGGATGACCGTCGCGATAACCGGATCACCTTCGCCGTGATGCACGATTTCAACGCCGGCCGGGGCGACCAGTTGTGAAATGTGGACCGACTGGCCGATCTCCATATCCTTGAGATCGACTTCGATGAAACTCGGCAGATCCTTGGGCAGGCAGCTCACGTCGAGTTCGGTGAGGATATGCTGCACCATGCCGCCCTGAGTCTTCACACCCGGCGCGATTTCGGCATTGACGAAGTGCACTGGCACCTTCTGGTGAATCTTGTGTGCGGCGTCGATACGCTGGAAGTCGACGTGCAGGATGATCTGACGGTAGGGATGCCACTGCACGTCGCGCAGCAGGCACATCTGCGCACTGCCATCGACATTGGCGGTCAGCACGGAAGAGTGAAAAGTCTCCTTGCGCAAATGCTGATACAACTCGTTGTGATCGATGTCGATCGGCTGCGGTTTGTCGGGGCCACCATAGAGAATGCCGGGAACCCGGTTGGCGCGACGCAGGCGGCGGCTCGCACTCGTGCCCTGCATGTCACGCTTTTTTGCGTTGAACTCGATTTGCATAATGTAACTCCTAGATTACCTGTCCGCGACCAGACAGGGGATTGATGAAACTGAAACTTACTCCATGAACAGCGAGGATACCGAATCCTCGTTGCTGATACGCATGATGGTTTCTGCCAGCAGCGGCGCGATCGGCATGGTGCGAATGCGCCCGCTGGCTCTGGCGGCTTCACTGAGCGGGATCGTATCCGTCACAACCAGTTCATCCAGCTCGGATTCCATGATGCGTGTCACCGCCTCGCCGGACAGCACCGGATGCGTACAGTAGGACAAGACACGCTTGGCGCCACTTGCCTTGAGCGCTTGCGCCGCCTTGCACAACGTGCCGGCGGTATCGACGATGTCGTCCATGATCACGCAGGTGCGGCCGCTGACGTCGCCAATGATGTTCATCACTTCCGAGACGTTGGCCTTGGGGCGACGCTTGTCTATAATGGCGAGGTCGGTTTCGAGCTGCTTGGCGAAGGCGCGCGCGCGCACCACGCCGCCGACATCGGGTGACACTACCATCAGGTCATCGTAATTTCGCTTCCAGACATCGTTCAACAGCACCGGCGCAGCGAAGATGTTGTCCACCGGAATGTCGAAGAAGCCCTGTATCTGTTCGGCATGCAGATCGACCACCAGCAGACGATCGACGCCCGCTGCCTGCAACATGTTGGCGATGACCTTGGCCGTAATGGCGACGCGCGCCGAGCGCGGGCGGCGATCCTGGCGTGCATAACCGAAATACGGAATAGCGGCAGTGACGCGTGCGGCCGAAGCACGCTTCAGCGCATCGACCATCACGATCAGTTCCATCAGGTTGTCGTTGGTCGGCGCACAGGTCGGCTGCAGGATGAATACATCGCGACCGCGCACATGTTCAAGAATCTCGACATTCACCTCGCCGTCGGAAAAACGGCCGACCTTGGCCCGACCCAGGGAGATGTTGAGTCGCTTGACGACATCGCTCGCCAACTTGGGATTGGCGTTGCCGGTAAATACCATCAAACTGTCATAAGCCATTCGAGTTTCCTGCGCTGGCGAAATACGGCTGAATTACAAAAAAATGCACTCACGATACGGTGCTGCCTGTCTGCAGACCATGAATCTGCCCAACGGGGAATTTCTGGCAGGGGAGGAAGGATTCGAACCTTCGCATGCTGGAATCAAAATCCAGTGCCTTAACCAACTTGGCGACTCCCCTATTCGGCGCAAACGGCAATCAGCACTGCCGCCCACCCTAAGGGACGCGCATTTTCGGGGTTTTCGAGTTTCCTGTCAATGCAAAAACGCTGATTTACGTCTTCCTCACATCTGCGCGAGCGGATGTACGTCGACGCCGCAGCAGACGAAACCCCGCATGTCATGAGGCAGTCGCATCAAGGCCATGCGAGCGGGCGCTTCAGCGCCGAACTCGGCAAAGCAACAGGCGCCGGAGCCGCTCATGGCGACGCGGCTGGCGCCTTCCAGCGTTCTCAGCCACGTCAGATGGAGCGCGACTTCGGGATAGCGCCGGCAGGTCACTGCTTCGAGGCCGTTGCCACCGTATTTGCCAAATGAACCGGGCTGCCAGTCGCCGGGAAGAATGGCCGGCGTATCGCGCCTGAGTTCGGCGGCACTGAAAATCTCCGCTGTACTGACTGCTACCGCTGGGGTAAGCACCAGATACCAGGCAGGCGGCGGGTTGACATCGGTCAGCAGCTCGCCGACACCTTCGCCAAACGCACTGTGGCCATGAATGAAGACAGGCACATCAGCGCCGAGCCTGAGTCCGATCTTGCCCAGATCGGTACGAGAGAGTCCGCACTGCCATAGATGATTCAAAGCCAGCAAGGTCGTCGCTGCATCGGAACTGCCGCCGCCGAGCCCGCCACCCAAAGGCAGGCGTTTGTCGAGGGTAATCGACACTCCTTGCCGAACCCCACTCGCCGCCTGCAAGGCGCAAGCGGCACGCACAGTCAGATCCTGCCCGGGCGCCACGCCCGGCAACGGCGAGTTCTGCACGATTTCACCATCGTTACGAGGCGCAAAGCGTAAGTAGTCGCTCACATCGAGAAAGCGGAATACCGTCTGCAACAGGTGGTAACCATCGGCACGGCGACCAACGACATGCAGAAAAAGATTGATCTTGGCCGGCGCCGGCCAATCGCTGCTCCAGTCTAGTCGAGCTGCCATGTGTCGATCTTCAATCGGACATCAATGCCATCGCTGCGCAACTCGATCAATGCCGGCAACGCATCCGGCGCTGCCGATTCATAGGCAAGATAATCGATCTGCCAGCCATCTATCCAGACGCGCAAGGGGCGGCCAACAGAGTCGCTCTCCGCTGCCGTGGCACGGCCAACCCCTGCCCCTGTTGCTGCCGTTACCCAGAGCGCCAGATTGTCGAGCGGCAGGGCAACGCCCAATACCCGCTCGGCGAGGCTGCTCCAGTCATCCGCCACAACCGTCTCGTGTGATGCCGTTTCGAGGCGGGCACCACTGGCATCGCGCGACAGTCGGGCGGCTTTCTGGCCCAGCGGTCCGCTCAACTCAATCTCATCCCGCTCGACGCCGTGCTGCCAGATCAGCGCGGCCTGGCGCGCGCTGTTGCCGCGCTTTACCGATACCCGGCCTTCCAGGGTATAGCTGACGATAGTCCCGCGCGCTGGACGTGGGGGTGCCTCCAGACGGGGCTGCTGGGCACAGGCTGCGAGCAGCACAACAAGTAGCAGCAGGAGATGCTTCACGCTCAATGACGAAGGCGCTTGATGGTGCTGTTCAGCACTTCATTATCTGGCGCCAGCTTGAGCCCGTCGTCCCAGGTTTTGTTGGCTTCGTCCTGATGGCCCATTTGCCACTGCACTTCGCCCAGATGCGCCGCAATTTCAGGGTCGGGCAAAAGCGTCAGCGCCTTCTGCAACATCTTCGCTGCCGCTGGCAAATCACCGCGCCGGAAATTGACCCAGCCCATGCTGTCGAGAATCGCAGGATCATCGGGTGCCAGGGAGAATGCCTTGTCGATCAGAGTGCTCGCTTCGTCGATACGCTGGTTGCGGTCGGCCAGTGAATAGCCCAGTGCGTTATAGGCATGGGCGTAATCGGGCTTGAGCTTGATCACCTGGCGCAGATTGCGCTCCAGCACATCCATTTTGTCCAGCCGTTCCGCCAGCAGCGCAGACTCATACAACAGGACTGTGTCATCGGGACTCTTTTGCAGGGCATCCGCCAGCAACTGGTAGGCAGCGGCGGGATTACCGCTGTCGGCAAGGAACTGAGCTTCCATTGCCAGCAGATTGATGCGTTCCTCCGGGTTCGCTGCCTGTGCCGCATGCAGGCGATCAATGGCCTGCTGCAACTGGCCTGTTCGCGCCAGCGCTGCAGCAGCGCAAACCTGGCCCTGAATGTGGTGCTGACTGCCGGGCGCAATGGAATCGTAATGCCCGATTGCCTCCTGCACCCGTCCTGCATCTTCGGCAATCTGGCCAAGATAGAAATGCACGCTATCCATCTCGGGGAAGTCCTTGTCAAGCAGCGACTTCAGGGTGTCTTCCGCCTTGTCCACCTCGCCCAATTGCAGGGAAAGCAACCCTACCGAAAAGAGCAGATCGGGGCGATCTGGTTCTTCTTCCAGCAGCACGGCAAACTCGGCGCGTGCCGCGTCGTAACGCTTGCCCTCGATCAGGGCGCGGCCATAGGCCAGCCGGGCATCGAACGCCTTGGGATATTTCTTGACAAAGTCGGCCAGCGAATCAATCGCGGCCTCCGGGTTCGCGGCAAAAAATTGCGCTCTCAATATCGCGGCCTGCTCCCAGTCCGGCTTCAGCGCCAGAGCCTGATCCAGCTCACTACTGGCGCGGGCTTTATCTTCGGCACCATAAGCGGACTGGGCACGGACGAAATGCGCTTCGGGCAGGGTCAGGTAAGGCTTCGTTATCTCGTCCGCGATACGCATCGCCATTTTTTTATCCGTCTGACGTGAAAGCAGGTGGCTCAGCTGTATCAGCACCTCACCGCGCTTGTCGGCGGTCTCGGAGGCCACAACACCCGCCAAGGCGGCAGTCAGTTGCTCGGACTTGCCCATGTTGCCAAGCAAAGTCCAGTAGGCTTGCCTGGCCTGAACCGAATCCGGATCGGTCTCGGACCAGATGCGCGCAGCATCGAGTGAAAGCTGTGGCTGGCGGGCGTAATAGGCGACTTCCGACGCGCGCCTTGCGATACGCGGGTCGCGCGTGCTCTCGGCCAAATCGGCATAAGCAGCAGCAGCGACCGGCAACTGGCCGCGCCCGATGGCAATTTCCGCGAGCAGGATTTGATACAGAATCTTCGGTGTCAGTGCCGACGCCTCTTCTTGCACCGCTTCCGGCTGCGCCACTACCGGCGCGGGCACGGTTTCAGCCGCTGTTGCAAACGGCGACAACGGCGCAATCAGTGCAGCGATCAACAGATGCTTTAACTTCATTGGTGCAAAGGCCAATTAGAATTGACGGATGTTAGCAGTTTAGCCATGCAACCCGCACATGCCCGAACTACCCGAGGTTGAAATCACGCGTCGCAGCCTGCTGCCGGACTTCACGGGCGCAATCGTCAGCGCGGTGACCTCCCGCACGGAGTCATTGCGTTATCCTCTGTCGCGCAGGCTGGACAAAATGATGCACGGCCAAGTCTTACGCGAAATCCGCCGTCGTGGAAAGTATTTGTTGTTTCAGTTTGATACCGGCGTGCTGCTGCTCCATCTCGGCATGTCTGGCAGACTGCGCGTAGTAGACAAATCCTGTGCGCCGCAAAAGCACGATCATGTCGATATCGCCTTCGGTGACAAAATCCTGCGCCTGCGCGACCCGCGCCGCTTCGGTGCCCTGCTCTGGATCGAAGACGACCCGGCACTGCATCCGCTAATCGCGCCGCTGGGTATCGAGCCGCTCGATACCGACTTCACTCCTGAGTGGCTATATCGACAGACGCGCGGGCTCAAGGCCGCGATCAAGAACACGCTCATGGACAGTCACCGCATCGTCGGCATCGGCAACATCTACGCCTCGGAGAGCCTGTTCCGCGCCGGCATCGACCCGCGCCGCGTCGCCGGCAAAATCTCCATGCAGCGCATCGAGCGCCTCGTCCCCGCCATCAAGGAAACCCTGCATCAAGCCATCCGCGCTGGCGGCAGCAGCCTGCGCGACTTCATTCATTCCGACGGCAGTTCGGGTTACTTCCAGCTCGAAGCGTTCGTCTATGGGCGCGAAGGCGAAACCTGCCGCGTTTGTGGCACAACGATCAAATCGATACGACAGGGACAGCGGGCGACGTTTTATTGTCCGAAGTGCCAGAGGTAATTATCTCGCGCACTCAAAAGATTATTGAAGCTGACCCCTTAGGATTCTGTTTCCTACCTTTTAAGCCGCCCCTGACGAACCAGTAGAAAAGTGTAAATGCGTAACTTGGCCACGACATTCTTCAAGGTGCCACAAAATTGCTGCCGCTAATTTTCGTGCTTGGTCTTCTGAAAGACTTAGTGTTGCTCCCTTTACCCAGCCTTTGTTTTCCCAGTTGGCACCCCTGCCACTCGCGGGCTTCCCAAACGTAAAGTCAACTCCTAAAGATGATTTGTCTGTGTATCCGGAATCTTGAACAGTAAGATCAAATTCGTCGATACCAAACTCTGTCCCGTACCATGTTCCACTGCTGTATTTGACAGTAATATTCATTTGTTCTCCCAAAGGATTGGTGTGATTTGGTTTCCTGACGTCGTATTTATATCGCATGGACGGCAAGAAAGCACGAACAAACCCCTACTGCGACGCCGAGTGAGGAAAGCTTGCGGGGGGGGGAAGTCCGGTGTCGCTGTCCGAAGCCGAAGGCGAGTTTGCGACGCCGGCCAAGCGAGTCTTTCGCAGCGAGGAGTAAGCGCGGGGTTTCGCACGGCCAACTGCTTGGCCTTGCGCCGCACGAACGGGCGAGCCTCTGGCGAGCCCTCCGCCGAACGGAGTGAGGCCGGTGCAGCGGGGCGCCGGCTAGCCGGCGCGGGCGCAATTGATTTGCCCACCCCCTGCCCCGCCCCAAGGGCGGGGGGACTAATTGCCTCCCTCGCCGGGCGAGGGAGGAGAGGAGGGCGTGCCCATTCTGTGCCCATGGCGAAGGCGTAGCCTTCGCCCGCCGGGGCGAGTCCCGGCAAACGCTGATAAGTCACTGGATTCCCGCCTTCGCGGGAATGACGGAATCTGGATGGTTTCCCGCTTGCACGGGATGACGAAACCCTTATTTCCCGGTGAGCTTTTGATACTTTGCCATCAACTGATCCTTGCTCTCTACATGCGCCGGATCGTTGGGGATGCAATCCACCGGGCATACCTCTCGGCATTGCGGCGTATCGAAATGACCGACGCATTCCGTGCATTTGTCGGGGTCGATGACATAGTAATCATCGCCCGGGGAAATTGCCTTGTTGGGGCATTCGGTGTAGCAGGCGTCGCAGTTGATGCAGTCGTCGGTAATAATCAAAGCCATTTTGAATCTCCTGTTCGAGGTATTACTTTTTCTTTGCCGCCAGCATGGCGAGCACTTGGGGGTTAACAAAAGCCGAGACATCGCCGCCGAAGCTGGCGATCTCGCGCACCATGGTCGCCGAGATATAAGTGTACTGCTCGGCCGGGGTCATGAACACGGTCTCGATATCGGGATGCAACTTGCGGTTCATGCCCGCCATCTGGAATTCATATTCGAAATCGGATACCGCACGCAGGCCGCGCAGCACGATATTGGCGCCGAGGCTATGCACAAAATCGATCAACAGGGTGTCAAAGCCAAGCACTTCCACATTGGGATACACGGCGAGCACGTCGCGCGCCATGGTCATCCGCTCTTCAAGCGTGAACCAGGGACCCTTGCGCTGGCTCTCGGCAATCGCAATCACCACCCGGTCGAACAGCTTGGCGGCGCGCCGCACCAGATCCTCGTGGCCGCGCGTGAGCGGATCGAAGGTACCGGGATATACCGCAATATTTTTAGAACTCACACACGCTCCAGAAGATGAAAAAAAACCTGCCCTGCCGTTCCCTGCTTCACTGTACGCCAATCGCCGAGATGTTCAAGCGCATGTTCCGCCTCGGCGTATAACCGGGTGCCGGGCTTTGCCAGTTGCGGCAGATGCGGTTCCAACTTTTCCAGCCAGCCCTGTCGATAGGGCGGATCGAGAAAGATCAGATCGTATCCCGCATCACCCGGGGTGGCGAATTTTAATGCATCTGCGCAGATCAGTTGCAGGCGAGGGTCATCGAAAGCGGCGGCGTTACGCTGCAGTTGCAAAAAAGCCCGGCGCTCCCGTTCGACCAGTTTCACCTCTGATGCCCCGCGAGAGGCCGCCTCGAAGCCGAGAATGCCGCTACCGGCAAAAAGATCAAGGCAACGCAACCCGTGCAAATCCTGTCCGAGCCAGTTGAACAGTGTTTCGCGCACGCGGTCCGGCGTCGGGCGCAAGCCCGGCCCATCAATGACCTGGATCATGCGGCTGCGCCATTCGCCGCCGGTGATGCGGATTCGGCTCATGACCGCTGCCTGATTCAGTCCCCTGCCACGATCACGGTGACAAGATTCTCCGGTTTCACGTGGCGGGCAAAGGCGGCCTTGACCTGCTCCGCCGTCACTGCGTTCACTTTGGCGGCAAAGGTGTCAAGATAATCCAGCGGCAGGCCGTAGAAGCCAATCATTGACAGATAGCCGAGCAGTTCGGCGTTGCTGTCGATGCGCAACGCCAGACCGTCAACCAGATTCTGTTTCGCCGCCTTGAGTTCAGCCGGGGTCGGGCCACTCTTGAGAAAACCACTGAGCGTGTCGTTGGTGACCTTCAATGCGTCGGCCGCCTGTTCGCGCTTGGTTTGCAGGCCGATCTGGAACGGGCCTTCGAGTTTGCGTGGCATGAAATAAGAATAGACGCTGTAAGCATAGCCGCGTTTCTCACGCACCTCTTTCATCAGCCGCGAGACAAAGCCACCGCCGCCGAGCGTGTAGTTGCCGACCAGCAGGGGGAAATAATCCGGATCACCGCGACGGACGCCGGGCATGCCGATGTAGATGTGGCTTTGCGCCGCCGGGTGGGCGATGCGAATTACTTCGGCCTGGGGCAGCGTGACCGGAGGCAGATCGAGTGGGGGTGCTGTAGCCGGCAGCGCTTCCGTCAGGCGTTGTGCAATCGCCTCGGCCTCGCCGCGCGTTACGTCGCCGATGATCGACACGACGGCGCGGGTGGCGACGTAATGAGTGCGATGAAAGGCAAGCAGGTCGTCACGCGTGATTGAGTTAATGGAACTCACTTCAGGAGACACGCCGTAGGGGTTGTTCGGGTAGATCGCCGCGGCGAAGCGCTTGCCGGCAATGGCGTCGGGTTGCGTTTCAGCTTCTTGCAGGGCCGCAATGGTGCGCCCTTTTTCGCGCAGCAAGGCTGCTTCGGGATAGGTCGGTTTCACGAGTATGGTTTGCAACAGTGCCAGCGCAGGATCACGTTCCTGCTTAGAGCTCAGCATGCGCAGCGACAATCCTGCACGATCGCTATCGACGCTGCCCGACATTTGCGCACCGAGGTCGGCAATGCGTTCCGCGAGTTGTTCTTCATCGAGATCGCCAGCGCCGCTATCGAGCAATCCATGAGTCAGCGAAGCAACACCGGACTTGCCGGGCGGGTCGAAGGCCGAACCGGCAGGAAAGTCGATTTGCACATCAAGCATCGGCAGGTCGTGGGTCTCGACGAAATAAACATTTGCGCCGGAAGGCGCAGTCCAATGCGAAATCTTGACGCCAGCCTGGACAGTGAGTGTCGCCAGAGCCAGCACCATAAATACGATTTTTTTCATTCCAGCCTCGGCTCAGTGATGATGAACGACAGGCTTCTTGGCCGCCGCATTTTCGTCGATGGGTTGCGGGTCGAGTGTGGCCACTGTCAGCGTGTCGTCGCCGAAATATTTTTTCGCCACGGCCTGCACTTCGTCGGCGGTGACACTGCGCACCTTGTCCTGCATCTTGTCGATATCGCGCCAGTTCATGCCGATGACTTCAAGCATGCCGATTTCCATGACCTGCCCCATCACCGAGTCGCGCTTGAAAACCTGGCTGGAGATGGTCTGGGTCTTGATGCGGGCAAGTTCCTCGGCGGAAATGCCCTCGTCCTGGATGCGCTTGATCTCACCGCGCAAGGCCGCTTCCAGCTCGGCGATGGTATGGCCTTCCGCCGGCTGGCCGTCCATCATGAACAGCGTCTCGCCGCGTGCGGTGCTGTCGTAGCCGGCGCCCGCCGATTGGGCAATCTTCTGGCCCCGCACCAGATTCTTGGCCAGGCGCGAGGCGGCATTGCCATCAAGCACAGCGGCCAGAACTTCCAGCGCGTAGGGATCTCGATCCTTATCAACGTCCTTCAACTTGGGCACCTTCCACGCCATTGCGATGTAGGGCAGCTTGGCCGGTGCCTTGACCACGACGCGGCGGATGCCCTTCTGCTCAGGTTCGTTCTGCGGCTTGCGTTCCGGCAGCGCATGCGACTTGATGCCACCATAATATTTTGCGGCGAGCTTGAATACCTCCTCATGCCGGACATCGCCACCGATTACCAGCCAGGCATTGTTGGGTGCATACCAGGTTTTGTACCACTGCTCGGCATCGGCTCGATGCATGTGTTCAAGGTCATCCATCCAGCCGATCACCGGACGGCGATAGGGATGGGCCTGGAAGGCCATCGAGTTCAGGGCCTCATGCACCAGCGAGATGGGGTCGTCCTCGGTGCGCAAACGCCGCTCTTCCATTACCACCTTGAGTTCGGGATCGAACTCCTTCGCAGGGATTTGCAGGTTCGCCATGCGGTCAGCTTCAAGCATCATCATCTCGGGCAACGCCCGCGCTGGTATCAGCTCGAAATAGGCGGTGAAATCGCGGCTGGTGAAGGCATTGTCGCGGCCACCTACAGCTGCAACTCGCTGTGAGAACTCACCTGGTTTTAATTTCTGTGTACCCTTGAACATCAAATGTTCAAGGGCATGGGCGAGGCCGGAACTGCCATCTTTTTCATCGATGCTACCCGCGCGATACCAAACCATCTGCACCGCCGTCGGCGCGCGGTGGTCTTCCTTGACGATGACGTGGAGACCATTGGGCAGGGTGGTTTCGAAGGGGTTGGCATGGGCGGCACCAGCCGAAAGCACCGCAATCAATGCGGCCACTAGCGGCGCTTTTGCAAATGTCGGAATTTTCATGGGATAAAAAGTCGCTTTGTTAGAATGCGTCGGACAATGCGCGTAACTTCGGATGAGCGCGCATGATAGCCTGCTCCTTCGCCTGCGACTCCCCAAGACATGTTTAGTTTCAGAAAACCCAAAGACACCCCTGCACCTTCTCCTGTACCAGCCGAGCAAACTTCCTGGAAGGACCGGCTCAAGGCCGGATTGGCGAAGACACGCGGGCAAATCGGCGCCCTGTTCTCCCGTCGCAAGATTGATACGGAACTGCTGGAAGAACTCGAATCCATACTTTTGATGGCCGATTGCGGCATTGATGCCACGGCCTGGCTGCTGCAACAGCTTCAGCTTGCCGTCAAACGCGACAAGCTGGAAACCGCCGACCAGTTGCGTACCGCGCTGGCGGTATTGCTGCAACAGTTGTTGGCGCCGCTCGAACAGCCACTTGATGCGAGTCGCGGCAAACCTTTCATCATGATGATTGCAGGCGTCAACGGCGCGGGCAAGACAACATCCATTGGCAAGCTCGCCAAACATTTTCAAGGCCAGGGCTTGAGCGTATTGCTGGCCGCAGGAGATACCTTCCGCGCCGCCGCGCGCGAGCAGTTGAAGGCCTGGGGCGACCGCAACAACGTAACGGTAATCGCACAGGAATCGGGCGATTCCGCAGCTGTGATCTTCGATGCCATTAATGCTGCCAAAGCACGCGGAATTGATGTCCTGCTCGCCGATACCGCCGGACGCCTGCCGACACAGTTGAACTTGATGGAAGAGATCGCCAAGGTGAAGCGTGTGATCCAGAAGGCCGATCCGGGCGCGCCGCATGAGGTACTGCTGGTGCTCGACGCCAACATCGGCCAGAACGCCATCCAGCAGGTCAAAGCCTTCGACAAGGCCATTGGCGTCACTGGTCTTGCCATTACCAAACTCGACGGCAGCGCCAAGGGCGGCGTGCTTGCCGCGATCGCCCGGCAATGCCCGAAACCTGTGCGCTTCATCGGCGTCGGCGAGGGCATCGACGACTTGCGGCCGTTTTCGGCAGAGGAATTTGTCGAAGCGCTATTGGAACCATGATCCGGTTCGACCACGTTTCCAAGCGTTATCCGCCTGGCATCAATGCCTTGGCCGATGTCAGTTTTGAGGTGGGCGACGGTGAACTGGTGGTGGTCAAAGGACATTCCGGCGCGGGCAAAAGCACCCTGCTGAAACTCATTGCCGCCATCGAGCGGCCCAGTACGGGCAGCGTGCTGGTGAATGGCCAGAACGTGAGTGCATTGAAACGCACGGCACTGCCCTTCCTGCGCCGCAATCTCGGTATCGTCTTCCAGGATCAGAAGCTGCTGTTCGACCGCTCGGCCTTCGACAATGTGATGCTGCCGCTGTCGATCGCCGGTTTCCCTTCTGCCCAAGCGGCAAAACGCGTGCGTGCCGCGCTCGACAAGGTCGGTCTGCTGACGCGCGAAAAAGCGATGCCGATTGCACTTTCAGGTGGCGAGCAGCAACGTCTTGCAATTGCGCGCGCGGTAGTCAACCGTCCCAAGCTGCTGCTGGTTGACGAACCGACCGCGCACCTTGACAGTGAAACCGCAGCCGATGTTGAGCGCATTTTCGCCGAGTTCCATCGCATCGGTGTCAGCGTGCTGGTCGCTACTTGCGACGCCGGGCTGTTCGCTGATCTGGCGCCACGGCGGGTTCGGCTCGATCACGGCAGGCTTGTCGCATGACTGCCTGGCTACGTCAGCACCTCGATGCGCTGCGTCTGGCGCTACGCCGTCTGGTTGCGGCGCCGATGAACACACTGCTCTCGCTGCTGGCCATTGGCGTGGCGCTGGCGTTGCCCGTTGGCGGCCTGATGATTTTTTCCAATGCACAACAACTGGTAAAAGGTACCAGCACGCTTCCGCAAATTTCTGTATTCATGACACTCGACGCCGACCGCGCAGCAGCAAACAAGATCGCGGAGAAGCTGGAACAAACCACTGGAATCGCGTCGGTCCGATTTCTCGGCCGCGAGGCCACGATGGAGCAAATGCGCAAATCGGAAGGACTGGCCGATGTGATCGAGGCATTGCCACGCAACCCCTTCCCCGATGCTTTCGTGATTACTCCGGAAAACACGGCAGCTGGCGAAATGGAGCAGTTGGCAGCTGAGTTGCGCAAATTGCCGCAGGTCGAGCATGTACAAATCGACTCGGCCTGGATACGGCGTTTGAATGCAATGTTGCGTGTGGCCCGGGTCGGCCTCGGCGTCCTGTCCCTGCTGCTCAGCATCGGCCTGATGGCGATCACTTTCAACACCATACGTTTGCAGGTGCTCACCCTCCGTAACGAGATTGAAGTGAGCCGCTTGCTGGGCGCAACCGATACCTATATCAGCCGGCCGTTTTTCTATTTCGGGACCCTGCAGGGGATGCTGGGTGGCGCCGTGGCCTGGTCGATTGTCGCCGCCGCCACCTTGGCCTTGCGTTCTCCCGTTGCCGAACTGGCAGTCCTCTACGGTCTCGATATCACGCTTGCCATGCCTAATCCAAGCGTCAGCGCCTGCCTGCTCATTGCTGCTGCCGGGTTGGGTTGGCTCGGAACATCACTTTCCTTGAGCCAGCATCTGAGCGGCTCTACTATGCAATAGAATAAATCTTGGCCCAGTACCACTACGGCAGGGGATTGAACTGCGCTTTCATAGTCAAACCGCCGTGATTCCAACTACCCTGATCCTGCAAGACCCATACTCATAATCAAGGAGGTTCTCATGCGCTACTCCATCGCCATCGCCCTGCTGGTTTCCTGCACCGCCTTCAATACCCATGCGGCTGACAATTCCAGCAATCCATGCTCCCTGCTCGACTGGCAGGATTTTAAGTCGCTCGGCGCCGTCAAAGATACCCTGATGTCCGAGGCCGGCTGGCGTCAGGAAAAAACACCTGAGGAAATGCCGGGCAGCATACTGTTTACCAATATGTGCGCCGCCGAGATTCGTTCCAAAGCGGGACGGGCCGGCTTCACACTCAGCTTTGACAGTTTCAAGGGCAAGGTCTCGGAGCAGCAGGTTGGCGAGTGGTTGAAATCGACCACGGCGACGGAAGCAGCGCAGCCTGATGTGGCAACTGTCAAAGTGGGTGATATGACCACTTGCGAAACTGGCCAATATGATTTGCCCACCAAGCAGGAGGATGACTCGGTCGTCACTGTGGTCGAGCATTACATTGCCTGTGACCAGCAGGTCGGTATTCAGCATGTTTCGCTCAACGTCCATGTTCCGGAAGGAAACAAAGGCGAATTGCCCAGTCCGGAACAAGCCAGGGATTTGCTCGACAAGTCGGTCAAGCGCATGAAACAAAACGAATTCGCCCCGCCCGACAACAAGATTTGATAGGGAACTTTTCCTCCTGTTAGCACTCTCATGCATGGAGTGCTAATATTCAGTCTGAAGGAGGTAGATCAATGAGCCAGGCTTTGACAATTGCCAGTTTCCCGCTGCCCTCAAGTGCAGGCGGTATTGATGCGTATATCTCGGCCGCGAATCGCATTCCCATGTTGTCTGCGGCGGGGGAATTGGAACTGGCGCGCAAATTTCGCGATGAAGAGGATCTCAATGCGGCCCGCCAGCTGGTACTGTCGCACTTGCGTCTGGTAATAGCGGTTGCGCGCGGCTACCTCGGTTACGGCTTGCCCCATGCCGACCTGATTCAGGAAGGCAATATCGGTCTGATGAAGGCTGTCAAGCGCTACGATCCTGAGCGCGGCGTGCGGCTGGTGTCGTTTGCAATCCACTGGATCAAGGCCGAGATTCACGAGTACATCCTGAAGAACTGGCGCCTGGTAAAGATCGCCACCACCAAAGCGCAACGCAAGCTGTTCTTCAACCTGCGCAGCATGAAACCGGGCTTTGCAGCGCTTGGTGTCGACGAAGTGAA
>JBASWL010000187.1:0-1593 GCA_049276455.1 Georgfuchsia sp. | reverse complement strand
GTGGAGGCGTCGGTCGGCGGCGAACATGCAGTGGATGGGCTTTTCGTGATTTCCGCACTCGCGCAATGCAATGTCCAGCAGCGCCACATAAATAGCGGGCCTCGCGGCGAGCCACTCCGCAATTCGACTCTCGTGCTCTCGATCCAGGCGACTGAATTGGTGTTCGTCCAGACCGATGGCAAGCCAGTTCCACAGTGGTTTCGTATCGACCGCATCGCCGTCTGAGTCAAGCCCTCGCGAGAGCAATTCCCCGGCGAATCGCCTGAAGTGGAAGTCATCTGGAGCGTAGCGCAACTGCGCCTGGCTAGTCGCCATGTGATCGAGAAGCACCGCCCACTCACCTCTCCTCGTCTTTTCCAGGAGCGTGTGTTCCCAGAAGACCTGATATGAGCCAATCAGGTTGGAGTCTTTGGCCGGGTGGAGGTAACTCAGCACTTCGGATACTGATACATATTCCGGGTAGAGATGCCGCAAGAGCATTCCGGCAAGTTCGTCACTGGGATCAGCAACCGTACCGGTCCGGATATCGTTCAGAATCGCCAGCAACGGAACATGAGTTTCGGGGCATACGTTGCGGTAAGCGTCGATGGCTGCCTGGCGATTGCGCGCCCAGTGCCGCGTATCGCGGACGATGGCCAGTAGCGGTTCACCAAGCTCGGGTAGCGGTATTCCATGGATGAGCGCTTCAAGAACGCAATCGAGGAGCGATTCGTGCGTTGCATCGCGCTCATCGGCGATGAGGATGGTTTCGAGATCGCCAAGCATGCTTCGATCGGCAAGTGCGCCGAAGGGATGGTCCGTCCAGTCTTGCGAGCGGAACCAGGCGTAGCGCTCGGCTTCTCGGCCGAGAGCCTGCAATAGCCTTCGCTTGCTGTCGGCGCTGAAGCTGTGGACGTCGCCATAGAGCACGATCCCCAGCGGGTCTTCGTCAATAAGCGCGGACCGGGCAGATGGGCAATGAACGGCAAGCCACGCGTGGAGCCCGCGCAAGTCGGAAACAACGCCGCCATCGCCGGCGGTTACTAGCGCTTGTATTCGGCCCAGGGGCATCCCCTCACTGTTGATCCGCTTTGCTAGAAAGCGCGCAGCCAAGTACTCGGCAACACTTCGGTGGGTTGGCTCGCGTCGCTCTTCGTTGCCGCGTGCCTCGAACAGGCGGCTGGCAATTGCTTGGCGCAATGGAACGGTGTTGCCGACGCCGATTTCGGCGAAGGTTGGGTGAGCCAAATCGGCGGCGTCTGCATCCAGGGCGTACCCGGCAATGCCTGCGAGTAGCTGGATCGCGCAGATGTGTCCGGCGGCGTCGAGGATCTCATCGGTCGCGCAGGCTTCTCCGCGTTGCGCGTCACGGTGCGTCTTGTTGGGTTCCTCTGCCAGTTTGTGACACGCGAGGTCGTAGGTCTTGCCCAAGCTGTCGGGCCAATCGTCCTTGACCGATTCCGCCAACATGCGAAGCGTTTGAGGGTTGCCAAGCAAAGCGTCGAGCCTACTTCTCTTTGCCTGTTCTACAAAGGTACCCGGGTTGGCGATGTCGTACGTTTCGGCGAGAAGCTGTTCGATCTGCTCTTGCGATAGCGGGTCAAGATGAAACAC
>JBASWL010000186.1:0-35925 GCA_049276455.1 Georgfuchsia sp. | reverse complement strand
GCCGACGTCAGCAGCGAACCGACAGCACAGATAGAACGCAAGGAAATCGAGCATCTGCACAATGAAGGATTGCAAGGTGCCCTGGCTACGCTGGATGACCGTAGCCGCATTATTATCAATCGTCGCTGGCTGGTCGAGGATGGTGAGGAAGTTGCAACCCTGCATGAACTTGCCGACGAATACGGCGTATCTGCCGAGCGCATCCGTCAGATCGAAGTCAAGGCGCTGCAAAAAATGAAGGGCGCGCTGACGTCTGCACTCTAATAGCCAGCACAGTCCATGGTGGGCGATCCCGGATAACGGTGTCGCCCATTTTGTTTATCGCACGCGTTGATCCATGAATTCGCGCATACCCATGCCGCCACAGAAATTGTGGCCATGTTCTTCGGCATCGCTTTTCTCCTTGTAAAATCATGTATTACCGGTATGCAAACTTCACCGGCTCACCAACTGAGCCTCATTGGTCATCAGGAAAACAATGACTGAAACAAATAGCACTGCACAATCAAGAGTCAAAAACAGGCTGACGAAGGATCTGATCGCCTCCTGCGTCGTGTTTTTGGTTGCCCTGCCGCTGTGCATGGGTGTCGCCATCGCCTCGGGAATGCCGCCAACATCCGGCCTGATTACCGGCATTGTCGGTGGACTTGTAGTGGGCGTGCTGTCAGGCTCCCCGCTCCAGGTGAGCGGCCCCGCAGCAGGATTGACGGTTCTGGTATGGCAACTATCACAGCAGTATGGCTTGGCCATGCTTGGTGTGATCACGCTCCTGGCCGGACTCATTCAGCTTTCTGCCGGTCTTTTCAAACTCGGGCAATGGTTTCGTGCCGTATCGCCGGCAGTGATCCACGGCATGCTGGCCGGAATCGGCCTGCTGATTCTTGCTTCCCAGTTCCATGTCATGCTTGATGGCAAGCCTATCGGCAAAGGTGTCGACAACCTCGCCGCCATCCCGGGCACGCTGAACAGCGCATTTACCAGCGGTGGCCCTGCGCTGCAGGCTTTGGGTATCGGTATGCTCAGCATCGCCATCATGGCCGTGTGGGGCACCTATGCCCCCAGAAAACTGAGAATGCTCCCCGCACCTCTGCTCGCGGTCATCGTTGCCGTCATTGTCGCTGCGGCATTAAAGCTGGATATCAACTACGTGATCGTGCCGGACAATATCTGGTCAGTAATCCAGTTCCCGACGCTGGAAAATCTCCGGCGCGTGGTGGAAACCCCGATCCTGATCGCGGCCATTTCCATCGCTTTCATTGCCAGCGCCGAGACGCTTTTGTGCGCCAGTGCGGTTGACCAGATGCATCAGGGACCGCGCACCAAGTATGACAAGGAATTGGCGGCGCAAGGCATCGGCAACACCATTTGTGGCCTGTTCGGCGTACTGCCGATGACCGGCGTTATCGTACGTTCCAGCGCCAATATAGACGCGGGAGCCAAAACGCGCGCTTCTGCGATTCTGCATGGTTTTTGGCTGCTGCTGTTTGCTGCCGCACTTCCTTTTACATTGAGCTACATCCCGGTTGCCAGCCTCGCTGCAGTACTGGTATTTACCGGCTATAAACTGGCCTATCCGAAAGCGGTACCCAAGCTGCTCGCCTTCGGCAAAAGTGAAGTGGTGATCTATGTCGCAACAATCGCCATGATCGTGAGCACCGACCTGCTCAAGGGCGTTGTTTTGGGTTTGGCGTTATCGCTTCTTAAACTGTTGTATGTGTTCTCTCATCTGGAGATCACTTGCGAAGATGATGCTGCCAACAACATCATGCATCTACGCATGTCCGGCTCTGCCACCCTGATCCGCCTTCCCAAGCTCGCCTCGGTACTGGAACAGGTTCCTGTCGGCAAAGAAGTTCATGCCCACTTCGAGAAACTCGAATACATCGACCACGCCTGTCTGGACCTGCTTTCCAATTGGGAAAAACAGCATGAAGCCAGCAACGGAAAGCTGGTCATCGAGTGGGAAGAACTTTCCTCGAAGTTCCATCAGCGGCGCACCAGCATGCGGAAAACGCAGGCTGACAAACCCCAGAAGGCCGGCTGATATGGTCGGCCAAATCGGGGCCAGACGTAGCGTTGGTTATTGGCAAACCTTCATATTGAAGGAAGTCTGTCTTGAGGAAGAAGCTGGGGGCAGTGAAACTGATCATCTGCCACACTAACGGACCACGTAAACGTCCGCCATACCAAAGCCAGCTATTCCTTGCTGGTGGCAACGCCATTCTTATCTACGAAAATCGCTACTATCGGCTGAACAACTAGCTGCCCCTGCATTGCCGTAATGAGTGCACTGCCATCGTCATTAAGGCGATAGGAGATAAATTCCATGTAGCCCTTGCGAGTTAATTGCTCAATGAGTTCTTTTTCGTTATCGGGCGAGTAATGCCCTTCCAGCTTAGTGGTAACCAATGAGCCGATCTGTCCTGTAGTGGTTTGAGGTGTTTGAATTTTTTCAACGTCCCTTTTCCAGGCAAGTGCAAGACTTGAACCATTCTGAGCAGTTGGCGCCTCATGGTTTGTGCTATTCCCGACTGCACCTCTCCATGCAACCAATGCAAAAATGATCCCCAACATAATTATTTTTGCGGCTAGCGGCTTTCTGGCTTCCACACAAATCGATTTTGCAAGAACATTCGAAAGAGAACTCTTTGGTTTGCCTTGATTTGGCAGCCCTGCTTTTTGGGCCATTCCTTTCACTTGGGCATCTTCAGCCAAGTTGGCAATTCCCGGTTCCCGGCATTGTCGAAAATGTACTGACGTATCGATTTGCGCACCACTTGTGAAGGCGTGATGTCATGTTCAGCGCAAATCTCCTCGAACAGCTTTTTCTTGCGTGGGTCAATCAGTATGGTCAAGCGGGCAGTCTTGTTTTCCATGGAAAGTCCGGTTTGCTAATGGTTGGGATATCGTAGATAGTGATTGTAATCAGATTATCATTGTATTTCTATAAGATGGTAATACAATGATGACGTTAAAATTTAACCTGCGACGACACACAGAACGTGATTAGTGCCAACCAAAGCGCATCAGGACTGCTGTCCATTGATTGGGCATTGATTGCGGTCGCCCTGTGGCTGGCCATAGGCTTGCTCGGCTTGCCTGCGTTGCGCCGATTCAAATTTGTAGCAATGGTGTTGTTCCCGCTGGGCGGAGCGGTCGGGGTGCTCCTGGCCGCTGTTGCGCTTGCCGGCCTAATGGGCAGAGCGGAAACTGCAGTACTGCCGATCGGCTTGCCCGACCTGCCTTTCCACCTGCGGCTTGACAGTCTCTCTGCATTCTTCCTGCTCGTCATCGGCGTCACATCCGCCGGCATTTCCGCGTTTGCTGCCGGCTACTTCAGGAAAGGTGAAGGCACTCCGCCCGGGCTGCTGTGCCTGCAATTCCATCTGTTCCTTGCCAGCATGGCGCTCGTGGTACTGGCTGATGACGCCTACGCCTTCATGGTGTGCTGGGAAACGATGGCGCTGTCCTCTTTCTTCCTCGTCACCTCCAACCACCGGGTGCCGGAGATAAGACGCGCGGGCTACCTTTATTTGCTGATCGCCCATGTCGGCGCCATCGCCATATTGCTTTGCTTCGGAGTATTGCAGGCCAACACCGGCGATTACACATTCGGCAACATGCGGCTTCAGCACTTGTCACCGTTCTGGGCTTCCGTGGCATTTCTGCTAGCTGTATTGGGCTTCGGTGCAAAAGCCGGGATTCTTCCCATGCATATCTGGCTGCCCGAAGCCCACCCGGCTGCGCCTTCTCCAGTATCCGCCCTGATGAGCGGCGTCATGTTGAAGACAGCCGTCTATGGTGTGCTGCGGGTCACATTCGATCTGCTGCATATCCAAATCTGGTGGTGGGGTGTGGCTCTGCTGGCCTTGGGTCTCGCCAGCGCGCTGTTCGGCGTGGTGTTCGCCGCGGTGCAGACTGATATGAAGCGTCTGCTGGCCTACTCGTCCATCGAAAACATCGGCCTGATATTTACCGGCATCGGACTGGGTGTCCTTTTCAAGTCCTACGGCATGGAACAATTGTCTGCACTGGCATTGACCGCCACTTTGTACCATGTAGCAGCCCATGCCTTTTTCAAGAGCCTGCTGTTTGTCGGAACAGGATCAGTACTGCATGCCACCGGGGAGCGCAATCTCGGGCATCTGGGCGGATTGATCCGCTTTATGCCCTGGGTCGCCTGGCTGACGCTGATCGGCGTATTCGCCAGTTCCGGCTTGCCGCCGCTGTCCGGTTTTGTTTCCGAATGGCTGCTGCTGCAAAGCTTCCTGTTCACGCCCGGCCTGCCGGATCCCTTCCTGAACATGCTGATTCCCGTGGTGGCGGCCGGGATTGTTCTGGTGACGGCGCTTGCCGGGTATACGATGGTCAAATTCTTCGGCATTGTCTTTCTCGGACAACCGCGCGAGGAAAAGCTTCACAATGCCCATGATGCCGGATCGTGGGAACGGCTCGGGATGATCTGGCTGGCGGCGGGATGCATCGGTCTGGGCCTGATGCCCACCATCGTGATTCAATTCCTCGATCCTGTGACGCAACTTCTGGTTGGCTCCGGGCTGGGCACCGCCGCCAGCGCCAACGGCTGGCTGCTGCTGGCACCGACCAGCATTGATCGGGCCAGTTACGGTCCGGTGTATTTCCTGCTCGGCATAATCGCCGGCTGCCTGCTGGCCTTCATGCTGGTGCGTGCGCTCTACCATGGCCGACTGCGGCGCGCGCTGCCCTGGGGGTGCGGATATCCCTGGCAGACGCCGCGCATGCAGGATACCGCGGAAGGTTTCGGGCAGCCCATCCGCCAGATATTCGATCCCTTCTTCCGCACGCAGCGGGAGCTGCCATCGCCTTTCGATACGGCACCGCGCTACAAGGTCGTGGTCGAGGATCATTTCTGGTACTGGCTCTACATGCCCATTGCACGTGTCATCGAATTTCTGGCGCGCCAGGTGGGACGCCTGCAACAAGGCAGGATCTCGGTCTATCTGCTCTACAGCTTCCTGACCCTGCTGGTCATGCTGCTACTGGTGAGGCGATGAATTCTTCCGGAATAATCTCCCAGACGCTGGCGATTCTGGCGGCGCTGTCCCTGGCACCGCTGCTGACCGGCTGGGTCAATCAATGGCGGGCCTGGTTGCAGAACAAATCGGGCCCCGGCCTGTTAAGGCCTTACCGGTTGCTGCACAAATTGTTCCACAAGGAATCGGTGGTGGCGGAAAGCGCTTCGCCGCTGTTTCGCGTCGCACCTTATGTGGTGTTCGGATGTATGGCATTGGCGTGCGCCATCATTCCAACATTGTCTACCGATTTGCCGCTGTCTGTCGCCGCCGATGCCATCGCTCTGGTGGGGCTGTTCGCCGTCGCACGGGTATTCATTTCGCTGGCCGCGATGGATATCGGTACTGCCTTTGGCAGCCTCGGCGCCCGGCGCGAAATGCTGATCGGATTCCTGGCCGAACCGGCGCTGCTGATGGTGCTGTTCTCCGCCTCGCTCATCAGTCAATCCACCTCACTGCCCAACATCGTGGAAACGATCGCCCGGAAGGACTTCGCGATTTATCCGAGCCTGGCCTTCGCCGGTCTCGCCTTCACCTTTGTTTCGTTCGCCGAGAATGCCCGGGTGCCGGTGGATAACCCCGCCACGCATCTGGAACTGACCATGATCCACGAAGCGCTGATCCTGGAGTATTCGGGACGACACCTGGCCCTGCTCGAATGGGCGGCCAGCCTCAAGCTCTTCGCCTATTCCTGCATCGGCCTTGCCCTGTTTTTCCCGTGGGGAATCGCCGAGGCAAATGCACCATTGGCACTACTGCTGGCACTGCCGATGCTGGCGTTCAAGCTCGCCATCGGGGGCTTCCTGCTGGCCCTGATCGAAACACTGAGTGCCAAGATGCGCATCTTCCGCGTCCCCGAATTCCTCGCCACGGCTTTTCTGCTGGCGGTGCTCGGAATGCTGGTTCACTTTCTGCTGGGTGCATGACCATGAATGTGCTCATCGCACAACTGATCAATCTATTCGCATCGGCAATGCTGATCCTGGCCTTCGCCATGCTCTCGCAGCGGCGCATCCTCAGCCTCATTAACCTGTTTACGCTGCAGGGACTGGCCGTGGTCGGCGCCACCACGGTCGTCGCCTATGTCACGCATCAGCATCATCTGTATTACTCCGCCGCACTGACGCTGGTGCTGAAAGTATTCCTCATCCCCTTCCTGCTGCATCGCCTGATCCGCCGGCTCAACGTCAAGTGGGACGTGGAGACGCTCATCAATATTCCAACCACGATGCTGATCGGCATCGTGCTGGTGATTTTTGCCTTTAATCTGACGCAGCCGATCGCCAGGCTGTCGACATCCGTCGCCGGCGGTACGCTTGGTATTGCGCTGGCCTGTGTGCTGCTTTCTTTCATGATGATGATCACAAGGTCCAAGGCAGTGCCGCAGGTAATCGGTTTCCTCGCCATGGAAAACGCACTGTTCTTCGCCGCCACCTCGGCTACCTACGGCATGCCCATGGTGGTGGAACTGGGCATCGCGCTTGACGTGCTGGTGGGCATCCTGATTCTCGGCGTCTTCATGTTCCAGATCCGCGAGCAGTTCGACAGTCTGGATATCCGCCACCTCGAAAAACTGAAGGAAGATTAGTGAACGTTGCCCGCCGGGCCGCCCCAAGGGCGACGCAGCCAAGAACATGGAGCGGACGAAGTCCGAGAACAACCGTCACCCCCTTCCCTGGGAAGGGGGATGGGGGGCAAGCGCTTAGATGAATACAATGCCCATCGTCATTCCTCTCGTCTTCGCCGTCCCGCTCTTCGGTGCGCTGGTGCTGGCTTTGGTCGGACATCGCAATTACGCATCCGAACTGAATGTCGTCTTCAGCCTCGGCACCTTGTTCGCTGCCGCCGCGCTGACGGCCCAAGTCGTCGCCCATGGTCCGGTCTTCGCCTGGGACAAGCAATTCTTCATCGATCCGCTGAACGTGTTCCTTGTCACGCTGACCGCGTTTGTCGGCTTCACCACTTCACTGTTCTCTCGCCCTTACATGCGGATCGAGCGCGACCACGGCAAGATGACGCCAAACCGGATGCGGCTCTACCACAGCATGTACCAGCTCTTCTCCTTCACCATGCTGCTGGCGCTGACCACCAACAATCTCGGCATCCTCTGGGTGGCGATGGAAGCGGCGACGTTGACCACGGTGTTGCTGGTCAGCGTCTACCGCACGCCGGCCAGCCTGGAGGCGGCATGGAAATATTTCATTCTGTGCGGCGTTGGCATCGCGCAGGCGCTGTTCGGTACCATCATTCTTTACATGGCGGCGAATCGCGTGCTCGGCGAAGGGATCAATGCGCTGCTGTGGACCAACCTCGATGCGGTCAAAGGCCAGCTTGACCCCGCCATCGTGTCCCTCGCCTTCGTCTTCCTGCTGCTGGGCTATGGCACCAAGGTCGGGCTGGTGCCGGTGCACAACTGGCTCCCTGACGCCCATGCCGAAGGGCCGACGCCGATATCGGCGGTGCTGTCCGGGCTCTTGCTCAATGTCGCGCTGTACGCCGTGATCCGTTGCAAGGTGCTGACCGACGGAGCGCTGCACAGCCATTTCGCCGGCAACCTGATGATCGGTTTCGGCCTGCTGTCGACGGTAGCGGCCGCATTTTTCCTGTTACGTCAGCGCGACGTGAAGCGCATGTTCGCCTACTCATCCATCGAGCATATGGGCATCATCACCTTCGCGTTCGGCCTCGGCGGGCCGGTCGCCAACTTCGCCGGATTGCTGCACATGACGGTGCACTCGCTGATCAAGTCGGCCATTTTTTTCGCGGTCGGACATGCGGCGCAGAAGGCAGGGACCCAGATCATGGACGAGATCCGCGGCCTGATCAAAGTCAGCCCCACGGTCGGCTGGGGCCTGCTGCTGGGAACATTTGCCATCCTCGGCATGCCGCCATTCGGGGTTTTCGCCAGCGAGTTCCTGATTCTCACCACCGCCATGCGCGAACTGCCCTGGGCCACGCCGTTCCTGCTGCTCGCGTTGGGCATCGCCTTCGCCGCCATTTTCGGACGGGTCCAGCCCATGGTCTTTGGCGACACCACCGCTCGCCCCCTTGCCCATTCTCCAGCCCTGCTGCCGGTCTTTGTGCATCTCGGGCTGGGGTTGATGCTGGGGCTCTACATTCCTCCTTATCTGGACACCTGGTACCGTCAGGCGGCCCTCATGATCTCAGGTTGAACCCATGCCGATTCCCGGATTGAATCTGAAAAATCTCCATGCGCCAGTACCGGTCCGACACGGCGTGCTGGATGCCGGTTTGTGGCTGGCCGCGGCGCAGGCGGTGGCTGAACACGGAGGCCGGCTGGTTTCAATGTGGGGCAGGGATCGAACAGGCAGATTCACCGTCTCGGCCGCCTACGCGACACAGGACGGCCTGGCCTGGCTCGACCTGCATTTGCCGGAGGGTGAAGCGTCCTACCCGGACTTGTCGCAAATATTTCCCGCCGCCAGGCGGATGCAAAGAGCCATGGCGGATTTGCTCGGCATCAGTGCCACAGACTTTGCGGACCGGCGCCCGTGGCTCAATCATGGCGCCTGGCCGGCGGACTATTTTCCGCTAAGGCAGACGACCGACGGCAAGGCGAGCTACCCGCAATGCGAACCCACAGACTATTCGTTTGTCACTGTCGAAGGTGACGGCGTGCACGAAATTGCCGTAGGACCGGTACATGCAGGCATCATCGAGCCGGGGCATTTTCGATTTTCGGTAGTCGGAGAGAAAGTGCTGCGTCTCGAAGAAAGATTGGGCTACAAGCACAAGGGCATCGACCAGCGCTTCGAAAGTTTCTCGCCGCTGCAAGGCTATCGCCTTGCGGGTCGCATCTCCGGCGATTCCACGGTGGCCTACGCCTGGGCCTACTGCATGGCGCTGGAATCGGCGTGGAAGCTGCAAGTGCCGGAGCGGGGCCAATGGCTGCGCGCGCTGATGCTGGAGCGGGAGCGCGTGGCGAATCATCTGGGTGATCTCGGCGCGCTCGGCAACGATGCCGCATTTTCCTTCGGCCTTGCCCAGTTCATGCGACTTAAGGAAGACTGGCTGCGCCTGAACAAGACGATCTTCGGCCATCGCTTCATGATGGATCGCATTGTCCCGGGGGGCGTTGCCGGCGACCTCACGGTCGCTGCCGGACAACTCATCCGCGCCCAGTGCGATAGCGTCGAGAATGAAGTTCGCATTCTGCGCAGCATCTACGACGAACACGCGGGACTGCAGGATCGCTTCATCGGCACAGGACATGTCGACCCGAAGCTGGCTGCCCGGCTCGGGCTGTGCGGGCTGGCCGGGCGCGCCAGCGGCATCGCCTGCGATCTGCGCAATGATTTCCCGCTCACTCCCTACGCCACATCCGACTTCAACATGGCCACACATCGCAACGGCGACGTCGCGGCAAGGGTGACGGTACGCTTCGAGGAAACGCTGGAGTCGCTGCGTCTGATCCGGTTTTTCATCGATCATCTGCCAGATGGCCCAGTGGCGATCGATGCGGATCGCGATTCGTTATCGGGTTTCGGCGCCGGCTGGGTCGAGGGCTGGCGCGGCGAGATACTGGTAGCGCTCGACATTGGAGATGGCCGCATCCGGTGTTGTCATTGTCATGATCCTTCCTGGCATAACTGGCCGGTGCTGGAACACGCCGTGATTGGCAACATCGTCCCCGACTTCCCGCTCATCAACAAATCGTTCAACCTCAGTTATGCAGGACACGACCTCTGATGTGGAAGACACTAAAACAGATCGTTCGACACGGCATCCGCAGCGAGCCTGCCCCTGAAGTTGGCGCCGCGGTCGACGCGGAAGCTTCGCGCATCCAAAGGGAGATTCTGGATATCCTCGGCCAGGCGCTCGCCATTCGCGAAGTCGATGCGGGTTCGTGCAACGGCTGTGAACTGGAAATCAATGCGCTCGGCAATCCCTATTACAACCTGGAAGGGCTGGGCATAAAATTCGTCGCCAGTCCGCGCCACGCCGACATGCTGCTGGTCACCGGGCCGGTATCGCGCAACATGGCGCCCGCGCTCAGGCTGACCTACGAAGCCACGCCCGATCCCAGGCTGGTGGTCGCCATCGGCGACTGCGGCTGCGATGGCGGAATCTTCGGCGAGAATTACGCCTGCTGCGGCCATGTCGCCAATGTCATACCTGTCGACGTCAGCGTCGCCGGTTGCCCGCCAGAGCCCATAGAGATTTTGCGCGGCATCCTGACCGCAGTCAGGTACTCTGCCGGCAGAGTCAGCAGCCTGCCAAAAGTCGTTTGAGGTTGGCGGCCATCTTCTCTGCCGCGATTTCCGCAGTTATGTCATCGGCGCGGACCAAGGTCGAACCGAACTACAACCGAACATTACGCCTGCTGATAGGTGGCACTGTTTGATAAGCCGCCTCAGAACTTGAGCGCCGAAAAAACTTTCTGCGCCAGTGCACCAGTGGCCTGTAGAGGGTTTTCGCGTATCGCCCTCTCCTGTTCGGCCATCATCAGGAACAGGCCATCCATGGTTTTGTGGGTGATGTAGTCATCCAGTTTGGCGTCGCGCTGATTGACCAGTCCCAACTTGGCGCCTTTGCCCGCAAACTGGTCATAGGTTTCTGCCAGCTTCACTTTCGCCATTGACTTGCTCACGATGGGTTTGAATTTGTCGTTCAATGCAGCTTCAGTGTTCTTGCGAAAGTATTTTGTGGCTGCGTCATTGCCTCCTGTCAGAATCCCTTTGGCATCTGCGATGGACATCTTTTTAACTGCACCGATCAGCAGGCTTTTAGCTTCCGGGACAGCTGCCTCGGCGGCTCGATTCATCGATGTTGTTAAATTATCAGCATAACTGCCCATGCCGAATTTACGCAGCAGGCTGTCTGCTTTTTGCAAGCTGCCAGGCAAAGGAATGCGTACCTTTTCATTACCCAGGAAGCCATTTTCCCTGGAGAGGCTGGCAACGGCCACTTCCGCACCCTGCGTAAGCGCCTCTTTCAGACTACCCACCTGGTCTTTGTTGCTAATGCTCGCCAGGCCGGCAGGCGCTGCCTCCTGTGATGCTGCATCACCCATTTTTTTCAGACTGTCTTTGTTGACATAATCACCCAGATTGAATGCGGTGGCCGAATTGGTAGCCAGGACGATGGAAGTAACAAAAACGCTACAAACAATGTGATGTTTCAACATGGTTGATCTCCTTGGTGTCCTCAGCCCCATTGGGTATGGAATATCAGCTTATCCGGATTGGTTGACCATATGGAATCTCACTTGATCGCAGTGAGCAGCTTATCTGTTTTATTCCGGGAGTCCTACCGATGATCCATCCACTTTCCATTGCTGCCAACAATACTACTGATCTCGCCTTGTTGCCGGCATGGGCCAAGTCACGGCCTTATCGCCGGTGCTACCGGCACCGGCAGGACGGTGACCCTGCAACGCCTTGCGCACCTTCACGCCACGTGACCAGGAAGCGGTAAAGACCGCCGCACAAACGCTGCGCACCAATCCGAAGCTCGATGTCGAAACCGCCATCACCGAACTCGGCGTCGGTGAAGCGCTGCTGTCCTTCCTCGATGCCAGGGGCACACTCGGCATCGTCGACCGCGCCTGGGTACTGCCACCCTCCTCGCGCATTGGTCCGCTCACGGCAGACGAGCGGGTTGCCGCGATCAAGGCATCGCTGCTCTATGGTCACTACGAAAAAACAGAGGATCGCGAATCCGCCTACGAAAAGCTAAGGGAAGAGGCGGCAACCGCCAAGGCTGAGGCAACACCGTCGCAAGAAGCGCCGACTCCTGCCCCTCAGGCTTCCGGCGGCATTCTTGGCGAGTTGGGCGACATGTTTGGCGGCGGTGGTTCACGCGGCCGTCAAGGTACTGTCGAGGCCGCCGTAAAAAGTGCCGTTCGTACCATGGGTTCACAAGTCGGGCGGGAAATCATTCGCGGCGTGCTGGGTTCTATTCTTGGTGGCAGACGCCGATAGCCAAATTCAATTCATGCAACCAGACTTCTTGCCAAGCAGTTGCAAGCTACAGGGAGTTGCCCGCATAGAGCGAACCACCTGGCTGGCTACGGTCACAATATCCACGGCGGGCGTTGCAGGGTGATCGTGAAAGGAACATCTCATTGGCAACGTGTCTGCGGCAAAGCAACGTTCTAAAGCTGGAGTGGGAACAGGTGAATCTGGAATTGCGCCATGCCTGGGTCAAGGGTACGCAGTCCAAAAACCGACGTCCTATCTCTGTGCCTCTGAACGATGTGGCACTGGCAGTCCTAAAGCGACAAGAAGGTAAGCACTCAATTAGGGTCTTTACCTATCTAGGCAAGCCGATTAATTCGGCCAATACGAAGGCATGGACGACTGAGCTAATACGGGCAGGCATTGATGACTTCCGATGGCATGACTTAAGGCACACATGGGCAACATGGCAGCGACAAGCCGGAACACCAACCCATGAGTTGCAACGATTGGGTGGTTGGCGTACCAGGGCGATGGTGGAGCGTTATGCCCATCTTGCGCCGGAACATCTGGCAGTCGCGGCTTCGCGGTTGGATTCCGTTCTCGCTGGCTACGATTCAGCTACGCGAGGAACCAGTGAAAAGCGACTCCCATTGCTGAGAGCCGCTTGAATACTGGTAGGCCGGCCGAGATTCGAACTCGGGACCAACGGATTAAAAGTCCGCTGCTCTACCAGCTGAGCTACCGACCCATGGAGGCCGCGAATTCTAGCGGCGTGGGGTAAGGGTGTCAAACCATGAGTCGCTCAATGGCGCGGAATCACATAAAATAGGCAAACCTGAGCATAGTCGAGTAAAATAGTCGGGTAAGCATGCGTATTGAGCCTGCGCCAAATCTGCATTCAGTTGCTTCCATGACCAATCGACTTGCCAACGAAACCTCGCCCTATCTGCGTCAGCACGCAAATAATCCCGTGCATTGGCAACCTTGGGATCAGGCTGCCCTGTTACAGGCAAGCAATGAAAACAAGCCCATCCTGCTTTCCATCGGTTACTCGGCATGTCACTGGTGTCATGTGATGGCGCACGAGTCTTTTGAGGATCCTGCCATTGCTGAGGTGATGAACCGCCTGTTCGTGAATATCAAGGTTGATCGCGAAGAGCGGCCTGATCTCGACCAGATCTACCAGCTTGCGCACCAGTTCATTGCGCGTCGCAGCGGCGGCTGGCCGCTGACAATGTTTCTCACGCCCGACGGTACGCCCTATTTTGGCGGTACCTATTTCCCCAAGACGCCGCGTTACAACCTGCCAGGTTTCCCGCAACTATGCGAACAGGTGGCACAGGTGTTTCATACGCGGCGCGACGACATCAACGAACAGAATGCATCGCTGCGCGGAGCGCTGGCTTCTGTCATACCGAAAAACGATGGCGTCGCCGATCTGGATGCTGCGCCGCTGCAAACAGCAAGGCAACTGCTGCTGGAAAATTTCGATGCGGCCTGGGGCGGGTTCGGCGGCGCGCCGAAATTTCCGCACCCGACCGACCTGGTTTTCCTGTTGCGCCATGCAGCGCAGGATGAGGCAGCACGCAATGTCGTGCTGACGACGCTGACGCGCATGGCCGAGGGCGGCATCTACGACCAGATCGGGGGCGGCTTCTGCCGCTACAGTGTGGACGAGCGCTGGGAAATCCCGCATTTCGAGAAAATGCTCTATGACAACGGTCCGCTTCTGGCACTGTATGCCAATGCCTGGTTGCTTGATGGCAACCCGCTTTATCAACGTATCGTTGAAGAGACCGCAGCATGGGTGATGCGCGAAATGCAGAGCCCGGATGGCGGCTATTACTCATCGCTCGATGCCGATTCGGAAGGCGAGGAGGGCAAGTATTACGTCTGGGACTGCACCGAGATTCAATCGCTCTTGAGCGTCGATGAATGGGGTGCAGCGTCACGCTGCTGGGGGCTGAATCGTGCGCCGAACTTCGAAGGCCTGCACTGGAACCTGATTGCAGCGCAGATGCCGACGGCCAGCGAAGCTCCGCTACTGGACACGGCCCGCATCAAGCTGTTTGCTGCGCGCGAGCAGCGCGGCCGCCCCGCTACTGACGACAAGATACTTACCAGCTGGAATGGCTTGATGATCGGCGGCATGGTGCATGCGGCCCACATCTTCGGCCGCGCCGATTGGCTGCGTTCAGGCCAGCGAGCTATGGACTTTATTCGCTTGACACTATGGCATGACGATCGTCTTCTGGCGACTTGCAAAGATGGCAAGGCGCATTTGAATGCTTACCTTGATGATCATGCCTTTCTGATTGACGCGCTGCTGGAACTGATCCAGGCCGAATACCGGCCAGCCGATCTAGATTTTGCGCGCAAGCTTGCAGATGCCTTGCTGGAGCGCTTTGAAGATCGCGAGCAGGGCGGGTTCTTTTTCACCTCGCACGACCATGAGCAACTCATCAGCCGTCCCAAGCCCGGCCACGACAATGCCACGCCGTCCGGAAACGGCGTTGCTGCCTACGCCCTGCAACGCCTCGGCCATTTGCTCGGCGAACCGCGCTACATGGATGCCGCGCGGCGTACACTCGATCTGTTCTGGCTTGAAATGAAGGCCAACCCGAGCGGCTGTTCGACCCTGCTGACAGCGCTCGAAGAGGCGCTGACGCCGCCACGTACCATCGTGCTGCGTGGCCCAAGTAATAAGGTAGGGGACTGGCATAGGCGACTGACTGCGCTGCCAATGCAAGACTGTTTGGTCATTGCTTTGCCTAATGAAATCAAAGGGCTGGTTCCCCCGCTGAACCACCCGGCATCCAACGATGTCAACGCCTGGGTCTGCGAAGGCGTTAACTGCTTATCTCCCATCGAATCTTTTGATATGTTACAAACCGCAATATCCAAGCCGTTTAAAGTAAATTAGAGTGTCACAGCAGAAGTCCCCCCAAACTGCCAATCTGGAGCTTTTAATGAAATCAATCCTTGTTTCCCTCACTGCAGCCTCCTGCATGTTGATTGCGGGTGCAGCCCAAGCCGACCAGGCTCTTGCTACCGCCAAAGGTTGTATGGCCTGTCACGATATCGCCACCAAGAAACTTGGCCCGGCCTACAAGGATGTCGCCAAAAAATATGCTGGCCAGAAAGATGCCGAAGCCAAGCTGGTGAAAAAGGTGCTCGAAGGAGGCAGCGGTGTTTGGGGCCCGATTCCGATGCCATCCAACAAGGCCATGGGTGTGACCGAGGCCGATACGAAGAAACTGGTCGAATGGATACTTGGTTTGAAGTAATCAGCCATGTAACAGAATAAGCCACCCGGAGGGGTGGCTTTTTTACGCCGCCATTTTCTGCCCGTATTGCTGATTGACAAGGGGAAGGGGGCGGGCAACAATCGGCCGCAGTTCAACCTTTCCGCAAAAGGCCATGCCATGCCGCTTTTCGTCCGATCCTTCGCCGTACCGCTATTGCTGACACTGCTTCTCGTTGCTTGCGGCAAAGAATCTTCCGCACCCACCACCAATACAGCAAACACACCACTTGTCATCAAGATCGGCCATGCGGCGCCGCTTACCGGCCCGCAGGCACATCTGGGCAAAGACAATGAAAATGGCGTCGTGCTTGCAGTCGAGGATGTCAATGCGGCCAATATCAAGATTGGCGGGCGCCCGCTCAAACTGGAACTCATGAGCGAAGACGATCAGGCCGACCCGCGTCAGGGCACGCTGGTAGCCAGCAAGTTTGTCGATGCCAAAGTCACCGCGGTGATCGGCCACATGAACTCCGGCACCACCATCCCCGCCTCGAAAACCTATAACGACGCAGGCCTGCCGCAGATATCCCCCTCTGCCACCAACCCGATGTACACACATCAGGGTTACAAGAATGCCTTTCGCCTGATGGCCAATGACGAGCAGCAGGGGCGGGCACTCGGCGAGTTCGCGGCGAATACGCTGAAAGCAAAGACAGTCGCTGTATTCGACGACAAGACCGCTTATGGCGAGGGCGTGGCGAAGGAGTTTGCAAAGTCGGCATTGGCAAATGGTATTCAGGTGGTGGCTGAGGAACACACCGACGACAAGGCCATGGATTTTTCTGCCATCCTGACCAAGGCCAATTCGAAGAAGCCGGATGTAATTTTCTTTGGCGGCATGGATCCGCAAGCGGCACCAATGGCGGTGCAGTTGAAGCGCCTCGGCATTACCTCGACCATGTTGCTTGCTGACGGCGGCTGTACGCCGGGCTTCATTACCGCTGCGGGCGAGGCGTCGGAAGGCCAGTATTGTTCGCTGCCGGGCGTGCCGCTGGCGCAGATGCCGGGCGGCGAGAAATTCGCACAACGCTACAGGATGCGCTTCAACAATGCGGCAATTCAGCTCTACGCACCCAACGCCTATGATTCCGTAATGGTGTTGGTCGAAGCGATCAAACGCGCGAAATCGGTCGAACCTGCGAAGATCGTCGCCGAGTTGCACAAGACCGATTACCCCGGCGTCACCGCCCATGTGCAATTCGACGAGAACGGGGACATCAAGGACGGCGCGATCAGCTTTTACAAGATCCAGGGCGGCAAGCTGGTGTACCAGCAAACTCTCGGTGGTCCGGCGAAATAAAAGCCTGTTCAATGCTTGAGGAAACACTAAACAAGTCCGTAGTCCCAAAGGAATTCCCGTTGGTCATCGCGAGCCCAGCAGGGACATGGCGATCCATAAACCATTATTTTGCATGCGTCATGGATTGCTTCGCTGCGCTCGCAACGACTGAAATAAATTCCAAAGTTTCAAAGTTGCACACTTGCCCCTTGAGCCTTCCCTGATGGACACCTTCATCCAGCAGCTTTTCAACGGTCTCACGCTCGGCAGCGTGTATGCCCTCGTTGCGCTCGGTTACACCATGGTGTACGGCATCCTCGGCCTCATCAACTTCGCTCATGGCGATGTTGTGATGATCGGCGCGATGGTGGCAATGACAGTGACTCAGCTACTGGTCGGCTTGCTGCCCGGCCCACTGGTGGTGCTGATCGGCTTCGCGGTTGCCGCGCTGGTCTGCATGGCGCTGGGGTTCGGCATCGAACGTGTTGCTTACCGGCCGTTGCGGCGCGCACCCAGGCTGGCACCACTCATCACCGCCATCGGCGTTTCCATGGTGCTGCAACAATTGGCGATGATCATCTGGGGGCGCCGCTATCATCCGATACCCCCCTTGTTGCCAAGTGCCACGCATGACGTGCTTGGGGCACAGGTCAATGAACTGCAATTGCTGATCATGGCAGTTGCGGCGATCACGATGATGGGACTGATGTTGCTGATCAATCGCACTCGGCTCGGCCGAGCCATGCGTGCCACCTCGGAAAATCCCGAGATTGCCACGCTGATGGGCGTCGACATCAATCGCGTCATCTCCGCCACCTTCCTCATTGGCTCCGCGCTGGCCGCACTCGCTGGCGTCATGGTGAGCGCACATTATGGCGTCGCCCATTACAGCATGGGCTTCCTGCTCGGGCTGAAAGCCTTCACAGCAGCAGTGCTCGGTGGTATCGGCAACCTTGGTGGCGCCATGGTTGGCGGCCTGCTGCTTGGGGTGATCGAAGCCCTCGGCGCCGGATACATTGGCGATCTCACCGGCGGCGTCTTCGGCTCCAACTACCAGGATGTGTTCGCCTTCATCGTGCTGATAGGTGTACTGGTATTCCGCCCTTCCGGACTGCTCGGTGAAAAGGTCGCCGAGCGCGCATGACCATGAAATTAAACGCGCTGTTCCGAATGGGCTTGATTGCATTGCTGTTGCTCATGCTGCCATTCGTCGTCGGCACTGCTGGTAGCGCCTGGGTCCGCGTGCTGGATTTCGCGCTGCTCTACATCATGCTTGCGCTCGGCCTCAACATCGTGGTCGGCTTTGCCGGACTGCTTGATCTTGGCTACATCGCCTTCTATGGCGTCGGCGCTTATACCTATGCCCTGTTGGCCTCGCCTCAATTCGGCGTGCACTGGCCGCTGTGGGCGGTGTTGCCGCTATGTGCCGCGGCTGCAGGATTTTTCGGCATCCTGCTCGGTGCACCGACGCTGCGCCTGCGTGGCGACTATCTCGCCATCGTCACGCTCGGCTTCGGCGAAATAATTCGTATCTTCCTCAACAACCTCAATTCGCCGATCAACATCACCAATGGCCCGCAAGGCATCGCGCGTATCGATCCGATCACCATCGGCGACGTGTCGCTGGCGAAGACACTCGATGTGTTCGGCATCAATGTGCCGGGGCTGTATCTCTACTACTTCCTGTTCATGGCCATTACCCTGCTGATCGTGCTGGTCACCAGTCGCCTGCAGGATTCGCGCATCGGCCGGGCCTGGGTCGCCATCCGCGAAGATGAGGTCGCGGCCAAGGCCTGCGGGATTAACACGCGCAACGTCAAGCTGCTTGCGTTTGCCATGGGTGCGAGTTTCGGTGGCGTGGCCGGAGGTCTGTTCGCCGGCTTTCAGGAATTCGTCTCGCCGGAAAGCTTCAGCCTGATGGAATCAATCCTGGTGCTGTGCATGGTGGTGATCGGCGGCATGGGTCACATCGGTGGCGTGATTTTTGGCGGCCTGCTGCTCGCCGTGCTGCCCGAAGTATTTCGCTACAGTGCGGTACCGGCACAGCAGGCCTTGTTCGGCAAGGTGGTGATCGATCCCGAATCGCTGCGCATGCTGCTGTTCGGGATCGCCCTGATCGCCATGATGATCTACCGTCCCGCCGGCCTGTGGCCGGAGCCGAGGCATCGGCGTGAGCTTGGAGAAATCAAGGCGTGACTGTCCTGCTCGAAGCCCGTGGCATCTGCAAAAGCTTTGGCGGGGTACAGGCCCTGCAAGAGGTGTCGCTCACCATCAACGCCGGCGAGATCTATGGCTTGATCGGCCCCAATGGCGCTGGCAAGACTACCTTCTTCAATGTACTGACCGGGCTTTACTCGCGCGATGCGGGTGACGTCATGCTGAACGGCAAACTGCTGCCGCTGGGCAAGCCGCACAAAATCAGCGCGGCCGGTTTTGCGCGCACCTTCCAGAACATTCGCCTCTTCGCCAACATGACGGCACTGGAAAACGTCATGGTCGGGCGTCATGCCAGAACGCATGGCGGGGTCATCGGTGCCGTGCTGCGCGGGAGGAAGACTCGCGCCGAAGAACAGGCCATTCGCCGTCGTGCCGAAGAACTGTTGCATTACGTTGGCATTGGTGATTGCGCTGACAGCCTGGCGCGACAGCTTTCCTACGGTGACCAGCGCCGCCTCGAAATTGCACGGGCATTGGCAACCGAACCGAAACTGCTGGCGCTCGACGAGCCTGCCGCAGGCATGAATGCCAGCGAGACAGAGGGGCTACGTTCTCTTATCGAAGGATTGCGCAAGGACGGCATCACAATTCTGCTGATCGAGCATGACGTCAAGCTGGTAATGGGCCTGTGCAACCGGGTCGCCGTGCTCGATTATGGGCTGAAGATCGCCGAAGACGTGCCAGAAAGAGTGCGCAGCAACCCCCAAGTCATTGAGGCATATCTGGGGGGTGGCGGTGGCTGATACAGGCACCCCAAATTTTTCGGGCGCAGCGAGCAAACATAGTCGCCCCTTTCCACGGAGCGAGGTTGGGGTTTCGTTGATCGTGCTCAGCGCCAATCGAGCGGGCGAACCATGTTAAGCGAACCCACCGGGTACAGGGGGGATGGCAATCCATTGCTTGCCGTAATGGATCTGAATATCCATTACGGTGGCATTGCTGCCGTCAAGGGCATTTCATTTGCCATCGAACCGGGCGAAATGGTGTGCCTGATCGGCGCCAACGGTGCTGGCAAGACCAGCACGCTGAAAGCGCTGGCGCGACTGTTGCCATCAAGCGGCGAGATTCACTACGGCGGTGAACATATCGAGAAACTGCCGCCACATGCCCTGATATCGCGCGGCCTGGCGTTGGTACCGGAAGGGCGCGGCGTGTTCGCCCGGCTCAGCGTTGCCGAAAACCTGGCCATGGGCGCCTATCACCGCAATGACAAGAAAATCGACGCCGACTTGCAGCGAGTCTATCAACTCCTGCCACGCCTAAAGGAAAGACGTCAGCAACTCGCCGGCACACTTTCCGGCGGCGAACAGCAGATGCTGGCGATCGGTCGCGCACTGATGGGGCGGCCGAAGCTGCTATTGCTCGACGAACCCTCAATGGGGTTGGCGCCGCTCATGGTGCAAAAGGTTTTTGAAGTGATTCGTGATATCGCCGCGCAAGGCGTGACGATTCTGCTGGTGGAACAGAATGCGCGCCTCGCATTGGAAGTGTGCAGCCGCGGTTATGTGATGGAGAGCGGGCAGATCACCATCGCTGACAAGGCTGCGGCGCTGGCCGCCGACCCACGCGTCAGAGCGGCATACCTCGGAGAATAAACTGGGGACCCGCTGATTTATTCGCAATTTTATTCCCAGTTTGACCGAATGAAGAAGCTGATGACAGACGAGAATCATGGCATTGAAAGTTGAACGGAATTTGGCGATGCAAGCGAGTTTTTCTGATCTTGAGTACGCGGCCAAGAAGAAGGTGACGCGCCGTGATCGGTTTCTTGGCGAGATCGAAGCGGTAACCCCGTAGTCGGCGCTGATCACGGAAGTTGAACCTTTCTACCCCAAAGGCGAAGGACGCCCGAAGGGCGGTCCCGCGAAGCGGGATGCGGTCACGAGCGAAGCAAGGTCGCACAGGTGGCACACATTGGTGTTGATGCTGGTTCCGGCATTACCCAGGCGCACGCCTTGCTGCCTGGTGAAGAGCGTATGGCCTTCGGCGATGCCGGCTATCAGGGAGTCGAGAGGCGGGAAGAGAATCAGGCTTCCACCGTCAAGTGGCATGTCGCCGTGCGCAGCTCGACACTGAACTGGGGCGATTGGATGAACAGATCGAACAGGCCAAGGCGAGTGTGCGGGCCAAGGTAGAGCATCCGTTCCACATCATCAAGAAGATCCTGGGATTGAAGAAGGTGCGTTGCCGTGGGCTGGCAAAGAACACGGCGCAACTCTTTACCCCGTTCAGCTTGGCCAATCTGCTGATTTGTTCAGCGCGTCCCTAATAGTCTCAGTTAAACTCCAGACATTCAGGAGCTCCGAATTAGCACTGGCAAACTCGTTGGTTTAGGCTAATAGGCACTGGTAACTGTAACTGTTGTTTGCTATTGACTCCGCACAGATAATGTACAAATAGTTGTATGGCTAGACAAAAAGCCTTGTACTACGCTCAAATACTGATGATTGTGGCAGAAGTCTTTCTCATCAGTATGTTGAGCTATGCCTTAGGCAAATACTTCCCCGACAATCCGGAACGCTACATTTCCCTGGATGTACTGTTTTGCCTGCCTATTATTCAAACGGCGAAATTGTCGGCAATTCATACACTACGCCGTTTTGATTCTCAATCGTCCATATTTGTCGGGATAGCAGTAGCACTTGTATGGAGCATGGCCGAAGCGGCCATAATGTGGCCGGATTTCCCGTTAAATGTACTCATATTGAACGTATTTACCCGCAGCGTTGTACTGACGGTACTAAGCCGGGTGTTGCTCAAACTATGGCGTGAGCGGGAATATGCCCGCATGGATATGTTGACCGGCTTGGCAACCCGCCTGGAGCTTTATGAAAAACTGAGTCTCGAACAAGCCCGCAGTGAGCGATCCGGAAATCCCTATTCCTTGCTGTACATTGATATAGACGGATTCAAAATACTGAATGATACCCATGGACATCATGTCGGCGACGAGGCCCTTAGGCTTCTGGCGGACATATTGAGGATGAGTTCAAGAAAGATTGACGTAGTCGCCCGGTTTGGCGGCGATGAGTTTGTGCTGCTGCTCCCCGATACGGACAAGCATTCTTGCAATACCCTGATTGAGCGGATAGAGACATTCTCGAAGCGAGCATTTGAGAAGCGAGCATGGCATATAACGTTATCAATCGGCCAAGTTACAAATAATGGGAGTGGTCAAACACTGGATTTATTAATCAGGTTGGCCGATGAGAACATGTACGAAGTCAAGAAAATGAAGCAGCGAAAGGTGCATAACGCATAGAACAAGCGGCCTACGATCCACCTTTGCTTTTTGGATACCGCCCTATCCGCAATGGGCACAACCGAGACCTTGGACAGTTTGTGTATCACCACGTTCCTTTGGGCTCCCGCGATGAGCGGAGGAAATCCCAGTGGGATGAAAGGGAAATTCAGCTTCTCAACGCGGCTAGCAGCTTGTCGTGAATGCCGCCGAAGCCGCCGTTGCTCATGACCAGCACCTGATCGCTCTCGTGCGCAGTTGCTGCGATGGCTGAAACCAGTTGCGCCAGATCGTCAAAAGTCTGCGCCTTGGTGCCCAAGGGTTGTAGCACTTCAGCGGCATCCCAGCCCAAATTGTTGGCATAGCAGTACACATGGTCGGCACTGGCCAGGCTGCCGGGTAACTGGGCCTTCATGGTTCCAAGCTTCATGGTGTTGGAGCGCGGTTCAAGCACGGCGAGGATGCGTTTGTTACCTACCTTGCCTCTAAGTCCAACAAGGGTGGCCTCGATGGCGGTCGGGTGGTGGGCGAAGTCGTCGTACACGGTGATGCCGCGCACGGTGCCGCGGACTTCGAGCCGACGCTTGACGCCCTTGAAACGGGCAATCGCCTGCAAACCGATTTCCACAGGCACGCCGACATGACGCGCCGCAACGAGTGCCGCCACGGCATTGGCGCGGTTGTGGGCGCCGGGCAAGGAAAGACGGGTCCGGCCGCAGACTTTCCCCTGAAGCGTGACGCTGAACTCTTCATCCGTTTCATTGCCTGCCTGCCAGCCGTCGGTACTGTTGAACCATTCCACCGGGGTCCAGCAGCCTTTTGCCAGTACGCGTTTCAGGCTTTCTTCGGCAGCATTGGCGACGATAAGTCCATTTCTGGGTAATGTCCGCACCAAGTGGTGGAATTGCGTCTCGATAGCGGCAAGATCGGAAAAGATGTCCGCGTGATCGAATTCCAGATTATTCAGGATTGCAGTGCGCGAGCGGTAATGAATGAATTTGGAACGTTTGTCGCAGAAGGCCGTGTCGTATTCGTCGGCCTCAATCACGAAGAAGGGCGAATCGGTCAGCCTTGCCGAAACGCCGAAATCCTGCGGCACGCCACCGATCAGGAAGCCCGGATTGAGCTTGGCATCTTCCAGAATCCACGCCAGTAGCGCCGTCGTCGTGGTCTTGCCGTGAGTGCCGGCAACAGCCAGAACCCACTTGTCACGCAGGATGTTCTCGGCAAGCCATTGTGGGCCGGAGACATAGGGCAGGTTGCGATCAAGGATTTCCTCCAGTAGCAGATTGCCGCGCGAGATGGCGTTGCCGATCACGAACAGGTCTGGCATCAGATCAATTTGTTCGGGACCATAGCCTTCGGTCAAGGCAATACCCTGCTCCTCAAGCTGAGTGCTCATGGGTGGATAGACGTTGGCATCGCAGCCTGACACGCGATGGCCTGCCGTGCGAGCGAGCAGAGCTATGCCGCCCATGAACGTGCCGCAAATGCCGAGGATGTGAATATGCATGGTGAAGGCCGATCTGTTGCCGGATTCGCCCCAAATGTGGCGTGTACAATGTGGAGAAGATTTTAACCTGTTTGCAAATAGGCTCGGCCATGCCTCGATACAACTCTTCCGCACACTCCAGCAGTTCCGGCAAAAGTCTGGCTCGTCGTTCTGTGGCAAATCTTGCTGCGCGCATGATGGCCGAGGACGGCATCGCTGATTACGGGTTTGCCAAGCGCAAGGCCGCCAAGGCGCTTGGCGTTGGGGATGGTGAAACCCTGCCCACCAACGAAGAAATCGAAGCCGAACTACGTGCCTACCAGTCGTTGTTTCAGGAAGATGAGCAGCCCAGGCGCTTGCGGGAATTGCGTGAAATCGCTCTGGAAGTCATGTCGCTGCTCTCTGACTTTCGTCCTTATCTCACCGGCGCCGTGCTGGATGGCACAGCTGGCCGCTATGCCGGAATCGAAATAGATCTGTTTGCCGATAGTACGAAAGATGTAGAGATATCACTGCTATCTCGCGACATCTCCTACGAAAGCAATGAACCGCGGAGGCAGGGGCCGGATACTCCGGAAACCCGGTTGCATCTTGACTGGAAAGGTTTCCCGGTTACTTTGTCGATATATCTGCTTGCCTGCGAACGCCAGCAACGTCGCGTGTCACCCGACCGGCCGACGCGCGCGCGCGCCAGTGCGGTTGCCGCCCTGATAGCCCAAACATGAAATTGGGTGGGAAGTGGCTTCTGATTATGTTTGTTGCGCTTGCCGCAGCATGGGCTGGCATCGAACTCAACCGCAGCACACAAATGTCAGACCCGGAAAGTGAAAGAGTGGCCGCGCAACTACTGGCAATGTCCTTCACTACGCCGGAGAGGCAGAATAAAAAGCTTTCCGACTGGCAGGGCAAGGTATTGGTGGTTAACTTCTGGGCAACCTGGTGCCCACCCTGTCTTGAGGAAATGCCGGAGCTCTCTCGCGCACAAGATCAATACGGCCCTGATGGCGTCCAATTTGTAGGTATCGCCATCGATGAGACAGCCAATGTCGTCGAGTTCTCGAAAAATAAACCAGTCATTTATCCCTTGCTGATTGCCCCACCGGAGTTGCCAGGATTGTTTGCAAAGTTGGGAAACCCACAGCAAGGCTTGCCCTTTACGCTCATTGTTGGCCGTGATGGCAAATTACGCTCCAGTCATCTTGGGCGTTTGACCGAAGAAGATCTGGTAAAACTGCTTGCTCCGCTGCTATAACGGTAGAGTGGACAAATTGACTGTATTTGCGGCAAACTAGCGGCCATGACGAAGCCAACGGGTAACAAAAAGGCTAATGAAGCCAAAACTGCGGGGGGACCGCCGCTGCGGATTCTGGTCCTGCACGGGCCGAACCTGAACCTGCTCGGCACACGTGAGCCAAAGATCTACGGCAAAACGACACTGGCTACTATCCACAAGAAAATGGAGGCGCGCGCGCGCGCGGCAGGGCTGCAACTCGAAACCTTCCAGAGCAACCATGAAGGCGAACTGGTTGATCGGGTTCAGAGCGCGCACGAAGAGGGTGTCGGCATCATCATCATCAATCCCGGCGCTTACAGCCACACCAGCATTGCCATCCCCGATGCGCTGAAAGCGGTCGACATTCCCTATATCGAGGTTCATATCTCGAATATTCATGCGCGCGAAGCATTCCGCCACCACTCGCATTTTTCCGCTGGTGCGCTAGGAGTCATTTGCGGTCTCGGCGTTCTTGGCTACGACCTTGCGCTCGAGGCAGCGCTCGCCAATCTCGCTCAGCCCTGATTCTTGAAAGGGCTTTGCCCCTTCGGTCTTTCCATTTTGTATTGCAAGGAGTCCCCATGGATCTTAGAAAACTCAAAACCCTGATTGACCTTGTACAGAATTCCGGCATATCGGAACTCGAAATCAGTGAGGGCGAAGAGAAAATCCGCATCGCAAAGTTTCACTCGGCCGCGCCAGCCACAGTGATGTATGGCCCGGCACACGCGCCACAAGCCGCATCTGTGCCTGCTGCTGCGCCAGCAGCACCTGTCGCCGTGGAACCTGAAGGCCATGTTGTCACTGCGCCCATGGTAGGCACCTTCTATCGTTCCGGCAGTCCTGGTTCCCCTTCCTTTGTGGAAATTGGCAGCGCCGTCAAGCAGGGCGATACCCTGTGCATTCTCGAAGCCATGAAGCTGATGAATGAAATCGAATCCGATGTCGTCGGTACGGTGAAGGCCATCCTCGTCGAAAACGGCCAACCCGTCGAATTTGGCCAGCCAATGTTTGTGATCGGCTGAGCCGTAATGTTCGATAAAGTGCTAATCGCCAACCGCGGCGAAATCGCTCTGCGCATATTGCGCGCCTGCCGCGAAATGGGTATCAAAACGGTGGCCGTGCATTCCACCGCCGACACTGAAGCCAAGTATGTCAAGCTCGCCGATGAATCCGTTTGCATCGGCCCGCCCCCTTCTGCGCAAAGCTATCTCAACATTCCTGCCATCATTTCGGCCGCCGAAGTCACCGATTCGCAAGCGATCCACCCCGGTTACGGTTTTCTTTCCGAGAACGCTGATTTCGCCGAGTGCGTGGAGAAATCCGGCTTCGTCTTCATCGGGCCGCGCGCCGAAACCATCCGACTCATGGGCGACAAGGTCAATGCCAAGATCGCCATGAGAGAAGCCGGGGTACCTTGTGTCCCCGGTTCTGAAGGCGCATTGCCGGAAGACCCCAAGGAAATCATCAAGATCGCACGCGCCATCGGCTACCCGATCATCATCAAGGCGGCCGCTGGTGGTGGTGGGCGCGGCATGCGCGTGGTGCATACCGAGGCCGCGCTCCAGAACGCCGTGACCATGACGCGCACGGAAGCAGGCGCGGCCTTCGGCAACCCGATGGTGTACATGGAGAAATTTCTCGAAAATCCGCGCCACATCGAAATTCAGGTGATGGCCGACCGATTCGGCAATGCGGTTTACCTTGGCGAGCGCGATTGCTCCATGCAGCGCCGCCACCAGAAGGTGATCGAAGAGGCGCCCGCGCCGGAAATCAACCGCCGCTTGATCGCCAAGATTGGCGAACGTTGCGCCGAGGCCTGTCGCCGCATCAAGTACCTTGGTGCTGGCACCTTTGAGTTCCTTTACGAAAACGGCGAGTTCTACTTCATCGAGATGAACACCCGCGTGCAGGTTGAACATTCGGTCACCGAGTTTGTGACCGGTATCGACATCGTGCAGACGCAAATCCGCATTGCAGCCGGCGAAAAACTGCTCTTCCGTCAGCGCGACATCGAGATCAAGGGCCATTCCATCGAGTGCCGCATCAATGCCGAAGATCCCTTCAAGTTCACCCCGTCGCCGGGCAAGATCACCAACTGGCATGCGCCTGGCGGGCCCGGTGTGCGCGTCGATTCACATGCCTACTCGGGTTACACCGTGCCGCCGAATTACGATTCGATGATCGGTAAGCTAATCGTTTATGGCGATACGCGCGAGCAGGCCATCCGTCGCATGCGTATCGCGTTGTCGGAAATGATGGTTACTGGCATCAAGACCAACATTCCGTTGCATCAGCATCTGATGCTCGATGAGCGCTTTGTGCAGGGCGGCACCAGCATTCACTATCTGGAAGAGCGGCTCGCCGAGTATCAAGCGGCGAAAAGCATTTAAGGCTGCGTCAGCGTGTGGGTCAACGTATCGATACGAACCCGCGCCGAACTTGCCGAGGCGCTGTCCGAAGCACTGCTTGAACGTGGCGCCTTGTCGGTTAGCGTCGAGGATGCCGATGCCGGTACTGAACGCGAAACGCCCCAATTCGGCGAGCCGGGCAGTCCGGCCACGCCACTGTGGGACAACAGCAAGGTTGTCGCACTTTTCGAGCCAGCCCATGACTTGATCGGTATTGTCACGGCAGCAGCGCATGAAATCGGTCTTGACGACCTGCCCGATATCGAGCTGGAAGATGTTGCCGAAGAGAACTGGGTACAACTGACCCAAGCGCAGTTCGAGCCAATCAAAATCGATGACCGGCTCTGGATTGTGCCGACCTGGCACCAAGCGCCTGATCCAACGGCCATCAATCTGCAGCTCGACCCCGGCATGGCGTTTGGCACCGGCTCACACCCCACAACGCGACTTTGCCTCGAATGGCTGCTGAATGTGGTGAGTCAAGGCGACACTCTGCTCGATTACGGCTGTGGCTCGGGAATTCTTGCCATCGCGAGCGCGAAACTTGGCGCGAGCCAGGTTGTTGGCATCGAGATCGATGAACAGGCCATAGCAGCAGCACAGGGCAATGCGGTTCAGAATGCGGTCATGATCGATCTGCGCCATTCGAGCAAAGCCCTGCCGGAGACCTTCGACCTCGTTGTCGCCAACATCCTGACTAACCCACTTTGCATATTGGCGCCATTGCTCGCGGGCCGCGTCGCTCCGGGTGGCCGACTTGCGCTTTCAGGCGTTCTGGAGAGCCAGGCGCAGCAGGTGATTGATGCTTACGCCCCTTATATCCGGTTGCGAACTGGCGCAGTGAGAGAAGGCTGGTGCCGACTCGAAGGAAGTAGTGACTGATGCTTACCTGCTGCCCTAACTGCGCTACGAACTTCCGGGTCACGCCCGCGCAACTCAAGGCGCGCGCTGGCACAGTGCGCTGCGGTCAGTGCAATTTGGTATTCAATGCACTCGAGACGCTGGCGGACGATCCGCTCGACGCACTGGTGGAAACTTCTCCCCTGCCGACACCGCCTGCGACGATAGTACCCACATACGAGCCGACGCCAGAACTAACAGGCGATACATCCGATACCGGGATTGACGAAGCTGAAGCTGAATTTGAAATCGAGCCCGAAGTTGAAGTAGAAGCTGAAGTCGAAACAGAAGCATTGGCTGATCAGATGCCGACCGGTGCGGCAGAGGAGACTGAAGCCGAAACCGAGGGCAATGTCGCAGAACCTGCGCCAGCGCAAGTAGAGGAAGCCACTACTCCGCCCAAAGATTATCTGTCTGATCCGTTATTGCACGAATCCACGGTGAAGGCACGGCACTGGCCTTGGGCAATCGGCAGTATTGTCGCAGTACTCGGACTGCTGGCGCAGGGGGCTTATTACTACCGCATCGAACTCGCGGTTTTGCGTCCCGACCTTCGCCCGGCATTGCAAGCCGCTTGTGAGCCGCTGCATTGTGAGGTGCCGCGCCCGCGCAGCATCGACACCCTGGGCATTGATACTTCCGATCTGCGCCCCAATCCTCAACGTCACGGGCATCTGATGCTCACGGCAACGCTGCGCAGCAAAGCTGTTTATGCACAGGAATGGCCTTTGCTCGAACTTACGCTGACCGATGTCGCCGACAACATCCTGACAGTGAAGCATTTCACGGCCAGCGATTACCTGCCCAATGGCAAGGATAAAGGTCTGCAGATCGAGGCGGGGTTCCCCGCCAATGGCGAGATCGCCGTTAAACTGCCGCTTGATGTCGGTGACCTGCCGGCTGCCGGTTACCGGCTATACATTTTTTATCCTTGACGGGAAAATCAACATAGTGAAAACCCTTATTTGCGGTTCCCTTGCCTACGACACCATCATGGTGTTTCCGGATCGTTTCAAGAACCATATCCTGCCTGAGCAAATTCATATTCTGAATGTGGCTTTTCTGGTGCCGGAAATGCGCCGCGAGTTCGGCGGCTGCGCCGGCAATATCGCCTACAACCTCAGGCTGCTGGGGGGCGAAGCTTTGATCATGGCTACCGTCGGTGACGACTCGGCGCCCTACATGCATCGACTCAAGCAACTAGGCCTGGATGCCGGCCATGTACGCCAGGTCGAAGGCAGTTTCACGGCGCAGGCTTTCATCACGACCGATATTGACGACAACCAGATCACCGCCTTTCATCCCGGCGCCATGAACTTTTCGCACCAGAATCGCATTACCGACGCAAAGGACGCGTGCCTCGGCATCGTGTCACCCGATGGCCGCGAAGGCATGCTTAACCACGCTGCCGAATTCCATGCGGCTGGGATCCCCTTCATTTTTGATCCCGGTCAGGGGTTGCCGATGTTCAGCGGCGAAGAATTGCTCAATTTTCTGAAACTCGCCGACTATTGCACTGTCAACGACTATGAAGCGAAACTGATCTGCGACCGCACCGGCAAGACGCTGAACGAACTGGCGCAACTGGTCAAGGCCCTGATCGTGACGCTGGGCGGAGAGGGGTCTCATATTTACACGGACGGTCATCGTATCGACATCCCGAGCGTTAAACCCGAGGCGCTGCTTGATCCCACAGGTTGCGGCGATGCCTACCGTGCTGGCCTGCTTTACGGCATCATGCAGAAATGGGGATGGGATAAAACCGGAAATCTGGCTTCGCTAATGGGCTCAATCAAGATTGCGCATCGCGGCGGACAGAATCACAAGCCGACTCGCGACAACATTGCGTGTCTTTACGCAGCGGCATTCGGCAGTTCACTTTGGTAAGGAGACATCAATGAAAGCTCGTACAACTTTAGCTGCACTTTCGGTCACTCTGATCGCGGTTCCCGTAATTTTCATGACCGGTTGCGCCAGCCAATCCGCCAGCACCTACAGTCGCGATCAAACCCAGCGCGAGATGAACGTGCGTATGGGCGTGGTGGAAAGCGTTCGCGCTGTGACCATCGATGGCACCAAGTCGCCGATAGGTGCCGGCGCTGGCGCAATCGTCGGTGGCATTGCCGGATCAACGGTCGGCCAGGGGCGCGGTTCCGATATTGGGGCGGTTCTCGGCGCTGTCGCCGGTGGAGTTGCCGGCGCTGCAATTGAAAATAATGCGACCAAACAGAATGGTGTCGAAATCACCATCAAGCTCGAAAATGGCAGCTACACCGCCATCACCCAGGCTGCGGACGAAGTATTCAAGCCGGGCGAGCGGGTGCGCATTCTTTCGGGTAGTGGCGCAACGCGCGTTACGCACTGAACAGGGTGGCGGGTGGGCACCCCATGTCAACTCACCGGATCATCCGACTGAGTTGATACTCTTCTGCGGCTCGCAATGCAGTTGAAACACACGGCGGTCTTCAAGCCGGACCGCTGTCAGCGGGCCACCCCAAAGGCAACCGGAGTCGAGCGCCAGCAGTTTTGCTTCGCGATAAAAGCCGAGCGCTGACCAGTGGCCGCAGATGACTGTATGCGTCATGCTGGCGCGATGTGGCACGGCAAACCAGGGTAAGAATCCCGCTGGCGCATGATCGGGCGGACCCTTGGCCCGAAATTCCATGATGCCTTGCGGCGTGCAGAAGCGCATGCGCGTCATCGCATTCACGACCACACGCAGACGCTCCCAACCACGCAAATTCTCGCGCCACGCATTCGGCTCGCTGCCCCACATGTTGTCGAGAAACTCGCGATAGTTTGTTGCCATCAGCGCTGCTTGTACTTCTGCGCCGAGTTCACTGCTATGCGCAATCGACCATTGCGGCAAGAGTCCTGCGTGAACCATCGCATATTCGTCTTCCTGATGAAACAGCGGACGACTGCGCAGCCATTGCAGCAGTTCGTCGCGATCATCGGCGGCAAGCACTGCCTCCAGCGTATCCCCGTAGCTGGCGCGGCCGTGGCCTTCAGAACGCATAACAAGATGCAGATCGTGATTGCCGAGCACTACCTGGGCAGCCCCACCGAGGCTCTTCACATAGCGCAACACCTCAAGCGATTGCGGACCGCGATTGACAAGGTCGCCGACCAGCCACAAGCGGTCGCGCGTGGCATTGAACCCCGCCTTGTCGAGTAACTGAACGAGGGCATTGAAACAGCCCTGAATGTCGCCGATTGCATAAGTTGCCATAGTGACCACAGTGTAAGACATCAGCGCCAAATCCCCGCGCATCCTTGTCATTCGCCGCTGCGATTCTCCTCGATTCCCAGCACTGCACAGACTTCCGCCGCGATGGCAAGACAGGAGGTCAGGCCTGGCGACTCGATGCCAAACAGGTTGACCAATCCGTGAATGCCATGTGCATCCTTACCCTGAATGACAAAATCACCCGCCGGCGTTCCCGGACCCGACAGCTTTGGCCGAATGCCGGAGTACGAGGGCTGCAAGGAGCCGTCCTCAAGTCCTGGCCAATACTTCCGCACCGCACCGTAAAAGCGCCGGCAACGTTCGGCATCGACTTCGTACGACAGGACATCAACCCACTCGACATCGGGACCGAAGCGAGCCTGACCGGCAAGATCGAGCGTGAAATGGACGCCCAGGCCACCAGGCTCGGGAACCGGATACACCAGCCGCGAAAAGGGCGATCGCCCCGACAGCGAAAAATAGTTGCCCTTTGCATAATGGGCGGCAGGAATCTTGTCCGCAGGAAAGCCTTCAATGGCCGCGGCAAATTTTTGCGCATGCAGCCCCGCCGAATTGACCACCATTTTCGCCGTAACTTTCATTGGCGCTGCACCACCGACATTCAGCTCGATCTCCCCGCTTTGCATCAATGTAGCCGAGAGTGCCGGGCTTTTCAGCGCCAGCATGGCGCCGCAATGTTCGGCATCGCCCAGCAGGGCCAGCATCAGGCCGTGGCTATCGATGATTCCGGTCGAGGGAGAAAGCAGCGCGGTGGAGCAATTCAGTTGCGGCTCCAGGGCAGTCGCCTCGGCACGCGTCAATAGACCCACGTCGGTGACGCCGTTGGCTAGCGCGTGGTGAAATACTTTCAGCAGCTCAATCTGCTGTTCGGGAGAGTTGGCCACAATCAGTTTGCCGCAACGGCGGTGGCTCACGCCGTGCGTCTCGCAGAACGCATAAAGGCGTTTCCGGCCTGACACGCACAAGCGGGCTTTGCGCGATCCCTCCGGGTAATAGATGCCGGCGTGGATGACCTCGCTGTTGCGCGCGCTGGTTTCGGTGCCAAAGGCATCATGCTGCTCAAGTATCAGTGTCTCCAGTCCGGCACGGGCGAGCGCCCGCGCACAGGCAAGGCCGATCACTCCCGCCCCGATTACTACTGCATCCACCACCTCCGGCTGCGGATTGCTCATCATCGATTGATTCGCGTGTTCAAGTTTGAATCGCCATTCTGATTAAGGATTAAACAGACGAAATGTGTTGGCATCGGTGCCCCTCGGCAAACAGGTCGAAGTTGTTAGAATGAACCACACACATCCCAAGACGAACGGTACCAGATTGTTATCCCTGCCAAAGTACCAGCCCAAACAGGCCTGCGAGAATGGCCCTTGTGGAGCCGCCAGTACCAGAGCGGGAGCAGCCAGGCACAGGCATTTGCTCTCCGTCCCGATGACACAGCGGATCGGTGACTTTCTGCAGCAGCATCAGAACATTGTTCGCCATGTCCAGTGGGGCTGCGTCTTCATTTACCTTTTTCTGCTGTTGTCGCCTTTTTTTGTGCAGCTATCGGCGGTGATAGTGGTCAGGGAACTGTGGTGGCCCGCCGTCATACTCGCCACACTACTGTTCGGCCAATTCTGGTGCGGCCTGCTCTGCCCCGACGGCACAATGACCGAGTTCATCAGCAGCCACGGCCGCGCCGGCAAAATTCCGCTTGGTCTGCGCTGGTTCGGTTGGCCGCTGCTGGCCTTTTCCATCATCATGCTGGTGGAGCACCTGCTCGGCACGCATCTCTCATCCATGGCAACACTGGTGCTTTTGGGCAGCAGTTCATTGGCGGCTTGGGCAACCGGCTATTTTCTCGGCCGCGGCAAACGCATCTGGTGCCGTTACCTGTGCCCCGTCGGGGGCATGTTTTCGATGCTCGCGCGTGGTGCCATGTTCCATTATCGGGTCGACCGCAATGTGTGGGACGCCACGCCACGGCCCCTGCCAAGGCCGGTTGATTGCCCGCAGTTGCTTGATGTGGGCCGCCTGCGCAGCAACGAGAAGTGCAATATGTGCGGCCGCTGCAGCGGCCACCGCAATGCCGTATCCCTTGCGCTGCGTTTTCCCGGACAGGAGATCGCCACTTTGCGCGAGGAAGATGCAAATCCGCGTGATGCCTTTGCCATCTGCTTTGTCCTGATTGGTCTCTGTTATGGCGTCGCTTACGAGCGCACGAGTTTCCTTGGCATCTGGTTGCAGGGTTTTTACGGTAACGGGCCGTTGACCGGATTGGCATCCATCATCCTGACCGCCGTGGCATTGGGCGGAAGCGTGGCAGCGCTGCTCTGGCTGGCTGCTGCTGGCCACATTCGGCGTGCCGTGCTGCTGGCTTACGGACTGATTCCGGTGGCCGGGATTGGCTTGTTTCTGAGCGCGCTTGAATATGCCAAAGTTGTTCTCGAACAAACCGGGGTTGGTACCCTGGCGTGGGTATCTTGGCTGCGGTTCCCGCTGTTCCTAGTGGGAATTACATGGACAATCGCCATCGGCCTATTCATGGCCGGAAGGCTGGATGTCTCGCCGATTGGTCGTGCTGTTGCCGCTATTGGCCATGTTATGGCGGTGGCGGTAGTGGCGATTTGCTACTTGCTTGTGCCGCTCTGACCTGCCGAACCGGGAAATATTGAGCGAAGAGGATGGCAACTATCGGCCTATTGTGTTGAAAAACACCTGACATGCCATGCGCATTTAATTATGGTTACGGCGTTGTTTATTGGGGCGCGGTCCTTGAATGGTTCAAAAATTGCGAGCACGCGACTACCCGGCGAGCGCACCATACGAAACACTCGGCAATACATTGAAAGCCTGTGAAAATCGTACAGTCTGAATTGACGAACTACGAAGGCACTATCTCTGACTTTACTGCCTGTGGGATGCTTAAAACAAAATCAATGTAGTCCTTTCTATCGGCCCCCAAAATATGTTCCTGAAGATACTTATACAGAAATTGGATCATCTCTGTTTCGACTTTTGCCCGAATTGAATTATTTTGAATATCGGCAATTTTATCGAGGAAGTGTTGATGCTCTTTATTGTGTTTTTCGGCGCCGGGGAGGGCAAATAGACGCATTAAACCTTCCTCGAAGTCGAAGTGACGTTTGGCGAATTGAGAAAGACTCAAAAATGCGTAGTGTGCATCTGACCAACTATGCTCGGCTGAAATAATAGCCTCAATATCAGCGAATCTATCAATCAACTCTTTGTGTTGGTCGTCAATTTCTTTAATCCCACATAAAAAATCAGACTTCCATTTCATGTTTACCGCTCAAAAAAGTTGATTGACTGTTAGTTTTCAATTTCCTGCAATTATATTGCAGAGTTTATGTTATCAACAAACATATAACTAACTAAAGTTATATGGTATTTGTCATATATCGGGTTCTTGATAGGACTTTTTCGGACGGTAGGGTGAGTTCGCCAACGTCCATATTGTGGAATTCCAATTCGCAAAAAATGAGGCTTGGTGGAATGGCCGTTATGGAGAAACCTGACCGGCCAATCTGGAGCGCGAAGCGGGTATTCCCTGAGTCATCCAATCCGCCCAAAGCTCTACCCTACTGCCGGTAATACTGCCGATACCACTGAACAAACCGGCCGATTCCTTCGCTTAGCGTGGTAGCCGGTGCGAAACCGGACCAACTGCGCAGCGCTTCCGTATCCGCGTGAGTCGCCAACACATCGCCCTCCTGCAGAGGCAGGAAGTTTTTCCGCGCAGTCTTGCCCATGGCTTGTTCCAGGGTCTCGATATAAGTCATCAATTCCACCGGCTGGTGGTTGCCGATATTGAACAGCCGATAGGGTGCCCAACTGCTCGCAGGATCTGGGTTGTTCCTGTCAAAGCCGGAGTTGGCGACGGGAGGTTTGTCGAGCACGCGAACCACACCTTCGACGATGTCGTCGATATAGGTGAAATCACGCTGCATCCTGCCGTGGTTGAACACGTCAATTGGCTTGTCTTCGAGGATGGCCTTGGCAAACAGCATCGGGGACATGTCGGGCCGGCCCCACGGGCCATAAACGGTAAAAAAGCGCAAGCCGGTTGTGGGCAGGCCGTAGAGATGGCTGTAGGTGTGGGCCATCAGCTCGTTGGCTTTCTTGGTCGCTGCGTAGAGGCTGACCGGGTGATCAACGTTGTCGTGCTCGGAAAAAGGCAACCGGGTGTTGCCGCCATACACGCTGGAGCTGCTGGCATAGACGAGATGTTCAACCTTGCTGCGACGGCATCCTTCAAGCAGGTTAACGAAGCCGGACAGATTGCTGTCCGCATAGGCATACGGATTCTTCAGCGAATAGCGCACGCCGGCCTGGGCGGCCAGATGGACGACGCGCTGCGGTTTTTCCTGCGCGAAGAGTGTTGCCATGCCGGAGCGATCGGCGATGTCGAGCTCGTGAAAATGAAACCCGGTATTGGGCGTCAGTCGCGCCATGCGGTCTTCCTTGAGCGAAACGTCGTAATAGTCGTTGAGGTTGTCGATGCCGACTACTTCGTCACCGCGCGCGAGCAGGCGCTCGCAGACATGCATGCCGATAAATCCGGCGGCGCCGGTAACGAGA
>JBASWL010000185.1:0-1502 GCA_049276455.1 Georgfuchsia sp. | reverse complement strand
GCAGGAAGGTGAGATATTGCTGTGGCGCCCCGACTATCGCGATGGCCCTCGGATCGCTTTGCGCAGTTGCAGGCGACGCGTTACGTCTGATCATTTCGCTCATGGCGCTCTCCGCTTCAAAAGCGCTCGAAATCGCTGGACTCCAGCTCAGCACGTGCGACAGGCGACGCGACGCGCAGGGCTGCACGGCTGCCCCTGGCAGAGACAACTGTCCGCGGGGTGCGAGCCGTTCCCCGGGCTTCGTCGCCCTGACCGCTGAGCCGGAAGAAGGACATCAGTTCCTGCAGTTGTCCGGTCTGGCCGCCCATTTCCTCGGCTGTTGCCGCCAGCTCTTCGGAGGCTGATGCATTTTGCTGCGTGGCGGTGTTGAGCTGGCCCATGGCGCCGTTGATCTGGCCGACGCCTTCGGACTGTTCGGTCGACGCCGCGGCGATTTCCTGCACCAGGTCCGATGTCTTCTTGATCGAGGGCACCATTTCGTCAAGCAGCTTGCCTGCCTGCTCGGCCATACCGACACTGGACGAGGCCAGTTCGCCGATCTCCTGCGCCGCTACCTGCGAGCGCTCCGCCAGTTTCCGTACTTCTGCAGCCACCACGGCGAAGCCCTTGCCGTGTTCGCCGGCGCGGGCCGCTTCGATGGCGGCGTTCAGGGCCAGCAGGTTGGTCTGGTAGGCAATGTCGTCGATGATGCCGATCTTGCCGGCAATCTGCTTCATCGCATTGACCGTTTCCTTGACTGCCTTGCCGCCTTCTGCAGCCTCCGTGGCCGACTTGGTCGCCATGTTGTCGGTGACCTTTGCATTCTCGGTGTTCTGCGTGATTGAGGCAGTCATCTGCTCGATGCTGGCCGAGGTCTCTTCCACCGACGCCGCCTGCTCGGATGACGATTGTGACAGCGACTGCGCGGTAGCCGACACCTGGCCCGCGGCGCTGCTCAGCGCGTCGGCAGACATATTGATCTGGCCCACCGTGTCTACCAGTTTTGCGATCGTGTTGTTGATCGCCTGTTTCAGAATATCAAAGTCGCCGTTGTACTGTTCGGCGATAGTCTGGGTCATGTCGCCCTGTTCCATCGCTGCCATGACCCGGCGCACATCGTTGATCGGGCCGACCACGTTATCGAGGGTCTTATTGACGCCTTCGACGATGCGACGGAAGTCGCCTTTATGCTTGTCGGCATCGGCGCGCGTGGCCAGTTTGCCCTCGATGGCTGACTGCGACAGCAGGTTGGCATCGGCCACCAGCGCCTTGATATTGGCGCGTACTTGCTCAATGGTGTCGTTGATGAAGCGCTTCTTGCCCGGAAACTGCTCCAGCGGCGCATCCATATTGCCTTCGCCGAATTCCTTGATGCAGGCCATGGCTATTTTGTTGCCTGCGATGTGGCCGGACACCATGTTGTTCACGCCGCCGGCCATGACCTGAAAGTCGTTCTTGAACTTGCCTTCGTCAATCTTGACATCAATGTCGCCCGCGTCGTGCTCTTTCGACATGTGGTTCAT
>JBASWL010000184.1:0-2730 GCA_049276455.1 Georgfuchsia sp. | reverse complement strand
ATTACGGTTCGTTTTTAGCAGACCTTCCTGCCTGCTTGTGCGAAAACGTGCTTGGTTGCTGAAACCATGTCGGCATGTAGCATGTCATGCAGGAGAGGCGAACAAATGCGAAAACTTATCTTCATCGGAATTGTCTTGGTGGGAGCAGTACTGGGCCTTGTGCTTGCAGCGAGAGCCTCTTGGGGGCCGCGCTTTGTCATGATGTCTTTCGGCGCCTTGGCGGGGGCCGCCGTAGGTGGCGCCCTCTCTAGTCTTGGGAAGAGAGGAGTCACGCCACGGCTCAGAGACGACACCCTTTATGGGTTAGGCACCACGAGTGAAGATCTCATGGACAACTATTGGCGTGACGAAGGCCATCCGCAATTCATGAAGCCACCATTACCAGACCACAAGCAGTTCGGTGGTAGCGGCGGAATGACGGATTGATCATTGATCCTTCCGAAGTAAATCCTTCACCGCTTGTTTTGCCGTATCAATTGATACGTTGGCATCTTCAAATACTTGCTTGCCAGATTCGGTCAACAAAGACTTCTTGGTGACCAAGGTTCCATCACCGGTGTCGACGACCTCTGCTTTTCGATCAAAGTTGGAACTGGCCGAGCCGGTTTCATTCCTGATGACGTTGCCGCGTGTTTGCACATCATGTCGCAGTGGCGATGTGCCACTATCGGATCGAGTACTCGGTATGGGTTGATTGGATTGCGCAACCTTCGCGCGCTGTTGCTGATTCGTATCCACGAGGTCAGGTGAAAAGGCAGAGTCTGATGCTTGACTGTCATGCAGATTGCGTACGTCGCTGAAAGAATTTGGTAACGCCGTTCCATCCGAGAGCACCCGATTGGGCCGGAGTCCCTGGCGAGCCAATTCCGCATCGAACATCGACAACGCTGAGGCGCTATCACCGCCGTACTGCTCTGCATAGCGCAAGAACATCTCCAGGTTGTGCGGGTCTTGTGCAATGTCGACCGAGATCGACTCTCCCTTATCCCTGGCTGACGAGAGACGTTCCGCAAAGGCCGTTCTTTCGGCAAAGGTTGCATCAGCTCGCTCGGTTTTGGATCTGGCAGTAGACAGCCTTGACGACATCTCCTGGGCCTCGCGGGAATCGCTGGCGAAACTGCTGATGATGCTTGAGTCTCGCGACACCCTGTCGCCGAATTGTTTGAACTCCGCAATTTGCTCCTGTGTCAGGCTGTTGAGCACTTTCTGCTGACTGGCTGACAATCCCGAGGAATAGTTTTTACCTGCTTTGGCCTGGAGATCCGCGCCAGCCACTGTGGTGTTGATCCCAAAGTGGCCGGCAGCGCCAAAGGCGATCTGCGCCACCTGGCTCTGGGTCAAGCCCGTACTGTTTGCCACGTTCTTTGAAATCTGATCCAGCCTGTTGAGCGTCTCCCCCATCTGCTCGAAACTGCTAGAGGCCGTGCCGCTGCTGTGTCGAGATGATCGTGACTTTGCCAAGCCTCGCGCAAAGGTCTCGGCGAGCGCCGCCGATTGCTCGGTATTTGCCGAGATCGCTTCGCCGCGTGCCGCATCAGCCTGCCGACTGGCCTGGGTCACATCCTGCTCGGACACGCGCATCGACACCACCCTAGACGCAAACCCCTGGTTGCGCAGCAGGCTGACGGCGGTACGCCCGGTCAGCGCATTTGACGAGAACGTGTTTCCGCTCAGGTCGTTTTGCCAACTACCCATGAAGGCCGAGGTGCGGTTGGGCGCCAGTTGCATCTGGTCCATTCCGACATTTCCCATGGAGACGTTGCCGACGGTGGATGCCGAGGTTCCACCCGAGATCATTGCCTGCAAGCCCGACAATCCACCGACCAGCGCCGTTCCGAAATTCTCCATACGCTTGAGTGCGGCCCAGGCGATGAACGGAATGCTAATGGCAAGGTAGCCTACGACGGCTTCACCGGAAATCGCACGAGAATAGATCGTCGAAGCCGTCTGCAATGCGAGGGCCTTGGTACCGGTCCCCAGGTCTGCCGCGGCAGCAAGATCGTAGGCTGCGTAGATCGAGGCCATGTAGTTGAGGATGGCATACAGCGGCGGCCAGAGTTGAATCCAGATCAGCACGGCCGCATAGCCCTTGAACGCCAGCATCGTCTCGCGTCCACTGGTGAGCAGGAGCAATAGCACGAATAGCGGAAACATCGCATAGGTCACCGCTTCAATCACGTTCCGGAAAACCGGCAAGGCTTGCTCTGCCACTTTGCCGTAGTTGAGCCAGGTCGCATTCTGCTGCGCCACCGCCTGCGCGCGGCCGACCGCCAGCACCATTGCTGCCGGATCGTTGACCTTCTGCCCGACGATCTTGCTCGTGTCCTCAATCGCATTGAGCACTGCGTTCTGCCGGATGATGTCGGCCGCGGTCGCCGCGGCATTAGCTATGCTGTTCTTGAGATAGGCCTGCTGGATTTGTCCGGCAATGACGGCCGCGGCAGCGGTACCGGGTAACGTCGGATTGAGCTGGAAGGCAAGGCGTCCCTGGATGCGGGTGATCTGGGCCGGCAGGCGGCCATTGAGGCTCAAATAGACATTGGGGCAGGTATCAATGCCAACGCTGCCACCCGTTGCGGTCAGCGTGCTGAAGCGCGCCGGGTTGGGCGATGCCATGAGCGGCCAGACATCATCCGATGCCGAAAAGGTAGCCGGATCGAGGCTGCCGTCGATCAGGTCGTAGGTGGTGCAGTTATGGATGAAGTTGATGAGGTCGGTGCGGAACGCCGG
>JBASWL010000183.1:0-4643 GCA_049276455.1 Georgfuchsia sp. | reverse complement strand
GCATTGGGATGCCATGGCCTTTGAAGCAGGCGCAGCACCCAGGCTCGTCCGTGGTGTCCTGTCGCGAATGAACTCAGACTTGCCGGATGCTATTTCCAGGGTCATCGGAGACGAGCGTCTAGTGCTGGCCGAACGTGATTTCATCCGTGAAAAAATTCTTCCGGTGATCGAGGAGAGAAGGCAATTCCTCACTGATGCCATGAAGTCGCGACAATCCACATTGCCCGATCTCCTGAAGAGCAGGGATCTGTCTCCTGATGTCGTAGATCGAATACAGTCGCTGCAGGGGTGACAAGGGCTACTGATGGGCCGCGCTTATGTAGACGGGGATGGTTTGCTACGCTGTTACCACTTCATCGGTCTTCTCAATTTCGATGTCATCCTGATCGGTATTGTCTTTGGAATCCACCAGTGGCCGCAGCTTGTGTCGGTCGGTAATGCATTCACTGGAGTGCCCTCGCAGCAGGTCGTTGCCGCTCCACATTTGATGAAAAGGTCGACCGGTCGCCGTCCTGATGAAGTAGGCATCTTCACGGTCTTCATGGTGTCCCAGATGCTGGATCACTTCGACCACCAGACCGATGTTCTCCGGGCAGCCGGCAATGATCACGCAGAGGGTTCCAGGTTTCAGTGCTGACATGTTATTTACTCGGTGGCGACTTTAGTTCTTGCACCGTGTTGGCCACATGCGTCAGCTGACTGGTCATCTCATCAAGACGTCCTCGCATGTACTCGATACTGCCAAGCATCAATTCCACCGTTGAATTGATCGTGACCAAGGGGTTGTCCGGCTTTCCGTCACGCATGATTTGATTGCACAGGTCAATGCATTCATCGCAAATAAACACCTTCGGGCCGGCGATTAACTTGTTCACCTCGTTTTGCGATTTTGCGCAAAAGTCGCAGTAGAGGATCTTCTCCGCAGGGGGCTGGGGTGGCGTATTGGATTTTTTGCGGGTGGCCATTAGTTGTGCTCTGAGTTTTCTGGTAGGCGCAACGGAATCAAAATGTCCTTCAAGCCGTTGTGATCAATTTCCTGCATCAGTGCGAGCAGGCGACCGATATCACCCTGAGGAAATCCCTCACGGGCGAACCAATTCAGGTAATTGCCTGGAAGGTCTGCAATCAGCCTACCCTTGTGTTTGCCAAACGGCATTTCGCGCTTGACGAGCAGTTCCAGATCCTCGGGCTTCATACCTTCAGAAGCCTTTCATCACCGATTGCCCGGTTGATTGGGCTATCGGAAAAGGGCATCGCGATCCTCGAACTCTAGTAGCGGTGTCTGCTACCACTTGCTTGTCAGTTAGCACTATGCAAACTTAGGCGGGTTTATTGGGCGCAGGGGTTGGCGTAACGGCCTTTACCAATGACGACTGCTTTGCTGCTCTTGCGGCCGGCTTCTTCGCCGCAGACTTCGGGGCCGCAACTTTCACTGGCTTCTTGGCTACCGAAGGTTTCTTGGTAGCAGGCTTGGCGGCGGGCTTTGTGGCCTTGGTCTTGGCTGACTTTGTCACCCTCGCTGTCTTCGCGACTGTTGCAACCCTGGTGGGCTTGGTAACTTTCTTTACCGCAGATTTCGGAGCGGCGACTGTCTTTTCGATCAGGAAATCCTCTTTGGATTTTCCTTTCTTGGCGGCGTCTGCAATGAATGCTGGGGCCTTGCCATGGCCGGTCCAAGTTTTTCCCGTCGCTGGATCACGATACTTCGGCACGCCGGCTGGTTTGAAATTGGCTTTCTTTGCCCTCTGGGTCTTTGCTGATTTGCCCTTCAAATCCAAGTCAGAGGTCGAGAGTCCGTATTCCTGCATCAGTCCCTTAATCTTGGCTACCACTTCCGCCACTTCCTTTTTGAACAGATCGGCGGCTTGCTTTTCGAGTTTGGCGATTTGGGCTTTGACGTCGCGATAAGAGCTCATTGAATTTTTCCATTTGATAGGGGAGCTTATCTTAGCGCCAATCCATGCAATGGCATATTGGTGAGATTAGGAATGTCAAATGGTTCTCGTCGGCGAAAAAGTGCCAACAGTTGAGAGAGTAAATTTTGAGCAGTTACTGGTGTTCCCTCGAAGTGCGCCGCAATGCATCTATATACCCGGCCAGATCCTCAACATGTACATACCGGCGACGGTCTCGCAAAATGGTTGGAAGGGGAAAGACACCCTTACTTATCTGATTGTGCGCAGTTCTGAGTTTGATTCCGATTTCTTGCGCTGCCATTGAAAGCGGAAGCAATGAACGGCTATATCGGCGGGACAGGGTCTCCAGGCTGTTCTCGGGTGTTGTGGAATCCATCTCATACTCCGTTAGGACATCCGACGATGCTAACAATCCCACGGGCGCTGCTGTGGTTGAAACGTGACCTGAAAAGGCGCATTTCGAACATCACTCCCAATCGGAGTTTTTGACGCGACATCCTTTCAACTGACCTTCATTACTACTCAGTTGCGGGGCGGTAGCTCCAAATGCTCAAGTTCCACACCTCGAAATGCGTCCTTTTTGGTCACATTTCGATCCCGACAAGACCCATCCTATCCCTACTATCTCAGCGTCCTTCGGTTCTCTGAATCGAGGAAATTGAAAATGCAAAATAGGGAGTGCGCGAGGTGAACACGTTTGAATTATTGATAGCCGCAGCTGACGGAAAAGCCGTCGTGACGGAAAAGAAGGCAGGCGAAATCATTGGTGGCGTGTCCATCAAGCGGCTGCGAAATCTACGGTCTGAAGGTAAGGAATTGATCCCCACCATGCAGATAGGAGGTAGACGCTTTGTCTGCATTACTGATCTGGCCAATTTTGTTGACCGACAGAGATCGGTAGCCAATACGGCGCCTTCGGTAGTGGCCTCTCATGGCAAGCTAAATCCAGCAAACCCTTCCCGTCGACCGGTAGGGCGGCCGAAACTTTCTTCGAAGAAATAGGACGATCCGAGTGTCCAAACAACTTCCCGGTGCCAACGGCTAGTCGTGGTTTGCAATGCCGCCATTCCATTGGAATTATTCTGTCACTTACCAAAATGTAGCTTAGAACTGGTAGCCTTGGGCGAGCCCATAGTGCCAGTCGCCGACAGCCTCCTTGGTGTCCTGATCCTTTGACATGGACTCCAGCTGCGCCAGCGGTACGGCAAGGGAATCGTCGGCATGGCAGATCATGACGAACATTTCCGAACCACATTCCTCTTCGGGAGCCATGCCCAATACGTCTACCACTTGCCCCACCTTGAGCGGAGAAATGGCACGCCTGGCCTTGCAACGGGCTTTGAAAGGGACAACCAGTTTCCCTTCCAGGTAGTAGTACCAGCCCATGGCCCGTTCGATCTCGTCGTAAGCATCAACAACGGCCTCCATGGCAATGCGATGCTCGCGAGCTTCGTCCTCTTTCACGTGCTTGACCATCAGTGCACCGTCGGCGGAGCGCCGTCCGCGCCGCAGCACTTCTTGAACTTCTTGCCGCTACCGCAGGGGCAGGGTTCGTTACGTCCGATTTTCGGGCCGCCGCGAACGACCTGCGGGAACTCTTTCTGCCTGCCGCGATGGAGATAGTCGTCGCTGAGCAGTGCAGCCGGTTGGTCGACGCGCTTCTCTTTCCAATAGGCATGGATTCTCACGAGGGAGGGTTCGATTTCGTTCATCCATCTCTCGGCATCGCCACCGCTCTTGGTAAGGTCGATACCTTCGTCGGTTCCTAGCCGAAAGAACGGCGTGAACCATGTCGGCTGCCCAATGGATAGCAGGCCCCACGCCTCTTCGTTGAACATGAAGCCGGTAATGAAGCCTTCACTCCACTCGGCGGCACCCCATTGAATGCCCCGCCAGAAGATTGGCTCGAACGAGGCCGGGTCAGTGTTGAACGTGGTATTCACGGAGTTGTAGATCCGCAGGATGAGCGACATGATCTGGCTCGCTTGCGCTTCGTTCTCGAAGTCAGCCTCCGCTTTCCCCTCTTCGAGGTCCCACACCCAGGGTAGCCATTCAGAGGGAGGTACCATGCGGGGGCCAATGGCGATGGCGGTCAGGAAGCCCTCCAGCGTCGAGACATCCATCGCCGTATCTTCATTCGCCTCGCTGCCAAGAAACTCGTCAAGTTCAACAAGTTCGGCCTCTGAGAGGGACTGATTCAGCCCGGTCATAGGAAGCCTCTCCGACGGCGAGCCGATCAGCGAGTCTATTCCTTCCTCACTGATGGTCTTCAGCACCTCGTCGAGTGCGCCTTGGTCGGTCGCAAAAGGATCATCCCATACGCTGGAGTTGCCGTATTCATCGATTACTTCCAGGAGCCAGCCGCCTTCGCCGTCTTCGTATATGTCGACCTGAACGGTCTTGCCATCCCGCGTCATGGATTGACATAGCGGTGAGTAGCGTGGTGAGTCGTCGGGTTCAGTCATCTGTAGCGGGCATTCGATGCGAAGGGGATTCCGCAGAGTCTACCTCGCAGGCGACGGCTTCTTCATCGAAACGAAGGCGATGCAGTTCACGAAATTCCAAACCGCCAGTATCACGTACTTGTCGGTTTCTTCCGTGACAACGCGCTTCAGCCAGCTCATGGTCTCCATCTGAACATAGGCCAGCAGGTCTTTCTCAGGATGATCTTCAACGTACTGTTGGATCGACTGGTTTCGCAGGCTCTCGGCCAGGTCACTGCCAAAT
>JBASWL010000182.1:0-2235 GCA_049276455.1 Georgfuchsia sp. | reverse complement strand
CTTGAGCAGGCGTGCCGTCTCGGCCGCTTTCTGGCCCAGCACGCGGATTTCTTCCTGCCCCAGCAGATCAGCCAACAGCGTCTTGATCTCGGCATTACGATAGGCGCTCAATTGCCGCTTGCCCTGCGCGGAGAATACGGACGTAAAGAAGGTGTCGGCACTGCCGCAGATAGCCTCGATGCAACGGGTATACGTGTCCACCTTGCCGTCCGATACGGTGCCGTCGTCCAGCACCACGGGCTTCCAAGCGCCATCGTCGGCACGCACAAGCAGAAAGGCTTCGGTCTTGCGCCGGCCGTTCACACGGATCACGACCTGTGAGCGGTAACAGCGTCCGTCGTGGCTCCAGGTCAAGTCTTTCTCATTCTCGGCTAGGCACACATGATCGTAATAGGAAAAGCCACCCGGCCCGGCCACGGTGGCACGCGAGGGCATCGACAGGTATGGATGCATATTGTCCATGACGGTGGTCTTGCCGCGCCCGTTGGCGCCGGCGATAGCAACCAGTTCGGCGCCAACGGCCAATTGTTCGAAATCGAGGGTCAGGACATCGCGTCCCAAACCATTGCGGATACCGCGAAAGCCTTTAAGGGTAAGTGAAAGAGGTTGCATGGTGATGCTCCAGCAGGATGACCCATCCAGTCTCCCGCACAAAAGAAGGTCTGCAAGCCCGTCCCACGGAACGAGCCCGTCAAGGTCAGGACAACAGTGCAGGCTCCAATTCGGCCATGGGCGGCAGAGCGGCCACAGGAGTTTCATTCCCTCTCATCCCATTGGGAATTTCCTGCCCCCGCAACACACGCTCGGCAATCGTTTCCGGCTCCTGGCTCGACAGCGTCTGAAGACATTTCAGCAGTGACTCCGGCTTCACCTCAGTGACTTCCGCCCAAGCCCGCACCTTGTCCGCCAGATTCGCCAGTTGCGAAATCCCCGCCGCTCGCGTGCGCACCACCGGCACGATGCGCCCCTCCAGTTTGGTTTCCGCCGCCCCCGCCAGCAATTGCTCAATCGCCGCGCGGTCGACCTCATGGCGATCCTCGTCTGCGATCGTCCAACGAACGCGCACGAAGGCCCCGGCGATGTCCTGCTGCGCGACCGTTGCACGCAGTGTTTCCAAGTCGGGTTTACCACCGAAAACGATATCGACAGTTCGACGTGCCGGCGTCGGCTCCAGCGTAAAGCGCGCCTGATCGGATTCGACCTCCCACAGCAGGAATCCTTTCTCGCCTTCCTCGCCATAATGGAAGCGGCCGATGGAACCGGGATAGGCGATGCATTGCCGCCCTGCCCTCCCCTCGATTTCCCACGCCTGATGTCGATGGATGTGCCCGAGCAGGAAGGCTTGCGCTTCGGCGCCGAACAGCGCGCCGGTGGTGAATTCGTGATCGAAGCCCGCCATCGGCACCCCATGCTCGCTGACGCAACCGAACACGGTGCCATGCGATATGCCGATGGTCGGTATGCCCTGCGAACGGGCTGCACGGTTGATTGGTGCATATCCACGCAGCAAGACAGCAAGGTTTTCACCTAGGGCCTGGGCCGCTTCCGCGGCACCGACCGTCGCGGCAACCACCGCCTTGTTCACCGTGGGCACGCAAGAGAACAGGGTGCGCGAACCAGCAGGTATCTCATCGAAACACCAGCCTGCGGAGGCAATCCATTGTCCGCTGGGTGTCAGCGCAACCTGCTCGATGCGGTCGGCCACATGCACCGGATAGCGTCCACCCAGCAACCGGAAGATTGCCAGCGTGCCCGGCGGCTCGTGGGAGAACGTGCCTTGCAGCATCAGCACCGGACAATGCTCCGCCAGTCGCCGTACCTGTGCGAGCAGCCGCTCAGCGGCCGGGGCGTGCAGATCCAGGGCATGGTCGGTGGCGTCGCCCGACAGCACCGCCGCTTCCACCCCCAGCGCAAGGGCCCGGTCGATGGCAGCACCGAAGCAGCGATCGGCTTCCGTCAGATTCTTGATCCCGTAATGCAGATCGGAAAAATGCGCGATGCGTATCATGCTCTCCTCCCCAGCGAGACCGGCTTCATTTCGCTCTCGATCTTGTCGCAATAGCCCTGCGGATCGTTGCCGTAGCGCTCCATATGTGGTGCACCACATATGGAGCGATATGCTGCGGACAAAGATATGTTGGCCCGTTGGGTAAATAGCTTCTGACACACGCTCTTTCGCGTTGATTGACATAACATAATTCTGGGGGTCTCCTGGCAGTTCCTTCACTTTGGAAT
>JBASWL010000181.1:0-15847 GCA_049276455.1 Georgfuchsia sp. | reverse complement strand
GGTTGGATGCGTGCCCGGGGGTAGCCATCGCCTTCAGGGTGGCTACCCCCGCGATGCTGAACCTGTCGCCATCAGCGACCGTATGCTCGGGCCGGAATGTGCTGTCCTGCAACTCCAGGTCGGGAGCCAGCTGGCCATGGAGCCGCGCGCCGGTAAGGGACTTGAGCTTCGCCGCGGCAGGGGAGTGATCCTTGTGGGTATGCGTGACGAAAATCCATCGGATCGCTCCCGGAGCGGCGGCGATGATGTTTTGCACATGGGCATCCAGATCCGGGCCCGGGTCGATGACGGCCCATTCGTTGCGTTCGCCGCCTCCCACCAGATAAGTGTTGGTGCCCGGGCCGGTCATCACGTTGCCATTGGCTGCCGTGATCCGGATTATTCGCTCCGACAGGCGGATTGGCTTGTCATGTTCGATCTCGCACGAAGCCTCGCCATGTCCTTCGGGGTCGAGGCGCGCCACCTCGGCATAGGCGGCATCGTCCGGCATCAGTAAGCGGGGGCCCGCAGCTCCGCGCGCCAGGCGCGGCATCGTTATACGAATGTCTTTCAATCCGCTGGCATGTTGGCAGCAATCAGTTACGCTGACAAAGGATGAAATCGATTCGAGCGAGCGTTTTGTTGGCGGCAACAACCTGAATTCGTCAGAACGGGCCAGCGCTTCGTGCGGACGCAGCCAGTGATGCTGCAATGCTTCGCTTCCGTCGTGCAGCGCCGTCTGTGCCGGGGGGGCGGCGGCGAGGAAGAAATACGTATCGAAGCGCCTTGTCACGCCCAGCGGCGTCAGCCAATGGCTGTAGAAATTCAGTTTGTCGACCGCGAGCCTGAGGTTCAGTTTCCGGCATATCTCGCCGAAATCCGTTTCGCCCGTTTGCAGCCCCCCGCGCAAGGCTGCCAAATCCGCGCCGTCGAAATTGTCGAGGTCGACCATGTCTCCGTTCGGGCCATAAGCGAACAGGAGTCCGGCCTCCTCGAAGCACTCCCGAATCGCCGCGACATAGTACGCGAGGCCATGCTCCTTGAGGCCGAGGCGACGGCTGGCGGCACCATCGTCAATGCCCACGCAGAACTGGTAAAGGCCGCGATCATTGTCCTCGACCACGCCGCCGGGAAACACATAGGCGCCCCGAAAGAGATCCTGCGCGCGCTCTGGTCGCTGCAGCATCAGTACTTCCATGCCGACCGGGGCATCGCGTACGACCAGCAGCGTAGCGGCGTTGCGCAGGGCTTTTGCGCTACTGCCCGATTTTGAAATCATGCGCGAATGGTGCCACTGTTCGATCTGGATGACAACGCCGATGCGGCCGGAAACGGAATCAAATTCCCGCGATCAGGGCTTCGATTTCAGCGAAGGTTCGCGCCACTTCATAGGTATGAATTTGCACGCCCAGCTGACGAGCGATCTGCGAGGCCGAGAAAACACCCAGCAAGGACTGCTTGCCATCCTCACGCTGCCCCACGACAAGCGCATGGGCGCGGCCAGCGGTTTTCAGGGTGGCAACGATACTGCCGACGGAAGACTTCATTACGTCCTCAATACGTAACGCCTCCATGTTTTCCACCGACACCATGACATCCGCAACGCACAGGTCGCTGCGCCTGGAATGGCGGTTCTGGGCCACCATTACGGGTTTCTCCCCCAGTATGTCGTTGGACGTGATAACGCCGGTAATCCTGTTTGCCTCACCAACCACCAGTAGCAGGCGCACACTGCGCAAGATCATGGATTGGTTGGCCAGATCCAGCGTGGCATCGCCCGCGATGGTCGCGGAAGGCACCCGGGAAAGGTCCGTCATGACCTGAACCGCCGCGGAATCGACATTGACCGGGGGCGGATTAAAGGCTTCCAGAACGTAGCACCCGGCGGGAGAAACGGAAGTTTGCTGCAGTGGCCGATATTCAATGGGGGCATTCATTCGTTGTGTCTCTCTTGTTGTCGGTTATCTGGGTGGCCGTGAAGACAGGGTGTCCGGCCGTTGTTGGAGTTGCGGGGAAATCATACCAGCCGCGATGCGTATGTGAAACTGGCCCCAGTCTATATAAACAAAAAGCCACGCTTTGCGTGGCTTTTTGTCATTGGGCCTCAAGGCCCGTGCTTAAATCCTAATCATGTTCGCCGAGGATGGATACCGTCACCGTCGCAATCACATCGGAATGCAATGCGATTTCAACCGGGTTGTCACCAACCTCCTTGAATGGGCCTAGCGGCATACGGATCACCGACTTATCTACCTCAAAGCCCTGCGTCCTGAGCACTTCTGCAATATCGGCATTACCTACCGAACCAAACAGACGGCCATCAACGCCGGCTTTGCGCGTAATCTGGATCATCAGGCCTTCGATCTTCTGCGCCAGCGCCTGCGCACTTGCCAGCTTATCTGCCTGCGCAATTTCAAGTTCGACACGCTTGGCTTCAAAAAACTTTTTGTTCTCTTCGGTGGCGCGCTTGGCCTTGCCTTGAGGAATGAGGTAGTTACGGGCGTAACCTTCCTTGACCTTGACTACGTCGCCGAGGCCACCGAGGTTCACGACTTTCTCCATCAGAATGATTTGCATGTTCGTGTCTCCGGCTTACTGGTGCAGGTCGGTATAAGGCATCAACGCGAGAAAGCGGGCGCGCTTGATGGCCGTGGATAACTGGCGCTGGTAGCCGGTCTTGGTGCCGGTAATACGCGCCGGCATGATCTTGCCGTTTTCGCCGATAAAGTCCTTGAGGATATCGATGTCCTTGTAATCGATATATTCGATCTTCTCGGCACTGAAGCGGCAGAATTTGCGGCGCTTGAAAAGGCCGCCGCGGCCCTTGTCATCTTTGCGCTTGTTGGCGGCGCCTGCCTTGCCTTTAGGTTTGAATGCCATTTTCGTTTCCTTCCAAAAATTCGATCTTGTTGACGTGCAATACGAGCGTTCGGCTGTTGCGACTTCGGGCGGCGAGAAATCCGCTTAGCACCAACCCGTCTCCGGGTTTGCTGTCGGCCATGATTCTGGCCATCTGACCCAGTACCAAACAGGGCATTTCACATTCCACCTGCCTCGGCTGCCCGTCTTCGGTCTGCTCCGAAGCATGGATCAGGCGAAACTCGATGCCAGGAATGCCCGCCGGTGTATGTCGCATCGCCCCGCGTTCCAGCAATCGGCCCGCAATACGGACTTCGTTGTCGGCATGCGCGGGATGGACTTCAGCCAGCCGCCACCTCTGTTGCTTCCACCGGCGCCGGCGAGGTTACCAAGTCCTCACCCTTCGGCTCCGGTGTTGTAAAAGAACGTGATTTTTCTTCCTTCATCATCGGCGATGGCGTGACAATGGCCTTGTCCATCTTGATGACGAGGTGACGCAACACTGCATCGTTGAACTTGAAGGCATGCTCAAGTTCGCCCATGGTTTCCTGGTCGGCCTCAATGTTCATCAGTACGTAATGGGCCTTGTGCGACTTCTGGATCGGGTAGGCCATCTGACGCCGACCCCAGTCTTCTAGGCGGTGAATGGCGCCATTCCGGGCGGTCACCAGTGTCTTGTAGCGCTCGACCATGGCCGGAACCTGTTCCGACTGATCGGGGTGCACGATAAAAACGATTTCGTAATGTCGCATGCAGTCTCCTTACGGTAAAAGCCCCCCTATATGCGGATAGGTGGAGCAAGGTGGAAAGGGGGCGGATTCTACACAGAAAATGCTGTCAATTCAATGGATCTCATGCGGACCAACCGAGGCTCTAGACGTTTGCCCTGTATCTCACCACAAACGCGATCAAGTTACAGGTTGATTTCCAAGCCTTCGTAGGACAACAATATCTTCGGGTCACCCGGCTTTAATGGATACTGTTGCAGCACTTCATCAAACACGCGCTCCAGTTCATCATCATCGCGCGTGGGCTCATGGTGTGTGCATACCAATTGCTTGGCCCCAACGCGGCGTGCGAGTTCAATGGCGCCAGCGAACGTGCCATGCCCCCAGCCACGCTTGGCGGGGTATTCGGCCGTGGTATAGGAACAATCGACGATGAGCACATCAACCCCGAGCAAAAAATCGTCCATACCCTTCTGCTTCTCATCAATCATGGTCTGGAACTCGTCGTAACTCTCGTCCCCAGGATCGTAGATGTTGTACCAGGGTTCGTGGTCACCAGTGAAGAACATCGACTTGCCATTACAATTGACGCGATAGCCAAAATCGGCCACTGGATGGTTGAGCAGCGTCGAACTGACCATGGCATCACCCACGGTTACGCTCTCACCAATCTCCAGCGTCTGGTATTCGATAGCAGCACGCAGTTCAGCCTCGCGAATCGGGAAATAGCTGTATTGCATCTGCACTTCCATCACCTGCTGCACACCTTGGCCGGTAATGATGTCGAATGGGCCATGCAACTTCACCCTGTTACCGGGAATGAAGAATGGAAGGAAGAAAGGCAGGCCTTGAATATGATCCCAGTGGGTATGGGTAATGAAAATGTTGGCCATTTTCGGTATCTCACGGAGCAACGCCTGCGAGAGTGCTGCGATACCGGTGCCAGCGTCGATGATGATCAGTTCACCCTCATCCGATCGCACTTCGATACAAGTGGTATTACCGCCATAGCGCACGGTCTTGGGGCCAGGTGAAGGGGTCGAACCACGGACCCCCCAGAATCTAATTTTCATTTACTCTATTCCGCGGTAGCAAAGGCACGTGCCTCGTTGATCATTTTTTGCAGATTGCCCAACCTTGCCAGCACAGGCCCCATCCGGTCACCGAACCGTTCGGGGGCCGCAGGCATCTGATCATCCCACACCTTGGGCCCCTCATCCAGCCCAATGTCACAGCAAATCTGGTCGGCGACTCGCAGGCAGTCGAGCATCGCAGTGCCCTCCGCATCCTCGATATGGTGATTACGGATGCACTCAACCAGCGGTTCGGGCAATTTCCAGCGCGATGTGAGCATTGCACCAGCGTAGCCGTGATCAACGCCTATCAGCCTGCGTTCGGCTTGGTAGAGCAGCAGATTCTCGGTCGCACTCAACATCAAGGCATTGCGGAATTCGGTTGCCATGAACTGGGCAAACACCACTTTGCCGAAATCGTGCAACAGGCCTGCTACATAGCAATCGCCGGGGTCGGCAGCATCCCCACCATAAGTGATACATAACTGGCGTGCAACCGTAGCAGTTGCCAGCGAATGGATCAGATAACGCTGCGTATCGAATCCGGCGCTATTTATGTTGGGTAGCATGCCTGCAGCTGCCACCGAAAGTGAAAGGTTCTTTATGGTGTTGATGCCAAGATGTATGACCGAATGGTTGACTGAGGTAATTCGCTGCGGCATGGAATAATAGGCGGAGTTGATGACCTTCAATATCTTCATGGTCATTACCGGGTCTTTTTCCAGCACGGCCACCAGGTCTTTAGGCTTGCAGTTGATGTCACGTGTTAACTCGAGCACCCGCTGTACGCTTTGCGGGAACGTAGGCATGCGCTCAACGGCAATACCAAGCTTGCTTTCAATTTCGGGGGTCAATGCGCCCACTGTTATCGCGACCTATAAGAAGATATTGAATTATATGTTGCGCTTCACATTGTTTTCTCTTACGGACATACTTGCGGCAATGAACACTGAATTTAATCCAGGCGCCATTCCCGGCACCGTCTATCTGGTTGGCGCCGGCCCCGGCGACCCGGAACTATTGACACTGCGTGCTGCGCGATTGATTGGTCAAGCCGATGTCGTAGTGTATGACTACCTGGTCTCGCCTGGCGTCCTAGCTCTTGCCCGTCCTGAAGCTGAACGCATCTCCGCTGGCAAGCGGCGCGGCAGCCACACGCTGCCGCAAGGCGAAATCAACCTGCTGCTGGTGCGGTTGGCTAGAGAAAACAAGCGTGTGGTGCGACTAAAGGGCGGCGACCCCTATATCTTCGGTCGAGGCGGCGAAGAGGTTGAAGCTCTCTTCGCTCACGGCATTCCCTTCGAAGTAACACCGGGCATTACTGCAGCCAGTGGCGTCGCCGCCTATGCGGGCATACCCCTCACGCATCGAGAATACGCGCAAGCCTGTGTTTTCGTCACCGGCCACCTCAAGGACGGTAGCGTCGATCTCGACTGGCCGGGGCTGGCAAGACGCAAGCAGACTTTAGTGATTTACATGGGGATGGTCGGTTTACCGACTCTATGCGCAAAACTGATCGAACATGGCCTGCCCACTGATTGGCCTGCGGCCATAGTGCAGCAGGCCACCACGCCGAAACAGCGCACCATTTCCGGTACGCTTGCCACATTGCCCCAACTCGCAACCGAAGCAAACTTGCTGGCACCGACCTTGATCATCGTCGGCGAAGTCGTGAAATTGCACAATCAGCTGGCTTGGTATTCGGAGAAAGGGGGATAAATGCCTTCAAGTAGCGTTGTGGCTTACATGTGCTACAGCCACTCGGCATTGATCAGTTTCTCCGCCCACAGCAAAGCTGTGATGGTTTTTGCATCAGTGATTTCACCGTCGCGTATCGCCAGCATTGCATCGGCCAAACTCATCTCCAGCACTTCCAGAAATTCTTCGTCATCGCAACCACTACCCACAAAGCTAAGTCCGTGCGCAAAAAATATTTCAATGCGTTCATCTGAATAGCCAATACAGGGATGCATGGTGCCGATGTGGCGCCAGTTGCGCGCCTTGTATCCGGTTTCCTCGCGCAGTTCGCGGCGCGCCGTATCCAGTGCGTGTTCGTTGCTGTCTATCTTGCCTGCGGGTAACTCAATGAAAATACGGTGCAGGGGGTATCGGAACTGGCGCTCGATCAGCAACTTTCCATTATCAAGCTGTGCTATCACCACCACCGCACCGGGATGAGCGATCCATTCGCGCACCGCCGTACCGCCTGATGGCGTACGCACCTGGTCGCGTCTGACCTTAAGCAGCGCCCCGTCAAAGATCACTTCGCTCGACAATTCCGCTTCTATCAGGTCTGCGTCAGCCATCGGCCAAGCCATACGTCACGGCCACGCAAACATCCATTATCCGTATTTGCGCGGTATTCAAGCGGGATTTTCTAGAACAAAGACCTCTGTAGTACCAGTTGGCACCACGCCATCACCGATTGCGGGAATAACCCGAGCAATGCGACGGCAAGTCCGTTCACAGTCAGAAGTACGCGCATGTCGATAGGCGCATAGATGGGAGCGCTATCTGTCGGTGCATCGAAGTACATCAGTTTGACCACGCGCAGATAGTAGTAGGCGCCAACCAGCGAGAACATCACGGCGAATACGGCAACGGCAGTATAGCCGGCCTTTACAGCCGCCAACAGCACCGAGAACTTGGCAAAGAAACCGATGAAGAACGGAACGCCGGCCATTGAGAACATTAGCACAAGCATGACGGCTGCAAACCAAGGACTGCGCCTGTTGAGTCCTTTGAAGTCTTCTAGCTTGTCGGACTCGTGCCCGGCACGTGATAGCAGCAGCACCATACCGAAGGAGCCAAGCGACATTAATACATAGGCTACAACATAGTAGAGCGCAGAGCTATAGGCATTGAGTGTGCCGAACGGATCCGGCTGTCCGCCGACAACACCGCTCATCAGCGCCAGCAGCATGAATCCCATGTGGGAAATGCCGGAATAGGCCAGCATACGCTTGATGCTGGTCTGGGCAATGGCCGCGAGATTACCGACGGCGATCGAGAGCACAGCCAGCAGCAGCAGCATGATCTGCCACTGGCTGGCCAGTTCAAACAAACCGAACACCAGCAGGCGCATGGCCATGGCAAAAGCGGCCAGTTTAGGCGCCGAGGCAATGAACAGCGTGATGGCGGTCGGTGCGCCGTCATAAACGTCGGGCACCCACATGTGGAAGGGTACTGCGCCAAGCTTGAAGGCAATGCCGGCAATGATAAAGACCAAGCCGAAAACAAGAATGATGTTGTTTGCGTCTCCGTGGAAGACGGCCTGCGCAACTGCACCGATTTGCAGCGTACCGGTAGCTCCATAAACCATGGACATGCCATAAAGCAACAGGCCAGAGGCCAGAGCACCAAGGACGAAATATTTCATCGCCGCTTCAGTGGCGCGCGCGGAATCCCGGTCAATGGCGACCAAGGCATAGAGAGAAAGTGAGAGCAGTTCCAGACCAAGATAGAGGGTCAGGAAATGCGCCGCGGATATCATCACCATCATGCCCAACGTGGCAAACAGGATCAGCAGGTAATACTCCCCTTTGTCGAGTTTACGTGCGGCAAGGTAGTTGCGGCTGTATATGACTGCGGTGATAACGGCAATATCAACCGCCAGCTTGAGAAAGTCTGCAAGCAGGTCGTCGACGAACATGTTGCTGAATGTCAGCGCTGGTTGGCCATCCATCGTCGTATAGGTAATGAGTGCGCTGCCGGCCAGGGCAATCACTGTAAGGGCCGGCATCATCCAGCGCTGCGTCCGGCCGACGACAAGATCGGCAAACAGGATCAGGCCGGCCATGACGAGCAGGAAAATTTCCGGCGCTGCCGGCAGGAGATCGGGCGTGACAAACTGGTTCAGCATCGTATCTCTCGGCCTAAAGCTTGCTCACCGCGACATGCTTTAGCAGGTTATCCACTGAAGCGTGCATGATGTCGGTGAAGGGGAAGGGATAAAGACCCATGCCGAGCACACAAAGCGCCAGCACGGCCAGGACAAGGAATTCGCGGGAGTTGATGTCGGCAAGTTTGCCGACATGGGCATTGGCAACGGCACCGAAGGCGACGCGCTTGTACATCCACAGTGTGTAGGCGGCACCAAGAATCAGCGTTGTCGCCGCAGTCAGACCAACCCAGAAGTTGAACTTGATTGCGCCGAGTATCACCATGAATTCACCTACGAAGCCCGAGGTCGCTGGCAAGCCGCAGTTGGCCATGGAGAAGAAAAGGAATAGCGCAGCAAATTTCGGCATGGTATTCACCACACCACCATAGTCGGCGATCATGCGGCTGTGCATGCGATCGTACATGACGCCAACGCAAAGGAACATGGCGGCAGAGATAAAACCATGGGAAATCATCTGCACCAAGGCACCTTCCATGCCGAGTTGATTAAAGATGAAGAAACCAAGCGTGACGAAGCCCATGTGCGCAATAGAGGAGTAGGCGATCAGCTTCTTCATGTCGGCCTGCACCAGGGCGACAAATCCGATATAGACCACTGCAATCAGCGAGAGCGTAATCATCAGCGGGGCCAAGGCATGGCTGGCATCTGGTGCTATCGGCAAAGAGAAGCGCAGAAAACCATAGGCGCCCAGCTTAAGCATGATCGCCGCCAGTACCGCCGAGCCACCGGTTGGCGCCTCAACGTGGGCGTCCGGCAACCAGGTATGCACCGGCCACATTGGCACCTTGACGGCAAAGGCTACCAGGAAAGAAAGGAACAGCAGAATTTGCGGTTGCATGCCGATCTTCAGGTTGTACCAATCGCTCAGGCTAAAGCTGCCACCGGCTTCGAGGAAAAGCCAGATCAGCGAAATCAGCATCAGCAGCGAACCTAGCAGCGTATAGAGAAAGAACTTGAAGGCCGCATAAACGCGGTTGGGGCCGCCCCAGACACCAATGATGATGTACATCGGAATCAGCGAGGCTTCAAAGAATACGTAAAACAGCATTGCGTCAAGTGACGAAAATATGCCGTTCATCAGACCCGACATGACCAGGAATGCGCCCATGTATTGGGAAGTCTTCTCCTGGATCACCTCCCAACCGGCCAGCACTACCAGAATGGTAATCAGGCTGTTGAGAATAATGAAAAGCACTGAAATGCCGTCCACCCCAAGCAGGTATTGGGCGTTAAAGCGTGGTATCCAAGGTGCCTGTTCGATGAACTGGAAGCCTACGAAGCTAGTATCGAAATTCGCCAGAAGCGGCAGTGTCACAGCGAAACCCGCCAAAGCCACGGCAAGAGTGAGCCAGCGCGCGGCACTGCGGCGTTCGGGACCGACAGCGAAGACGAGCAGAGCGCCGATAATCGGTACCCAGATCGCAAGGCTTAAGAGATGTGAATTCATTATTTGCTAACAAGCCCTAAAACAGAAAAGGCAACAGGAAGATTGCTACACCAAATATCATCAAGAAGGCATAGGTATAGATGTGCCCGGTCTGAAACAGACGCACCACACTGGCTATCCATCCGACCATCTTCGCAGAGCCATTCACCGCAATGCCATCGATCAGGATCTGATCGCCGCCCTTCCACAGACCGCGGCCAAGAAGGCGCGAGCCACCCGCAAAAAACCAGTCATTGAATTCGTCAAAGCCGTATTTTCGTTCCAGAATATTGGCGAAGAAGCTGAGCTTATGCTTGATGACTGCCGGCAAATCCGGCCTTGCGACGTAGAGGAACCACGCAGTTACAGCACCGGAAAGCGCAAGCCAGAACGGTAACGTCGTCACGGCATGAAGCGCCATCGGGATCACACCATGGAATTCCTCATGCATGAGCGCAAGACCCTCGTGCTCAGGCGAAATAAAGATAGCATCGCCAAAATAGCCGCCAAACAACATCGGCTCTATCAGCCAGCCGGCACAAATGGCTGGTATTGCAAGCAGGATGAGCGGCACAGTTACCACCTTGGGCGACTCGTGCGGCTCGGCATGGTGACCGTGATCGTCATGGTCGTTGTGATGGCCGCTCGCATGACGGAAACGCTCCTCGCCGTGGAAAGCGAAGAAGATCAGGCGGAAGGAGTAGAGGCCTCCGATGAAAACCCCCGCCAGGATTGCGTAATAGGCAAATCCAGCGCCAGGGATGTGCGAAAAATGCACTGCCTCAATAATCGAATCTTTCGAGAAAAAGCCAGCAAATGGTGGCAGACCGGCATTGGCCAGAGCACCGATCAACATCGTGAAATAGGTGATGGGCATGTACTTGCGCAAGCCTCCCATGCTGCGCATATCCTGTTCGTGGTGCATGGCCATGATGACTGAACCGGCACCGAGAAACAGCACAGCCTTGAAGAAGGCATGGGTCATCAGGTGGAAGATCGCCACTGAATATGCAGAAGCACCCAAAGCTACCGTCATGTAACCCAGTTGCGATAGCGTCGAGTAGGCAACGACACGCTTGATGTCTGTCTGGACGATGGCTATCAGTGCCATGAACAGCGCAGTGATGGCGCCGATTACGATGACGAAAGAGCGCGCGCCATCTGACAACTCGAACAGTGGCGACATGCGCGACACCATGAATATCCCGGCCGTGACCATGGTGGCGGCGTGAATCAGGGCAGAGATTGGGGTCGGACCTTCCATCGAATCAGGCAACCAGACGTGCAGTGGAAACTGCGCTGACTTGCCCATCGCACCAATAAACAAGCCGATGCAAATGGCTGTGATGAGTGGCCAACCAGTGACAACCTCGGTCATTGTCGCCAACTCCTCGCTTTTGCTGAACACCGTCGCATAGTCGAGGCTACCTGCGTAGGCGGCGACAAGGCCAATTCCGAGCAGGAAGCCAAAGTCTCCAACGCGGTTGACCAGGAAGGCCTTGAGATTGGCATATATCGCCGTCGGCTTCGTGTACCAGAAGCCAATCAGCAGGTAGGAAACAAGTCCGACGGCTTCCCATCCAAAGAAAAGCTGAACGAAGTTGTTGCTCATCACCAGCATCAACATCGAGAAGGTGAATAGCGAGATGTAGCTAAAGAAGCGCTGGTAGCCAGGATCCTCGTGCATATAGCCGATGGTGTAGATATGTACCATCAGCGAGACAAAGGTGACGACGATCATCATCACTGCAGTAAGTTGGTCTACAAGGAAGCCAATTTCCATGTTGAGGCCGCCGGATTGCATCCAGGTGTAGACCGTGCCGTTGAAGGTGTTCCCGGCCATGACGTCCTGGAACACCATTACCGAGCAGACAAATGATGTCAGCACACCAAGGATAGTCACTGTGTGTGCGCCTGCGCGACCAATCGACTTGCCAAAGAAGCCGGCAACGATAGCGCCAACTAGCGGGGCAAGAGGGATGATCAGGTAGAGAGGGTTCATGCCTTATCCCTTGAGGCTGTCGAGTTTCTCGACATCGATAGTAGAGAGATTACGGAACATCACGACCAGTATCGCCAAGCCAATACTCGATTCCGCCGCCGCCACCGTCAGAATGAAAAAAACGAACAACTGGCCGGAGAGATCGTTCAGGTAATGCGAGAAGGCAACGAAATTGAGGTTCACCGCCAGCAGCATCAGTTCAATTGCCATCAACAGCACGATGAGATTCTTGCGGTTGAGAAAAATACCGACCACGCCGATGGCAAACAGAATCGCCGCTAGAATCAGGTAATGAGAGAGTGCCAAAGGTCCGAACATGTTATTCCCCCTGCTCTTTCTCGCTCGCCATCTTGACGATGCGCAACCGATCACTGGCTTTTACGGCAATTTGCCGCGCGGGATCCAAGTGCTTGACATCAGTACGGTGGCGCAATGTCAGCATCACGGCGGCGATAATACCTACCAGCAGCACCACTGAGGCCAACTCGAATGGATAGACATAATCAGTGAACAAAAGTCGTCCGAGTTCTTTTGTGTTGTTGTAGTCTGCTGGCATGCTCTGACTCGGCAGTGCGGCGAGGCCGAAATACTTGCCGGAAAGCACCATTGCCATTTCGGCCACCATGAGTCCGCCGATGGTCAAGCCCAATGGCAGGTAGTTCCAGAAACCAGTGCGCATGCGCTCAATGTTGATATCGAGCATCATGACGACGAACAAGAACAGCACCATCACTGCCCCGACATAAACCATGACCAGAGCAATGGCGAGAAACTCGGCCTGTAGAAGCAGCCATATCCCAGCAACGTTAAAGAAGGCCAGCACCAGGAACAGCACTGCCTGCACAGGGTTGCGAGCGGTGACGACGCGCACTGCGGAGAAGATCGCCAGCGCAGCAAACACATAGAAAATAATTGTTGTGAAATCCATCGTCGCTTACCGGTATTTTGCGTCCTGCTCGCGCGCCTTGGCAATTTCCGCTTCATAGCGGTCACCGTTGGCGAGCAGCATCTGCTTGGTGTAGTAAAGGTCGCTGCGCGTCTCGCCGTGGTATTCAAACACATGGCTTTCGACGATAGCATCCACCGGACAGGCTTCTTCGCAGAAGCCGCAGAAAATACACTTGGTCAAATCAATATCGTAGCGCGTAGTGCGACGGCTGCCGTCCTCGCGCTCGGCAGATTCAATGGTAATCGCCATCGCCGGACATGCCGCCTCGCACAACTTGCAGGCGATGCAGCGTTCTTCACCATTGGGATAGCGGCGTAATGCATGCAGGCCGCGGAAGCGAGGCGAGGCAGGCGTCTTTTCTTCAGGATACTGGATGGTAATCTTGCGCTCGAACAGATGGCGAAAGGTAACAGCCAGACCCTGGCGTAATTCACCAAGGGAAAAACTACTGATTAGGTCGCGGGCGCCCATGACTTTATTTCCAGATGTTAAAGGGCGACATCATCCAGATACCGACTACTGGAATCCAGATGAAGCACAGCGGCACGAACACCTTCCAGCCCAGTCGCATGATCTGGTCGTAGCGGTAACGCGGGAAGGTGGCGCGGAGCCAGAGGAATAAAAACAGAACGAAGACTGCCTTGGCCGCCAGCCAGACAAAGCTATCGGGCAGAAAACCCACCGGGGAAAGCCAACCACCCAGGAAGAAAAGCGAGGTCATGATCGAGATCAGGATCATGTTCGCGTATTCGGCGAGGAAAAACATTGCGAAGGCCATGCCTGAGTATTCGACCATATGGCCGGCAACGATTTCCGATTCGCCTTCAACCACGTCAAAAGGCGCTCGATTGGTTTCAGCAATGCCCGAGATCAGGTAGACAAGAAACATTGGCAGCAATGGCAACCAGTTCCAGGACAGAACACCGATACCCATATCTGCGAACATCCCCTTGGCCTGACTATGAACGATTTCGGTGAGATTGAGACTCGATGAAATCATCAGCACGCTAACCAAGGCAAAACCCATGGAAATTTCATACGAAATCATCTGCGCCGACGAACGCATCGCTCCATAGAATGGATACTTCGAGTTGGAAGACCAGCCAGCGATGATGACGCCATAGACACCAAGGGAACTGACGGCCAGCAGGTAGAGCACACCTGCATTGATGTTGGCAAGTACCCAGCCTTCCGAAAACGGGATCACTGCCCAAGCGACCAAGGCAGTAGCAAAGGCCATGGCCGGACCGACGAAATATAGGCCTTTGCTGGCTTTTGTCGGAACGATGATTTCCTTGAGCAGCAGCTTCAGACCATCAGCAATCGGCTGTAGTAGGCCCCAGAAGCCAACCCGGTTAGGGCCGACACGCACCTGCATCGAAGCAATGACCTTACGCTCATATAAGGTGAGATATGCCACGCACAGCAGGAGCGGCAGGATGATCCCGATGATCTTGAGCAGGGTCCATACCAAAGGCCAGACAGGGCCGAGCAGCGACTGGACGGACTGCAGCAATGTCGCTTCCATCACAGCACCTCCACGATGATTACGCCATGCATGGCGCCAAGTCCGGCTGTCGCCTGATGGGCTGCGGCAATGCGCACACACCCGTTGGGCACCCCGGCATCGAGTTGCGCTGCAAGAATGGCCTCGCCTGCACCCTGACGAATTCGTAGGCTGTTGCCGACTGTGGCACCAATTTTTGTCAGCATGGCCGCATTCATGCGTGCGGCAGGAGCAGCTGCATCTTTGGTCTTCTGCAGGCTGGGCGCACGACGTACCAGCGCATCGGCAAAATAGACTGGGACATCTGCAACTCGTTCGATACCCGCCTCAATCATCACGGACAATGTTGTGTTGTCACCCGTGCAATTATTGTTGAGGCAGGAAACAAATTCGGGGGTCGCGCCGTCAAATATCTCGTTGCGCACGTCCTCGCTGCTTTCATATTCGAAACCATTGAGATTAAGCAGATTACCAAGCACACGCAGTACCTTCCAAGCTGGCCTGGCTTCGCCTTGCGGCTTGTTCACAGCGTAGAAGCTCTGCACACGGCCTTCGGTATTGATGAAGCTGCCGGAGGTTTCGCTGAATGGCGCTATCGGCAACAGAACATCTGCATATTTTAGTGCTGCCGTCGACTTGAAGGGTGAAAGCACTATAACCGTTTTGGCCTGATTCAGAGCGGTCAGCGCTTTGCTGCCATCAGCACAGTCTAGTTCTGGTTCTACGTGAAGCAGCAGGTAGGCATGCAGTGGCTCGGTCAGCATGCGAGCCGCATTCAGTCCGCTGCCAGCTGGCAGCGCCTTAGCTACATAGCCACCGACGCTGTTTGCCGCCTCTCCTAGGAAACCGGCTTTACCGCCAAGCAGGGTCGCCAGTTGCGTCGCCAGAACTTGCAATGCAGCTGCCTGGGGATGCTGCTGTGCGAAATTACCGAGCAACACAGCAATGTTTTGACCAGCCACGAGACTCACTGCAATCTCCTTCGCTGCATCGCCGGGCACTACCGTGGACAAACCAGAAAGCAGAGCTTTCCCCTCGATGCCCTTCAACTCAGCAACGGCCTTGACTACCTCAGCCAGCGCCTGCGGCAGTTGCGAGGGAGAAACAATCAGCTTGCCTGCAGTCTTCAGCAGCAAATCCTCGTCGGAGGAGTGAATCACTGATACCTGAGTGCCACGCTTGGATGCCTGCCGAAGGCGTTGCGCAATCAGCGGCTGATCCTTGCGCAGAAAGGATCCGACTACCAGCACGCGATCCAACTGGTTGATTTCGGTTATCTTCATGCCCAGCCAGGGTGTGCCCTGACGCTTGCCATCGAGCGAGAAGTCGCTCTGACGCAGACGGAAATCTATGTTGTCAGAACCGATACCGCGCACCAAATTGCCTGCCAGCGCCAGTTCTTCCAATGTCGCCTGCGGAC
>JBASWL010000180.1:0-7509 GCA_049276455.1 Georgfuchsia sp. | reverse complement strand
TCTCGTTACCGGCGCCGCCGGATTTATCGGCATGCATGTCTGCGAGCGCCTGCTCGCGCGCGGTGACGAAGTAGTCGGCATCGACAACCTCAACGACTATTACGACGTTTCGCTCAAGGAAGACCGCCTGGCACGACTGACGCCCAATACCGGGTTCCATTTTCACAAGCTCGACATCGCCGATCGCTCCGGCATGGCAACACTCTTCGCGCAGGAAAAACCGCAGCGCTGCGGCCATGAGCACCCAGCGTATTTGATGGCGTACTGAAACAATAAGGCCGCCTAATTGATTCGCGCAGGCGCCTGACCGGGCACGTCAAGCTGGCTGCTTGCGCCTCAGGGCAATATGGTCGTGAATCATTTTGCGCAGGTTGCGGGTGATCAGACCGCTGCCGGCCTCAAGCGCAAAGCGTCGCAACATCCCTTCGTAAAAACTCATGGTATCGAGCGCCATGGCGCGGGGTTCCAGTCCCTCGCGCAAGGTTCCCTTGTCCCGCGCACGCCGGTAGGCGGTGGTCAGCTTGGCGAGGCGGCGGGCATGCGATTTCTTGAACTCGTCGAGGATCGGTGCCAATTCGTCGACGTACTCACAACGCAACGAGGCGATCCGGAAAACTTCGCCCGCTACCTTGTCGGATTTCAGGTTGTCGATCATCTGGCGCAGTGCGTGCTCAATGCCGTCGAGCGGATCCTCCGGCCTTTCCACCAGCATCTCGTCTTCGATGCGATCGAACAGCGGCAGTACCGCCTGCGCGCGCATGGCGAAGAACAGCTCGGTCTTGTTCCTGAAATGCCAATAAACGGCACCGCGCGTCACTCCGGCAGCCGCGGCAATGCCCTCCAATGTGCTTTTGGTAACGCCGCACTTGTAGAAAACCCTGCGCGCGGCATCAATAATCTGCTGCCGGGTTCGCTCCGCTTCCGCCTTGGTTTTTCGAACCATTTTTTGAAGAATCATTTACAAACATGGGTGATTGTATATACTCTTTCCGGACACGTACACCCTTCCCCGCCTGGAGATTCAGCATGAACATCCGCGCCAGCCAAGCCGGCCCATCAAATGCTCTTGTTTGCCTTGCACTGGCCATGGCCGTGTTGCTGGTTGCCGGATGTTCGCGCGGTGACTCCGCAACCGGTCAGGCCCCGCAAGTGGTGCCTGTATCGGTGATGGAGGCAAGGTTCGAACAGGTGCCGTTTGCACTGGAGGCGGTTGGCCAGGCCGAGGGTTCCAGGGAGGTTGAGGTTCGTGCCCGCGTCAGCGGGATACTCGTCAAGCGTTTTTATCAGGAAGGTTCGGCAGTCAAGGCCGGGCAGGCTTTGTTCGAAATCGACAAGGCGCCCTATGAGATAGCGCTGACACAAGCCAGGGGGCAGCTAGCCGAGCAGAAGGCGCGTGTCGAGCAGGCAGCGCGCGAAGCGGTGCGATTGAAGGGCTTGCTGAATCAGCGCGCGATCAGCCAGAAGGAATATGACGATGCCACATCCAGTCATGCGGTTGCGGAAGCCGGCATGCAGATAGCGGATGCGGCCGTCCATCAGGCGGCGCTGAACCTTTCCTATGCCACGGTTACGGCGCCGGTCGGCGGCATTGCCGGCCGCGCCGAGAACTCTGAAGGCGCGCTGATAAACACCGGCGCGGACAGTCTGCTGACCAGTATCGTGCAGGCCAATCCGCTCTGGATACGGTTCGGCGTGGCCGATGCCGACCTCGCCGCACTGCGCGGAGCGACGGCGAAGCGGCGCGCGATTTCGAAGGTGGAAGCGCTGCTGCAGGATGGCAGCATCTACACCCGTCCGGGGCGGCTCAATTTTGAAAGCGCCGAAGTGGATCGCCAATTGGGCACCATGACATTGCGTGCCGAGTTCGACAATCCCGATGGCACGTTGATTCCCGGGCAGTTCGTGCGCGTCCGCCTGCAGGCGGGCGGGCGCAGCGCGGTGCTGGTGCCGCAAACCGCCGTGCTGCAGACCGATCATGGCGCGTCGGTATTCGTCGTCGGCGGCGACGGAACCGCGCAGGTGCGGCCGCTCAAGACCGATGGCTGGTCGGGTCCCAACTGGATCGTGACGTCCGGACTCCAGCCCGGCGACAGGGTTATCCTCGATAACCTGCTCAAGCTGAAGCCAGGTACGCCGGTCAAGATCGACACGCCGGGCGGGACCAGTACCAGCCCGGCCGCTGCTCCGGCCGCGAAGCCCTGAGGCGATCATCATGTTCCGATTTTTTGTCGACCGGCCGATCTTTTCCTCGGTCATTTCACTGATCATCGTGATCGCCGGGTTGGCGGCCTACATACAGCTGCCAGTCGCCGAATATCCCGAAGTCGCGCCGCCGACGGTGTTGATCACCGCGAACTATCCCGGCGCCAGCGCCCAAACCATTGCCAATACCGTTGCGGCGCCGATTGAAGAACAACTGAGCGGCATTGACGGCTTGTTGTACTTCCAGTCGGGATCGAGCGCTGATGGATCCCTGCAGATATTTCTCACCTTCGAGACGGGAACCAACGCCGATCAGGCCGCGATCAACACCAACAACCGGGTACAGATTGCCTTGCCCAAGCTGCCCGAGGAAGTCCGGCGCAACGGCGTGGTGGTGCAGAAGCGCTCGCTCGACATTCTGATGATCGCGACGCTGGACTCGCCGAAGCATTCGCATGACAACGTGTACCTGAGCAACTACGCCACCATCAACATGCTGGACGAATTGCGGCGGATCCCCGGCGTCGCCGACGCTACCGTCCAGGCGCCGCGCGACTATGCGATGCGCGTATGGCTGCGCCCCGACCGCATGGCCCAACTGGGCGTGACCGCAACCGATATCGCCAATGCAATCCGCGCCCAGAGTGCCCAGCATCCCGCCGGCACCATCGGCCAGAATCCGGTGCCCGGCAATCAGGCGCTGATCTATGCGGTCAATGTCCAGGGCCAACTGCGCGATCCCGAAGCATTCGGCAACATCATCCTGCGTTCGAGCGGGTCCGCAGGTGTGTTGCGGCTCAAGGATGTGGCTCGCATCGAGCTGGGCGCGCAAAACTACGACCTGACAACCCTCGAAGATGGCCAGATCGGGACTGCAATGGCCATTTTTCTCCAGACCGGGGCGAATGCGCTGCAAACGGCGCAAGCGGTGAAAGCCAAATTCGAGGAACTGAAGGCGCGATTCCCCGACGATGTCGAGTACACCATCATGTTCGACACCACCAACGTGGTCAGCGCCTCGATCCGCGAGGTCTTGCAGACGCTGGGCATTTCCGCCCTGCTGGTTCTCATGGTGGTGTTCGTCTTCCTGCAGAATTGGCGCGCCACCATCATTCCGATGGTGGCGGTGCCGGTTTCCCTGATCGGCACCGCCGCCGGTCTCTGGCTGTTCGGGTTTTCCATCAACCAGTTCACGCTGTTCGCGCTGGTGCTGGCGATCGGCATCGTCGTCGATGATGCCATTGTCGTGCTTGAGAATGTCGAGCGCCTGATGCGCACCAAGGGCATGAGCGCCAAGGAAGCCGCGGTCGAAGCGATGCGCGAAGTCGCCCGGGCCATCGTCGCCATCGTGCTGGTGCTGTGTTCGGTGTTTGTTCCCGTCGCCTTCCTCGGCGGCATCGCGGGCATGCTTTATCAGCAATTCGCAGTGACGATCGCCGTGGCCGTGGTGATTTCCGGCACGACGGCGCTGACGTTGACGCCGGCCTTGTGTGCGATTCTGCTGAAACCCAGCGATCACGAAAACCCGATTTTCCATCCCTTCAATGTCGGTTTTGCCTGGATCAGCCGGTTTTACGATACTGCCGTGGCCTGGGTATTGAAGCACAGCCGTATCGCGCTGGGCATGTTCGCCGCCATAATTGCCATTGTCGTGATACTGCTCCGGATCACGCCAACCGGCTTCGTGCCTCCCGAGGACCGCGGATTCGTGCTCGCCGAGTTTCATCTTCCGGATGGCGCTTCTTCTGTTCGCACCCAGGAACTGACGGCGCGATTCAGCAACGAGATCATGAAAGCTACGGATGTGACGCATATCCACGCATACATCGGCGTCGATTTTCTTGGCGGCGGCAACAAGCCCAACGCGTCGTCGATGTTCATCGTGTTGAAGCCATGGGAACAGCGCTCGAAGACCGCCATGGATTACACCAAGATATTTTCCGCCGAAATGCAGTATTTCCGCGAAGGCCTGCTGATGTTCTTCAACTCCTCGCCGATTCGCGGCATCGGAAGGTCCGGCGGGTTCGAACTCTCCTTGCAGAGCCGGCTGGATGATGATCCCAAGCATCTGGCGCAGGCCGTGACGATTCTCATCGATGCCCTCAAGCGGAATCCCGCGATCGCCAGCGCGACGACCTTTTTCCGGCCCTCCACGCCACAGCTGTTTGTCGATGTGGACCGCGAAAAGGCGCTGGCGCTAGGGGTTCCCATCGGCGACGTCTTCGATGCGATAGGCAGCACCATCGGCTCGCTCTATGTTAACGACTTCAACAAATCCGGGCGCACCTATCGCGTCCAGTTGCAGGCCGATGCGGGTTTCCGCTCCAAGCCGGAGGACATCGGCAAGGTCTATGTGCGCGGCGGCAACGGCGCCATGATTCCGCTTTCGGCACTGAGCCATGTCCGCTACATTGAAGGTCCGCAGCAAATCAACCGTTTCAGCGGCTTTCTGTCCGCGGACATCCTCGGTACCGTGGCGCCGGGCGTGAGTTCCGGCAATGGTATACGCATCGTCGAGGAAACCGCCGCCAAGGTGTTGCCAAGCGGATATGCGATCGCGTGGTCGGGTCAGGCCTTCCAGGAAAAACGTACCGGCAAGGCGGCGGTACTCGCCTTTTGCTTCGGCATCGTCATGGTATTCCTCATCCTAGCTGCCCTGTTCGAGAAATGGTCGCTGCCGCTGGCGGTCATCCTCGCCGTTCCGTTCGCCATGCTCGGGGCGCTCCTGGCAATTCTGGCGCGCGGCATGCCCAATGATGTCTATTTCCAGATCGGGCTCATCGTGCTGGTGGGGCTGACCTCGAAAAATGCCATTCTGATCGTCGAATTCGCCACGCAAAAACGCGACGAAGGAATGTCGGCGATGAATGCGGCGATCGCAGCGATAAAGCTGCGCTTTCGCCCCATCGTGATGACCTCGCTCGCTTTTGTCTTCGGTGTGCTGCCGCTGGTCCTTGCGACGGGAGCTGGCTCCGGCGCGCGTCGCTCGATGGGCACCGGCGTATTCGGCGGCATGCTGGCGGCCACCTTCATCGCCACCATCTTCGTCCCGCTGTTTTACAAATTTCTGTCGCGCGACAAGCCGGCCTCCTCGCCTGAATTATCGTCATCCGAACGGGAGCCGCGCCAATGAGGCCCTCTACTTTCTCGCGCGTCGCAGGGTTGCTGTTTGTCATGTTGCTGGCCGGCTGTGCGGTCGGCCCCGACTACCATCGCCCGCAAGCCACCTTGCCGGCACAGTACGCCGAAGCGGCCAAGTCAGAGAACCAAACGGCTGCAGCAACGCGCGAGTGGTGGAAGCTGTTCAACGACCCGCTGCTCGACGACCTCGTCAGTCGCGCCTTTGAGCGCAACTATGATCTGCAACAGGCCGTAGCGCGCATCGAAGAAGCCACCGGCGTCATGCGCGAAGCAGGCGCGGCACAATATCCCGAAGTCGATCTCGGCGCCGCTGGCGCGAATTCGAGAGTCAGTCGGTTGACCACCATCCCCCCCGCCAATCCGCTGACCCGGCACGATTACAACGCCAGACTTGGTTCGGCTTTTGAACTGGATTTCTGGGGCAAGCTGCGGCGCGCCAGCGAGGCGGCGCGGGCGCAGGCGCTTGGCTCGGAATATGGCAAAGGCGTAGTGGAACTGACCCTGGCCGGCTCGGTTGCGCAAACCTGGCTGGCTTTACGCTCGCTTGATGCGCAGCTTGCCGTGTCGCAGGAAACACTGGCCGCACGCAGCGACAGCTTTGACATTACCAATGCGCGCTTCGACGGCGGACTGGCCTCCGGCCTCGACGTCGAACAGGCACGCAGCGCGAAAGCCGCCGCGGAAGCGCAGATAGCCGATCTGCGCCAGCAGCGCGCGCTGGCCGAACATCAATTGGGTTTGCTCACGGCGACGCCGGAGCTGGCCATTGCTGCCGGAGACCTGCGCCAGCTGCCGCTGCCGCCGCTGCCGCCCGCGGGACTGCCTTCCGATCTGCTTGAAGCACGACCGGACATCCGTGCCGCCGAACAGCAGTTGATCGCAGCCAACGCCCGCATCGGCGTCGCCAGGGCGGCGCTGTTCCCGACGATTTCGCTGACCGGCAGTGTCGGCAGCGAGAGCGGCGCGCTGGCTAACCTGTTCAAGGCCGGAGCAGAAACGTGGGGCATGGGCGTGGGCCTGGATTTCCCGATTTTCGCGGCAGGGAAATATTCAGCGCGCGTCGATGAGGCTACCGCGCAGCAGAAGCAGGTACTCGCGGCTTATCAGCAGGCGATACAGAACGGCTTCCGCGAAGTGCGCGATGCACTGACCACCTCCACGCAACGCGCCGCCGGCGAAGTCGCGCTCGACACGCAACGCCAGGCCGCGGTCGAATCCTTGCATCTTGCCAATGAGCGCTATAAGGCAGGTTATTCACCCTATCTCGAAGTGCTCGACGCGCAACGCTCGGCCAACGACGCAACGCTGGCCTATATCCGCAATCGCCAGGCGCGCCTTGCCGCTGCCATTGATTTGTTCAAGGCGCTGGGCGGCGGCTGGAAGCCGGCGGCAGATGGAATGAAATAAAGGCTATCCGAAATTCGTTATCTATATTGTGATGGCATGCCGCGGCGCAATGGACTTGCCTTGATTCTTGCACAATGCCGAAACCGCCAATGCCCCCGGATGATCATCGCGCCGGGTTTGCGCTCCTGGATTGCTACGTAGCGGGAACGTGGAAGCGATCAGCAGACGAAACTGATTGGCTCATCAGCGATGGCAACTGGTGTGATCAGCGAAGAGACCGACGATGTAACCAACACCGTTCCTCTCGCACCAAGACAGTATCCGTCTCCGGCAGAATCCGGAGTCGCCTCGATAGATGATGCGAACATTCGGCCATGCGTCACGAATTTGTTTGACCAGAAGTTTGAGGATGGCATCGGCATGTTTGGCCCCATCAATCCTGGCCGGACGTCCTCTCATATCTGTCTTCTCCTTTGGCAACCGCGATCACGAGACCAGGCGCGACCTATGCATCGCGCAAAAAAGTTCCCGCGAGCTCTTCAGCCCGAATTACCAGTCCGCGTTGCAGGCGTCGTACTCTTCCTTGCACCAGCCAACACCGACGCCGAGAACGACGCGCTAATAGCAATTGCCGGGAAGACAGCGGTTGCAACGTTACGTGGTTCCTTCGTAAGGAAATGGGCTGACGCGTGGTCCCGGCACGTCGGCGTCGATGTTTCCATGACCCTGGCCGGGATTCTTGGCACCGCGGACCTGAGCTGACCGGGATACGGCGCTAAGCGAACAGCTTCTCGAAGCCGCCTTCGAGCTCGGGAACGG
>JBASWL010000179.1:0-14413 GCA_049276455.1 Georgfuchsia sp. | reverse complement strand
CTGTCCACCGGCAACAACATCCACGAAACGCGCGAATGGATCGTGCGCAACTCGCCGGTGCCGATCGGCACCGTGCCGATCTATCAGGCGCTGGAAAAGGTCGACGGCAAGGCCGAAGAGCTGACCTGGGAAATCTTCCGCGACACCCTGATCGAGCAGGCCGAGCAGGGCATCGACTACTTCACCATCCATGCCGGCGTACTGCTGCGCCATGTGCCGATGACCGCCAAACGCATGACCGGCATCGTCAGCCGCGGCGGCTCGATAATGGCCAAGTGGTGCCTCGCCCATCACCAGGAAAGCTTCCTCTACACCCACTTCGAAGACATCTGCGAGATCATGAAGGCCTATGACGTCGGCTTCAGCCTCGGCGACGGCCTGCGCCCCGGCTCGATCTTTGACGCCAACGACGAAGCGCAACTGGGCGAACTGAAGACGCTCGGCGAACTCACGCAGGTGGCGTGGAAGCACGACTGTCAGGTGATGATCGAAGGCCCCGGCCATGTGCCGATGCACCTGATCAAGGAGAACATGGACCTGCAACTCGACTGGTGCGACGAAGCGCCGTTCTACACGCTCGGCCCGCTCACCACCGACATCGCGCCGGGCTACGACCACATCACCAGCGGCATCGGCGCCGCCATGATCGGCTGGTACGGCACCGCGATGCTGTGCTACGTCACGCCCAAGGAACACCTAGGCCTGCCCGACAAGAACGACGTCAAGGAAGGCATCATCACCTACAAGCTCGCCGCGCACGCCGCCGACCTTGCCAAGGGCCACCCCGGCGCGCAGATTCGTGACAACGCGCTATCCAAGGCGCGCTTCGAGTTCCGCTGGGAAGACCAGTTCAACCTCGGCCTCGACCCCGACAAGGCGCGCGAATTCCACGACGAAACCCTGCCGCAGGAAGGCGCCAAGGTGGCGCATTTCTGTTCCATGTGCGGGCCGCATTTCTGCTCCATGAAGATCACGCAGGACGTGCGCGACTACGCGGCCGCGCAGGGCGTTTCCGAACAGGAAGCACTGGCGAAGGGCATGGAAACCAAGGCGGTGGAATTCGTGCAGGGCGGGGCGGAGGTTTATCGGAAGGCGTAACAATTGACGTTCGCTCGCCTTGGTGTTACTTTTGTGTCACCCGAGAAGAGGCGAATATCATGACCGCATCAACCACGCTGAAACTGCCTGACGATTTGAAAACCCGCATTGCTTCCGCGGCGGCGGAATCCGGTAAATCCGCGCATGCCTGGATGGTCGATGCCATTGAGGCACAGGCAGCACTGGCGGAGCGGCGACGGACTTTTGTCGCATCCGCGCTCAAGGCCGAGCAGGAAGTGGCGCAATACGGCCTCGTCCATGATGCCGACGAAGTCTTCAGCTACATCAAGGCCAAAATCGAGGGCCGGACTGCGAAGCGGCCCAAAGCGCGCAAGCTGTGACACGGCTTGTTTTCGCGCCGCGCGCGCTGGCTGATATCGAGCGGCTGACAGAATTTCTGCTGGAAACCGATGCGTATGCCGCCGCCGCCACGGCCGATATTCTGCTCAATGGTCTTGCCCTGCTCAAGCAACATCCATTGATCGGGCATCGCGTCGAATCCGGTTTGCGCGAACTCGTGATCTCGCGCGGACGCAGCGGCTATCTGGCGCTGTATCGCTACGATGCCGCCACCGATGCAGCGCTCATTCTCGCACTGCGACATCAACGTGAGGGTGGATATGAATAACCCGGATTGGGGAACTCGCGCTCTTCCCCAACCTTGCCAAGAGCATGGAAACCAAGGCCGTGGAATTCGTGCAGGGCGGGGCGGAGGTTTATCGGAAGGCGTGAGTCGCTTCAGGCCTTGGGGCTGGATTGGCCTAAGACTCGATGTGAACAAAATCGCCAGTAAGGTTTATTGTTTCCATCTCAGCTTTGCTTTTCAGAAAGTTTCCAAACTCATCAATTAAGAAAATGGTTCCGTGAACGTTCGCGACACGGCAATTCGTACCCGTGTTTGCGCAGCTAACAAGGAATTCTTCTTCATCGAAAGAGTCCTCTGGCTCCCGTTCTCCGCTGCGAACTTCATCCGCCCAACGATCGAATTCGCTTTGAATATCGGCGAGCGCATCCTCAATGCTGTCGTATAAAACTGGAACGCCATGCTCATTGAGGTAGTAGCTCTCGTAACCCTCGCAGAAGGCGTAAGACAAAACCATAAAACGACAGCCGGGTTTCGACTGTGTATTTTTATGCATGACTATATGAACTAGAGATTCATGTGTTTGAATTCAAAATCAACGAATAAATATTTTTTCTCTATGTATTGCAATGAATTCAAGATCAGGCAAAAAGCGACTGGGTAAATATATTTTTTGATTTTCCAGCGGCAGCAGTACATCCTTTATGAATTTGTCTTTCCTTCGCTTTAATTCCCCAGAAATCATAACTGTCAATTCGTCGCTAAATCCGATAAGGCCACGATCAAATGCCTTATCGTGAAGCACCGAAAGACAGAGGCCATTGCGAGGATTCAAGCGATTATTCCGATCCTTGCTCCAAGGAACAATGTGGCTCGCGACCAACAGTTTCTGCTCAGTTAACCCAGAAATGCAGCAACGGCCTTGATAGCTGCTTAGTACGGATCGGCGAAAGAAGTTCTGTTTTCTTCGCTGCTCAATTACCACTCTCTTTGTCTCACCCGTGTAGTCTTCGTCCTCATCGTTTTCTTCGTCCGATACCAAGTTAGAAGTCGGATGCCCGGAGGCCGACTTGAGAGTGTCCTTGAGAAGACTGCATTCAACGGCGAGCTTTTCCCAATCCGAGTTAAATTCCTCCCAAACTTCTCTATCAAGTGAAGATCCATGAGGCATTCCAGTTCGCCCCCTTCCTGTAATCGATGGATCAAGGCTTGCGAAATTCACGAGCTTGTACGCAACAGCACCGGGGCTTCGGCCAATCAACTGCCCCAACTCAATAACCTCTGGATTTCGACTATGCATCTTTCCAAAAGGGATTTGACAGTACAGATGAAAGGCCAGCTTGAGCTGATCTTTGGTCCAGAGGTTTTTGCTCATGATGTCTTTTGGCACCACGACAGGCTTCACTGCCGATGGCGCTTCCTTATTTGGCAAATATGACGACATCAGTTTAGCCGTTACTTCTATCATTGGCACAACCGCAGCCTCCGAGAACTGTCTGTACGCCCGCGTATCCGACACCGGAATCCTGAACGTATCGGGGAAACCCATCAGCCGCGCGCACTCGCGCGGCGTCAGCCGGCGCGGGTTTTTGCGCGAACCTTGCTTGATCAGGATTTCCGAGCCGTCCTTGTAGTAGCGCGCCGAGAGTGTGCGGGCAATATTGGCCGGCCCGACCAGCCCGAAGCCGAAGCCGTTGCCCGCGGCGCGGTGTTTCGCCGCATAGGCTTGCAGGTAGATCCACAGGTGGTCGGTCAGGGTGTACTTGGGCTGCACCCGCTTTTTCGCATGATCGAAGTAGGTATCGCCATCCCACGCCAGCACCGGCTCGCTGCCATCGGTGCGATGCAGGATGTCCTTCAGCGTGCGCCTGCCTTTCTCGGGCAAGGGAATGGCATTCCAGTCAAATGCCACCGGTTCGCGAAAGCCGACGATGAGAATGCGCTCGCGATGCTGGGGCACGAAGTGTTCGCCGTCGATGACGCGGTAGTGGATGTGGTAGCCAAGTTCTTCGGTCAACGCGCGCTTGATGACATCGAAAGTGCGGCCCTTGTCGTGCGAAAGCAGGTTTTTGACGTTCTCCAGCAGGAAGGCGCGCGGCTGCTTTTTCTCGATGATGCGGCAGATGTCGAAGAACAGCGTTCCCTGCGTCTCGTCATGAAAGCCGTGGGCGCGGCCCAGCGCATTTTTCTTCGAGACGCCCGCAATCGAAAATGGCTGGCAGGGAAACCCGGCGAGCAGCACGTCATGGTCCGGTACATCGGCCGCGCGAACTTGCGTTATGTCGCCGTGGATCGGATGGCCGTCGCGATAATTTTCGGCATAGGTTTTCTGCGCGTAGGCATCCCACTCGCTGGTAAACAGGCAGCGCCCGCCAATTGATTCGAATGCCATGCGGATGCCACCGATACCGGCAAAAAGATCGATGAAGGTGAAGTCTGCCTCGCGTTCGAAAGGCAGTTCCAGCGGCAGTAACTGTTGCAGCGCCGGGATGAGGTTGTACGGTGTTTCGATCTCCCCCAGTTCCCAGCGCCGCACCGTACGCACATTGACTTTCAGGTGTTTGGCAACCTGCGCCTGTGTGTGGCCCTTGCGTGCGGCGAGAAGGTAGTCGAGGGCGGCATCGTTGGCCGGGCCGGTGTTCAATACAAGTGCCATGGGAAACCTCGTTCCGGGAATTTTTGCGGACATTACGCCCTTTTTTATTCCCAGACAATAGGGCAAGGCATGGTGCTGCCAAATAAGACGAAAGCTGTGGGGGTTTGGGAAGGGTGTGGCGAGGGTTTGGCGCAAGGCATGAGACAATTTCGCCGCAAGGTAAACATCGGGCATCGCGATCCCAGAGACGCCCGGTTCGATATACCGCCGTCTGGAGAATGCATTGACCGATAAACACCATCTGTCCGCTGAACCCGCAAGGAACGAAACCGTTGGCTGGACCTTGATTTTCAGCGCCTGGCTGATTGCCACCATCTCGATGCTGGGTGCGCTGTTTTTCGGCGAAGTCATGAAAGTGCCCACTTGCGTCATGTGCTGGTATCAACGCATTTTCATGTTCCCGCTGGCGCTGATCCTGCCCTTCGGGCTGTTTCCCTTCGACCGCAAGGTGATTCGCTACGCCACGCCGCTGGCCGTGCTCGGCTGGCTGTTCGCCGTCTTTCACGAGCTATTGGTCATGGGAGTGATTCCCGAGAGCATCAAGCCCTGCACGCAGGGAGTGCCGTGCTCGGTCACCGTGATCAAGTGGTTCGGCTTCGTGACGATTCCCCTGCTTTCGGTTCTGGCTTTTTCAACCATTCTGGCCTTGCTGGCCGCAACGCATTTTCGGAGTTCAAAATGAAGCAAAAGACGCTGTTCATCATTGCCGTTGCCGGTTTGCTGCTGGCTTTCATCACCGCTGCAATTGTTTACACCACGCAGAAAAAGGATCAGGCCGCGGAGCATGTGGTCGCCAACAGCAGCGCGCTGATGCGCATGCATTCGCCGACCCATGGCAAGGCCGATGCGCCGGTGGTGATTGTCGAGTTCTTCGATCCGGCCTGCGGCACCTGCGCCGATTTCTATCTGCGGGTCAAGGAAATGATGGCGGCGAACCCGGACCGGATTCGTCTGGTGCTGCGTTATGCGCCTTTCCATCCCGGTTCCGACAAGGTCGTGGCGATGCTGGAAGCGGCGCGCAAGCAGGGGCAGCTCTGGCCGGCGCTGGAGGAGCTGTTTGCCACGCAGTCCGATTGGGTGACCAATCACGTGGCGCAGCCGGAACGAGCCTGGCAACACCTGGGGCGCCTCGGCCTGAACATGGAACAGATGCAGGCCGACATGATGGCGCCGGAGGTTGCCCAGATAATCTCGCAGGATCTTGAGGATGCAAAGAGCCTCAACGTGACCATGACGCCGGAGTATTTCGTGAATGGCAAGCCGCTGCCGGAATTCGGCTGGGAGCAGTTGAAGGCGCTGGTAGACGGAGAATTGGCGGCTACCAGGCGCTAGTGAGTTCAACTGCGCGCGATGATTTCCGTCGCCAGTATTTCGATGCCCGCCGGCGACAGGTCGTGCGCCGGGAACACCGGCACTGCCGCGAGGTTGGGGAACTGCCGGTGCAGGGAGCGCTCGTAGAGCCGGTCGTAATGACAAGTCAGTAGTTCCGTTACCAGCGTGCGGAAGTCGCCGGCACCGGCCAGACCCTGCCAGCGCGCGATGACCTCGCGCCCCTGCATTTCCATCAGGCGGTCGAGCAGGTCATGCAGGCGCTCGGCATCGCACAGGTAGGCATAGTCGGAGAGCAGGAAATCGACCCGCGCCGGGACGCTGGCCTCGATGCGCAGCCGGCGGCCCTTGCCAATGGCATCGAAGATCGAGGGCGGCAGGGTCAATTGGCCGATGCGGCGGCTTTCGGCCTCGATGAACACCGGACGGCTGGCATCGAACGCGACAAGCGCTTGGTGGATGCCGGTTTCGAATTTCTTTTGCGAGGGCTGCGGCGCATCGGGCAGGTCGCCGAGGACCGAGCCCTTGTGCGCGGCCAATTTCTCCAGATGCAGTACCTGCGCACCCTGCCGGGCCATGGCTTCGAGCAGCCGGCTTTTGCCGCTGCCGGTCGGCCCCGAGATGACGCAGAAGCGCAGCGCGGCAGGCAAGCTAGCCAGATTTTCCAGCACATGATGCCGCCAGGATTTGTAGCCTCCCTCCAGACGCCGCGCCGACCAGCCGATTTCCCGCAGCACATGGCTGAAGGCGCCGCTGCGCTGGCCGCCGCGCCAGCAATAGACCAGCGGCCGCCATGACTTGGGATGCTGGCTGAACTGCTCCTCGATGTGGCGCGCGATGTTGCGCGCCACCAGCGCGGCCCCCACCTTGCGCGCGGCAAAGGGCGACTCCTGTTTGTAGAGCGTGCCGACGCGGATGCGTTCCTCGTTGTCCAGCACCGGGCAACTGATGGCGCCGGGAATGTGGTCCTCGGCATATTCGGCGGGCGAGCGCACGTCAATGACGGCATCGAACTCGGCCAGTTGGGCGACGGTGGCGAGGGTATGATCGGGGGCCTTCATCCAGGCAAATCCTTGCATTGGGGAGGTCGTATCTTAGAGCGGAACGGCGCTTTCCCGGCGAAATACCCAACCAAGAAAACAATTGATTATTTCAGATTCCATCATCCCGCGGAAATTCCCGTTGGTCATTGGCGATCCACGTTTTAACCCCATGGATTGCCGCGTCGGCTACGCCTCCTCGCAATGACACCAGTCTCCGCCATCCCCTGCTCTGTCATCGCGAACGTAGCGTGACGATCCAGTACTTGCGTAAAATTAACAATTTGTGGATCACTACGCCCTTTCAGGCTGCCATGCTTTGCTCATCGCGATGACAGACTTGTTCAGCTCATCCCTAATCTTTGCTTTATCCCATGCGCCATGACTGACAAAATTTCCGGGTCCAATGTACCCGCCTCCGCGCAGATACGCCTGACCGAATTCAGCCACGGCGGCGGCTGCGGCTGCAAGATCGCGCCGGCCGTGCTGTCCCGCCTGCTGGCGGAGTCGCCGCTGCGCATGCTGCCGCCCGATCTGCTGATCGGCACCGAGACCAGCGACGATGCGGCGGTGTATCGGCTCAACGACGAACAGGCCATTGTCGCCACCACGGATTTCTTTACGCCGATCGTGGACGACCCTTACGACTTCGGCCGCATTGCCGCCACCAATGCACTCTCTGATGTCTATGCCATGGGCGGCAAGCCCCTGTTCGCCCTGGCCATCGTCGGCATGCCGCTGGGCAAGCTGCCGGAGGAAGTTATCCGCCGCATCCTGGCCGGGGGCGAGGCGGTGTGCACCGCGGCGGGCATCCCCATCGCCGGCGGACACAGCATCGACGTGCTGGAGCCGATCTACGGTCTGGTCGGCATCGGCGTGGTGCATCCGGCGCGGGTCAAACGCAACAGCGCAGCAAAAGCGGGTGATGCCCTCATCCTCGGCAAGCCGCTCGGCATCGGCATGCTCTCGGCAGCGCTGAAGAAGGGTCTGCTCTCCGCAGCGGGCTATGACGAAATGCTGAGGTGCACGACGCAACTGAATACGCCGGGAACTGCGCTGGCGGAAATGGCGGAGGTGCATGCGGTAACCGATGTCACCGGTTTCGGCCTCGCCGGCCATCTGCTCGAAATCTGCCGCGGTTCGGGTCTCGGCGCCCATATCGAATTCGACAGCCTGCCGCTGATTGCGGAAGCCGCGCAGCATGCCCGCGCCGGCATCGCGACCGGCGCCTCGGGACGCAACTGGTCGGCCTATGGCGATCAGGTAGTAATGCCGCCGGGATTCGCCGATTGGCAGAGGAATATGCTGACCGACCCGCAGACCAGCGGCGGCCTGCTGGTGGCTTGCTCACCCGCTTGCGCCGAGCCGGTGATGACCTTGATGCGTGCGGAGGGTTTCGATCAGGCGGCGGTGATCGGAAGCATGGCGGCGGGCACGCAGCACATTCACGTGACGTGACCAGCGTCGCAGCCATATGGGCCAAGGGTAACTTTGATGGTACCTTTGGGCTACGCGGAGGCAGTCCTCCCGAGTCTTTCGTTTTGATCAAAGTTCACCGTAGAAGGAAAAACGTAGCCATGAGCATCAAGATCGATTTTGAAAAAATGGGCGGGTTGATTCCCGCCGTCATCCAGGATGTCGACAACGGCGAAGTGCTGATGGTCGCCTTCATGGACGAGAAGACGCTGAATCTGACGCTGGAGACTGGCAAGACCTGGTTCTTCAGCCGTACCCGCAACAAATACTGGATGAAAGGCGAGGAGTCGGGCAATACGCAGGAGGTGGTGGAAGTGCTCACCGACTGCGATGCCGACACGGTCGTCATCAAGGTCAGGCAGAACGGCCCGGCGGCCTGCCATACCGGCAACCGCAGCTGCTTCTTCGTAAAGTGGGAAGAAGGAAGCTGGGTGGAACATTCCAGGCCGCTCTTCGATCCCGCGCAGGTTTACAAGAAATAGGGGCGGCGGATGAGCAATTTACTGAAGGTCGGGATTCCCAAGGGCAGTCTGGAAGAAGCCACGGTCGAACTGTTTGGCAAGGCCGGCTGGCGGATCACCAGCGCGTCGCGCAGCTACTTTCCCAGCGTGGACGACGAAGAAATGAAATGCAGCCTGATCCGTCCGCAGGAGATGGGCAGGTATGTCGAGCGCGGCACCATCGACATGGGCATCGCGGGCAGGGACTGGGTGCGGGAAAACGATTCGGACGTCATCGAAATCTGCGAGATGATCTATTCCAAGGTGTCGCGCCGCCCGGTACGCTGGGTGCTGGTGGTCAATGGCGATTCCAGGGTACGCGCGCCGGAGGATCTGCATGGCGCCACCATCTCCACCGAACTGGTGGGCTTCACCCAGCGCTATTTCGCCGAGCGCAACATTCCGGTGAAGGTCGAATTCTCCTGGGGCGCCACCGAGGCCAAGGTAGTCGAGGGGCTTTGCGACGCCATCGTCGAAGTGACCGAGACAGGCTCGACGATCCGCGCCAACGGCCTGCGCATCGTGTGCGACCTGATGGAGTCGGTGCCGGTGATGATCGCCAACAAGGCGGCATGGGAGGATCCGTGGAAACGGGTCAAGATTCAGCAGATCGCCACCCTGCTGCAATCGACGCTGCGGGCGGAAGGCATGGTCGGCCTCAAGATGAACGCGCCGGGTGAGCGCGTAGCCGCCATTACCGGCATCCTGCCCAGCCTCAACGATCCGACGGTGGCGCATCTGTACAACTCGGAGTGGGTCTCCATCGAAACGATACTGCCGGAGAAAGCAGTTCGCGGCATCGTTCCCGAACTGATGCGGTTGGGCGCAGAGGGCATTGTCGAGTATCCGATCAGCAAGCTTATTTGAACCTTGATGGGCGGCATGGCCGCTTCTCCGGCGGTCACGTCAAGGCAGTGGTCCCCGTGGCCTGCGCGCCCGCTTGCGCCGGGCGCGTGCTGGGCTTGTTACGCACGGAGGGTTTCTATCAGGCGACGGTGATTGGAACAATGGAAGCCATGGGGCCGAAAATCCGGGTGAATTAGGCAGCTGGGTTATTTTGGGTTACTCGTTTCGAAGCCGGCTACGCCTGTTGATCTGTGATCTAGATCAAGCCTGCACATGGCGTATAAATAAATTAAAGCGTAGCATGCATCCATAATTGCACCCAGGGCGCTATTCGAATTTGACGAGGTGAAGGGCTGGCAGTCCTGTTCAAAGAGCATCAGTGGCATTGTCGGGATTGCTTTATTCCATTCATAAATGGCCAGCAACGCATCATGCAGGTATTTAAATGATGAGCTCTCGAATCGCATATTGTTCCGCCGCTCTTCTGGCAGTAGTTATTGCCACGTTACCCATGTCTGCTGGAGCGCAGACGGAGAATCTTGCGGATGCCGGAAATCAGGCAATTTCACTGCATGGTTTCGGCACCTTGGGGGTGGCCCGTTCCTCGACGGATAGTGCCGAGTTCGTGCGCGATCTTTCCCAGCCAAGTGGTCTGACAAAACAATGGTCGGGGAAAATAGACTCGGTGCTGGGTGTGCAGGCCAATATTCGTGCGACAGACAAGGTCGAGGCTGTAGTGCAGGCCGTCAGCCGCTATCATGCCGATGGCAACTTCGAGCCGGAGCTGATGTGGGCTTTCGTCAAGTACGATCCCAATGCAAACCTGAGTCTGCGTGGTGGCCGCCTGGGCACGGAGTTCTACATGCTGGCCGATTCGCGTCTGGTCGGCTATTCCTACTTGCCGATCCGGCCGCCAACGGATTATTACGGGGCGCTGCCGTTCTCCTATATCGACGGGGTCGATGGACAGGCAACGCTGCCCGTTGGCGATGGCCTGCTGCGGGGAAAACTTTTTACCGGCCTTGTCCGCGAGAAAGCACCCCTGGCGGACCGGCAGTGGGACATGAACCGGTCGCGCATGACGGGCGGACACGTCGATTATCAGCAGGGTTCCTGGCAGTGGCGGCTCGGCTATGCCCAGGTCAGGTTCAAGCAGGATTTGCCCCTCGCCGACCTGCACAATCTGCTTGAATCCAACGGGGCAAACGCTGCTTCGCAGGCGCTGTCGATGGCGGGCAAGCTGGGTCGATTCTCTTCGGCAGGCGTTGTCTATGACAACGGGCCGCTGCAGGTCCAGCTGATGTTGAGCCGCACGTGGCAGGACAGCAGTATCTTTGAGAATTCGCATGCGGCATACCTGATCGCCGGCTACCGTTTCGACAAGCTGACGCCTTTCATCGGCTACTCCCGGGTTCGATCAACGCCCAAGCAACTGGCAACCGGTCTGGGCGCCGTCATGGATGCAACTGTCGCCAGTGTCATGGCCGATTCGCACAACGACCAGCACACCACCACCATCGGTTTGCGTTGGGACTTCCGGCGCAACATGGATCTGAAGGCGCAATTCGATATGGTGCGCGGAACGCCGCAATCCATTTTCCCGACACGCTGGGAGCGGCCGGACTACAACGGCAGAATGAATATCACCAGTCTGTCCATGGACTTTGTCTTCTAGCCATGCCGAAACGATTCCTCATCCTGCTGGTTATCTGCATGCTACAGCTGCAAGCCAGCGCAGCGGTCGCGGATGTTGTGGTCATTGTCAATCCGAAGAGCGGCGTGGAAAAACTCAGTCGCGACGAAGTGGTGAATATATTCCTCGGCCGTTTCCGCCAGATGCCTTCCGGCATTTCCGCGCAGCCCGCCGATCTTCCTCCGGGCGAGCCTGATAAGGCCATTTTCTACCGTCTGCTGGTCAACAAGGATATTGCGGAGATCAATTCATACTGGGCGCGTTTGTTTTTTTCCGGCCGCACCCCACCACCACGGCAGGCAGCCAGCGACGAAGACCTGCTCAAATGGGTGGCCGCCACGCCCGGCGGCATCGGTTATATCGAACGCGCGAAGATCGATGGCCGCGTCAGGATTGTTTACGAGTTGGCGCCCTAGGCCATGACACCGAAGAAAACAAAGTGGCGCCACAGCATTAACTATCTGGTCGTCATTGCCGTCATTGGCAGCGGCATTCTGGGTGGCATGATATTCATCGCCGCCACCATTCTCGCCACCTATCAACGTGCCGAAAATCAGTCGATCACTCACCTCAAGGGGCTGCTTGACACGGTTGAGAGCACGGTCAGCATTGCCTGTTTCGTCGAGGATCAAAATCTGGCAAGGGAAGTAGCCAATGGTTTGATGAAGAACAGTGAAGTTCTGGGCGTCCGGATTCGTAGCAACAAGACATGGCTGGTACAAAGCTATCGAGATAAAGCGTCCGCGATTGATCTGGAGCAAGCCCCACCCGGCCGTCAAATACGCAAGGTTCACTCGCCTTTCAATGCAGGAGAAATAGTAGGAGAGATTGTTCTCGATCCCGATCCGGATACCTTCGCTCGCGTTGTCCAGGAGGAAGTCAGGTTCGTCGGCATTTTGCTCTGGCTTCAGCTGGCTGCATTTGTCGTGTTCATCATCATCATCATGCTGCGACGTATCTTGCGGCCGATCAAGGGCATGTCGGATCGCCTGCACCGCATGGATGCCACTGCCGGGGAGCGGCTGGCAATTCCGAGAGGTCATGTCGGCAGCGAAATCGGACGCTTGGCCGAAGATATCAATGCGATGGCTGACCGGTTGGTTGCATCACTCAATGACGAGCACGAGATTCGCCTGCTGCACATGATCGAGGAGAAGAAATACCACGCCATTTTCGACCACGCAGAAACGGGGATTTTCATCGCGGACATGAACGGTTGCGTGTCGTCTGGCAATCCGGCATTGCTACGCCTGCTCGACTTTCCGGAGGGCGCCTCATTTGCGGAAGTGCGGTTGACCGATCTGGCTTGGCGCACTCCCGAGCAACTGCAGCGGATCATCAACGACTGCATCAATGGCGATGCGGCATCCGGCGCTGACCTGGAATTCATCACGGGGCGAGGTATGGCCCGCTGGCTCAATGTCACGCTGTGCGGCATCGGCGGTGGCATGGTGCAGGGCATTGTTTCGGACGTTACCGAGCGCAAGCTGGCTGAGGACGCAGCACGCCAGCAGGCGGTGACCGATCCACTCACCGGCATTGCCAACCGGTCGGGACTGGAGCAGCAAATGCTGGCGGCGATCCGCAAGAGTGTTACCGTTTCCGATCCCGGCTTTGCCTTGATGCTCGTCGATATCGATGGTTTTAAACGCATCAACGAGGCACTCGGCTTGCCGGTGGGCGATTTGATACTGAAGACAGCGGTCAGGCGTATCCAGACCTGCATCAAGTCTTCCGACACGGTCGCGCGCGTCGGTGGCGACGAATTCGCTGTCATACTGCCGCGCATCACAGACGAGGAAACGGCAGCAGGCGTTGGTGAGCGTATCGTTCGCATACTGGCGCACAGCTATGATGGACATGCTCATCCGATCAAACTGGGCGCCAGCATCGGGATCACGCTCTTTCCCAATGACGGCATGGAAATTCCTGCCCTGCTGCGAAATGCCGAACTGGCACTCGATCACGCCAAACTCGGCGGCGGTAGCCGTTACGCATTCTTTGACCCTGCCATGGCCGAAGCTACGGAACGCCGCCGCGCGCTTGAAACCGACATGCAGTTGGCGCTGCGCCGCGGCGAATTCCGCCTTTATTACCAGCCGATAGTCGACATCGCAGAGAATCGTCTGGCCGGCGTCGAGGCCCTGATCCGCTGGCATCACCCCGAGAAGGGAGTGGTGCCGCCGGATGCCTTTATCCCCGTCGCCGAGGAAACCGGGTTCATTGTCGATATCGGGCTTTGGGGGCTGGAGGCCGCCTGCCGCCAGATCGCCGCATGGCAGGCCGAGGGGCGCAACCTCTACATGTCGCTCAATGTTTCCGGCCGCCAGATTCCCGACGGTCTGCCACCGCAGGTGCTGGCCGATGCCATGGCACGCCACGGCATCGAACCCTGGCGACTGATACTCGAGATCACGGAAGGTGTGCTGATGGCCGACTTGACCAATGCGCTGCAGTGGGTGGTCGCGGTGCGCGAATTGGGCTTGCGCTTCTATCTCGATGACTTTGGCACCGGCTACTCATCGCTCTCCTATCTCAAGCGTTTCCCGGTCAGCACGGTCAAAGTCGATAAGTCCTTCGTGCGCGACATGCAAAAGGATGCCGGCGATCGCGCCCTGGTGGAGGCCGTGATAGTGATGGCGAAAAGCCTTGGTATGTCAGTGGTCGCCGAGGGCGTCGAAATGGTTGAGCAACTTGACATTCTTCGAGCAATGGGTTGCCACTACGGGCAGGGCTACTATTTTTCCAAACCGGTGCCGATTGAGGAGTTTGGCGCGGTGTCTGCTCGAATCGACGCCATGTTGCTTATTCCTCCGCCGGCAGCAGCGGGATAACGTCAGGCGAAGCGAACGATTCCGGATCGAAGGCGCGGTCGCCATCGGGGTCGGGCACGCCGCTGGCGATGAGGCCCTTGAAATCAAACAGTGTCGGGTCCATCAGATGCGACGGCGTGATGCGCGACAGCGCATTGAACATGCTCTTGGTGCGGCCGGGAAAACGCTTGTCCCACTCGCGCAGCATCTGCTTGACCTGCTGGCGCTGCAGGTTGGGCTGGCTGCCGCAGAGGTCGCAGGGAATGATCGGGAACTGCTGCAAGTCCGCCCATGCGGCGAGGTCGTCCTCGAAGCAGTAGGCCAGCGGACGGATCACGACATTCCTGCCGTCGTCCGACACCAGCTTGGGCGGCATGGC
>JBASWL010000178.1:0-1962 GCA_049276455.1 Georgfuchsia sp. | reverse complement strand
GCCCGCTCCGGCAGGATTGTGCGCGCCTATCGCCAGACGCCGAACAGCTTAGGCGGTGCGGACTAAACAAGGCTGGCTTGCTCGGCCAGACGCACCAGTTCGACCAACGATTTCGCCTGCATCTTTTGCATCACTCTGGCACGATGTACCTTGATGGTTTTTTCCACCGTGCCAAGATCGGCGGCGATTTGCTTGTTGAGTCTACCGGCCACGACATGCTTGAACACTTCGAGTTCTCGCGGGGTCAACGAGGAGAGGCGACGCTGGATCAGGGCCAGTTCGGCGTGGGATAGGCGGTTGGCGACGTTTTTGACCAGGGCTTCGCGTATTACCGCGAACAGCGCCTCGTCAACGACCGGCTTGGTAAGCAAGTCCACCGCGCCGTTCTTGATCGCCCGGACGCTGGTCGGAATGTCGCCCTGACCGGTGAGAAAGACGATAGGCAAGCTCGCGCCAGCCTCGCTAAGCCGCTGCTGCACGTCCATACCGCTCATTCCCGGCATCGTCAGGTCCAATAGCAGGCAGCCCGCTTGTTCCGGATCGTAGCTGTTCAGAAAGGCTTGCGGGCAAGCAAATGCCTCGACGCAGTAACCTGCGGATCGCAACAGCCTATCTAACGCCTTGAGTACCGAAGGATCGTCGTCGACCAGGAAGATCGTGGGGGTTCTGGATTTCATCGGTCGACGCCCTCCTTGATAATGGGCAGGCTGATGCGGAATGCCGCACCTCGCACCGAATTGTTAGCCAGCGTAAGCCGTCCGCCGTGGGCTTCGATGATGGAGCGGCTGATGGCAAGCCCCATGCCCATGCCGTTGCTCTTGGTGGTAAAAAAAGACTCGAACAGACGCGCTTCCACCTCGGCATCGACGCCCTTGCCGGTATCGGCCACTTCGATGATGACCTCCCCGCCGTCTCTCCAGGTTCTAACCGTGAGTTTGCGCATCGTCGTCTCTTTCTCCGCCATGGCTTCGCAGGCATTGACGATGAGATTCAACAGAACCTGTTGTAATTGCACCCAGTCCGCCACCACGGACGGCAGATCGTCCGCCAGTTCCGTCGAGAGGCTCACTTGCTCCGTGACTATGTCGTTATGCGCCAACTTCAGGGCGTCCCTTACGAGTTCATTCGTATGCAGCGGCTGGCGTTGCGATTCCCCCCGATTGAAGAGTAAGCGCAGGCGTTGAATAACCTCGACAGCACGCTGATCGTCCTCAACGATGTCCTTCAAAATCTCGCCTATCTCGTGCCAGTCGACCGGCTCCCTAGCCAACAGCCGTTGTGCCGCCTGGGTATTGGCGAGGATAGCGGACAAGGGTTGATTCAACTCGTGGGCGATGGAGCCGGAGAGTTGCCCCACCAGTCCCACGCGAGCCATGCGTACCATTTCGTTGCGGTGTTGCTCGGCCGCCTGTTCCGCCAATTTCCGGGAGGTGATGTCGATAGATACGCCGACAATGGCGGTAGGTTGCCCCGCTTCATCCGACTCCACCTGCCCCTTAACTAAAATCCACCGGAGCTCACCATCAGGATGAATCACCCGGTATTGGGTTTCGAAATCGGCGATTGAATTCAATGCTGTTTCTACGGCTTTTTTCATAGCCTCTTGGTCGGCGGAATGGAGGGTACTAAGGAAACGGTCGAAATCAATAAGCTCGGATTCACCGACACCGTACAGGGCACGAGCTTGAGGAGTCGCCCAAATCTCGTCGCGACCGATATTCCAGAGCCACATACCCAAGCCCGCCGCATTGGCCGCCAGGTTCATGCGCTTTTCGCTATCCAGCAGCTCAGACGCGGTCTGCCGACGTAATCGTCTTTCCACCAGCAGCAAGGCAATGAGCACCGCCTGCAATAAGACCACCACTATCGCAGCGACGATGCGCCCACGGTAAGCTTCCCAAAAGGAAGGTTGGCGGTATTTAACGACGCTACCTTGGGGTAATGCATTTTCGTCTATACCGA
>JBASWL010000177.1:0-25187 GCA_049276455.1 Georgfuchsia sp. | reverse complement strand
GGCGGCTCCGACAACGACCACCACCACGGCGGCTCCGACCACGACGACCACCACGGCGGCTCCGACAACGACGACCACCACGGCGGCTCCGACAACGACCACCACCACGGCGGCTCCGACCACCACCACCACGGCGGCTCCGACAACGACCACCACCACTACGACGTCGACGACCACCACCACTACGGTGCCGTCGCTCAACGGTGCGACTATCTATACGGCGTATTGCTCAGGCTGTCATGGCACTCGAATGAGGACTAAAACCGCATCCCAGATAACCAGTGCAATTAATTCCGACAGGGGGGGTATGGGCATGCTCCAATCATCGTTGCCTTGCAATACTTGCCACGCTGTACCTGCGGGCACGACCGGTCCATTGTCTGCTGCCATGATCACGGCGATTGATGCGGCTTTCTAACTCAATCATGTAAGCAATGGATGTTTGTTAAACGGCATTGATTTGTCGCGAAGGGCTCCCCTCCAGGGAGCCCTTCTTTTTTGGGCGTAAACTGCTGCCAGCAGCATGAATTTCAAATCGAAAGCAGCCGCTTTTGCGATCCTTGTTGCTGTAATAACCAACTGAAAAGATGAGGAATTATCTTCGTTGCCCACATTTTTTTTGTCGCAGATTGGTGACAGCTTTCAACTGGCGAGAGCAGGGAAATTAGGCTGAGCAATGAATGAACGAAGCTCAGTCTGTTTTTATTCCTGAATGAAATGTCCAGTAGCGGTTGCCGGCAAAGCTACAGATCAGCCCCCAGACCTGTCGTGATGACCCGGTGAGCAGGTAATGTGCTCCGATGAGTTCGATGCCTACCCACACAAACCACACCGATGGTTGCTCCATTACTCGTGCCGTACGATTGATCTCTTGTCGCCACTCGACATCGGCACTAAACTCAAAATCTGCCATCAAGCTTGCGATAGTCCAAATGGCGTCAGCCTGAGGCGTCAGTATTGCTCTTTCAATGGGACCCGACTTGTAACTCGCGAAAATATCTCAGTTTGTGTGCGTTAGCGTACAGATATGGTTTGAGTGATGAATGATGATCAAATCCGTCCTCAGCTTGACAAAGGAGTGTGGAAAGGATCTGCGCGGGACTTGATAGCCATTGCGCCATGGATCCGAAATGGTTAGTAAACCTGATAAAGGAGTTTTCATATGTATGCGCATATATTGAAAATAAATAATATCGCCAGACACGTTCCAGTAACGGACGTAATGGCTCGAATGCTGAAACGGCCGACTGCCACGATCGCGGCAATCGGCCTGTTCATGTTTGGTACCGTTGCCCTGATGGCGGGCTGCGGCAGCGGGGGTGGCGGCGGGGGCGGTTGGCCCCAATCTGTCAGCGGGGTTGCCGCCAGTGGCGCACCCCTGGTGGGGCAGGTAACTCTCAGGGATTCCTCATCAAGGGACAGGACAACCAGCATCGCCGAAGATGGTTCATTCTCTGTTGACGTCAGGGACATGCATGCCCCATTCGTCTTGAAAGCAACCGGTACTGCCGAGGGCGTTCACCGTACGCTTTATTCATTTGCCGAGAAGAAGGGTACTGCCAACATCAATCCGCTCTCCACCGTGGTTGTGGCCAATGCGGCGGGCGTCGATGACCCCGCGACCGTGTTTGACCAAGCCGATGCCGCAATGCTCGATAAGCTCAAGTCAGGCATGCCGGGCGCGGTCGCCACCTTGCAGACGCAACTCAAGCTCCTGCTGGATAATTTCAACGCTGCCGGTACAAATCCGGTCACGGGTTCAGTCCCGGCAAACGGGAATGGACTTGACGCTGTGTTTGACAACGTGAAATTCATTCTCTCCGGAGGAACCTTGACTATCTCCAATGCCACAACGGGTGTAGTCCTTTTCACGGCGCAGATAGATGATCTTGAGCATGGGCAATTTACGGGGAATGGTGGCAACATGCCCAACCGTGGACCTCGCCCGGGAGCTCCAGCCAACGTGACGCTGGTCTGTGGCGGCGATACTGAACTGATTGCTTATTGGGATCCTGTTCCCCCGGTTGCCAATTCGGTTTCGTATGACCTGTTCTATACGATCAAGAGCAACGTTGCAGAAGAGGCAGATCAGGGACTCGCCAACCACGTAACAAGCATCACGAGTCCGTATACCTTGACAGGGCTTGCCGCAAACACGACTTACTATGTCATGGTCAGGGCAATCGATGATGGTCGCAGAAGTCCTCCTTCGGAAGAAGTTTCGATGATGACGTCGACCTGTGAGGTGCCAACGACGACCACGACGGCGGCATCGACGACGACGACGGCTGCTACGACCACTACCACTGCGGCAGCATCGACGACCACCACCACGGCGGCTCCGACGACGACCACAACGGCGGTACCGACAACGACCACCACCACGACGACGACGTCGACCACCACCACTACGGTATCGGCGCTCAACGGTGCGGCAATCTATACGGCATATTGCTCAGCATGTCATGCCACAAGCAAGCGGACACGTACTGCAGCCCAGATAACGGCAGCGATCAACTCCAACGCGGGGGGTATCATGAACATGCTCCAGTCATCGTCGCCTTGCAGTACCTGCCACGCTGTTCCCCCAGGCACGACGGGTCCCATAACACCAGCCATGATCACCGCCATTGATGCGGCCTTTTAACGCAATCGGGCAAGCAATGGATATTGGTTAAACGGCATTGATCTGTCGTGAAGGGCTCCCTCCCCGGGAGCCCTTTTTCTTGGGACGCAATCCACCTCGTCAGCAAGAATTTTCGATTATTTTGGCATCTTTGCTACTGCTGCTGATGTTCAGTCTGTCTTCATTCCTGAATGAAATGTCCAGTAGCGGTTGCCGGCAAAGCTCCAGATCATTACCAGTCCCGTCGTGACAACCTGACTGAGCAGATAATACAAGCCGATAAGTTCAACGCCCACCCACATGAACAGCGTGTTCAGTGCCAGACCGACTGCGGCGACGACAGCAAAGCGCAGGACGGCCTCGCGATGCTGCCGGGTGCTGCGAAAAGTGAAGCGATAGTTGAGGCTGTAATTGATCAGCGCGCCGAGCAGGGCGCCGGCGGCTGAGGCCGGCACGGCCGATACTGCCCAAATCTGGACCAGCGCAATCAGCAAACCGTAGTGGCCGATGGCGGAAACAAAGCCGACGCCGGTGAACTTGACGAACTGGTGCAACAGCGCGGTCAAGCCAGTCATGCGCGCCCGCCTGCGGAATATTCCCTCACCGTAGTTCATCACCGACCAGATACTCAGGTCGGGCCTTGATTTCGTCGAACAACTGGGCAAGATAGATACCCAGTACACCCAGCGCAAACAGATTGGCAGAACCGAAGAACAGCACAACCACCGTCAGTGAAGTCCAGCCTGACACCGCGATTCCCGTTGTCCAGGAATACAGTGCCTGCAACAACAGGACGGCCGCTGCTGCCATGCCTATCAGGCCAAGCCGCAGAATCATTCCCAGCGGTTTTGCCGTGTAGGCAAAAATCGCGGTAACGGCCAGCTTGACAAGTTGTGCGCCGCTCCAGTGACTCGTGCCGGCGATGCGCGGCGCCACATCGAAACTGACGTATTCAACGGGGAATCCGGTCCAGGCCGTCATGCCACGGAAAAAGCGCACCTTCTCCGGAAAGGCGAGCAAGGCATCGACGACGCGCCGATCGAGCAAGCGGTAGTCGGATGCTGCAGTCAGGTCCAGGCCGGTCATCGCCTGCATCATGCCGTTGAAAATGCGTGCATTGAGGCGCGCTGCGACGGTGTCGGTTTTGCGCTCGGCCTTCTGCGCAGCAACCATCTGCGCGCGTCCGGCACGCCAGGGTTCGAGCAATTGCGGCAGCAAGGTGGGCGGATGCTGGCCATCCGCGTCCATGACGACAACGGCCTGACCGGTGGCACAGCGCAATCCGGCGAGCATCGCGGCCTCCTTGCCAAAATTACGGGTGAAGCGCAGTCCGCGCAGTTCCGCATGGCGCGTACGTGTTGCGGCAAGTTCCCGCCAGGTGCCGTCCCTGCTGCCATCATCGATCACCCATACCTCGAAGCGGGTGCAGCACGAGCGCAGCACTTCGAACAGCAGTTCAAGGAAGGGCTTGATGCCTTCCTCCTCGTTGAATGCGGGAACCACCACGCTGAGTTCAACCGGCCCGCTTGTGTTTGTACCCGATTCGGTAATCATTTCGTCTGCTATCATTTTTCTTTGTCCATTTCCAGGGTCCACTTGTTGCCGGGATACTCCTCGTGCAGGCGCGTCGCGAACGGTGCGGCGCGGTCGGCATGGCCATCCTGCCTTTCCATCAGCACGTAGGTATAAAGGCTTTCTGGCAGCCAGTATCCATGATAGTGCTCGGCCAGTTCAAGGTAGCGAGCCTTCGCTTGTTCGCGCTGTCCCGCGAGTTCGCTTGCCTTGGCCAGCCAGAACAAGGCCTCCTCTTTTTTGGCAGGTGGCCGGCGCAACTGGTAGGCGCGCGCGAACCCTTCGCTCGCTTCGGCATAGCGATTCTCTGCCATCGCTTTCCATGCTGTGCTGTAGACCCGCTCGGGTGAGCGGGTTCCGAAATATGTTCCTGTAGCCAGCAGCAAGAGCCATGCAACAAGCACCGGCCACCAGGGCTTGAGCGCACGTTCTTCTGCCTTCTCAAGCAGTGCCTGTCGTCGCTGGACCCAAAGGGCGAACAATGCGAACAAAGCTGCCAGCACCGTAGCCACCATGCCGAGCTTGCCAACCAATGTGTGGCCATAGACCAGGCGAATTTCCTTCTCCTGCGGAATCACCAGCATGTACCCGGGGCCTGCTACTGTCATCTGCCCCTTGCTTTGCAGTTGCCAGCGCGGATGGTAGGCAATCTTGATCAAATGCGGGCTGCCGATGGCATTGGTTTCAAACACCATCTCATGCCGCGACAGCGACTTCACGCGCACATTATCCGCAGGACCGGGCGCAATCAGCTGGTCCAGTGCCAAGTCGCCGTAGACCGGCAAGTACGCATCGAAACGGCTACGCGTGCGAAACCACGCAAATGCATCCTGCATCCAGTCTTGTCGTGGCCGCACGCGCATCGGTCGGCGCACGAGTTCGATCAGATGGCTGTTGAAATCATGGAGTTTATAAAGGGCAAACGGTGGAGCATCAGCCACCTTGTCGAACAATCCGCTTGATTCGATGGCCGACTTGGCCTGCTGGCTGCGCAGCAGCAGGGTATCGGCATGCAACAGGTTCATGTGCCGGGCGGCGAACTCCGGATCAAGACTGCCGCTGGGGAAACGCACCAGCGGGGAAGAAGGGCGCGCCGATATTTCAGACTGGAGCTGGTAGATGGCGGGGCCGAGCAACGCGGTTTCCATGTACAAACCCTCAAGCACCGGTCGGTGGTTGAGGAACATCGGCAAGGCCTCAAGTGATCGCGTCGAGCCGATATCGTTATTGTCCGGATCATGCTCGAAAACAAGCCGTGGACTCCACAGATCACCGGACATGGCGGGGAAGAGACTGGAAAGGTTATGCCATTGTGGTTTTGCATCAAGCCCGGCATGGTTCCACAGTGCCCAGTCGGGCGCCTGCCGCACCTGCTGACCAAGCCAGCCCATCAAGCCCAGAGCGGCGGCGGCAGCGAACATGAACAAGGTGATTTTCCGTTTCGGCTGCCATGCCTCGCCAATGACCGTAAGTGTTTGTCCGAACAGCCAGCCGCATACGATGGCGGCAAGCAACCAGACCAGGGGGAAGAAACGGATATCGGCCAGACCGAGTTGATCGCCTGCAATAAAGCCTAATGCCGCCAGCCCCGCGCCACCGACAAAATAGCGCAGGGTGCTTGCCTGCTGCGCGCTCCAGCTGCGGCGTACTGCCGGAACAAGTTGCAGGCATAGACCGGCGAGCCCCGCAGCCGCCACCGGCCACAGCGTGGCGGGCAACAAATCACGCCAGCCCTGCAGGGGGAACGCTGCATCGTTGGGAATGGTGAGGCCATGCATTTCCAGCATCGGCCACAGCCAGCCGCCGAGCAGACAAAAAGCGAGCAAATGGCCGCGTGCGAGCAAACCCAGTGTGCGCAGGAACTGCCTACCCTCGAACAGCAGGAACACGGTGGAAAAACCAACCACCAGCAGTGGAAAGCCATGGCAGAACCCGGTTGCAGCTTCTAGCAAGGCAGCGATGACCCAGCCGCGGCCGGTATGCACGGCGCGCGACCATGCAATCATGGCCAGCACGGCGAGGCATATGCCATAGCTGTAGCCGAACTCCCCTGCCAGGGTGGAGAGCAGATTGCCGCCCCAGATCGAATTCTGTTCGTGCAGCAGGAAAGCCAGTGCGCCCAGGCCGCCAAACAACGCCCCCGCCCATGACATGCGCAGCCAGCGCCGGCTGGCGACGAATACTGCACCGGGCAACAGCATTGCTGCAAGGAATGCGCCCCACTTGTAGGCCTGCGCGATGCCGATCAATTTGGACAGCAGGGCAATGACGATGAAGGGCAAGGGAAAGTAATAGGACAGGAAAGGCAAGCCGCCGAAAACCTCGGGCACCCAGGGCAGCACCTTGCCGGAAAACAACAGACTGTCGGCATAAAGCCAGGCATACAGCAGATGTGAAGCGCTGTCGCCGCCCGTGGGCCAGTTGGGCGAATTGAGAAATTCAATTCCCAGCGTATTCGCCACCAGCGCGCCGGTCGCCAGTATGAACAGCGCATCGATCAATCCATCCCGCAGATGCGTCCTCGTGATCATGCTTTGACGCTGCCTGTCTTGGTGCCAGTACGGGGCCGTTGCAGGAATTGCACCACCAGCGCCGCCGCCCCGGATGCCAGCGCGATCAACGCTGCGACATAGAACTTCGGCGTGGCATCGAGCCAGGCCGCACGCTGCTCTCTGCCCTGCAAGCCTCCGCCTGGCACGAGTTGCAACGCAAGGCCCTGTCCGGTTTCATGGATCAGGATCGCAGCGGGTTCTCCGGCGCCGGTATCAAGTTGAAACGGGGCTTTGCTGTGGTGCTGCCAATCGATGCGCAGTGCAGGCGGCTGGTGATGCTCGAAGCGTACTGGCTGGTGAATCGGCTTGATTCCCTCCTCCTGCGGCCACAGCAGCCAACTCGCGCGAATGGAGGACGCGTCGTCAGGTGGCCTGATCTGCAAATTGCCATCCACATAAGCAGTCGTCAATGAATACTTCGCCGCAAGCGGGGAATGGAAAAATGAAATCTGCCCGAATCCCACGCCAGCCTGGTCGAAAAAACGCAACATGACAGGCTGCAGGCGTTCAAGTGCGGGCAACTGCTTCAGCGGACGCGTATCGGGCCAAATGAACTGCAAGCTCGAACCAGCCGCGAGCTCCGCCGGTGCCTCGGCAGTCTTGAGCTGCTCCCATTTTCCGTCGGCAAGCAACCTGAACGCGGCCGGATAGAATGCGGTGCTGTCGCCCTTGTTAATCACTGTCAGCTGCGATCCGGTCAAGGACAGCTGGAAAGACAGATTGCCTGCGACGGCAGGCAGCGAAAACAGCAGAACGACAATTGCGAGCATCATTCCCCATGGCAGTTTCTGTGCAATGGGATTCATGGACTTGCTCCTTTTTATTCTTGGGAAACAGTGTCGATTTGACCCGGTCAACTGGGGTTCGTTCATGTTACAGCCTTACAGCTGTCGACGTACTTGAAAAGGGGTGCGATTTTGCGGCTTGATCCGGGAAATCGATCCCGCATTATTGCCATCATCTCTGCATGGCTCACGTGGTGAGCTACTATTCCCCGCATCATGGCAACACTTCATTCAAGGTAGCGTTGCCATGAAAGCCATCCATCCCGATATCGACACTGCCGTTTTCTATGCAGTTACCGTTTTCTGCGCCATGCTGATGCTGGCGCTGTAACATCGGCCTCCATGCCGCAGCTCCCGGACCAATTGATTCTTTGTGCCACCAGCCGTCTTGCCCAGTCGCTGCGCTGGCAGGATGATCGCGCGCGGGTGGCGGCGGGCGAGACAAGCTGGGCAACGCTGAACACCAGCACTGTCGCGCAATGGTTTGCGCAGTTGGGCGAAGCCGCGCTGCTGCGTGGCGTGAATGATCCGCTGCTGTCGCCTCGTGTACTTGATGCGTTTCAGGAAGCCGTGCTATGGGAAGAAGTGATCGCGGAGTCGATTCCCGATTACGCCAGCAGCTTCTTTGACGTGCCCGGCATGGCTGCGACAGCGATGGAAGCGAATGCCCTGATGGTGGTATGGGGGGTGGTGCCTTTCGGCGGCGAGAGTGAGGAAGAAACTCAGGCTTTCCTGCGCTGGCTGCGCAGATTCCACGAGCGCTGCAACGAACAGGGCCTGATCGAGGTCGTGCGCTGGCACGAGGCGCTGCTGGCCCTGGTCGAGCGCGGCGCGGCGGAACTGCCGAGCGAGGTGTATTTCGCCGGATTCGACAACATCACGCCGCAGGAACAAAGGCTCAAGCAGATTCTTGTTCAGCACGGTGTGCAGGTAAGCGAGTGGCTATTTGCGGACGGCTTGCCCGAGTCGATCTGCGTCAGGATGCTGGCCGATCCGGACAGCGAGCGCGGCGCCGTTGCCCAATGGTCTGCGGCGCAACTGGCGCGCAACCCGGCAGTGCGGCTGGGCATTGTGGTGCCCAATCTGGGCAGCGCGCGCGACAGGCTGGAAGCCGCGCTTGACGATAGCTTGCATCCGTCATTGTTGTGCCCGGCGCGCGCCGAAGCGCCGCGTCATTACAACTTCAGCCTGGGCAAGCCTTTGCCCCAGCAGCCGCTGGTTGCCGTGGCGCTGGAACTGATCGAGTTCACCTGCGGATCCGGCGAAGTCGAGCAAAGCCGAATCGGCGAACTGCTGCGCCATCCCTGCTGGTCGGCCAGTGTGAGCGAGGCTGATGCACGCGCCCAACTGGAAGCTGCAATGCGCGGGCATCTGAATGCAAGAATCACAATGGCGCGCGTGCTTTCATTCGCGCAATGGTTTGCACGTGACCACGAAACTAATTCCGTGCATGGCGAGCCTGAACATCAGCTGCCGCAACTGCTTTCTCATCTGGCAGCCATCGAATCGGCACGTCGGGAATGGCGCAGAAAATCATTGCCCTCGCAGTGGGCGGAACGCTTTCGCCAGTTCCTGCGCCATGCCGGTTGGCCGGGCGAGCGGCGCTTGTCGAGTCACGAGTTCCAGGCGCGCGAAGCGTTTGCCGAAGAACTCACCAGGCTTGCCGGACTCGATGATCTGCTCGGCAGTATCGTCGCACGAGACGCACATCGACGGCTTGTGCAGCTTTGCAATGCGCATGTGTTCCAGGCCGAGACCGAGGGTGATCCGCCGGTTCAGGTGGTCGGCATGCTCGAAGCGGGCGGCATGCGCTTCGATGCATTGTGGGTGATGGGCATGACTGACGATGTCTGGCCGCCGCCGCCACGTCCCAATCCGCTGTTGCCGGCAGAACAGCAGCGCAAGGTCAATGCGCCCAACTCGTCGGCTCAGGCGCAACTGGCGTTCGCCCGCTCCATTCATCAGCGGCTGCTGCAAAGCGCGCCCGAGATCATTTTCTCGTTCGCTCATGCCGATGGCGTAATGGAAATGCGCCCAAGTCCGTTGCTGGAGGATTTTCTCGACGCGATTGAAACGGCTCCACCCGAAGCGCCGCATTTGCCTGCTGCTCAGTGGGCTACGCTCATCGACGACAGCATCGCCCCGCCAGTAGCCGAGGGCGAGCATGTAAGCGGCGGCACCGGCCTGCTGCGCGCACAAGCCATCTGCCCGGCCTGGGCCTACTACCGCTATCGCCTCGGCGCGAAGAAACTGGAAACCCCGGTCGAAGGACTCAATGCGGCGGCGCGCGGCAGCATCGTGCATGACGCCTTGCGCGCCTTCTGGCAGGTGGCAGGTTCTTCGTCGGTGCTGAGGGCCATGTCCACTGCCGAAAGCAGCGCCGCCATCGACAAGGCGGCTTGTGCCGCGCTCGACGATTACGACCACGAGCATCGCACCGATCCCTTGCCGCCGGTCTTTCGCAGGCTGGAGCGCGAGCGTCTGCAGCGCCTGCTGTCGAACTGGCTTGCGGTTGAGTTGCAGCGCGAGCAGCCGTTTGCCGTCATCTCCTGCGAGGAACGCTTCGAAGTCGACATTGACGGCATCATCTGCAATCTGCAAATCGACCGCATCGACCGGCAGGACGATGGGCGCGAGATCGTTATCGATTACAAGACTGGCGCTGTCCCCGGCATTTCTGCATGGGCCGCGGCGCGCATCACCGATCCGCAATTGCCGGTCTATGCCGCCATTGCAAGGCACCATCAGCCACCAGTGGCAGTGGCCTTCGGCCGAGTGCTGCTGGAAGAGGCGCGCTTTCTCGGCATCGCCGCAGAAGAGGACATGCTGCCGCGCGTTCCCGGCATCGACAGCAGCGACGCGCGCCGTGTTTTCAGCGCGGAGGAATTCGTCGACTGGCAGGCAGTGCTGCTGCACTGGCGCACCAATGTCGAAGCCATGGCGCGCGAAGTGAAAGCGGGCGTGGCCGCGGTGCGGGTCGAGAACGAAGCCGACCTGCGCTATTGCGACGTGCTGCCGCTGCTGCGTCTGGCCGAGCGCAAGGCGCAGTGGGAAGCAACGATGCAGCAGGATGAAAAATGAAAGTCAAAATCGTTAGCCACAGAGGGCACAGAGGACACAGAGAAAAACCAAACCTCAACCGGGAATTGTTTTTGTCATTGAATTTCTCTGTGTTCTCTGTGGCCAAAAGCCTTTGATGTCATGACCCAACCCGACCTCCTTGCCATTGACGAATCCTCGCGCTTGCGCGCGCTTGATGTCGAGTCCTTCATCGTCGAAGCCCCCGCCGGCGCGGGCAAGACCGAGTTGTTGACGCAGCGCTATCTGCGCCTGCTGGCGCTGGTGAAGGAGCCGGAAGAAATCATTGCCATCACCTTCACCAACAAGGCCGCAGCCGAGATGCGTACGCGCATACTCGGCAGCCTCACCGCAGCAACTTTGCCAGCAGCCGTAGACCTTGAGTCACACAAACTGATTACCCGGACGCTGTCGCTTGATGCATTGGCACGCGATGCCGAATGCGACTGGGGCTTGTTCGCGAACCCTTCGCGCCTGCGCATTACCACCATCGATGCGCTCAGCGCCAGCCTTGCGCGGCAGATGCCTTTTCTCTCCCGCTTCGGCGCGCAGCCGGCGGTCAGCGACGACAGCGCCGCGCACTATGATGCCGCCGCGTTGCGCACGCTCGCATTGCTTGAGGGCGACGATGACGCTGCCCATACGGTGGAAGAAGCCCTGCGTTACTTCCACAACGACACCGCACGCCTGCAGAAGCTGCTCGTGTCCATGCTCGAACGCCGCGATCAATGGCTCGGCCATATCAGTGCCGCCGAGCACGACGAAGGCGGTGCCATCGCAATGCTCGTTGCCAGCGATCTCGCCCGCGTCAGCAGCGCTGTCGATGCCAACCTGCAGGCGCAGCTCATGCCCATCGCGCGCTATGCTGCTGTCAATCTGATCGCCGCGAGCAGCGATTCCTTCATCAAGTTGCTTGCCGATTGGACGCAGCCGCTCATGGGCGATCTGAGCGAACTCGACACCTGGCGTGGCCTCGCCGGCCTGTTGCTCACCAACAGCGGCACTTTGCGCCGCCGCTTCGACAAGAACATGGGCCTGCCCGCCGAGAAGGAGGCCAAGCCCTTCAAGGATGCGCTCGCCGCCTGCATCGAAACACTTGCACAAATACCCGGCGCCGAAGCCGCCCTGGCGCGCATCCAGTTGCTGCCCGAGCCAATGCTGGACGCGGAAGAAGCGCGCATCGTCGGCGTCTTCGCGCGCCTGCTCAAGTTCGCCGCCGCGCAACTGTGGTCTGTGTTCCAGCAGCAGCGCGAAGTCGACTTCATCGAGATCGCGCAACGCGCGCTGTTCGCGCTCGGCGATGAAACCGGGCCGACCAATCTCCAACTCAAGCTCGATTACCGCATCAGCCACCTGCTGGTCGACGAGTTCCAGGACACCAGCCCGGCGCAGGTCACGCTGCTGGAGCGACTCACTGCCGGCTGGCAGCAGGGCGACGGGCGCACGCTGTTTGTCGTCGGCGACCCGATGCAATCCATCTACCGCTTCCGCAAGGCCGACGTCGGACTCTTCCTGCAGGCGCGCGATGTCGGCATCGGCCCGATCAAGCTGGAGGCGCTGCGCCTCAATCGCAACAACCGTTCGCACCCCGAAGTGGTGGACTGGATCAACGCCACCTTCCCCGATGTCTTTCCTCCCGCCGACAATCCGCAAACCGGCGCGGTGAAGTTCGCCTCGTCGGTCGCTACCAAATCGGCAGACGACAGCGCGGGTGTATTCATTCATCCTGTACTTGCCGCCGCTGACTCCGTTCGCGCCGAGCTTGTCGAAGCGCAAGAAGTCATACGCATCCTCAAAGCCGAGCGCGCCGCGCATCCGGCCGGCAGCATCGCCATCCTCGTCCGCGCCCGCAGCCATCTCGATGCGCTGGTCACCGAGATGCAGCGCAGCGCGCCAGAGCTGCGCTATCAGGCCGTGGAAATCGAAGCCCTCGCCGAGCGCCAGGTGGTGCAGGATCTGCTGGCGCTCACGCGCGCGCTGCATCATCGCGGCGACCGCGTTAACTGGCTGGCAACATTGCGTGCGCCCTGGTGCGGCCTCACCTTGCCCGATCTGCATGCGCTGGCGGCGGACGATCACAAGAGCACCGTGTGGCAACTCATCAACGATGATGCACGCATTGGACGCGTGTCCGTCGACGGCCGGCAGCGCCTGCAACATCTGCGCGCCGTGTTTGCCGAAGCCCTCGCGCAGCAGGGCCGGCTGCGCACGCGGCGCTGGGTCGAGGCTGCGTGGCGCATGCTCGACGGCGAAGCCTGTCTGCGCGACGCCGCCGAACGCGCCGATGCCGAAGCCTGGTTCAGACTCATCGACAAACTCGACGCTAGCGGCGGTTTTACGCTCGACCGGCTGGACCGTGAGATCGCCTCGCTCTATGCCGAACCCGATCCGAACGCCGAGAATGCCGACAGCCCGGCTATCCAGATCATGACCGTGCACAAATCCAAGGGGCTGGAATTCGACACTGTCATTCTGCCCGGCCTGCACCGCGCTCCACGCAGCGGCGACAGCGATCTGCTGCTGTGGGAAGAGTTCGTCGATGGCCACGGCCACGAACATCTGGTCATCGCCCCGGTCAAGCAGCGCCGCAACAGCAACGACAAGCGCCCGACTGCCTACGATTATCTGCGTACGCTGGATACCCAACGCGATAGCAACGAGGCCAGCCGCGTCCTCTACGTCGCCGCCACCCGCGCCATACGCTCACTGCACCTCGTAGCCTCGGCCACAGTTATTGATAGGCGTCATTCCACGGGGATTTCCTCTGGTCATTCCCGCGAAAGCGGGAATCCAGGTTTTTTGGAATTTAAGCCGCCAGTCAAAGGCTCACCACTCGTCGCTCTCCGGCCAGCAGTCGAAGCCGAATTCAACACCGCGCTCGAAAAAAACGGTCATTCCCGCGAAGGCGGGAATCCAGCGCCTTCAGAACTGGGTGACAACACCTTTGCCAACTTCATCCCCAAACTTACCCGCCTTGCCACGCCAGCAATTCCCGCCTATCTAAAACGCGAAGCCGTCGAAGTAACCACCGTTCGTGCTGAGCCCGTCGAAGCACAGGAAGCGACTGACGAAGTTAACAACTCCCTGCTCGCCGACATCGGCACACTCGCGCACCGTACCCTCGAACTCATCGCGCAAGACGGCCTCGACCAATGGAGCGTCGAGCGCGTCAAGGCATCGCAACCGGCATTCAGGCGCTGGCTGCAGGGCAGGGGGCATGCAGTTTCAGCACTGGACGATGCGGCTACTCAGGTGCAAGAGGCAGTCAGCAATGCCATCAGCAGCGAAGCAGGGCGCTGGGTGCTGGCAAAGCGCGATTCGGAGGGGAATGAGCTGGCTCTGACCAGCAGTCGAAACGGGAAAGCCCTGTCCAGCATCATCGACCGTACATTCGTTGAAAACGGCGAACGGTGGATCATCGACTACAAGACGGCAAGCGTCGAACCGAATGTGACCGACGCTGAGTTGAAGGCAAAGGCTGAAATCTACCGGCCACAGTTAGCCCGCTACATGGCACTATTTGCAAGTGATGATCTACCAACCCGGACGGCGATATTTTTCATTCGCCCATCGAGGCTGATAGAGGTGTAGTCGAAAGCAGCTAGCGCTTTGCCCTGATAGCTAGGCCGTCGGCAACGTCGCCATGTCGAGCACGAAGCGATATTTCACATCGCTCGCCACGATGCGGTCGTAGGCGGAATCCACTTTCTGCACCGGGATCAGCTCAATGTCGGAGGTAATGCCGCGTTCGGCACAGAAGTCGAGCATCTCCTGCGTTTCGGCGATGCCGCCGATCCCCGAACCCGCAATGGAGCGCCGGCTCATCAGCAGGGCGAACGCGTCGGGCGCCGTGTGCTTCTCGGTTCCCGCGCCTACCAGCACCAGAGTTGCGTCGCGCTTGAGCAGCACGACGAATGTCTGCAGGTTCTGCGCCGCCGACACGGAGTTGATGATCAGGTCGAAACTGCGGGCATGCTTGGCCAGTTCATCGGCATTGCTGGAGATGATGACCTCGTCCGCGCCCAGCCGGCGGCACTCTTCAACCTTGCCCGGCGATCTGGTGAAGGCGACAACATGCGCACCGAGCGCATGCGCCAGCTTGATGCCCATATGGCCCAGTCCGCCGATCCCGACGATGCCGACCTTCTTGCCTGGCCCCGCCTTCCAGTGGCGTAGCGGAGACCAAAGCGTGATGCCGGCACAGAGCAGCGGCGCGACGGCGGGCAGGTCGCTTTCCTTGTGGTGCACGTGCAGCACAAAACTCTCGCGAACCACGATGAAATTTGAATAGCCGCCATAGGTCGGCAGGCCGGATTGCTTCTCCACGCTCATATAGGTGCCGGTCATTCCGGCTTCACAATATTGCTCCAGCCCCTCGTGGCACGAACCGCAGTGGCCGCAGCTATCAACTATGCAGCCGACACCGGCAAGATCGCCGACCTTGAACTTCGTTACCGCGCTGCCGACTGCACTGACGCGACCAACGATCTCGTGGCCCGGGACACAGGGATAGGATGGATCGCCCCATTCGCCGCGTGCGAAATGGACATCGGAATGGCAAATGCCACAGTAGAGGATGTCGATCCGCACATCCTGCGGCTCAAGCGCCCTGCGCTGGAAGTTAAAGGGCGCGAAGGGCGTGCGGGCGGCATGGGCTGCCCAGGCATGAGCGGTAGTCATCGGGAAACTCCTTTGTCTGAATGGGGTGTCGTCGGGAACCCCGCCGACGCAACCAGTTTAGGGGGCGAGACACTGACTTGCAAGGATGAAGTCACTTCACTCAGCGCCGACATCGGTATCCTCGCACACCGCGCCCTCGAACTGACCTTGCCCCTGTAGTTCGTATCTCTTGGCCGGTCCATCATGCCGCGTATTTCAACTGTGCCGCGAACTAGTTTTTCTCGAACTGCATCGGACAGATGTAACCCAAGGTTGTATGAAGCCGTCGGTGATTGTAGAGCGTCAGCCAGTCAATTACTTCATCCATGGCCTTCCGTCTGCACGAACTCAGCCGCCTTGTTTTTGAGAATGGCCAGTGGTTTTATGTGGGTGGTGACATTGAGCCATAATATGTCCTCGCTTGTTAATAATCCAAAATCCATCAAGGAGCACGGCATGACCCAACAGACAAGGCTTCACGTAAATACGCGACGGCTCGGCGCCAATGGCCCAACCGTTTCTGCCATCGGTCTCGGCTGCATGGGCATGAGTGACGTTTACGCCAACCGCGACGACGTGGAATCCATCGCTACCATTCACCGTGCGCTGGATCTGGGCATCAATTTCCTCGACACCGCCGACGTGTATGGCCCGCATACCAATGAAGAACTGGTGGGCCGGGCGATCAAGGGCAAGCGTGACCAGATTATTCTCGCCACCAAATTCGGCATTGTGCGTGACCCGGTCAATCTACAGATGCGCGGACTCAATGGCCGCCCCGACTATGTGCGGACCAGTGTTGAAGGCAGCCTGAAACGGCTCGGGGTAGAGACCATCGATCTTTATTATCAGCACCGTATCGATCCGGAAACGCCTATCGAGGATACCGTCGGCGCGCTGGCAACGCTGGTCAAGGCCGGCAAGATTCGCTATATCGGTTTGTCGGAGGCGTCGTCGCAAACACTGGAGCGCGCGCACAAGGTGCACCCGATTACGGCGCTGCAAAGCGAATATTCCTTGTGGACGCGCGACCCGGAGCACGACGTGCTGGCGACCTGCCGACGGCTTGGCATCGGCTTTGTTCCCTTCAGTCCTTTGGGGCGAGGTTTCCTGACCGGCGCGATCACCAGCCCCGAGCAATTTGCGCAAGACGATCATCGCCGTCACACACCGCGCTTTCAGGGCGACAACTTCGCCAGGAATCTACAACTGGTCGACAAGGTCAAAGAGATGGCAACGCGGCGCGGCTGCACGCCGGGGCAACTGGCGCTGGCATGGGTGCTGGCGCAAGGGGACGACATCGTGCCGATCCCCGGCACCAAACGCCGCAGTTATCTGGAAGAAAACATCGGGGCAATTGCATTGACGCTCAGCCCTGCGGAACTGGCAGAAATCAACGCAGTTTTTCCGCCGGGTGTCGCAGCCGGCGGACGCTATACGGAAGAGGGTATGAAGATTCTGAATGGTTAGCCCAAACTGGTTTTCCTCGCATCACTCGCGGTACAACAGCACGCTTTCGTGTTTTTCGCGCCTGCTGGATTCGTCGGCTTGCAGTAGCAAGTCGAGATCGACAGGCGTGGCGGCGGGGTTGTCCACCCATTCGCGCAGCAGCGGGCTGCCCCGTTGATGACGTTGATGGCGAGTCTCTTCTGCTCGTATTCGCAAGCAATCAGGACCCAGTGACATTTAACTTTTCAGCAGATGGCTGTGACGGAACCCCCAATGTCTCTGACCCTCATTGATTGGCCAGTATGTGACCCGGCTACTGGATCAGGCCGCTACCTTCCGGGGCTATCCGAATATGGTTCGCACCGACAACGGTCCCGAGTTTACCAGTCGGGCCTTTATGGCCTGGGCGCAGGCGCACGGCATTCGCCATCTCCTGATTCAACCAGGACGACCAATGCAGAACGGCTACATCGAGAGTTTCAATGGCAAATTCCGCGACGAGTGTCTGAACGAGCATTGGTTCGAGACCTTACCCCAAGCCAGAGCGGCTATCGCCGCATGGCGTCAGGACTACAACGAGATAAGACCACACAGTAGCTGTCGGCGGATGCCGCCAGCCAAGTTTGCCGCGTTACATCGGCAGCATGCTGCCGATGTAACGCAACCTACCACCGAAGGAATCATTTAATCTTGCAACCGGACTTCTTGCCAAATGATTGGTACGGCTACAGGGGGCAGGTCAGTCGAACTCCTCCGTAGTCGATGGATGGTTAGTTCGCCGTAATTTAAAGTTCAGCATGTCTACTCGATGCGAACACTGCAGATCCGCGAACGCGATCTGTAGACTAAGGCTAGCCCGCATTTCGTCTCATTCAACCATGACAAACGTAGGGTATTGCGTCCTCCGATCGAGTGCGCAGTCCGGAGCGATCAGTGGGGCATTGGGAAGACGGATCTTCTACGTAAAGTTGAGCGGCGGGATTATGGCGACAGAACATCGGCAAGCGCGCGCAAAAGCTTCGCCCCGTCGCCCTTCCATGTGCTGCCATGCATGCATGCAAGTGTTGTCGGTTCGGCGGCAGCCAGTCTTTCAAGCATCGCACGCGCGTTCTGGGTGTGTGAAAAATAATCCATCGCATGGCGGAACTCCTCGCTCGGCCCCAGGATGTCCGACTCGGTGGTGGCAGGATGTTCGGCGCCTCCCTGCGTAAATAGATCGCCGCACAGCAATGTCCGCGTATGTTCTTCCATCAGAAAACCGCATTCCCATGCATGAGGCAGATGCGGCGCGTCGAACCAGCGCACGGCATGCTTTCCCAGCGAGAGCGTTTCCCCGTCCGCGAGTGCGCGCGCCGGCCGGTCGGCCATATCATCAATGGACACCAGCGCCGCCACCTTGCCGCACAGCGGCGAGGACTGTGGCGCCACCGCGAGCCATTCATTGAGCGAACCGCACTCATCTGCTTCAACGTGCGAAAAACCGATGTAGCGCAGGCGCTCCACGGGCAACACACTTGCCACTGCCTCCCGTACCAGGGGGAACATCTTGCGCGGCCCGGTGTGAAACAGCAGTGGCGCATCGTCAATGATGAGGAACTGATTGAACGAGAATCCACCAGGCCCGCCTTCCATGACAACCGGCGTATTGATGCGGTAAATACCATCCGCAACTTCATGAATATTCGTCCCGGACTGTTTGTTCGTTATTTGCATTTTTATGCCCCTGGTGAACAACGGTGAAAAGTTAAGCAAGAATGATGGGGTCAGCGACATCAACCTTTCGGTTCAAGGCGACTTCGGGAACCGGAATGTGACAATCCCGCGCGTGACGCAAGTGTCAGCTGGGTCCGGGACCTGAACAGAACCACAGTTTGTTGCCCTCGCTGTCGAGAAAGCTGCCGACCGTTGCCGCGCCGTAGGTCTGGACCGGATCCGAAATGGTCACCCCGAGTTCGCGCAGTGTTGCTTCGGCGGCGTGGGCATCCGGCGTCTGGATGGTGATGCGCGGGTTGAGGGTGGTCGAGGGTTGCGCGCCGTAGTCTGCCTTCAGCAGCAGCACGGTGCCTCCAATGTGATTGCCGACCTGCTTGCCATCCTCGTATGCCGGTCGCAGCGACAAGGTTTCGGTATAGAACTTGATTGCACGGTCAAAGTCGGCGACGGTCAATGCGAGGGCTTTGACGTTCTGAAGATTCAGAGCGGGTTGTGTCATTTCAGGTTCTCCTTGCCAATGAGAGATTCAAGAAATAAAAACACTTCAATCCGGATGGTTGATCGCGAATCTCATAGAGTTCATAAATCAGTATAGTAGGCAAAGCCGGTTCGATAAGCTGCGCTTGATATAGGGGAATTAATCGTCATCGCAAACCCCCTGTTTCGACGGCTGAAACTGCACACGGGCCATGACCGGCACTTCGTCACTGCGAGGAGCAGGATGCGACGAAGCAGTCCATGGTTTCAAAGGCTGGATCGCCACGTCCCTGCGGGGCTCGCGATGACAAACTTATTTAGTGTTTGCTTATCGGCTTCACGCGAAGTGGCAGACAATCAACGCAGGCCGATTCTGACGAATCTAGAAGAGGGATTATTCATGACTGATCTGAAAGCTCACTATTCGGTTCCCGACATCGAGGCGCGAATCCTGGCGGCCCTCCGCGCGGCGGGATTGAATCCCGATCAGCGCGTGGCGCCCGAGGCGCTGGCGGCGCTGGACCATTTCCATACCGGCGGGCTCCTTGCATCACGCGAGTTATTGGAGCGAGCGCGGATTCGCACCGAAGATCGCGTGCTCGATATTGGCGCCGGCCTGGCCGGCCCGGCCCGGCTAATTGCTTCAACGCACGGCTGCCGTGTTGACTGCCTCGACATGTCACTCGATTTCTGCGCCGGGGCGGTATTGCTGAATCAGTTGACCGGCCTTGACGAGCGCATCGAGGTGCACCAGGGCAGCGCACTCGACATGCCTTTCCCCGACGATTCGTTTGATGCCGCGTGGATGCAAAATGTCGGCATGAACATCGCGGACAAGCGCAAGCTCTACGGCGAGATCTACCGGGTGCTCAAGCCGGGCGGCCGATTCGCCTTCCAGGAGATGGCTGCGGGGGAGGGCGCCATGTCCTTGTTCCCGCTGCCGTGGGCCACCGATCCCGCCGATAGTTTCCTTGTCTCTACCGAAGAGATGCGCTCGATTCTGGACGAGAGCGGATTTGTTGTGGAACTGCTGGAAGACACCAGCGACGAGCATTTGCGCAGGACTGCCAATAACGCCACGCCCGCCGCACCGGGACAGCTGGGACTTTCAGTGTTCGTCGACAATCTTGCGCAAAAGGCCGCGAACGCGCGGCGCAGTCTTGAGGAAGGCCGGATACGGTTTGTCAGAGGTGTATTCCGGGCGAAAAGCCAATGACGCAAGCCGTTTTTCCAAGTATCCCACCTTGTCATGTCTCTTCAGTCAGCGCATTCCTCAATCGAGCGTGCGGCGGAAAGTCTTGAGGCCGATGCCGAGCACGACTGTCGTGAACAGCAGCAGTGGCCAGATCTGCGGCCAGAGCAGGTCGATGCCGTTGCCCTTGAGCAGGATGCCGCGCGCGAGCTGGAGGAAGTGCGTGAGCGGCAGCACGTTGCCGATCACCTGCGCCCATTCAGGCATGCCGCGAAACGGGAACATGAAGCCCGAGAGCAGGATCGAAGGCAGGAAGAAAAAAATCGTCATCTGCATCGCCTGCAACTGGTTGCGCGCGATGGAGCTGAAGGTGATGCCAAGCACCAGGTTGGCGCTGATGAACAGCAGTATCACCGCATACAGCAGCACGAGGCTGCCGAGCATGGGCAGATGGAAAATCCATTTCGCCGCGATCAGGATCAGCGTCACCTGCACCAGGCCGATGGCGATGTAGGGCATCAGCTTGCCGGTCATCACTTCGAACGGCGTGGCGGGCGTGGCAAGCAGGTTTTCGAAGGTGCCGCGTTCGCGTTCGCGTGTCATCGCGAGGCCGGTCATCAGCACCATGGTCAGGGTGAGGATCACGCCGAGCAGGCCGGGCACGATGTTGTACGACGTGATGCCCTCCGGGTTGTAGCGTTTGTGCACGCGCAGGTCGACGGCTGCGGCATGTGGCGGGTAGTAGCCCGGCAGGTCGAGGGTGAGGGCTTGTGTGGCGAGGGTACCGAGCAGGCCGATGGCGCCGTTGGCTGCGAGCGGATCGGTCGCGTCGGCCTCGACCAGCAGCGTGGGGTGATCGCCGCGCACCAGGTCACGGTGGAAACCGGCGGGAAAGGTGACGATGAATTGCACTTCGCCCTGGTCGAGCAGACGGTCGGCCTGCTGCTCCGATTCGATGCTGCCGACGATGTCGAAGTACTCGCTGTTTTTCATCGCGGCGACGAAGGATCGCGCTTGCGGGCCGGGATCGGTCATCACCACGGCCGTCGGCAGGTGCTTGGGGTCGGTGTTGATGGCGTAGCCGAACAGCAGCAGCTGCATGATGGGAATGCCGACGATCATGCCGAAGGTGAGGCGGTCGCGGCGCAGCTGGATGAACTCCTTGAGCACGATGCCGATCCAGCGCTGTAGCGAGAAGCGGGGGCGGTTCATGGTGCTGCTCCCGACTGCTTGCCGAAATTATCCTGCGTATCGCGCATCAGGTGAATGAAGGTGTCTTCGAGATTGGGTATGCCGGGCTCCACCTGCAGTGCATGCTGTTGCGCGTAGGCCTTTACTGATTGTTCGAGCAGCGATGCATCGCGACCGGTGACGTGCAGCGCAGTACTGAAACTGGCGACCTGTTCCACACCGGGCAGGCCGCGCAGCGCCTCGGCATGGACTTGTACGTCGTCGTCCGTCACTACCCACGTTGATAACTTGGCTTTGGCGACGATGTCGGCTGGAGTGCCCGAGACAAGCAGATTGCCGTAGGCGATGTAGGCAAGGCGATGACAGCGTTCAGCCTCGTCCATGTAATGCGTCGACACCAGGACGGTGATGCCGGCAGCGGAAAGGCGATGGATCTCTTCCCAGAAATCGCGGCGCGCTTTCGGGTCCACGCCGGCGGTGGGTTCATCGAGCAGCAACAGTTTCGGCTCATGCAACAGGCAGGAGGCAAGGGCGAGGCGCTGCTTCCAGCCGCCGGAGAGCGTGCCGGCCAGCTGGGCTTCGCGACCGTTGAGACCGAGATCGTCGATGGCTTTTCTCACTGCCTGCGGACGCTGTGCGACGCCAAACATGCGCGCCACGAAGTCGAGGTTCTCGGCGATCGTGAGATCGTCCCACAAGGAAAACTTCTGTGTCATGTAGCCGGACTGGCGCTTGATTTGCACGCTTTGCGTCAGTACATCAAGGCCGAGGCAGGTGCCGCTGCCGCTGTCGGGCCTCAGCAGCCCGCACAGCATGCGGATCGACGTGGTCTTGCCGCTGCCGTTGGGGCCGAGAAAGCCGTAGATTTCGCCCTGCTCGACCTGCAGCTTCAGATCGCGCACAACGTGCTTGTCGCCGAAGTGCTTGTTGATGCCGCTCACATCGATGGCGAAGCTCATGTCATTTGCCTGCGTTTGCAATGCGTACATTCACCGGCAGGCCGGGGTGCAGGCGCAACGCGTCGCCGGCAGCGGGGATCGCCTCGACGCGGAATACCAGCTTCTGGCGTGCATCGTCGCTGTAGATGACCGGCGGCGTGTATTCGGCCTGCGGTGCGATGAAGTCGATCCTGGCGGCGATGGCTTGCGCGCAACCGTCACAATTCGCTTCAACGCTCTGGCCGAGCTTGAGCGATGCGATCACGGCCTCGCCGACAAAAAAGCGGATGCGACGGCGGTCGTCGGGCAGCAGACTCAGCACGGGTTGCCCGGCCGCTACCCATTCGCCGGGGCGATAGTAGGTGTCGCTGATCTCTCCATCTGCCGGCGCGGTCATGGTCTTTTTGTCGACCTGCCAGCGGCGTTGCGCCACCTGTGCCTGCGCGGCCTGCGCTTCGGCTTCGGCGCCGCTTAATTCTGCCTTGCGTCCGAACGTGGCACGCGCAGTGGCGAGTTGCTGGCGTGCGGCATCCACCTGCGCCTTGTCGCGCGCATAGGCAGCGCGCACTTCATCCAGGCGCGCTTCAGCGATGAAATGCCGTTGGGCCAGCGCCTCCTGTTGGCGCAACTGCGTGGTTGACAGTACGAGAGCTGCCTCGGCGCTGCGCAGTTGCGCTTCGAGCGCTGCGACCTCGCTCGGGCGGCGCGGCTCGCCGAGGTTGCGCGCCTGTTCGCGCGCGGCCTGTTCGCGTGCGGTCGCTTCTTCCAGCGCGTGCCGTTCCGGTTCTGCTGCGAGCGAGAACAGTGCCTCACCGGTCTTGGCGCGACCGCCGCGTGCGACGTCGAGTGTGCTCAGATAGCCGCCGATCGGCGCGGCAAGGTAGAGATATTCGCCCTCGACATAGCCCTGGTAGACGGCGCTGTCGTGGCGGGAACAAGCGCCGAGTAGCGCGAGCGCCAGCGTGGCGATGGCGAGGGAGCGGAAACAGCGTGTCGGATTCATGGCATCTCCTTGCTTTTTCGACGCGCGGGCTTGGCCATGCGCCGCACCAGCGCTTCGAGGCCAATCTGCACTTCGCGTTCGGATTCCTTGTTCTGCCGCGCCAGATGCATGACGGCAAGGCCAATCAGGCTGGCGTGAAAGAGGAGAGTATCTTCGTCACTGGCTTGCAGGCCGGACTGATCGAGCTTTTTTTGCATGGCGCCGCGAATCTTGCGGATCATCCTGGCGAGCAGCTTGCGGATTTTCGGGTCGCCGTCGGCCGCAACCACCAGGCCGATCATGGCGCGCGGCGGGATGCCTTCGCTGATAACTCGTTGCAGTACGGCAGTCAACGCAGCCTTGTCGCTGGCGGCTGAATCCTGCGGCGTAACGCTGTCGAACGCCATCTGCATGGCGTGCTCGGCAACGGCCTGATGCAGCGCGGCCCGCGTCGGGAAGTAATAGGTCAGGTGGCTTTGGCTGATACCCGCTGCCTTGGCGATCTGCGGCTGCGTCAATGCCGCGATGCCCTGTTCCTTCAGCAGGCTGGTCGCCGCGTTCAGAATCAGGCTCCGCACACTATCGCGCGGTGCATTGGATGTTTTGGCTGGTGGTTCCCTTGGGGGCATTTGGTAATCATACCAAAATTGGTGCTTCTGCCAAAACGATACCGGGAATGCCATTCTCAATAAAATGCCGATCAGGCGGGATTCGTCATCCCACGTGGATTCCCGTGGGATGACAGACTTGTTCCGTGACTTCTTAAGTTTATCTTAACTAACTTTGCCCATAATGATTCCGCAGATTGGGAGATCGTGATGACCCCGCGCACAGCCGCTTCTTCCAGTAGCTGATACCTGCGAAGGACACGGTAACGGCAGGTGGAGTTTCGCATCGGAGTTATATCCTGTGCGGGAACACTCCAAAACAATCACCCCTCCGCCAATCTGCTTGGCATAGCAAGGAGGAATTTATCATGCAACATGTACTGGACACAGGCACAAGAGAAAAAGCAGGGGAGAGGATGAACCAGAATCCCGGCGAAGCTCAGCGCGGCAAAAAGCTGAAGCTGAGGGACCAGTTTTTCCGCGTCCTGATGATGGGCTACGCCGACCGGTCGGCTTTGGTCGGGAGGGTTCCACAGCATGGTCAATTGACCGGTATGCATCACCATCTGCTCCACTCGAATATCAATTCAAATGCGGTATATCACGTACCGATGATGCACTCAGGGGATCCTGTCACCATCGAATCCCCGGCGATCAAGGTTATGACTGACTTCCAGCAAATAGATCCAATCACCATCCGCAGCTTTTATTCCATTGAAGAAGCAAATCGGATGATGATCAAGCATGACATACGTGCATTGTTTGTGGTCGATGACGAGCATCGTCTGACAGGGTTGATTACCTCTTCGGATATTCTCGGCGAGAAGCCGGTGAAGATTTCGCAGCAACGCGCTCTGAGTCATGACGAAATAGCCGTATCGGACATCATGACCCCAGCCAGTCGCCTTGAGTTCATCGAGCTGGACGAAATACTGAAGGCACAGGTCGGAGATGTGGTTGACACCTTGGAGCATCTCGGACGGCAGCATGCCATGGTGGTTGAACGATCTGGCGGAGAAAACGGCAGCCGACAAATGATCCGGGGTATTTTTTCCCTGACACAGGTTGCGCGGCAATTGGGGATCAAAATCCACACGCCGGTAATCGGCCACACATTTGATGAAATCGTTTCAGCGATTGGGCACTAAGTGGAACGGGCTACTCTGCCGGAGGTACTTCGTTCGCCGGTTCGACCAGCGCGCTGCTCCACTCATTGAGCAGCCGATACCCTACCGCCAGTAGCGTCGGGCCGAGAAATACCCCTGTCAGGCCAAAGGCCACGACGCCACCCAGCACCCCAGGAACACCAGCGCGAACGGCATGCTGGAGCCGCGGCTGATGATCAGGGGCTTCTTCGTTGTCGAC
>JBASWL010000176.1:0-3265 GCA_049276455.1 Georgfuchsia sp. | reverse complement strand
CACTGAAGGCAGCCTGATCTCCGAGCCCTTGGGCGGTGATACTGTCTATACCGGGTGAAATCTGATCAGGGGTGCCGATTGAAATCTGGCCAGGGGCTATAGCTGCTTGTCATGCGGGCAGCTGTGGATAAGTGTAGCGTAGTTTGGTCTGTTTCACCTCCTCTGGGTAGGTTTGCTCTGGAGCCGGTTCCGGGATGCGCGGGGAAATGCGCGCAGGGCGTAGCCCGAAGCGGAATTCCCCGCGCGGCCGATCAGAATGGTTCGGCTTCGGTGGTGTATTTGCCGCGCTTGCTCTGCTCTCTGGCCTTGATACGCGACTTTGCCGTTGCCGTGCTGTGCCGGTAGCGATACGACTCGTTGCCGGTTTCGACGATATGGCAGTGATGCGTCAGTCGGTCGAGCAACGCCGTGGTCATCTTGGCGTCGCCAAAGACATTGGCCCATTCGGCGAAGGTCAGATTCGTTGTGATCATCACACTGGTGTGCTCGTACAGTTTTGAGAGCAGATGGAACAACAGCGCACCACCTGCCTGGCTGAACGGCAAATACCCGAGTTCATCCAGAATGACCAGATCCATGCGCATCAGCGCAAAGGCGAGCTTGCCGGCTTTGCCGGCGGCTTTCTCCTGCTCCAGAAGATTGACCAGATCGACCGTAGAGTAAAAGCGCACACGCTTGTTGTGCCCGGTAACGCCGGATACGCCGAGCGCAGTCGCCAGATGCGTCTTGCCAGTACCGGTGCCGCCAATGAACACCACGTTGTGAGCCGCCTCGGCAAAGGACAGGTCGGCCAGTTCCATGATCAGGCGCTGATCCACCTTGGCCTGCTCGAAGTCGAAACCCGCCAGATCGCGATGCACCGGGAACTTGGCGGAATGCAGCTGGTAACTGATCGAACGCATATGACGGTCCGTGTGCTCGGACTGAAGCAAGTTCTCAATCAGGCGGCGAGAGGTCTGGAGGGTGAGCGAATCCCCTTGGGCCACGAAGTCATCCCAGGCACCGGCCATGCCGTGCAGACGCAAACTCTTGAACTCGGCGGCAATATCACGCATGGCTCACCTCCATGCGCAGGCTGTCATAGCGCCCGGTATCGGCGACGGGGTCTTCGTTGAGGGTGAGTTCGGTTTCAACCGGCGTTGGTGGTGGCGTCGATTTGAGACGATGCAACACGTTCTCGATATGCTCGGCGCTGGGATTGCCGGATTCCAGCACCAGTTCGACGGCGACCAGCACCGATTCGAGGCCATGCTTGGGGACGGCGGCCAGCACCTTGGCCATGACGCGGTCACCGCCTTCGCGTTTGAGCAGAAGGCCCCGCAACTGTTTCAGTGGATTCGGCATATCGGCGAATGGCGCACCGTTGCGCAGCGCCCCTGGCTTGCGCTCGATCAGCGGAAGGTAATGCTGCCAGTCGTAGCGTGTCTCGTTGCGCCCGAAACTGCGTAAGTGACTTGCCACCATGGCGTCGTGGGCGACCAGGTCGATCCGTTCGGGATAGATCCGGATGCTGACCATCTGACCCACCAGTTCGCACGGCGCCGAATAGCGGTTGCGCTCCTCACTGACCAGACAGGTGCTGGACACCTTGCCCAAGGTCTCGACGTAGCCGTCAAATGGCGTGACCATTGGCATCAGATACGGCTGTTCCTGCTCGAGCATTTCGGCCACTGTCAGGTCGTATTCGGGGTGCTTGAGTTCCTGCCACAACGCCCGGCAGCGGACCAGCAGCCACAAATTGAGTTCGGTGAAGGAGCCGAAGCGTTCATTGGCAGCGTCTTGCCAGATTCTGCGCCGACTGTCCTGAACGTTCTTCTCGACGACACCCTTCTCCCAGCCGGAGGCAACGTTGCAGAAGTCCGGATCAAACAGGTAGTGCGCAGTCATCGCTGCAAAGCGCTGATTGACGATCCGCGACTTGCCCTTCTTGACCTTGTCTACCGCCGTCTTCATGTTGTCGTAGATGCCACGGCGCGCAATGCCGCCCAAGGCGGCGAAGGCGCGTGTGTGGGCATCAAACAGCATCTCGTGGCTTTGCATCGGGTAAGCCTGGACGACAAACGCTTTGCTGAAACAGAGCTTGAGGTGTGCGGCCATGATCTTGCGCCAGACGCCACCGATCATCAGGTGTTCTTCACTCCAGTCGAACTGGTGTGCCTCCCCCGGTTCGAATTGCAGCGGCACAAAGGCTCGGGTGACCGCATGACCGCTACTCTCGCGCCACCCACGGACAAAATCCGTCACCGCCGTGTAGCCTCCGGCATATCCATTGGCCTTGATGGTGTGAAAGAGCGCCAGTGCCGTGCGTCGATTACGACGTGGCCGGTGCGCATCGGCTTTCAGTGCCCGAACCAACTCTTCCTTGAACTCGCTCAACTTGCCAGGCTTGCTGGCCCGCTGGTATTTGGGCTCCGCTCCCAACGGAACCTTCAGCCACTTCTTGATCGTGGTTCGCGACAAACCCGTTCGCCGCGCTATTTCCGACCGGGACTGGCCGTCCCGAAAAAACATCCTGCGTACCTTGCCAAACATTTCCATGGTGATCACCCTTTCTCGCTCCTGCGCAAAAATTGCACAGGTTAGGTCGAACACCCTGGCCAGTTTTAAACCGGTAACACCTCCTCAAATTGGCTGGAATTCAGCCGGTACGTACATTTGTAGCACTTTTGATGTTTGCCAGTACCGCACATGCCACCGCCAAATCAGACACGTACTCATGTCCGAAATTAGCCAAAGAGAATGGCCAGCTGGAGCGGGCCTCGGGCATTGATCTATTTAGCGGCCCACCTTCCGAGCTGGCGCAGTTGAAGCCGGATAACGACGAAGATGATACCGGGCCGGGATTCTGGACCTTGGATCGTTCGGAGTCCGACTATTGGTATGAGTGCATCTATGAAAGCCGAGGCGCCACGCTTGAATTCAAACTTCCGAGAGCTTACGCACGCTGTACGAACATGGGGACCGGCAAGGTCTGGGATAAGCTGCGGTGCAACTGATTGGGTTGTCTGGAAAATGCAAATTCTGTTTCGGCGAAAAATGAATATCCGCAAGGTCGCAATGAACTATCTCGCCCTTTTCCTGGTGATACTGGCACCTGCTGCCACAGCGGAATCAGCAGGCACGCTTCATTTCTGCAATCGCTTGCCCTTCGACGAAGAGGTACCGGCCGGTCTTATTGGTAGCTACGACATTGTTGGAAAAAATGCGGCCACCGGTAGCACCTATTCCGGGACGCTCCAGGTGAACCCCGGCAAGAACTCGTACG
>JBASWL010000175.1:0-8935 GCA_049276455.1 Georgfuchsia sp. | reverse complement strand
CATTCATGAATTAAAAAATCCCGCTCTCCGACACCATGGCCTCAGTTTGCAATTCAATTTCAACTGACCCATGGAGAAAAAAATGAGTGATGGAAAGCAACTCGGCAACAAGGTGATCGGACTCGATATCGGCCACTCGAGCGTGAAGGTGTCGGCCAAGACGGAACACGGGGCGCCGGTGAAGATGATGTTTCCATCGCTGGTCTGTCGTGCCTTCACTATCGCCGATGAGGCAGAACAGCAACGGGCCGATCTCGAAACGGTCGAGATCGACCAGCGCCGCTACTTCTTCGGCGATACCGCCAAGACCCAGGGCGGCAAATCCGTCACCATGGGCTTGACGGAAGACTGGATCCAGACGCAGGAGCATGTGGTCCTGCTGCTCGGTGCGATGAAGAAACTGGCCAGCCGCGGCGTGAGCACGGAGAGACCGGTTCTGGTGCTCGGTCTGCCGACCCACCTCTATACACGGCAAAAGCACCAGCTGATCGACATCGTGAAAGCCCATCTTGATGTCGCCGACCTCTTCGTCGTGCCACAACCAATGGGGCCGTATCAGTGCCAGATACTGGAGCAGAACGGCAAGTCCAACAAATCCCGCAACATGGCGCAGGAATCCTGGGGCGTGGTGGAAGTCGGCCATTTCACCACCGACTTCATGCTGGTCCAGAACGGACGATGGGTGGAGAAAGCCTCCGGGAGTTGCTCGGGGATCAGTGTCGCGACGGATCATCTGGTCCGCCTGCTGGAGAAGCACGGGATTACGATCAGTCTCCTGGAGGCCGAAGAAGCGATGGTGACAAAGACCATCCGCAACTTTGGCAAGACGCTGGAGGTGGCGGCGGACGTCGGGAAGGCGGCCGACATCGTGGTCGCCGAGGTGGTCGATACCGCGTCCCGGCTGCTGGATGGCTATGCCAGAAAAATGGACGGGGTGATCATTGCCGGTGGCGGCGCCAGTGTCGTCTTCGACCGCATTACGCGGAAATGGCCACATGCGGTACAGGCGGAGAATCCGCGATTCTCCGTGGCGGAGGGCATGCGTCGGCTTGGGGTTCGACTGGCAACCTTATAGCCCGGACCTGGGTATGGCATGGGAAAGATCGATCAAGCCGGGAGAACCGGCGCGGGTGACTTTTGTGGTGAAACCGTCTGACGATCCACAGCTATATGAATGGCTGATGTCGCTACCGTATGGAAAGTCATCCGGGGTGGTACGCACGATGTTGGGTGCGGCGATTCGCGGTGGTTCTCCCCCATCGCCATCAACGGTGATGCCCAAGGCTCCAGCCACACCAGCGGTCAGCCGCCACCCAATTGCCTTAGCCTCATTTGATGCTGGAATTCAGTTATCGGTGCCGGCCGTCAATTCAGGCGGCATTACTGATTCCGCTATGGAGGGACAAGACGAAGAGAACCTGTTCAGCGCGATGAGGGAACAGTTCAGATAATCCAAGCGCGCAGCCAGCCATCAATAAGATGACTGGCCAATGGAGAGACCCAAGATGCTGTGGTCTGTCAGTTGCTGAGCAGCTCGTTATGCAGCAACACCCTGGCCGTGGCATGGTCAGACAATGACACGGCGTATTGGTCTCGACCAATTGAGGAAGGCAACGGTATGCGCCGGCCATTCGCAAAGTAGAAGTCGAGCGCCGTCTCCAGGGCATCTACCGCCATTTTCAGCGCTTGTTCTCTGGTATCGGCAGCGGTGGCGGCTTCCGGTATATCAGGGAAGGTCACCAGGAGTTGTCCGTTGCTATCGGCCTGCAGGTGGATCGGGTAGTACATATATTTTATTCCTGCCTTGAGCGACGTCGAAATGGTTTCCGGCGAAAGGTCGACGACATATTCTTTCAGAAGGCCAATCCTGCCCGCAGTGGCGGAGCGAGTCAATCTCCTGTGTCAACATCCGGCTTCCCCGTTTCCATGTCCGGCGTTTGACAGAATCGCGAGTCGCGGTAATTTCATGGCATCCCGATTGCAAATATGGAGATGCAGATGAGTGCAGAACGAATGAAGGCCGAGACCGAGATCCAGGATTTTGGGGATCACCAATACGCCAGGCGGCATGTCGCCGTGCCCTATGCCTATCTCTGGGCGCAGTTCTTTTCCGAAGACCGGACGATCGTGAAGCCGCTGAAAGCAGCGGCCTACCGCTATATGGAACTCGCCAACATGATGCTGGAGAAACCGCGTACCGGTTTCCTGGCCGACGCCCCGACTGACAGTCAGGCGTTTCTGGATTGGCTAATGGCCAATCTTGAAACCTTCCGGTTCCTCGATGAGGATCTGGCCGAGTTCTGGCAGGTCGATCAGGTCAAGTACCTGGTGAAGTGATGGCATCCCGGCCCTGCCGCAGCGGACTCCGGGTTGCGCGATTCGCGATATCGGCAATCATGGTTGCAGCGAATATCTGAATGGATCCGACCATGACAACCCGCAACCTTTCTGCCCGACTCCTGTCCGCCTGCTTTGCTTCAGCCCTGCTGGCCCTGTCGCTGTACATGGGGGGAATCTCCAGCGGTGACTGGCTGGCCCGGTATGTTCTTGCCGGCAACAACGCCGACGACTTTACCCGCCGGATTTGCGGATCGATACCGGGATGCCAATCGGTTTCCGTGCAAACGCTTTTCAGCTGGCGCGAAGCCCATCGATATCTGGCCTATCAGGTGACCGGCACCCGGATTGATCACGCGGCGGCCACTGAAACGATAAAACGCGTCTCAGACGACACCACTGGCCTGCTCGGGTTTGCCGTCAAGACTGCTTTCAGGGTGGATGTCCGTAACAGCGCCACCCGTAGTGGCCAGTGAGGAATTCCATGGAACACACCATTACCGTTTCGGTCGCCATTCTCAGAAGCATAGGTAAATCCATCGTCACGATCCTGGTCGGGTTCCGGCATCTGCTGTCGCTGGCACCCGTCATTTTGGGTTCGGGTGTTTTTCTGGGATGGCTGGCGGCGTTCTTCCTGGACTGGGCCTGTGGCTGGACTGGCGGTTACTTCGATAACTTCCCGGAAACTTTTTCGCCATCGCATCTGTGGCCGATCACGCTGAGTTCATTGCTGCTGGCGATGCTGTTGCTTTACCGTGCGATCTCGCCGGTCAGCGGCCAGCGGGAACCCGGCCTTGATGTCTTGCCGGCAATCGCTGCCGGGCTGTTTCTGTTTTACCTGATGGTTCATGGTGCCTATGCACTGCTGTGGCCATCCATTGTCTTTACGCTATTCCTTCCGTGGGCATTGCTGGCCGACCAGATGATGTCCAGTCCGCCCACCATGGAAACGACGACGACGGTTGCCAACGCGGGCCTGACAAAACCAGCTGCCGAACAAAAGCCAGGGGTCGGTGGGAAACCATATGACTACCCGGCCGTTAAAGCCCGTACTACCTTTAGCGATGTCGACGGCCATGATGCAATCAAGGTCGAATTGCTCAAGTTCGGTAACGAAGCCCTGCTGACGGATGCCGACATCAGGAAGATCCGGCGGTCGGAACCTGGCAAGCAGTTCCGCAACGGCGCCCTGCTCTCGGGCGAACCCGGCAATGGCAAGACTTTTATGACGGAATGTCTGGCTGGATCACTTGGCATTCCGCTTATCACTGTGACTATCGGCAATCTGCAATCCATGTGGGTCGGGCAAAAGACTGAACGCATGGTGCAGGCGTTCAAGGATGCCGAAGCACAGGCGCCGTGCCTGCTGTTCATCGACGAATTCGATGCGCTCCTGGGCAACCGCGACAGGATCACGAACCCGGACAGCGAAGATGGCAAGACGGTGGCCGCCGTCCTGACGGAAGCGGTGCGGATTCGTGGCAAGGGGGTGGTGTTGGTGGCGGCCACCAATTATCCCGACCGATTGGATGCTGCCGGCAGCCGTGATGGGCGGTTCGATCTCAAGCTGACCATCGCCCCGCCTGATTACGCAGGCCGCATGGGCCTGCTACGCCGCGCCGTAGGCAAGGAAGCCGAGTTCACAATAGGTTCTCTGGAAATGGCGGCACGCCACTTCGAGGGGTTCTCGACGGCGCGGCTGCAAGCCATCGGCCGGGAAGTGCGAACACTGGGTGACAAGGAAGTCACGTTCACGACGCTGCTGAAATGCCTGCGCAAGGTGCAGGGGGTCGCCCCGAGTGAGGTGGGTCCGGATCTCAAGGAGCTGGTGCTGATGCCCAAGGCGCGCAACCAGATCGACCGACTGGTGTCGATGATGAACCATATCGAAAAGACGGAGCGCATGGGCGGGGCGATCCAGCCGGGGGTTTCCTTCTTTGGGCCTCCGGGTACGGGCAAGACGGCCACCGCGATGGCGATTGCCAAGGCGACAAGCTGGACCTTCATCCCCGCCACCGGGAAAGACCTGGTCGGCTCTGACGATGCGATGGAAAAGATAATTGCCAAAGCCAGGGACATGCGCCCGGCCATCGTGTTCATCGATGAGGCGGACGATATCCTGGCCGACCGGAACTATTCGCAGCACACCAGGATGGCGACCAACAAGCTGTTGTCGCTGATGGACGGTGCCGGTGGGCGCATTCCCGATGTATTGTTCATCGCGGCGACCAACAATCCGCAGCTGTTTGACAGCGCCTCGAATCGGCGCCTGCCGATCAAGATCGAGTTCGAGCTTCCCGGCTTGCCGGAGATACGCGGTTATGTCGAGAAATGGATGAGGTGTCTCGTCATTCCCATCGAGCCGACGTTCACGGTGGATCTGGTGGCAAAAATACTGGAAGGGAAAAGCATTGCCGATATCAAGAGTGCCTTGCAGGAGGCTATCAACATCGTCATTGCCGAGCGTGAAAGAAATCCTGCGCGGGGTTTACGCCCGGGTGATGTTGCCCGGGCTGCGCGCAGCCTAAGCGCCTAACTGATCAGGCATGGCGGAAGCATGGCGTTCGTCTCTATGTATGAAAATCACGCAGCAGTGTGATTCTCGATTGTCTTGTCATCAAGGCTCTCGAAGGTGGAAATTTTCACGCTTCCATCCGGAAAACGCGCGACGATTTCCAATATGCCACCCATTGCTTCGATGTGGCTCCGCAAAGTGGAGAGATACATATCGGTCCTGTGCTCCATCTTTGCAATTGAGGGCTGCTGAACATCGAGAATTTTAGCGAGTGTCGCTTGTGACAAGCCACGCGCCCGGCGCAACTCGTTTAGCGGCATTTCAGCCAGCATTGTCCTGGCCTTTGCTTCTGCGCGAGACATGGACTCGGAGGACATTTTTTTACGCAACTCGGAAAATTTCTTTGCCATCGATCAGCCCTTAAATTCAGCACGACAGTGACCCAATAGCCAAATAATGCCTTTTTAGGAATAATTCCGTCAAGGGAATAATGTTGGCTTCAGTTTAGCGATCAACTATCAGAGGTAATACGGTCATAATCCGACTTGGCAATTTGACCCACCGGCAAGACAAAAGCGGCTTTTGCAGCGCACTCCGGTAACCTGGTCGAACCCACTACCGTGGATTCATTCAACTAGCAGATGGAATCGTCGGCGCAAGCGTGGGACACCTGCGACACGCTGGAAGCGAGGCTGCTCGCTCATATGAACCGAATCGGTAAGATCGATGGAGTCTGCTTGTCTTGTTGCTGATTCGTTGTTGTCTGGGCAGCAGGACTGAAGCCAGAATTGCCTATTGGGCAGCGGACACAGTGACCGCGCCTAGTCTGCAGTGCGATATGGATCCGGTTGGCAATTTCCGAAATCTCCGGCATTTCCCATAGCCATTGCGGCTGCAATCCTGTTCTGGTCAACGATAGTGCTGAATACCCATCCTGAGAAGAACGGCAGACCATGCACAAACTACCTGAAACTGGTTTCCTGCGGCTGGCGCAGATCATTGGCGATACAAAGGCAAAACCGCCGATATTGGCAGTCATCCCTGTCAGCAAGTCGACTTGGTGGGAGGGGGTAAAAAGCGGGCGCTATCCGCAGCCGGTACGGACACTCGGCAAGCGCATCACAGCTTGGCGTGTGGAGGACATCCGCAAGCTGATTGAACGGGCGACAGGGTGATCAAGCACGCAAAGTATTCCGATTGCGTGACAGTGCCTGAAATCCCGAGGCGTCCGCGACACACTCAAGCGCTGGCGCTTTTTCTTTTCAGAGGAAGCACCTTGGTACCTGATGCCATTGCATCCAGGCTATCCGCCCATGTCTGCATCATCTCAGTTCGGCGTTCAATATGAATGCCGCGCAGATACGCTGCATCCGTCAGGTTGTCCTTGGCGTGCGAGAGTTGTGTTTTGATGATTTCGATGGGATAACCCATCTCTTCCAGCCCGGTCGATACCGCAGCGCGTAAACCATGACCGGTGAGTTGCCCGCCATAACCCATCTTCTTGATGGCCTGCAAGACAATATTCTCACTCGCCATCGATTGGCTCATCGGCGACGGGAACATGTAGCGCGAATCGGCATTCAGGGCCGTCAATTCACGTAGCAGCGCCACCGCCTGTATCGGCAACGGTACGACATGGCTCCGGCGTTTTTTCATGCGGGCGGCGGGGATACGCCAAAGCCCGGCATCCAGATCAAATTCATCCGGCGTCGCACCGCGAATCTCGCCGGTGCGACTACCGGTCCACAAGATCACGCGGATGATCGCAATCGTGTTGGGGTGGCCCTGGTAGTCCGCCAGTGTCTTAAGGAAAGTTGGCAGGCCCTTCGGCCCGATGCTAGCAAAGTGCTCCCTCGTGGGCGCCTCGAATGCACCTTGCGTGTCGCGGATAGGATTGTCGGTTCGTCGTCCAGTCTGCACAGCATAGGACAAGACCGAGCCAATACGCTGGCGGACCCGGCGCAAGGTTTCCAGTTTGCCTGCTGTCTCCAGCGGTTCTAGGATGCGCATCACATCTTGGGTAGTCAGACTGGCGATAGGTCGAGTACCAATCTTCGGCAGAACGTAGTCGCGCAGACTCTGGCGATTCTGTTCGAGATGTCCGTCTGTCCACTTCTTCGATTTCTTCGCGATCCACTCATCGGCCACAACAGAGAAGGTTTGTAACGCTGCGCTGATACGTAGCGCTTTTTGTTCGCGCCCCGCTTGCACCGGATCGATGCCGTCATGTACCAGGTTGCGTGCTTCACCTGCTTTCTGGCGCGCCCGCGCCAGCGGGACATCAGGATACTCGCCCAAAGCGAGCAATCGTTCATTACCAGCGAATCGGTATTTCAAGCGCCAATGCTTGGCACCGCTGGCTTTAATCAGGAGATATAAGCCGCGTCCATCGTGCAGCTTGCGATCAACCTTCAATTGATTGTGAAGAGCGGGCTTTGCGTTACGAACTGCAACATCGCTCAGTGCTTCAATGAGTTTCTTTGGCATGGGCATACCTCATAAAACGATACCCCGTAACGTACCCCCATAAATTCTGGATGTCAAGAAACCACATCAGACATCAAAAAAGCAAAAACCCGCATTAACACTGGGTTACATGCGGGTTTCTGGACTTCTTTGGACTTCTTAAAACAGTTCCTTGGCGGAGACGCAGGCATTCAATCTGAACCCGCGCTCGCAGCGCTGGGTGCGCGACAACTCCTACTTGCAGCGCCACGTCGGCAGTGCCATCGCCCTGAACGTGTGGCAGTACTTCCAGGTCACGCGCGATGTCGAGTTTCTGCATGCCTATGGCGCGGAGCTGATCCTCGATATCGCCCGTTTCTGGTCGAGCATCGCCCGCTTCGACGACGCGCGCGAGCGCTACGAAATTCGTGGCGTGATGGGCCCCGACGAGTTTCACGACGGCTATCCGGATGCAACAACGCCCGGCCTCAACAACAACGCCTATACCAATATCATGGCCGTGTGGGTGCTGTGCCGGGCGCTGGAGGTGCTCGAATTGCTATCTGAGGTGCGCCGCGCCGAGCTCACGGCGCGGCTGGGCCTGTCGGCGGAGGAAATCGCGCGTTGGGACGATATCAGCCGCAGGATGGTTGTGCCGTTCCACGACGAGGGGATCATCAGCCAGTTCGAGGGCTACGAAACTTTGCGCGAGCTCGACTGGAAAGGCTACCGCACCCGCTACGGCAATATTCAGCGCCTCGATCTGATCCTCGAAGGGGAGAACGACAGCGCCAATCGCTACAAGCTGTCGAAGCAGCCCGACGTGCTGATGCTGTTCTACCTGTTTTCCGCCGAGGAACTTGGCGAGTTGTTCAAACGCCTGGACTATCCGTTCGAATACGAAACCATTCCGCGTAACATCGCCTACTATGTTGACCGCTCGTCGCAAGGCTCCACGCTGTCGCGTGTGGCGTATGGCTGGGTGCTGGCGCGTTCCGACCGGCCGCGCGCGATGGACTTCTTCGCCCAGGCGCTGCAAAGCGACGTGAGCGATATCCAGCAGGGCACCACCGCGGAGGGCATCCACCTCGGCGCCATGGCCGGGTCGGTCGATCTGATTCAGCGCGTGTCGACGGGTATCGAAATTAGAGGTGATGTTCTACGGCTCAATCCGGAATTGCCGCGCGAGATGGACCGCCTCGACCTGCGCATCCGCTACCGCGGGCACTCGCTCGATCTGCGGTTGACGCGAGACTCGCTCAGGGTGCGCGGACGCGATGGCGCGGCGGCGCCGATTTCCCTGTGCGTTGGCGACGAGGTGTGCGAATTCATCAGCGGTACGACTCGCGTGTTTGGATTGAACGCCGACGGAAAGTACGGGGCAAGCGCCGAAATTCCTGGCGGCTCATCGCCTGGTCACGGGTAAAAATACTATCCAGCCGTGATGCAGATGGACGCTACCGCTTCCGGTCATGTTCTTGTGTGCGATAACGTACATACGGGTTAAAAACCCTTCCCCATAATACAAATAAGATTTAACGGTGGTGCCGGGCAGTTGCATTCAGCATGTAGTCAGGAGTGCCTGCATACGATGCGCATAGATTGATGAGTGGTTACTTTATCTCGCCTGGGCTAAAC
>JBASWL010000174.1:0-1507 GCA_049276455.1 Georgfuchsia sp. | reverse complement strand
TGCGGCGTGACCCGGTGCGTTTAGTGATGGCGCTGTTCGGCAGCCTGATCCTGATGCTCATCATGGGCTACGGCATCACCATGGATGTGAACGATCTTAGCTACGCCGTGCTGGACCGCGACCAGACCAGCCTCAGCCAGAACTATGCCTTGAACCTCTCCGGTTCGCGCTATTTTCTAGAGCACCCGCCGATTACCGACTATGCCGACCTCGACCGGCGCATGCGTAGCGGCGAACTGTCGCTGGCCATTGAAATTCCGTCGGGCTTCGCGCGCGACGTGCAGCGCGGTACCCCGGTGCAGATCGGCGCCTGGATCGACGGCGCGATGCCGCAGAGGGCAGAAACCGTGCAGGGTTATGTGCAGGGCATGCACCAGGGCTGGTTGATCGATATCGCCAAAACCCGCTTCGGTCAGGACATTGCAGCCGGTGCGGCCAGCATCGAGACACGCTTTCGCTACAACCCGGACGTGAAGAGCCTGCCGGCGATGGTGCCGGCCGTAATTCCCCTGTTGTTGATGATGATCCCGGCCATGCTTACCGCGCTATCCGTAGTGCGCGAAAAGGAGTTGGGCTCGATCATAAATCTCTATGTCACGCCCGTGACCCGCAGCGAATTCCTGATCGGCAAGCAAATCCCTTACATCGTGCTGGCCATGCTCAATTTTCTGCTGATGACCCTGTTGGCCGTGACCCTGTTCGGCGTCCCGGTCAAGGGCAGCTTCATGACCATTCTGCTGGGGACGCTGATCTATGTCGGTTTCTCCACCGGCTTCGGTCTGTTCGCCTCCACCTTTACGCGCAGCCAGATTGCGGCCATGTTCTTTGCCATGATCGGATCCATGCTGCCAGCCATCCAGTTCTCCGGCATGATCAACCCGGTCTCGACGCTCGAAGGCGCAGGCCGGCTGGTCGGTGAAATTTACCCGGCCACGTACTACATCACTATCAGCCGCGGCGTGTTCAACAAGGCACTGGGGTTTGCCGATCTGCAAGTGACATTTGTGCCGATGCTCGTGGCGGCCGTGGTTATCCTCTGCCTGTCCATCGCCCTATTGAAAAAACAGGAAAAATAATTATGAGCCGAGCATCCAACATCTACCGTTTGGGCATCAAGGAGCTGTGGAGCCTGCTGCGCGATCCGATCATGCTGGTGCTGATCGCCTACAGCTTCACTTTTCAGGTCTACATCGCCGCCACCGCCATGCCGGAGACGCTCAGCAATGTGCCGATCGCGATCGTCGACGAGGATGACTCGCCGCTATCGGCACGTATCACCTCGGCTCTGCGTCCGCCGCAATTCATGCCGCCAACGCGGGTGACGCTGCCCGAGGTCGATGTCGGCTTGGATGCGGGGCTCTATACCTTTTCGCTCAATATTCCGCCGAACTTCCAGCGCGACGTGCTGGCGGGGCGAGCGCCCGCTATCCAGCTCAATGTGGATGCCACGCGCATGAGCCAGGCCTTTACCGGCAGCGGTTACATCCAGCAGATCGTGATGGGCGAA
>JBASWL010000173.1:0-2452 GCA_049276455.1 Georgfuchsia sp. | reverse complement strand
CCGGGACGGCAAACGACCGCGTTCCTGGTCCTGCATGGCGTTTGGCATGCACTGGGAAGTGATGCAGCGGGCCGTGGAATTCTCGGCCGCCTGCGAGGGCGGTTCGCTCAAGCCGCATGGTCGGTGGGTCAAGCCAGAAAGCTACATTGCGCGCATGCGCCGTGTCGTTGACGAGGCATGGTTCCTTGACGATGCACGGAGTCGCGGCTTCCGTTTGTCACTTTGTATTGATATCGACGTGCGCAAGATGCGTGATCGCTACGATGCCGAGTGCCTGGAGACGTTTCGAGCGAGTCGCAGTGGTATTGCCCTGCAAGGCAATGGCGACGGGATAGAGCGTTTCATCCTGTCGATCGATGACGATGCCGATCTCTCGGCGTTCGCACGTTACCACTGGCTCAGCGAATCCAAGTCCTTGTGGCGGAAGATCGAAGTGGCAGGACCGGGTGAGTCGTAACACCCCGCTATAGCAGCATCCGTCAGGCTCTGTCGGTCGCGTACCGACGGCACATGACGATCAAGCATTTCTTAACCCTTCCGGGGACACACCCCGGAAGGGGACACGTGTCTCCGGCATTTTCAGGAGATAAACGTGAAACTCAAGAAACTGGCGGAAGTCACCATGTGGCTGCCGGGGTTCGCTCCGGATGATCCGCTTCCTATGATTTCCCACGTCGTTTCGTCGGCGGAAATTATTGCATTTCCCTTGGTGGCACCGGCACAGATCACCGTACCGGCGAGCAATGACGACGTCGAGTTTGTGTCTCCCGCGCTGATCGGGGAACCGCAACCTCAACGGCCAACTCGGGTGTTGTGGCCCAGCCTGGATGCCACCGTGCATTCAATGCTGCGAGGCGATGTCACCAAGTTCGATGCGAACCTAGCCGCCGTTGCACTGTTGTCCATGCTCGACGCGGAGAATCGTCTGCCGACAGTGGATGAGCGCAACGTCCTCAACCGGTACACCGGGTGGGGCGGCATTTCCAAAGCGTTCAATCCGGACCAGGATGATCCGGCATGGAAGGCGAGAGCGGAGTCCTTACCGGATGTTCTCGGCGGGGACTACGAAAGCGCCAAGGGAAGCGTCGTCAATGCCCACTTCACGGAAGTTTTCGTGATCGAAGCGCTCTGGGCGGCGGTGCGTCGCATGGGGTTCCAGGGTGGTCGTGTGCTGGAGCCTTCTGCCGGCATCGGGTATTTCATCGGTGCCATGCCGAAGGATATGGCGGAAGCGTCGGAAATCACCGCCATCGAGATCGACCGTCTGTCGTCACGCATCCTGCAGCGCCAGTACGGGCATCACGGTGTTAAGACACTGCCGATCGGTTTTGAAAAAGCACGGCTACCCAAGGACTGGTTCGATCTGGTGATCTCGAATGTTCCCTTCGGGAACTATCAGGTGCCGGACGACCGGAATGTGCCGTACGCTGATTTTCTGATCCATGACTACTTCTTCGGGCGAGCCCTGGAAGTGACCCGTCCGGGTGGTCTGGTGGCGTTCATAACGTCGGCCGGAACACTGGACAAATGGGAAGATCGGGCGCGGAGATACATTGCGTCGCAGGCACGACTGGTCGGTGCAATTCGTTTGCCGTCCGGGACGTTTTCACCGCTGGCCAATACCGACGTCACAACCGATATCGTCTTCCTGCAGAAGTTGGCAGCAGGCGAGAAGGGCGCAGACGATTGGCTGAGTGTGGTGGAAGCACCGTACAGCCTCTGTGACGGGCATCGCCGCTTGTACGTCTCGAACTGGTATGTCCAGAACCCGGACATGCTGATCGGACGCATGAGCCAGAAGTCGAATGGCTATGGCCTCGCCAATGCAGCCATTTTTAATGGCGATGTGAAGGGGGCGTTGCACGATCGGGTAGCCCGTTTGCCCGAAGGGATCTACGTGCCGCGTCTGACCAGCAAGGCTGATCGGTCGGCGCAGGTGCAGCGGGACATTCGTGTCGCAGCGCCTGAGTTCGTTAAACCCGGCGCGTACTGCTTCACTGAGGATGGCCGTCTGGCTGTTTCGGAGGGGCAGGAACTGCTGGTCATTGAGGGGGCGGTATCGGCAACTGTCGCCAAGCGCATTGTTGGCTTGATGGCCATCCGGGACGCAGCACGCCGGCTACTCCATGTTCAGCATGTTACGGCGGACGATAGTCGGTTGGGTAGTTATCGCGTGGCGCTCAATGTGGCCTATGACGGCTTTGTGGCTCGACATGGCTATCTGCATGCCAAAGCCAACAAGCTGGCCTTCAAGGGCGATCCTGACCTGCCACTGATGCTTTCTCTGGAGAGTTTCGACCCGGAAAGCGGCACGGCAGAGAAGGCGGACATTTTCTACCGCAGAACGGTGGGGGTGGTTCGCAAGGTGGATCGGTGTGAGTCAGCCGAAGAAGCGCTTCTTGTCTCTTTGCACGAGCGTGGGCGCATCGACGTTCCGTTGATGGAGTCCTTG
>JBASWL010000172.1:0-20138 GCA_049276455.1 Georgfuchsia sp. | reverse complement strand
GGTCGGCGACTTTCTTTATTCGCGCGCTTTCCAGATGATGGTCAGTGTCGGCAGCATGCGCATTATGGAAGTATTGGCCGAAGCAACCAATGTAATCGCCGAAGGCGAAGTGCTGCAATTGATGAACTGCCGCAATCCCGATATTACGGTGGATGACTACCTGCGCGTGATCCAGTACAAGACAGCAAAATTATTTGAAGCTTCAGCCCGCATCGGTGCCATTGTGTCCAAAGCGGAGGGAAGTATCGAGCAGGGGCTGGCCGATTACGGCGCACATCTTGGTACCGCATTTCAACTCGTCGACGACGTGCTCGACTATTCCGGCGACGAAGCCGAAACCGGAAAGCATCTTGGCGACGACCTTGCCGAGGGCAAGACCACATTGCCGCTGATTCACGCCATGGCACATGGCAATGACATGCAAGCGCAAAACGTGCGCAAAGCGATTGAAGGCAGCGGCCGTGAATTGTTTAACGAAGTCATGGCGGCAATACGCACCACAGGCGCACTGGAAGCAACCCTGAGCGTAGCGGCAGCAGAATCAGAAGCTGCGATAGTTGCGATATCGCAACTTCCTGCGTCGCGTTACAAGGATAGTCTGATAGAATTCGCCCGCTTTGCAGTTGCCCGGGCTTACTAAGATTCAACCAAGTATTGGGCGGGCAGTGGTTTCGGAGCTTTCCCGATCACAGCCATGAAGTTTGTTTCGGGGTGTAGCTCAGCCTGGTAGAGTACTGCGTTCGGGACGCAGGAGTCGGAGGTTCGAATCCTCTCACCCCGACCAGCGATTTACGCGACAGACCGGCCTTTACGGCCGGTTTCGCGTTTCTGGTCTTTCACTTACCCGCAGGCTGTTAAGTCAGCTTGTCCAAACCGTTTGCCCAACTCAGTTGGACAGAATCTGGACAGACCTCCTTTGCCTGTCCAAACAACACATTAGACCAGGCCGTTAACAAAGTAGCCGGTCTTCTCGCTGGCGGCACGTTTTCGAGCTACCCGGATTGCCTCTACATCGATCGTGTAGTCGGGCGTGCGACGACGTCACCGTCTCCCCCGTTGCCCGGTCGCGGACGAACTCGACATAGCCGTTCGCCTCATGCAGCGCATTGCTCTCGGCGCCGCGGCCAAGGGGTCGAATCCCGGCCCCCGGAACGGCACGTCTCAGCCCTTGAGGTAGAACTCGTAATAGTCGATCAGAGTCCAGTCGCGCGCCTGATAGTTGGGATGCCAACTTTTCATCCGATACTCCTCCAGCGTTTTTTGTTAATGGATGCTGGCTGCTTCAATACGGACTTCGCAGCCATTCAGACGTGGCACGAACGACAGAGGATCGACATCGCGATTCGACACCAGCAGATTTCGATTCACACCACCGTTCTCGCTAAAACCACCATGCAGCGGATCGTAGGTTTTCCCACCCCATCCGTGCGCCATCACGGCAACGCCGCTGCGAACAGCATCCGACAAGGTGGCGCGGGCCGATACCTCACTGGTCGCTGAAATGACACGTACCTGCTGCCCGTCGGCAACGCCCAGGCGCGCGGCGTCCGCCGCGTTCAATTCGACCGTATCGCCCAGCGGCTGCTTCAGGTTGGTGACGCTGGTTTCGTGCGACCAGGAGTTCATCAGGTACATGCTGCGCCGGGTGATGAGTTGCAGCGGATATTCGCCGCTGGACGGCCGCTGCAGCGGTTCGCGCAACCGCTGGCGCAGCAGTTCCAGAAACTCCGGGGGCGCGGCGGCAACCTTGCCATCCGGCGTCTTCAGCAGGCGGAACAGGCTGCCGAATTGAACCGGTTTGTCCGGCGTGCCGGCACCGTGTTCGGCATTGACGACATCCTCCCATTTCAGCGACTTGCTTTTCTTCATCAGTATCTCTGCCAGCATATGTGGCGAGAAATCCTTCTTGCCCTTCATCCGCGGCAGATTCATGGCCAGTCCAAGGTCGCGGTAGAACGTCCACTCAGGCCGCAAACCCTCCGGCGGCGGTACCACCTGGCGCGAGAACTGTGCCCAGGCCGCGGGATTGAGCGAGTGGATCAGCAGAGGCAATTCCTCGCGCTCCAGCATATGCACGGCGGGTATCAGCCAGTCGGCATTGCGATGGCTTTCGCGCTGGAACAGGTCGCAGCACACCAGCAGATCCAGCCTGTCCAGCGCGGCGGCAAGCGCCTTGCCATCGGGGCCGGTGATCACGGGATTGCCGCCATGAATCAGCATGGCGCGAATCTGCCCTTCGCCTGGCGTGTTGATTTCGTCGGGAATTTCCGCGATCGGCAAATAGCCCATGATGGATTTGCTGCCGCGCACCCGGCTCACCCTGGGTACATCCGGCACCAGATCGCCACTGACTTCGATCAGGTTGAGCACGGCGTCCTCCGCGTAGAACAACCCGCCCGGCGCTTCGATGCGATTGGTAATGAGATTGAGGACGGTCGAGAGCCAGATCGTCAGCGTGCCGTTGCGCCCCTGCCCGGCGCCGGTCGCCGCCACTGCCATCGCCGACGGCGCCTTGGTGAAAATCTCGGCTACTCGCTCGATGGTTGCCAGTGGCACATCGCAGCGTAGCGCCAGTTCCTCGGGCCTGGCGGCAAGCGCGATGTCGCGCACTGCCTCGATGCCGTTGCTGAAGTGGAACCGTTCCCGGTTCTCCCAGCCGCGCGCGAAGATGATATGGATGACAGCCAGCACGAAAGCCCAGTCGGTCTCCGGCAGCGGCGCGACATGCAGCGTCGCCTTGGCGGCGGTTTCGGTGCGGCGCGGATCCACCACGATCAGTTCCGCCCCGGCCTTCTTTGCCGCCAGCACGCGATGCCAGCCATCCGGCACATGGCCCTGAAAGTTGAAGGCGCTGATGGCGGGATTGGTGCCGATCAGCAGAAAGCACTTGCAGGCATCGACGTCACGCTGCAGCGCAATCCAGCCGTTGCCGAACATCTTCTCGAACACCACGTTGAGCGCGTTCTGGTCAATCGAGCCGGTGTAAAACTTGTTGCGCGTGTCAATGGCGTTGGCCAGCATGCTGAAGAAAGAGACAGCGCCGAAACTGAACCCGCCCGGATTGCCAAGGTAGGCGCCGACCGCGTCGGGTCCATGTCGCTCGATGATGGCGCCGAGCCGCGCGCCGATATCCGCGATCGCCTCTTCGTAACTGGTCTCGACGTAGCGCTCGCCGACGCGCTTCATCGGCCGCCGGATGCGCTTCGGATGATCCAGCGCGAGATAGGACAAGGCACCCTTGACGCAGTAGTCGCGCCAGTTATGGGTATTCTCCTTGTCGGGATCGATGCGCACCACCTTGCCATTGTCGACCTGCGCCGAGAGGCCGCACATCTGTTCGCAGATCTGGCAGCAGGTATGGACTGTTTTCATGTTCTCTCCGCCTTATGTTTATATCCCGCCATGCGGTGCCACCCCGGCAACCCGAAGCTGCCGCGAATGGTCAATTCGACCATATAGGAGCAGCCGCATCGTGGCGAATGCCGCTTTATTCATTAATCATTAATTGCACTGGCCGCTGTCGGGATCCTTAAGAGCAAGGGTCATGGACTGCGATCCTCCTTCAGGATTTTTTACATCATATCTTAGGAGCCGTGACTCAAAGTTGATTGAGTAATTAAATTTTCAATCCTGGCAGGATGTTCTTGGCGCAGTTACGCGAACAACCGCAAGGCGGTATGCCGAAGCGGGTGGTCTGGTGCATACTGAAAAAGGATTCGCGATCCAGTGCAAATGGCGTTTTGCCAAGGCGCGATTAACAGAAGGGCGGGTACGGGTTACGAGCTGCGGCGCAACCAGTACGTCACAGTCACGTGACGACAAGTTCTGGCACGAGTCATTGGTGGGCGAAGTCACTCAAGCACAGATTAATGCAGCAATGGCCTTTGTCAAAAAGGCCAAGGCGAAGAAGTAACTATTGAATCAGCTGTGTTGCCCTGATTTCGGCTGTATATTGCTGTTCCATTTCGGTGTATCTTTTGCAAGTGGCAAATACATGGCAAGGAGGCAGTCATGGCAAAAAAGATCAAACCCGATGCCTATTTGGAACTCAAGGAAAAGCATCCTGAGTACATGGGCGCCGTAGAGGCATTAGGGTCAGCAGCGCAACAAGCTGGCCCGCTGGATGAAAAGGTCACTCAGTTGGTGCAGTTAAGCGCCTCAGCCGCCATACGTTCCGAAGGTGCAGTACATAGCCATGCAAGGCGAGCGTTAGAGGCAGGCGTCAGCGCACAGGAGATTCATCATGCCCTGCTTTCGATCACAAGCACGATCGGTTTCCCTAACGCTATGGCAGCCTTGAGCTGGGCAAATGATGTAATAGACAATGAGAAATCTCGCAAGAAGCAGCCGGGCAAAAAGAAGCAGTACTGATCTCTTGGTTGTCAATAGAGCTGTTCGAAATGGATATTGCATTTTGTTAACGACCAGACACATAAATGAAAACGCTGAATTACAGGTGATCTTATGACGACTCTTGACCTGGGTATTTTGAGAGAATGGCTCAATGAGTACGAAAAATATGTGGGCTCGATCAAGCCTGCCGATCCAAGATTCGACATCGCACAGGAAATGCTCGGAATCATAGCCGGGGCAAGAGACAGCCTGCACCCATCGGCTGATTCAACTGCAAATTTCGTTCAGAACAAAGAAGTTATCCAGCAGTTGGCAATGCTGCGCGACAAGGCTGATAATTTACTCAAGCTCAAGCCTTAATAATCACGTCATTGAACTCTGCTGGATGAGGAAGCGATCGAGAACGGTGGAGTGGAAGCGCTGCTGGACAGCACTCGGCGCAAACCCGAGTTGCGTCTGGAACGGCAACAGGGACAGTCGCTCCCCCGGATGATCGAGGAACTGCCTACGGCCTGCGACACAGGGACCAAGCGCGATAGCCAGGGGTTAAGCACAGTTGGCATGGTTACAAACTGCACATCGATACGGTCGATGGCGATATTCCGGTCAAGGCGATCCTGACCTCGGCGTCGGTGCATGACAGCCAGGTGATGATGCCGATGGCCGTTGTGATTGATCTGTTCAACAGTTATGCGAGTGGGTTTACATATTCATTAAATCCGAACGTAGTTCGAGTTATTTGTTCGGGCAGTCTCACGGCGGATTCACGCTGTGCTGGCACCGCCATCGATAGCGATGTACTGGCCGGTGATGTGGCGCGAAGCTTCCGAGGCAAGGAACACCACGCTGCCCTTCATGTCCTCGTCGCCGCCAAGGCGATGCAGCGGCGTCGCCGCGATGATCGCTTTTCCGACCGTTTCCATCATGCCTTTGGCCATGGACATCCTTGTCGGAAAAAGTCCGGGGCAGATGGCATTCACGTTGATGTTGTACTTGCCCCATTCGGAGGCAAGTGCGCGCGTGAAATTAACTACCGCGCCCTTGCTGGTAGCGTAAGCAATCAGGTTGGTATCCGGCGAGCCGCCGGTAAGGCCCCCTGTCGAGGCGATATTGATGATCTTGCCGGACTGCCTGGGAATCATCGCCCGTTTTCCCACTTCGCGGCAGAGCAGGAATACGCCGTTGATGTTGACGTCCATCACCTTGTTCCATGAGGCAGTCGGAAAATCTTCGGCGGGCGCTGCCCAACTTGCGCCGGCGTTATTCACCAGAATGTCTATCGTGCCGTACCGCTCCAGCACGGTGTCAACCAGGCCGGGAATCTGCTCAAGCCTGGACATGTCATTGACGACGGTAAGGCAGTCGATGCCAAGCTTGCCGAGGTGCATCGCGGTGTCGGCCAGCTCGTCCTTCTTGCGCGCCGTGATCGCCACCTTGCAGCCCATCTCGCCAAGCGCCTCGGCCATCTGCAAGCCCAGTCCGCGCGACCCGCCCGTGACCAGGGCAATCTTGCCGGTCAGGTCAAAGAGTTCTCTTGCGCTCATCGATTCATCCCTTCAAAGAGTCAGTTGTCGGATCGGATCGCTGCCGTCCCAGCCAATCGAGGCATCGCGCACAGCCTGATACATGTTGCGTATCATGGGTACGTCAGGGACCAGTTCGAGCATGCAGCCGAATTCTGCCCGGACGTCGACATAGCAAAAGTTCAATTCCCCCATGCATGCCTCGTGTGCCACTGCGAAGCCACGCTTCAGCAGCGCTTTTTTTTCCAACGCATAGTCGGCGCAGATCCAGCACACGTGATGGAAACCACCCTCGTTCGGGCCGTACACATCCCGATAGGCCGACGGGCCGGAACTGTGTTGCTGAATGAGCTCGATATTCAGTTCACCCGCCTGCGTAAATGCCATCGAAAAATTCAGCGGCACCGACGACGGTTGACCACGGTAAGTGATGCCTGGCAACTCCAAATCGAGGGTCAGGAAGGGTCCATAGCCCAGGTTGAGCCAGTGGCGCATTGCCGCTTTGATGTCCGGTACAACCCAGCAGTTCTGCACGATAGCGTGCGGCTTGTTGCTTTCCCTTTGCATCTTCTTCTCCTGGTCTGTCAGGAACAGCTTGAGATCAAATTTCTCATGCCCACGGATTGATGAGTACCTTGCATTGCGAGGTGCGCGCCCGCAGCGCCTCGAAGGTGGCGGGTACCTGATCGAGCGAGATCGTGTCGGTGACCATCGCCAGCGGCTCGACATGGCCGGCCGCAATGACATCGGCGACATGGGTGAACTGCTTGAGGTTGGTGCCGACGGCGAACTGCAGCTTGACTTCCTTCACCAGGGCCATCGCCGGCATCCACGGGTCGCTATGCACGCACAGGCCGAGGACGGTTACCGAGCCCCGCGGCTTGACGATCTCCACGGCCTTGTCGATCATGCCGGGGTTGCCCACGCATTCGATGACCACGTCAGGACTGCCGCCCAGATATTCCGTGAGTTCCGCCGTCAGCGTGTCGCTCATCGTATAGAAGGCGTCGGCACCCATGGTCTGCGCCAGCGCTTCGCGCCGCCGCGACGAAGCCACCGCCACGATGCGGCCCGCGCCGGTGCGGCGCGCCCAGAAAATACTGGCCAGGCCGATCGGTCCCGCGCCCAGCACGACGATCCTGGCGCCCGGCGGGAAAGGATTGATGTCGATGCCGAGCAAACCCACTGCCATCGGTTCAACGATGGCGGCATCGGCCAGCGACAGCGTCTTCGGCAGCCTGACGCAGGTCGCCGCGCCGGTCACCATGTACTGCCCATAGCCGCCGGAGCACATGCTGGTCTGGCTGCAAAAATAGGGTGAGCCCGCCAGGCAGTCTGCGCACTTCCCGCATCCCCGCATCGGGTGCGGAACGACATGGTCGCCGATCTTGAGGGTGTCGACGCCTTTGCCGACGGCAACCACCTCGGTGCCACTCTCATGCCCCGGAATGAACCCCGGAGGAAAGGCCATCGCATGACCCTCGGTCATGTGCAGGTCCGTGCCGCAAATCCCGCAACGCTCCACCCGCAGCACCACCTCGCCCGGGCCCGGAGTCGGCTCGGGCAGATCCTGCAATTCCAGGGGTTGCCCGGCTTTGATGAATACCGCTGCTCTCATGTCGATTCCTTTCGGCTGAAGTGCTCTAGGCTGTCAATCCATAGCGCTGCATATAGCCGCGATGGCGTTCGAGGATCATCTCGCGCGTCAGGCCGAAGCTGTCGAGGTCGTAGTTGTGCGCGCCCTGCCCTTCGGGATTTTCCTTGATGCGTGCCACCATGCGTTGCTCGACCTCGGCGCTGAGATGCAGGCCGAAGCGGTCGTAGATCTCGCCGATCACCCGCATCGGATGGGCGTGGAAATCCGCGTGATACACGTCCATGAACCGGGATTCATGCCGGGCGCGGAATGGCGCGCCGCGGTCGAGCATGCCGGCCCATTTTTCGAGCTCGCGCGGACCCAGCAAACGGCGAGGAATTTCGGCATCCGCGCCTTCGAAGGCGACATGGATATGCTGTAGCGTGCTGCAGATCGAGGCGGTGGCCTTGACCGGATCGCGGTGGGTCTGGATCACGCAGGCGTCGGGAGCGCATTCGAAAAGCCAGTCGAACATGCCCATGCTGCCGGGATTCTTGAGCAGCCAGCGCTTGTCCTGGTCGTGGCAGCCGATCAGCTTGAGCAGATCGAAGGCCCGAATGAAGCTCGGCCGCTCGTCCTGCGTGGTCCACCAGGCGTCGTAGCCCGCCGAGTACCAGGTCGATGCCCAGCGGTTGCTGACGAAGGTCTGGCGCTGGAGTTCAAGGTCTTCATCAAGCTCGTCGGCGGCCACCCTGTGCGAGATGGCGCTATCGGGCGATCCCTCGTGCTGCTTATGAATCCAGCGCATCGCCCGCAGGAAGTTCGGATTGGTCGCCCATTCCTCGAACGGAGGGCGCGGCATGGGCGCGGTGGTCAGCCAGTTCTGCACGCCCTGGAATTGCGGATCGGTACCCATGAGCTTGTGCAGCGCCGTGGTACCGGTGCGCGGCAGGCCGGTGATCAGGATGGGTTTGCTGATCTTGTAGTCGCGCCATTCCGGGTAGTCCTTCCAGCCCTTTTCCGCATAGGCGCGCGCCACCAGGGTCATGATCAGTGCATCCCAGGCCAGTTGTCTGCCCTCCGGCGTGAAGCGCGGGTTGGCATCCATTGACGCCAGTAGAACGCGTAGCGCCATCAAATAGCCAGGGTCGCCAAAATCGGTGAGGCCGCAGGTCTTGATGGCGACCTCGTGCAGGTAGTCCTCGCTACGATCGAAACGTTCCGGTGCTTTCATTCCCTTCCTTCCTGTTTTGTACGTGCCTTTTATCGCCTGCCGCATTACCAGCGGCGGCGCAGCTGGGCACCCAGCCGCCGCGCGCGCAGCGATTCGGCTCGCTCTTGCACGGAAACGACCGGCGTGTCGCCGGGCAGATGCCGGCGTATTTCCGCCAGGGGCACTTTCCTGAGCGTCGGCAGCGGCGCCGAACTGCACTGCATCCAGCGGCCGAAGATGGTTCCCTGCCGGAATTCGCCGGGATCCAGCCAGTTGGGCACGCCCGGGTCCTCCAGCGACAGAACGGCGCGGAACTTGCCGTCGGCATCGACCCGCGCGCTGTGCCCGTTGAGGCTGGTCTGCCGATAGACGAATTCGACGGCGTTGAAATAGGGGTCGTTGAGCTGGACGTTCCAGTAGGGGCGTTCCTCGGGGAGTTCCGTTTCCAGGATCAGCGCCTCCCCCGGGTTGAGGTCGAAGATCGCCGTCCAGTAATATTGCTTCGCCAGGCCCATGCCTTCGAACTTGTTGAGCTCGAAGACATTCTTGCCGATGCGCTTGAGCAGATCCAGCTGATACTCGAACCAATGCTTGCTCCAGCGCTCGGACAGGGTCAGCGCGCCTTCCAGGCGTTCGGCGATTTCCTCCGGCGGCATGCGCCGCTTGAGCGCCGGCGCGTCGAGGCATTCGATCGCCATGCGAGTGTCTTTCTCGTTCCCCCAGTCATAGGAGCGCATGCGCACGATGAGATAATCCGTATCCGCCTCGATCCTGTGCCAACTGCCCGAATACCCCGGCGGCTTCTCGGCGCTGATCACGAATTCGAATTTGCCGTTCTTGTCCACCACGATGTCGGCATCCTCGAAATAGCTGGTGTTCTTGCCCGGCGGGTCCACCATCCCCATCATGCCCCAGCCGAACTGGAAGTTGATCAAGTGGGTCGTCCCGCGATCGCCGACGATCCGGTAGCGCAGGCGGCCGTCCAGCGGCGCGTAATAGTAGACATCGTCCGGGTTCGGCTGCAGCAGGAACACCGAATTCCACAACGGCATGAATTCCGGGTGCGTCTCATTCGACTGGAAATACTGAAAATACGCGTAGGAAATGTTCATCACCAACTGGCGATAAAGATCCGCCCGGTATTCCTCATCGTCCGGACGCCAGGTCTTCTTGAGAAGACCTGCTGCGGGCCGCAACAGATCAACATACTCGTCCCAGGAACGCAGCGTTTTGGTCATGATTCCTCTACTCCAAACGACGGATTGCGGGGTTCTGTCGCGTAATCGGCATGCGCGAACTGCCTTTGCGGTCGCTCCGACCCGACCATGTGGTGGAACATTGTATGTCCACACTGTATAAAGAAGACTATACGAGAACACGCCACTTTTAGCCATTGGATTTCACGCCAACCACCTATGAGATTACGCCATCACAGGACTGATGACTGATATGTATTGACCTGTCAAATTCCTGGTTGATTTCATCGTACAGTGTGTTGGTAGCAGAACGGACGGCGTGCCGACGGTTGATCAGTCTGATAGCGCGGGTTGGTTACCGCATGACAACCGATTCGTCGGGGAGCTGCCTCGCTCTAAAGTCGAAGGTCACTCCGTTGCCGGATGCCTCCTATTGATAATTCCTTAAATCGAGACAAACATGGAAAACGTCATCGCGAGGGCCACAGGCCCGTGGCGATCCATTGCTGGATTGCCACGCCTTCCAGGATATCTCTTGGTACACTCGGCACGGCGCTGTAACACCGCCGTCTTGCGCGCGGAATAACGATAGGTCCATGCGGTCTCGACCAGCACCCGGCGTACATGACCGTTGCCCGTTTTGGTGATGCCACCACGCGACTTGCTGCCGCCGCTGGAATGTTCGCTGCAAATGACGAATAGATAATCCATCAGTTGTAGTGCGAACTGGTGGTTTTTGGTTGAAATAAGTTGCTTCGGTTCATGTTCTTGCACGCCAACTACCTGTCGGGCACCACACAGCAGGTTATCAGCGTCAATGGTCATCGCAGCCACCGATATAATGCTCGACTGGCCATAAGCCTCTTTCCACACAATGCGGATTGCAACTTGAAACCCTTGCGCCTTTCCCACTACACCGCCACCACCTGCCTCGGTCGCGGACTTGCGCCGCTACAGATGGCACTCGCAGGCATGCACAGTGGACTGACGCCCTGCGCCTTCGAGACAGTGCGGCTGGATACCTGGGTTGGTGAAGTGGCGGGCGTCGATAGCGTTGTGCTGCCAGAGCCCCTCTTCGACTACAACTGCCGCAACAACCGCCTTGCCCTGCTGGGGCTGGAAACCGATGGTTTCGCCGATGTAGTGCGCGACGTCATCGCGCACTACGGCAAGCGTCGGGTCGGCCTGTTTCTTGGTACCAGCACCGCCGGCATTCTGGAAACCGAACTCGCCTACCGCCAGCGCGATCTGGTTACCGGTGCATTGCCCGACGCTTACAACTACCGCACCAGCCACAACACCTATTCGGTCGCAGCCTTCACTCGCGCCTACTTCGGTCTCGAAGGCCCGGCCATGGTGGTGTCCACCGCCTGTTCCTCTTCGGCCAAGGTGTTTGCCGCTGCCGCCCGCATGATTGCTTGTGGCCTGATCGATGCCGCCGTGGTTGGCGGAGTCGACTCCCTGTGTCTGACCACGCTCTACGGCTTTAACTCCCTCGAACTGCTGTCGCCACAGCCGTGCCGCCCCTACGACGTGGAGCGCAACGGCATCTCCATTGGCGAAGGGGCTGCATTTGCTCTGCTGGAACCGGTCGATGCCACGACCACCAATGACGATGTACTGTTGCTGGGCAGCGGCGAATCGAGTGATGCATATCACATGTCGGCGCCCCACCCGGAAGGCCGTGGCGCGCACATGGCCATGAGCGCGGCACTATGCAGCGCGGGACTCGCAGCGGCGGACATTGACTACATCAATCTGCACGGCACCGCGACGCCAAGCAACGACGCTGCCGAAGGCCGTGCCGTCGGCGATCTGTTCGGCGCCCGCGTGCCCTGCAGTTCGACCAAGGGCGCCACCGGCCACACGCTCGGCGCAGCCGGCGCACTGGAAACCATTATTGCCGCACTCGCCCTCCGCAACAGCCTGATGCCGGGCAGCTGCAACACGCGCCAGCTCGACCCAGCGCTGTCTCTCGACTATCTGCTGGCGCCGCGCCGCAGCGAGCTGAAACATGTGCTCAGCAATTCCTTCGGTTTCGGCGGAAGCAACTGCAGCCTGATTCTGGGACGTCCGTCATGAGCAGCCGTCCCGCCAAAGACATCGGCATCGAAGCCTGGATCGACGGGGTCGGCCTGCTTGCCCCAGGTTTCATCGACTGGCCCCAGGGCATGCAAGTACTCGCCGGTCATGCGCCCTACATCGCAGCGCCGACGCTGCTGCCCGCCCCGGCCGTGCTGCCACCGGCCGAACGCCGCCGCGCCAGCCGCATGGTCAAGCTGGCCCTGGGCGTTGGTCTCGAAGCCGTCAACAGCGCTGGGGCCGATGCCGCCATCCTGATAACGGTATTCTCGTCTTCCAGTGGCGACGGCCAAAACTGCCATGTCCTCTGCGAATGCCTTGCCGCGGAGGATCACCAGGTCTCGCCGACCCGCTTCACCAACTCGGTGCACAACACCGCCGCCGGGTACTGGGGCATCGCTACCGGCGCTACCCCGGCCTCCCAGGTGATCTGCGCTTATGACGCCAGCTTCGCCGCCGGTCTGCTGGAAGCGCTGGCGCAGGTCCGCTGCGAACGGGTGCCGGTGCTGCTGATCGCCTACGACGCCGAGTACGCTGGCCCGCTGCACGACAAACGCCCCCTGCCCGATGCTGGCGGCATTGCGCTGCTGCTGAGCCCGGCGCAGTCTGCCCGCAGCATCGCCAGCATCGAAATCGAGCTGAATGAAGCGCCACTGACAACGCTGGCTGATCCGACACTGGAAGCGCTGCGCTGCGCCATCCCTGCACTACGCGGACTGCCCTTGCTGCAAGTACTGGCAGCTCGCCAGTCGGGCTGCGTCAGCCTGGAATACCTGGCGCCGCTGCAATTGCAGGCAACGCTCAACCCATGCTGACCGCACCGCTGCCACCCTTGGACAGGGACTGGATTGCCACTCATATCCCGCATCAGGGCAGCATGTGTCTGCTCGATGCCGTCAGCGCCTGGTCGCCGACAAGGATCCGTTGCACGGCCAGCAGCCATCGCGACCCGTCGAATCCACTGCGTTCCGGCAATCGCCTTGGCATCGCCTGCGGCATCGAATACGCGGCGCAGGCCATGGCCATCCACGGCGCCCTGTTGGCGGCAAGTGATCAGCCACCGCATCAAGGCTACCTGGTCAGCGTGCGAAACGTGAGCTTCGGCGACGAACGACTGGACCAGATTGACGCCGCGCTGCAAGTGGACGCCGAGCGCCTTACTGGCGACGACAACACCGTGCTTTATCAATTTCACGTCCGCAGTCCCGATCAATTGCTGCTGAGCGGCCGGGCAGCCGTGGTTCTGGACGCAGACCTGCTATGAAACTCGCTCTCGTTACCGGCGGCAGCGGCGGCCTTGGATCCGCCATCTGCCATGCTCTAGCAGCCCAGGGCTGCCACGTGCTGGTGCATGCCAATCGCAACCTGCAACAGGCAGAAGCGGTCGCTGCCGAAATCGTCGCTGCCGGCGGTATCGCGCGCGCCGTCGCTTTCGACATCACCGATCGCGAGGCGACCCGCACTGCACTGGAACAACTGCTCGGCGCAGGGACGATCCAGATTCTGGTGAACAACGCCGGCATCCACGCCGATGCCGTGTTTCCCGGCATGAACGGCGAGCAATGGGACAGCGTGATTGACGTTTCGCTGAACGGTTTTTTCAACGTTACCCAACCACTGACCATGCCCATGCTGCGTACCCGCTGGGGCCGCATCATCAACATCTCGTCAATCGCCGCCATCACCGGCAATCGCGGCCAGGTGAATTATTCGGCGGCAAAGGGCGCCCTGCATGCGGCCACCAAGTCACTCGCCATCGAACTGGCGAGCCGCGGCATCACCGTCAATGCCATTGCCCCCGGCATCATCGACACCTCCATGAGCAAAGCGGCCTTTGATGCCTCCATCATCGACAAACTAGTGCCAATGAAACGCGCCGGCCGACCCGACGAAGTAGCCGATCTCGTTGCTTTTCTTGCCTCCGACAAGGCGGCCTACATTTCAGGACAGATCATTTCCATCAACGGCGCGATGATCTGACCGGCCTTGCCTTGGCAATCCGTGCCTATTGGTCGGCACCCGGTCCAGATCGTGTAAAACGCAATGCATATTGATAAGTGAGTTCATCCCGGACGTTGTTATTGAGTAGTGAAGTTGAATTGATGATAGTGGCAATCATGCTTCGACGTTGTAAAACAATGGGCGAAGCCGATAGATGGGAGAATCCATCGTTTCAGACTGCGCTATCCGTTAGTTAAGCCGCAGCAAGGCAACGCGAATGGCTATCTATTCAAATTTCACGACATTCGTGATTCAGTGTGAAGGAGCAATTCCATACGTACTGTTCGGTAGCGTACAGATCACCACTACGGTAACCGGAATAATAGCTTTCGTGTTCCGGGTTCGCCCTCATGTTCAAGGCGGCATGCGAAAAATGGCGCAGGCACCATGCAATTCCGCATTGCATCAATTCAACAGATTTGAACCGTAAGTTGCCAAAGCGGTCTAATCTGACATGGTTCCAAAACCCATGGAGGTTTCAGCGACGAACGCCGCAACATCAGGTGTTGCGGTGCTCCCTTCCCCACAACGTTTGGAAAGGATAGGCCATGAACGACAACGATCAGGATAGTGACCAGCCAGCACGGCAGTACGACAAGCTCGCCAGCAAATTCAATGAAATCTACCTGGCGGGAAAGGAACGAGGACAAGAGGCGATGTCGGTGGCGCTGGAAAAAGCCCATGAACAGTTGGCCGCACTCGGGGAGTTTAGCTTCGAACAGGGGAAAGAGCTAAAACGATATCTGGCCCGTGATCTGGACCAGACCATCGTCGATGCCCAACTGCTTGGCGACGAAGCCAGGGAGAAGCTTCACCCGTCCCGACTGGGTGCGGGGGCGCTTTCCTCGCTTACCAGCATTTTGGAATATACCGGCGATGCACTGCGTTCCCTGAGCGGCAAAACAAAAGAGGCACTTACCTACCGGACTGGCGAGATGACCTCCGCCGGTACGTTGACCTGCCAGGCGTGCGGACAGAAAGTGCAGGTCAGGAAAACAGGGCATGTCCCGCCTTGTCCAAAATGCAGCGCCACCCTGTTTAACAAAGGCTATTGATTCCGGGCTGATTGATCATTCCCCGAAGTTTCATCTTGCAAGCGCCGAGGGTTGATCCCGATTGTCAGGGAAACGAAACATGGAGGAAAGTCGATATCTTCTTGTCGGATCATTGCAGCGACGGATGTTTGGCAGCAAAACATGCGACAGTTAGGCACATGTCGATCAGGATATTTCATTACGCGTTTGCATGCTTGCTGCTGCTCTTTGCCGCAAGCGCCGCCGTAGCGAACGACTCGGCTGCGGACGCTGAGGCTGAATTCCGTTTTCAGCTCGTGGTCGATGCCCCGTCGCCGTTGCGCGATACGCTACAGAGCGGGCTCGATATCTCGCATTGGCAAACCTACGAAAAAATGACCCTGCCGCTGCTCCAGTCGCTGGTGCGCGATGCGCGCGCGCAGGCACTCGAGGCAGCCGCGACCGAAGGCTATTACAACGCGCGGGTCGATATCACGATCGAAGATCTGCGGCAAGGCATGCGCACAGTGCGCTTGCAGGTGAAGCCTGGCGAGCCGGTGCGGGTAGCGAATGTCTCGATAACGCTGAGCGGCAAGCCGGATCCGGCAGCCATTGCGCGGGTACGCGCGCAGTGGCCACTTGCGCCGGGCAAGGTCTTTCGCCAGTCGGCATGGGAGTCGGCAAAGAACAGCGCGTTGGCCGAGCTCGCACGCACACGCTATGTCGGCGCCACGGTTGCCGCGAGTAGCGCCACGGTCGATCCCGCCAAGGGTACCGCCGATCTGGTGCTGGTACTTGACCCCGGCCCCGCGTTTGCCTATGGCCCGGTCACGGTGTCGGGTTTGTCCAAATATCCGGAGCAAACAGTGACGAATCTCGTGCCCTTCAAACCGGGCGATCCTTATACGTACGAGGATGTCGAAGTCTTTCTGCGCCGACTCAACGCGACAAATTATTTCGCCAGTGCACAGGTCGTCATCGACGACGACCGCGATCTTGCCAACGCCGCGCCGGTTCGCGTTTCGGTGATCGAAGCGCCGACGCGCCGGCTCGAAGCCGGGATTGGCTACAGTACCGACACGCTGTACCGCGCAACGGCAGGCTGGCGCGACGTCAACGTATTCGATTCAGCCTTGCGCTTGCGTTCGGAACTGCGGCTTGAGAGCAAGTTGCAGCAACTGGGCACGACGTTGAATCTGCCCACACGCAGCGATGGCTGGTCAGACTCGTTCGATGCTGCTGTGACGCGCACCGATATCCAGAACCTCATAACCCGCGGCGAGGTAATCGACGCCACGCGGCGCAGCATTGACGAACGTCGGCAACCGGCTTTCGGCTTGTCATATTACTTTGAGCAGCAGCAGCGCGAGAATGCCGCACCGGATCTTGCACGGGCACTTTTCGCGCACTACGAATACACGCGCCGCACCACTGATGATCTCCTGTTTCCTCACAACGGCGCGGTGGCGGCACTGCACCTGGGAATCAGCGCACCCACCATGTCAACCAAGTCTTTCAGTCGTGTGGTCGGACAACTCGCCTGGTACCATGCATTCACCCTGCGCGACGATATTGCACTGCGCGGCGAACTCGGTGCCGTTATCGCGCGCAGCGCGCAAGGCATCCCGCAGGCGCTGCTGTTTCGCACTGGCGGCGACACCACGGTGCGGGGGTACGCATTTGGAAGTCTCGGCGTGCAAAGGGGCAGCGCTGTTGTCGGCGGACGCTACTATGCGCTGGCTAGTACCGAATACACCCATTGGTTTGCCGACACCTGGGGGTTGGCCACTTTCATTGATACGGGCAATGCCGCGGACCAACTTGGCGGATTCAGGTTCGCCACCGGTTATGGCTTCGGCGCCCGCATAAAAAGCCCGATCGGGCCGCTCCGGCTCGACATAGCGCGCGGAGAGGAAACGCGCGAGATCCGCGTTCACTTCTCCGCGGGACTGGCGTTCTGATGCGGCGCGGGCGCAGGTGGTTCGCACTTGGTGCCGCATTGCTTTTCGCAATGCTGATTGCGGCTGCCTGGTGGACGGCATCGAGCCCCAGGGCGCTACAGTGGCTGGTCACGGAGGCAGGGCAGCGATCAAGCGGCACACTGTCCTTCGAAGGCGTGAGCGGCTCGCTGCTCGGACGCGTGCAGGTGCACAGGGTTACTTACTCGAAGGAGAATGTGCACGTCATGCTCGAAGATGTCGCACTCGAACTCTCGCGCAACGCACTGCTGCATGGCCGGCTGGAAATTGTCGCGATCGAAGCCGCAGTGGCGGATATCCATATAACGCCCTCCGACAAGCCGCCCCAGCTGCCGGTGTCGCTCGCACTACCGTTTGACATTGACATCAGGCAGGTACGCATAGGCCAGGTGCACTTCAAGGACCACCTCATCAACCACCTCGCGTTCGACTACCAGGGCGGGAAAACGGGGCACGCGTTACGCGAATTCATGGCCGATTCGGAATGGGGCCGCGTGACCGGCGAGCTGCGCATCGCGGCCACACGACCTTTCGCGCTCTCAGGACAGTTACAGCTCAAGCAGCCGGACGCATGGAACGCGCAAGTTGCGTTGAACGGCGACCTGCTGGCCACCGACGTTGCAGCACGCGGAATGGCACACGGCGCAGTCGTCGAGGTGAAGGCGCGGATAGCCGCGTTCGACCCCAACTGGCTACGCGAAGCGCACGTGCATGGCGAAAACATCAACACGGCAGCGTTCATGCCGGAACTTCCTGAATCGGCGATCGAGATCGATGTTACCGGCGCCATCGCGCCAAACGGCTGGCCGACGGGTAGCGTCACGGTCAGGAATAGCATGCCGGGCACGCTCACCGCGAACCGGCTGCCACTGCTTGGCTTGTCCGCCAACTATGCGCTGCAGGACGCCACCACTGCCGAGCTGACCGACATTGCCGCGGACCTGGGCGCAGGAGGTACGGTGAACGGCAAGGCGCAGCTGGGGCGGGAGGCAAGCCGGATCGATCTTGTCGTACACGCCCTCAACCTGCGCGCGCTGCATGCCCCGTTGCGAGCCACCCGACTGAACGGCACCATCAAGGCCGAACTCGCAGGCGTCACGCAGAAAGTGCGGATTGATGTCGCCGAGCGCGGCATCCGCATTGCGATGAACGGCAGCCGCAATGGCGACGCCGTTACGCTTGAGGAATTCCGCGTGCAGGCCGGTAGCGGCACGATGCTGGGCAGCGGCGAGTTGAACCTTGCCGGATCGCGGCCGTATCGGATTCAGGCGCGGATCGATCGCCTCGATCCCGCCGCGATCGGCGATTATGCGCAGGCGGCAGTCACGGGTCGCCTCAACGTCAGCGGCGCGCTGGAGCCGCAGTGGCGTGCCAATGTCGCGCTGACGCTGGTCAACAGCCTGTTCCGTGGCGTGCGGCTTGCCGGCGACGCGACGGGAGAATTCACAGCGCAAGGCGTACGCAACATGAAAGTCGACCTCGTTGCCGGCGCCAACACCCTGCACGCCAACGGCAGCCATGGCCGGACCGGCGATACGCTCGCTTTTGCACTCGATGCGCCGCAACTGTCGCAGCTCGATCCACGCATGGCGGGCGCACTCACCGCCAAGGGCCATGCGAACGGTGATGCACAGCAGCCGCGGATGGATATCGACATTTCAGGCACTGGACTTGGCTGGCAGCAGAACATGCGTATTGAAACGCTGCACCTGCATGCAGCCGGAACGCTTGCGCAGCACACGGCAACCATGACCGTACGCGGCCAGGATGTCGACCTTGATGCACGCGTAGAGGGTGCATGGGATAAAACCCGCGGCTGGTCGGGCACGCTGGCATCCTTGCGGAACAGCGGCACCTATGCGATGCAATTGCTGGCGCCCATGCCGATGACGTACGCGCTAGGGCGATACTTCGCCGGCCCGGCGCAGGTGAATGTTGACGGCGGTCGCGTCACATTGGCTGTGCTTGAGTGGCGCGACGGCAAATTCGAGACGCGTGGCGAAATCGCGAATTTTCCGGTGGCGCCACTGCTGGCACTCGCCGGCACGCCAGCATTGCATACAACCTTGCGCGTCGGCGGCTCATGGTCGGTGACGACAGCACCGCTTCTGAACGGCCAGCTGACCCTGCGGCGCGAATCGGGCGACATCGTGACACCGGGAGAGACGGCGATTGCGCTCGGCCTCGAGCGCCTGGGCATCGACGCGCGGCTGGCGAACGGTGCGCTCGATGCGACACTGGAAGTGCTGGCGCAGACCTTGAGCGGACGCGCACACGCGACCGCGACGTCAATGTCGCGCGAAGGCCTCCTCAAGCTCGACGGCAAGTTCGATATTGCATCGCTGCGCCTGCTCGATTCGCTCATCGGCACGCAGGCTCTGCTGCGCGGCAATGCGACGATCACCATCGTCGGCAACGGAACGCTGGGTACGCCGCAACTCGGCGGCAGTCTCGCCGCCGCCAATCTTGGCATCGAAGCGCCGCAGTATGGCGTTCGGTTGCACGATGGCACGCTGCGGGCGGATCTCGACGACAAGGTGCTGACCTTGCGCGAGTTTTCGATACACGGGAATGAAGGCACGCTCAGCGCGACCGGCACCATGGCGCGCGCCGACAGCGGCGAAGCACACCTGGCTTGGCACGCCGAGCACTTGAGTGTGCTCAACCGCCCTGACATGCGCTTGAAAGTCGATGGCAGCGGCACTGTGGCGCTCGCGGATAAAAAGCTTGTCGTGCGTGGCACGCTGACCGCCGATGAAGGGCACTTCGAATTCGACGCGCCCAAGGCGCCAACACTCGCCGATGACATCGTCGTGGTCGGCAGACCCAAGGTGGCGGCGCGTTCCACCATGGGCGCATCGTTTCAGACCGCACTGCTCGATCTGGATATGGCACTGGACGCCGGCAAGCGTTTGCACATCGTGGGCGCGGGCCTCGATACCGATTTGCGCGGCAAGATCAACCTGAAGACCAATCGAGCAGGCGTGCTCGAAGCGCACGGAGTGTTGTCGAGCGTACGCGGCGTCTACTATGCGTTCGGGCAGCGACTCCAGATCGACCGGGGACGTCTCCTGTTCGATGGGCCGATCGACAATCCCGCGCTCGATATCGCAGCGAAACGCAAGGGCCTTGCTGTCGAGGCTGGGGTCGAAGTGACGGGCACGGTGCGCGTACCCAACGTGCAACTGACCTCGGAGCCGCC
>JBASWL010000171.1:0-1817 GCA_049276455.1 Georgfuchsia sp. | reverse complement strand
TACTGATGCAGGGCATGCTCTCGCTACTGTTGTTTGCCGGCGCGCTGCATGTCGATTTGAGTGAGTTGAAAGCGTACAAATGGCAGGTCGGCATATTGGCGGTTTTCGGCACGCTGGCCTCGACTGTACTGGTCGCGTTGGGTCTGTGGGTGATTCTGTCTTACATCGGTATTGCGCTTCCGTTATCTTACTGCCTGATCTTCGGCGCACTGATATCGCCGACCGATCCAATTGCCGTTATGGGGATACTGAAATCGGCCGGCGCGCCGAAGAGTCTTGAAATCGTCATCGCCGGCGAGTCGCTGTTCAACGACGGCATTGGCGTGGTGTTATTTACGCTGATGCTGGCGATGGTGGCCAGCGGCAAGGCGCCGACCGCGACGCACGGCGCAATTTTGCTGCTGAAAGAAGGCGGCGGCGGGATTGTGTTCGGATTGGTACTCGGCTATGTGACCTATCGCATGCTGAAGAGCATCGATAGTTACCAAGAAGAGGTCTTGATCACGCTGGCCTCCGTGCTCGGCGGATATGCACTGGCGAGCCGCTTGCATGTATCCGGCCCGCTGGCGATGGTGGTGGTGGGTCTGATCATCGGCAATCATGGCCGCGAACTGGCAATGTCGGACAAGACGCGCGAACATCTGGACATGTTCTGGGAACTGCTGGATTCGATCCTCAACGCGGTGCTGTTCGTGTTGATCGGGCTGGAAGTGATCCTGATCAAATTTTCGGCCAGCATGGCGCTTGCGGCCACAGCCGTTATTGCCATCACTCTGGCGGCGCGTCTGGTATCGGTCGGAGCACCCATCGGCCTCTTGCCCCGTGTGTTCAAGTTGCCGCAGGGAGCGTTGCAGTTGCTTACCTGGGGCGGATTGCGCGGCGGTATTTCGGTGGCACTGGCACTTTCGCTGCCAAACGGCCCGGAGCGCAATCTGGTGTTGGCGCTGACTTACGCGGTAGTGGTGTTCTCGATCCTGGTACAAGGCATGAGCATCGGCAAGGTGGCGCGCAGGCATTGTGGGTGATGCCGCTGACGAACTGGTTTTGGCGACGACCGAAAGGATAGCGATGAACATCAAATCAAAAGATTTCCGGGTTCATGAAGACGAAAAAGTCCAACTTCTTATGACATGGCAAACGCTGGTAAAGCCCGTTTACTAATCGACGGAGCAGTATCATAAATGGACTTTCCCTAGCCTCGGTGGCCAACCTGATTGCTCCACTGTTTGTGGTCAAGGCGGTATCCAAGGGCGACTCCTTTGTCCCTGTCGGTTTCGGCACCTTCAAGTCATCCAAGCGTGCCGCCCGTACCGACCGTAATCCCTAGACCGGCAAAGAACTCAAGATTGCAGCGATCACCGTGGCACGCTCAGCCGGGCAGTATCTTGACGTGGTCATGGCGAACACGTCGCCGTTTCATGAACATTAATGTCTGAAACAGCCTTCTGCTACCACGGGAGCGTATATCGATCCAATTGAAGAGATGCGTCAGAAATTGACCAAGTGCGGTAAACGCTGGCGCTGTATCAAAACCATTGCGGCAGCAAAAGCGGGTATTGCAGATCGTGACGCCTTTGGCCTGAGATTAACGGGAATCCACAAGGCGGGCGGCCCCCGAAGGAGCCGCTTAACAAAGTAAATGAGTTGTTTTAATATTCATTCCCATTGTGAAGCAATCTTTCCAATCGCACGACCTCGTCGCCGTGCATGATGATCTTTTGACCATCCTTGGTTTCCATCACCGCGCCTTCTTCCATGCGCCAGGCGTGACCGTTTTTGCCTTCCATCGCCATTTTGCCGTCCTTGAACACATAGAC
>JBASWL010000170.1:0-2432 GCA_049276455.1 Georgfuchsia sp. | reverse complement strand
AAGCCGCATTGGCTGCGGCCGAAGCCCAGGCGAAAGCGGCCGCAGCGGCCATTGTGGCAAGCAAGTCACAAGTCACAGGCGCACGCGCCGCCATCGAGGCCGCCACCGCGACGATTGCGCGCATCGATGCGGACATCAAGGACAGCCAGCTCAAGGCGCCGCGCGATGGCCGCGTACAGTATCGCGTGGCCCAGCCTGGCGAAGTGCTGGGTGCCGGCGGCAAGGTACTCAATATGGTGGATCTGAGCGATGTCTATATGACATTCTTCCTGCCCGAGACGGTGGCCGGAAAAGTAGCGCTGGGCAGCGAGGTGCGTCTTGTACTGGATGCCGCGCCCGGCTCTGTGGTTCCCGCGCGAGTGTCGTTCGTCGCGAGTGTTGCGCAATTTACGCCGAAAACAGTGGAAACCGCGGTTGAACGACAAAAGCTCATGTTCCGGGTGAAAGCCCGCATCGATCCAGAGTTGCTGAAAAAACACCTGAAGCAGGTCAAGACCGGCCTGCCCGGCATGGCCTGGATCAAACTGGACCGGCAGGCCGAGTGGCCTGAGTCGCTCAAGATCAAGGTCGCTGAGTGAGGGCGGCTAAGTGACACTTGCCACATCCAGCACCACCCATGTAAATATGTCAGGCGCGCCAAGTGGCCTGGTCGCGCGCCTGTCCGGTGTCAGCCTGCGCTATGCCAAGACGATAGCGCTGGATGCCGTTGATCTGGCGGTGCCCGCTGGCTGCATGGTCGGGCTGATCGGCCCGGATGGCGTCGGCAAGTCCAGTCTGCTGGCCTTGATTTCCGGCGCGCGTAGGGTGCAGCAAGGCACTGTGGAGGTGCTTGGCGGCAACATGCAATCAAGACGCCACCGCGACCGGGTATGCCCCGCCATTGCCTACATGCCACAAGGTCTGGGCAAGAATCTCTACCCGGCCCTGTCGGTCGAAGACAATCTGCAATTCTTCGGTCGCCTGTTCGGCCACAATGCGGTTGAACGCAGACGGCGCATCGACGAACTGACGAAAGCGACGGGCCTCCATGCTTTCCTTGATCGTCCGGCAGGCAAACTGTCAGGCGGGATGAAGCAGAAATTAGGCTTGTGCTGCGCCCTGATCCACGACCCGGATATGCTGATTCTTGATGAACCAACCACCGGGGTCGATCCGCTGGCGCGCAAGCAATTCTGGTCACTGATTGCACATATCCGTGAAGCGCGTCCGGGCATGAGCGTGATGATCGCCACCGCTTACATGGAGGAGGCAGAACGCTTCGACTGGCTGGTGGCGATGGACGCGGGACGGATTCTCACCACAGGATCGCCCAAAGAACTGCACGAACGCACCGGCACTGCGACGCTGGAAGCGGCCTTCATCGCACTGCTGCCGGAAGAAAAAAAACGCGGCCATCGGGCAGTCGTGGTGCCGCCGTTTGCCGACGGCGAGAATGTTGCCATCGAAGCGCGCGACCTGACCATGCGCTTCGGAGATTTCACGGCGGTCGACCGCGTCAACTTCCGCATCCACCGCGGTGAGATTTTCGGCTTCCTCGGCTCCAACGGTTGTGGCAAGACCACCACCATGAAGATGCTCACCGGTCTCTTGCCACCGTCTGAGGGCGAAGCCTGGCTGTTCGGACAGAAAGTGGACGCGCGCGACATCACCACGCGACGGCGTGTCGGCTATATGTCGCAGGCGTTTTCGCTGTACTCCGAACTCAGCGTCGAGCAGAATCTGGTGCTGCATGCGCGCCTGTTCAGCGTGCCAGAATCGGCAATCCCGTCGCGGGTAAGCGAACTTTTGACTCGTTTTGGGCTGGACGGCGTGCCCGATGCCATGCCCGACAAATTGTCGCTCGGCATGCGCCAGCGCCTGTCGCTGGCGGTAGCGCTGGTGCATGCACCGGAACTGCTGATCCTGGACGAACCGACCTCGGGTGTTGATCCAGTAGCACGCGATGCCTTCTGGCAGTTCCTTGTCGATCTGTCGCGCACTGACAAGGTAACAATCTTCATCTCGACCCACTTCATGAATGAGGCTGAGCGCTGCGACCGCATTTCGCTAATGAATGACGGGCAGGTGCTGGCCAGCGACGCGCCAGAGGAGATTGTCAAAAAGCGCGGCGCCAGGACGCTGGAAGAAGCTTTTATCGCTTATTTGAAGGATGCAGACCCGGCCGATGCAGAGGATATACCCGATACCACGACCTGGGCGCCTGTTTCTGCCGCGTCTCAAGGCATATCGGCGCACCCGCGGATGCGGCATCGCGGCTTCAATTTTGCGCGCGCCTTCAGCTATACCCTGCGTGAGGCGCTGGAACTGCGGCGTGACCCGGTGCGTTTAGTGATGGCGCTGTTCGGCAGCCTGATCCTGATGCTCATCATGGGCTACGGCATCACCATGGATGTGAACGATCTTAGCTACGCCGTGCTGGACCGCGACCAGAC
>JBASWL010000169.1:0-2183 GCA_049276455.1 Georgfuchsia sp. | reverse complement strand
GCAGAAAGCGGCCCGACGTCATCCGGTGTATCTACTTCCCAGGCGGGTAAGAAGCGATGAAAGCCCCGACCGTGCAGAAAGCTCAACTACCGGCAGTTGATATAAGAACCTTGGTTGAGGATTTCAGAACCCTAGATCCTAAAGATCCTGGGTTGTGGCCGGTATTACCGCGGCTCATAATTCTCGTGGGTATCTTTTTGGTGGCACTGCTTCTTGGGTGGTGGTTTGGCTGGCGAGTCCAGATGGAAGAACTAGGGACTATGACCCAGCAGGAGGTTACTCTCAAGGAAGAGTGGCGGACAAAGAAAGCCCAAGCGGTTAACCTTGAGGAATATCAGAAGCAGCTCGTCGAGATAAACCGCTCGTTTGGTGCATTGCTGAAGCAGTTGCCGAACGCATCCGAAATGGAGTCTTTACTGGTTGATATCAACCAGGCGGGTTTGGGCCGCGGCCTCCAATTCGAGCTTTTCAAGCCCGGCTCGGAATTGCTGAAGGACTTCTACGCTGAATTGCCGATTACAATCAAGATCGGGGGTTCTTACCATGATCTTGGCGCGTTTACTGGCGATATCGCAAAACTTCCTAGAATTGTGACACTTAATGACATAGACGTGACGGTCGCGAAGGATGGCGGTTTGGCTATGTCTGCAGTTGCAAAAACGTTCCGCTACCTTGATGAGGAAGAGATCGCCCGCCAGCGGAGAGAAAAGGCCGCCAAGGACAAGGCAAAGGGAGGGAAGAAATAGTATGCGCACCCCAGCCCTAATCTTTTTTGCGGTGACATTGTTGGCAGCCTGCGCTGGTGACGAGCATCAGGATATCAAGGAATGGATGGCCGACGCATCCAAGGATATGCATGGCCGGGTTCAGCCTATCCCCGAAATCAAGGCTTTCCCTATTGTCTCCTACGATGCGGGAGATTTACCAGAGCCGTTCAGCCCAGACAAGGTGGTGCCTGAAAAACGAACGGGCGGTGGGGGTATTCAGCCGGACTTTGATAGGCCCAAGGAACCGCTTGAAGCCTATCCACTAGAAAGCCTAAAGATGGTTGGCGTGGTTAGAAAGGCCAAGGTTTTACACGCGCTAATCGAGGTTGATCGAACCGTGTACCAAGTACGCCCGGGAACCCATATGGGACAGAGTTTCGGCGTGATTACGTCAATTACCGATTCGCAGGTCGATATCAAGGAATTGGTCCAAGATCCCAGCGGCCAGACGGCAGACTGGGTGGAGCGGATCGCCACCCTACAGTTGCAGGAAAATGTTCAGCCGCAGAAGGAGACGAGAAAATGAATGCCCGTAAATTTGGGTTGTTGGCCCCGGTCTTGGCAGTGTTGACGCTGTCTAGTAGCGCGTATTCGCAATCTACAGAGTCGGGTACTTCGTCTGTGGAAAGTGCGGAGTCTGCGGCAACAAACAGTATTAATGCCCTCGTCGTTGCTCAGCAGGCGGGTAGCACCGTCATTAAAGTGGATCTGAAGCAGGCGCTAACGAAGGCACCATCTAGCTTCAGCGTCGCAAGTCCAGCGCGAGTGGTTTTTGATTTTGCAGGAACTGCTAATAGTTTGGGGCGCTCCGTCCAGCAGGTCAACGAAGGCGATCTGCGTAGCATCAACATCGTGCAGGTTGGTGATCGGACACGTCTAGTCCTGAATCTCAAGAAGGCGGGCACCTACCAAACTCAGCAAGACGGCAATTCATTCGTGGTTACCCTTGCCCCCGCTCCTGTCGGCGAAGCAGCAAAGTCGGGTGTCCAGCACTTTGCTGCGGGTGATGCCAAGGCTGTGGCCGTGGCTGAGCCTCGTGCCGTGCGTGATATGAAATTCCGTCGCGGCAAAGGCGGCGAGGGATTGGTAACATTGGATTTATCCGATCCGAATACGGCTGTTGATGTACGCTTGCAAGGATCAAATATCGTAGTCGAATTGCAGAATGTCCAGATTACCGAGGATCTCCGGCGACGGCTCGATGTTACCGATTTCGCGACTCCAGTCACTTCGGTTGCCACAAGTCGGCAAGGGGAAAATGTGCGGGTGACGATTGCCGCGCAAGGCCTTTGGGAGCATACGGCATATCAAAGTGACAGCCAGTTCGTAGTGGAGGTCAAGCCGCTCAAGGAAGACCCGTCAAAGCTGTTTCAAGGTTCACAGCGCCAAGGCTATCAGGGCGAAAAGGTCTCCCTC
>JBASWL010000168.1:0-1785 GCA_049276455.1 Georgfuchsia sp. | reverse complement strand
TCGTCAATCAGTCTGAAGCACTGAAAGCCGATCTGGCCCGTATTCGCGGCCAGATGGAGGTGGTTCTCAATGACATCGAAACGACGCAGAAGCGGCAACGTGACTTCTACGTCGATCTCGATACCCGTCTGCGCAAGCTGGAAAGCGCCGCCGAAACTTCTCAAGCGGAAACGCCAAAGGTCGATCCCGCCCAGGAAGGCCGAGACTACGAAGCTGCTCTCGGCACCTTCAAGGCCGCCAAGTACAAGGAAGCCAGCGCGGCGTTCCTGGCCTTCATCAACGCGTATCCAAACAGCAGCTTGCTCCCGAACGCCCATTACTGGGCGGCATCCAGCCATTATCAGATGCGGGAGTTCAACAAGGCGGCCGAAATGTTCGCCAAGGTGGCCGACACCTGGCCCAATGACCCGAAAGCGGCAGATGCCCTGCTCGCTCAAGGCAATGCGCTCTTCGAAGCCGGCGACGCCAACGGCGCGAAGAAAGTGCTACGAACCTTGGTGGCCCTGTACCCGGCATCTTCCGCCGCCCAAACTGCCAAACAGCGCCTGAAGAAAAGATAGCCGTGGCAGCGGGCGACGCGACTTTGCGCGTCAATGAAATCTTTCATTCAATTCAGGGCGAGTCCACCCGCGTGGGCCTGCCCACCACCTTTATCCGCCTGACCGGCTGCCCGCTACGCTGCGTCTGGTGCGATACCGAGTATGCGTTTGCCGGCGGCGACGCCATGACCGTCACCGGCATTCTCGACCGCGTAGAAGCCATCGGCTGCAACATCATCTGCGTCACCGGCGGCGAACCCCTGGCCCAGAAACCCAGCCTGACGCTCCTGACAGCACTATGCGATGCTGGCTATTCCGTCTCACTGGAAACCAGCGGCGCGCTCGATATTGCCGAAGTCGATGAACGGGTTTCCTCCATCGTCGATCTCAAAGCACCGGATTCCGGTGAATCGGACCGCAACCTCTGGTCGAACCTCGACCACCTGACACATAGCGATGAACTCAAACTCGTGCTCGCCTCCGAGGCCGACTACGAATGGGCAAAGTCAGCCGTGGTGGCACGGCACCTGGCCGAACGTTGCCCAGTGACCTTCTCACCAGTGCCCGGTAAACTCGACCCGGCACTGCTGGCCGAATGGATACTGCGCGACGGACTCAACGTACGTCTGCAGATGCAGTTGCACAAGATCATCTGGGGCGAAGCGCGCGGCCACTAAGGATTACCCACCCCGATTGGGATTGTCCGCATGGCTGATAATGGTTGTATGCCCAGACTCGATATCAAACTCAGTGCGAACGAGGAGATCAATCGGCGCCGGTTCGAACCAGAGCTTTGCCGATATCTCGAAGAGCGCCCGATTGTGTGACTCGGAAGAGGTAGATCGATAGGGTTTCACGACGATGGAATCCGGAAGTACACGCGGTTCAAATGTCTCGATGGCCTCTTTGATTGCTGCTGCGATCAACGGCAAATCCAAGTCGCTGAAACACCGTCCAGAGGTGGAAACCAGTCCATAGTTGATAGTGCTGTTTCTGATGCGAACCGGAAGGGGGGCGTCCAACGATGGTGTAATTTGAGTTGTGTTCAGAAGCCAGGAGATATCCCGCAACACGGCGTTGTAATATTCCTTCCGGTTGAATCCATATCGCCTCACTTCGGATGAGAGAGTGGGAGAGTCGTCGGTGAGACGATCAAGGAGTACCGGCAGGAACAGTGATTTCTGGTTTGACACTGCGTCTCCTGAGGATATAGCGAGTTGCTTATGATCGGCGGACGGGATATTCC
>JBASWL010000167.1:0-3032 GCA_049276455.1 Georgfuchsia sp. | reverse complement strand
CGTAAATACTGCGTCTCCGCCAAGAAACAAGTAACCACGGGCCTTTTTGGCCCGTTTTTGCTTTCTACCCCCGTCTGTACCCCGGCTATGAATGGGATTTCACTTGCCGATATGGGATGTCATGAATCATTTTTTGAGACTTGTAGTGGGTCAGATTTCAAGACCAAGGAAACGATAGGGGCAGTCGTCTTTTCTTGGCAAGGGAGGAAACCCCTCAGAATTACGGTTCGTTTTTAGCAGACCTTCCTGCCTGTTTGTGCGAAAACGTGCTTGGTTGCTGAAACCATGTTGGCGTGTAGCATGTCACGCAGGAGAGGCGAACAAATGCGAAAACTTATTTTCATCGGATTTATCGCGCTGGGCGCGCTGATCGGCTTGTTCTCTGCTACAAAAGCAGATTGGGCAACCCGCCTTGTGATGATGGGCGTCGGTGCGCTTTTCGGAGCGCCCGTTGGAGGGGCTCTGGCTGGTATCGGCAGGAAGGGGCGGCGGCCTCTCGAATGGGACGAGACCCCTCTCCCCGGAGTGGGCACTACGCCGAAAGACTTGGCTGCAAATTACTGGCGCGATAAGGGCCATCCCCCGTTCATGAAACCGTCTGAGGCTTTGCCAGACAAGCACATGTTCGATCCTGACCGACTCGGCTAACTCTAACTACTTTCGTAACAAATCTTTTACGGCATCTTTTACATTGTCAACTGACGCTTCGGCATCCTTGCCAACTTGTTTGCCCGATTGCACCAGCAGTGATTTATTCGAAGCAAGCGTTCCATCATCGGTTTTGATGATCTCAGCCTTGTCGTCGAAACCGGCACGGCTTGATGCCCCCTCTGAGCGTATTTGATTGCCATGGGCTCGTATTTCATTGCGAACGGGCGATACGGAGGGGACTGTTCGACGGGTCGGTGCAGCGTTCCCAAACCCTGAAGTCTGCTCCCGGTTGGATCGGTTGAGACCATCGATGTCGGGCGTTAGCGCAGCATTGTCTTGTTGTTGCACATGTCGTTCCCGTATGTCTCCGAAGGAAATAGGCAGCGCAGTCCCGTCTGAGAACACCCGATTCGGTCGAAGGGATTGCCGCGCCAATTCCGATTCCATCAAGGCGTGTGCCGCCGCGCTGTCGCCGCCGTACTGCTCGGCGTAGCGTGTGAACATTTCCAGATTGTGTGGATCCTGAGCGATGTCAATGGAAATGGTTTCTCCCTTCTCATGGGCTGCGGACACACGTTCAGCGAAGGCCGTACGTTCGGAGAGGCTCGCTTCGGCGCGCGCTGATCGTGCATTTGTTGCCGCAAGCCGGGCAGTCATATCCCGTGCTTCACGGGAGTCGTTGGCGACCACGCTCATAAAACTGGTGTCACGGGATACTCGATCGCCGAACTGTTTGAACTCAGCCAACTGTTCGCTGCTCATGCTGCCCAAGACCTTTTGTTCCTGGGTTGATAAGCCAGACAGATAGGTCTTGTCAGCACTGGCGTTCAGGCGTCCTCCTGCGGGACCTGCGTTTAGTCCAAGGTGAGCAGCAGCACCGAATGCGATAGTGGCTACTTGGGACTGCGATAGTCCAGTGCTTTGGGCGACGCTTTTTGAAATCTGATCCAGTCTGTTCAGCGTTTCGCCCGTCTGCTCGAAACTGCTGGAGGTGGAACCGCTGCTGTTGCGCGATGAGCGCAGTTTGGTCAATCCGTGAGAAAACGCTTCCGACAAAATGGCTGAGTGCTCAGTGCTGGCAGCGACCGCTTCGCCACGAGCGGCGTCTGCTTGTTGGCTGGCCTGGGTCACATCCTGCTCGGACACGCGCATCGACACCACCCGCGATGCGAACCCTTGATTGCGTAACAAGCTGACGGCGGTACGCCCGGTCAGTGCGTTCGACGAAAATGTGTTTCCGGAGAGATCGTTTTGCCAACTACCCATGAAGGCCGAGGTGCGGTTGGGCGCCAGTTGCATCTGGTCCATCCCGACGTTCCCCATGGAGACGTTGCCGACCGTGGCTGCCGAGGTGCCGCCCGAGATCATCGCCTGCAAACCGGACAAACCACCGACCAACGCCGTCCCGACGTTTTCCATACGCTTGAGCGCCGCCCAGGCAATGAACGGAATGCTGATGGCAAGATAGCCCACAACGGCTTCACCGGAAATCGCGCGGGAATAAATCGTCGAGGCGGTTTGCAGCGCAAGTGCCTTGGTACCGGTCCCCAGGTCTGCCGCTGCCGCAAGATCGTATGCCGCATAGATCGAGGCCATGTAGTTCAGGATTGCATACAGCGGCGGCCAGAGTTGAATCCAAATCAGCACGGCCGCATAGCCCTTGAACGCCAGCATCGTCTCGCGTCCACTGGTGAGCAGGAGCAACAGCACGAACAATGGAAACATCGCATAGGTCACCGCTTCAATCACGTTCCGAAAAACCGGCAGTGCTTGTTCAGCCACTTTGCCATAGTTGAGCCAGGTCGCGTTTTGCTGCGCCACCGCTTGGGCCCGGCCGACCGCCAGCACCATCGCTGCCGGATCATTTACCTTCTGCCCGACGATCTTACTGGTGTCTTCAATCGCATTGAGTACCGCGTTCTGGCGGATGATGTCGGCGGCAGTGGCGGCGGCACTGGCGATGCTGTTCTTGAGATAGGCCTGCTGGATTTGTCCGGCGATGACGGCTGCGGCAGCGGTACCGGGCAGCGTCGGATTGAGCTGGAAGGCCAGGCGTCCCTGGATGCGGGTGATCTGGGCCGGCAGGCGGCCATTGAGACTCAGATAGACATTGGGACAGGTATCAATGCCAACGCTGCCGCCCGCCGTGGTCAGCGTGCTGAACCGTGCCGGGTTGGGCGATGCCATTAGCGGCCAGACATCGTCGGATGCGGAGAAGGTAGCCGGATCGAGGCTGCCGTCGATCAGATCATAACTGGTGCAATTGTGGATGAAGTTGATGAGGTCGGTGCGGAACGCCGGGTCCTGGAACACCACGTTGCCGGTCTCGCGGATCAGGCGATTGCCGAACATCAAGCCATTCTGCTGGTAGCTCAGTTCAG
>JBASWL010000166.1:0-1616 GCA_049276455.1 Georgfuchsia sp. | reverse complement strand
GTTCTCGCATGAGACTTATGGCACGCGGGTCTTCGGCACCAATGACGATGCGGTCGGGCTTCATGAAGTCTTCAACGGCGCCTCCTTCCTTGAGGAACTCGGGGTTGGATACGACGCTGTAATCGATCAAGGCATTCCTGGCCTTTATTTCTTCCGCGATGGCAGCACGAACCTTATCCGCTGTGCCAACAGGCACCGTACTCTTGTCGACTACGACCTTGTAGTCGGTCATGTGCCGGCCGATGTTGCGCGCAGCTGCAACGACATATTGAAGATCGGCAGAGCCGTCCCCGTCGGGTGGCGTACCAACGGCAATGAACTGTATGACGCCGTGCGAGACCGCTTCCTCGACATTGGTAGTAAAACGCAACCGGCCAGCGGCGACGTTCCTTTTCACCATGGATTCGAGACCAGGCTCGTAGATAGGAATGCCGCCCTCATTGAGGAGGTGGATCTTGTCCGCATCGACATCAAGACAGAGAACGTCATAACCGACATCGGCGAGACAAGTTCCGGACACTAGACCGACGTAGCCGGTTCCGACAACAGTGATTTTCATAAATCAGTTTTTTGTTTTGGTTTTACCGAACCGTGAGTGCAGCTGGGTCGGTCATCTACTTGATTGTTAGCGAGCCCACAACATCGCTTGCCATGGCTAATTTAAAGATAGGACCAAGCCCGCTATTTCAGCATACCGTACTGACGGCAAAGCCAGCCATCGAGCCACCCGCGAGGAGGGTGCCCTTGCGGCCAGTCGCCCCTCTAATCCAGTTCCAAGCATTCGTTCAGCATTCTATCCACACCCTGCCGCCAATCCGGCAGCGTCACCCCGAAAGTATTCCGAATTTTGGAAGTATCCAACCTGGAATTCAGTGGCCTTGGAGCAGGTAACGGATATTCCGTTGTCGGGATCGGCAGAACGGCACCAGGCGCTACCCGTATATTATTGACGCCGTCTTTTCCATTCTTTCGCGCATATTCGATCACGTGACTGGCATAACCATGCCAGCTCGTCTCACCGCCTGCGGTCAGATGGTAAAGGCCAGCCAGCTCTGGACGGCATTGCACGGTACGAATGGCGTGTGCCGTGATGTCGGCCAGCAATTCGGCCCCGGTAGGCACACCAACCTGGTCGTCAATCACGGTGAGCCGGTCGCGTTCCCGCGCCAGGCGCAAGATCGTCTTGGCGAAATTCCCGCCGCGCGCTGCATAGACCCAGCTCGTTCTAAAAATAAGGTGCCGCTCGCTCCTGGCCACCGCCACTTCACCCTCCAGCTTAGTCCGTCCATAAACGCTCAGAGGATTAGGCTTATCTGTCTCTCGCCAGGGCAAAGAACCACTGCCGTCAAAGACATAGTCGGTCGAGTAATGCACCAGCCAAGCGCCGAGCTTTTGCGCTTCAGTCGCCAATACGCCGGGCGCCAGCGCATTGAGAGTACGCGCCAGTTCTGGTTCTGATTCGGCCTTATCCACAGCGGTATGCGCCGCTGCATTCACGATCACATCGGGTGCTACCTGACGTACTGTCGCAGCAAGCCCTTCCAGGTCGGCAAAGTTGCCACACAGACCAACGCTATCGAAATCCAGCGCAATGAGTTCGCCCAGCGGTGCCAGAC
>JBASWL010000165.1:0-2927 GCA_049276455.1 Georgfuchsia sp. | reverse complement strand
GATATTGATGAGCAGGTGCAATGAGAATTGGATGATCCGAAGCTGACGGTGGTGACTGAGTACAGTCGGCCAGGTCCGGTCAGTCGCGGTTGCCTTCCAATTCGCATAGTGGTACTAGCTCATCTAGTGAGCCTCAGTCTCGGCATACTGAGGTCTTTCTTTAGGAGAGCACGATGAACCACTCCAGCCAAGCCAATTCAAAACAACTCAATATTGTGGCGAATATTGAAAATTATGGCTTTGCGCAGCAGCTGTTGCGCGCCGGTTTTATTTCTGCTCTGCCGGCGCTCCCAGCTGCCCTTCCCATCTTTCGCAGACTAGAGTTCTCTGTCATAGGAGACTTGGAACGCTGTTTCGACGATTTTGCTTTGAACTTAGGGTGGGGCGCACTGCGGCTCGAAGGGGGGAACCTGATACTGCACGGCGAAGGCCTGTTCATTGAAGCCAATGGTGAGCCAAAGCACAAGCATTGCTTTTGCTCATTCGAGCTCTGGGCCGATAGCGTTGAACGGGCGGAATCGGCCAAGGCAGCCATTCTTGCGTGCAGTGAACACATCCGACTCACTCAGAACATGTTCGCCCTATCGTGGAATTATCTTAGTGCGACCGATGGAATCAAACAGGTGATTCTTCAAGAGATCGCCGATGATGTATTACATGACGAGGCATATCCAGACATAAAGCAGGGTGTTAGCAAATTTATCGAGGCCTATCTGGATGCGCCGGAGGCCGTTTTGGTAGTCCAGGGTAACCCAGGCAATGGCAAGACCCGTCTGATTCGATCAATTCTGGCGCAAATGTCGCGCCGAAAAGGTACCCCCACGAAGGCGCTTTACACCACAGACTGCAGGATTCTTGAAAGCGATGATATTTTCCGAAGATTCGTCAATGGCCTGCACGATATATTCGTTCTCGAGGACGCAGACTACCTGTTGCGGCCACGAGCAGACGGCAACGACAACCTACATCGTTTCCTCGGCATTTCCGACGGACTTATACGCTCCCAGGGGCGAAAGATCATTTTTTCGACCAACCTGCCAAATCTCAGAGACATAGACGATGCGTTGATTCGCCCTGGACGCTGTTTTGCCAGAATCAAGGTGCGCGAACTTTCAGGAACGGAAGTCGATGCGTTGTTATTGAGGTTGTGCGAAGGAGACAATGCAAGAAGGATTACCGTCATGGAAAGTCTCGCGAAACTCAAGCGTAAGAACTATTCTCTCGCCGAGATCTATCGTGGTTTCTTCGACGCAACGTCTTCTAGACTATAAACTAAAGCGCTACCCACATTGAGAGCCACTATGACATTGTCCGATCCCGAAAAGCTGGTCCGTTACGTCCGGTCACTGCCGAGCTTCAAATTCTATAAAACGATTGACGGCAACTACGACCACATTGGCGCAACTGTCGCTGATGCTATTCTTCAGGCAAACAACAAATACTCGACTCACGTAAAGCCGAGAGTGAATCGAATCCTTGCCCAATATCCCGAGGCACGTACAACAAGTTCCGTGTTGCACTTATTGAAAGTAGTTCCGGCAACGGAATTCCTCGACTGGCGCGGCGAAGACCGTGCTGAACGCCTCAGTCAGGTTCTTGAACTGTTCGCGGCTGAAGGAATTGAAGTCGAAGCTGACCTACGAGCGTGGTTGGCGAAAGAGGCGAACTTGCTGAAACTTCGCTCCATCAAAGGAGTCGGCCCCAAGACTATCGACTATTTCAAAATCCTGGTTGGCGTATCCACCTGTGCTATTGACCGGCATCTTCTAAACTTCCTTGGGTTAGCTGGTCTGGCGCCCTGCGGCTATCTCGATGCTCAAACCATAGTTAACGGGGCTGCCGACATTCTTTCCATTGATCAAGCCTATTTCGATCACAGCATTTGGCAGTTCATGAGCAATAGAACCAATTCGCAAACGGGGGAGTGTCATGTCCATTCGGGCTAACCCGGCGCTCAGCGTCCCTGACCTTCGACGTTCGAACGGCCGCAATGGAGCAGTCGCCAGGTCCGCTTAGGGCACCGAGCACTCACTGATCCCTACAAGTTCGCCGCCGAACTACTGCCACTGAATTTCGATGCCGGGTAGCTGCCAGTGGTTATTGAGTCTTGCCGGCCAAATGCAGCCAGTCTCTGGCGATCCTCATAACAGTCATTCAGCATGGAGTAGTATGCGTGCTGGAATTTTCTCCATGCAGGGTTTGAGGAAGAATTCAGTGGACCCAATAACCAGCCAGCTTGCTGAACCCATTGATCAAAACATAATTTGTTTGACGTGTGTTCCAGGTTATGCAGCAAGCCGTCTGCGAAACCCTGCGAATTTGCTGCCCATTTCACCTTGGGCATCACAGGAGATAGCCGCATGGTGATCGAGTACCTTACAGCAATCCTTGCATTCATTACCGCCATCTACGCCTACTTAACTCTCAGGATGGCGAAAGCAAGTGAGGCATCTGTGGAAGCGATGCGCGACCAATCTGAAGCAATGTTGCGTCCATACGTTACGGTGGCACCATTCATTCGTCCTCACACCACGCTTCTCTATCTCCGTGTGAGCAACATAGGGAAAGTGGCGGCACAAAATCTTCACCTCTCGCTCGATCGCGATTTCTTTTCGTTCGGCGAAGTAAATCGTCCTGAGAGGAATCTCAGAACCATCAGTGCCTTTTCCACGCCAATCGATAGTTTCGCGCCGGGAATGGAACTAATCTTTGCGCTTGCTCAGGGCTTTGTAATCTTCGGTGAAGGCACGCAGCCCGGTGCTTGCCCTACGCAGTTCAGCGTTACTGCCACTTATGAGTTTCTGGGGAAGTCGGTCACTGAAGTGAACCGAATCGACCTGCGGCCATACATCGGTAGCGAAGGGGAACGAGACCCCGTTGTAGAAGAACTTGAGCGAATCAGAGGCGTCATGGAGAAAGCCAAGTGA
>JBASWL010000164.1:0-13218 GCA_049276455.1 Georgfuchsia sp. | reverse complement strand
CTTACTGGCGGCAGAAAAACCGAAGAAGTATCTGGCCTTCCTGCGGAAGAGTTACGCCGGCACGCGTGTCGGGCGTGAACTTCACATGTTCGCAGTTGCGCGTCTGGCGAGTAGCGATCCGCGTGCCGCGGCCGAGCGCTGGGAAACGATCAAGCGGCCGTTCTCCGCCTCGGAACGGTCCTACGTCTACGGTCAGCTCGGCTGGCAGGCGGCGATGGACCATCTGCCCGAGGCGAACGCCTGGTTTCGGCGGGCGAAGAAGACAAAGCTGACCGACGTCCAGATCGAGTGGAAGGCGCGGGCGGCATTGCGCGCCCAAGATTGGAAATCAGTGCGAACCATTATCAATGGTATGCCCAAAAGCCTGGCTGCCATGCCGGCGTGGGTATATTGGTCCGGCCGCGCGCATGCGGCTTTAGGGCAGGGTGAGCGGGCGGAAAAGCTCTACCGGCGCATCAGTGGCGAGACCAGTTTCTACGGGAAGCTGGCCGACGCCGAACTGGGTATCACCACCAATGTTCCGCCCCCTCCGGCGGAATTGACCGACGCGGAGATCAAGGCGACCGAAACCGATCCGGGCATCCGCCGCGCACTGGCTCTGTTTCGTCTCGACATGCGCATCGAAGGCGTGCGCGAGTGGAACTGGGCCTTGCGCGGGCTCGACGATCGCCAACTGCTGGCCGCCGCAGAGGTCGCCAACCAAGCCTCCATTTTTGATCGTGCCATCACGGCTGCCGACCGCACCGTGACCGAGCATGATTTCTCGCTGCGCTATCCGACGCCCTTCCTGAATCACGTGGAACCCAAGGCGCGAGAACTGAGCTTGGACCGGGCCTGGGTATATGGCCTGATGCGCCAAGAGAGCCGCTTCGTCATGAACGCCAAGTCATCGGCGGGTGCCAGCGGACTGATGCAAATCATGCCCAGGACCGCCAAGTGGGTGGCGCGCAAGCTGGGACTGAAAAGCTATCATGCATCGCGGGTGAACGACATGGGCATGAACGTCACGCTGGGCACAAATTACCTGAAGATGGTGCTGGAGAATCTGGACGACAACCTCGTTTTGGCTTCGGCCGCCTACAACGCGGGCCCGGGACGCGCGCGCCGCTGGCGCGATGCCGGTCCCTTGGAGGGCGCCATCTATATCGAAACTATCCCCTTCGACGAAACGCGCGACTACGTGAAGAAAGTCATGAGCAACGCGGTGTATTACTCAGCGCTGTTTGAGGGCCAACCCCAGTCGTTAAAAACCTTTATCGGAGTCGTGCCGGGTCGTTGGAGAAATGAGCCGCCGCGTGAATACCTTCCATAACCCATTGCACTTCAGCGGCTCAGTGCGTGACGGGTTTAATTGCGACAGTTCGCACCTTGCCACAGCGGCTGTCCTCCGAAGCGTAAGCCGCTATGCGCGCGTTTGCCGCAGCGTAGGCAGACCAACTCATTCGGTCTCTCACCGCGTTTTGGGTCACGCCTGCCAGCTTGCATTGGCCGTACGCGACATCCTCTCGTCAGATGCGATTGCTCATGTTACCCAAAGCGGGGAGTATGGCGTAATTCAGACGGGTTATTGCGGTTCCTTCTGTACGAAACCCCGCATAAACTGCCTCGTTATGCTCGGAGATCCAGTCTGGGGAATGCCGCTGAATTTCACATCCTTTGGCGTGCCGTTGATCGAGTGCGATGCACGCCAAATGCTGGCGCGGCTTAACGCACTTTGCCGAGGCTGCGATTATCCAGTTGTCGCGGCGTCGGTTCATCTACGAACTTGACCGTGCGGCGCGCCAGCATGAGCATCGCTCAATGAAAGGAAGCAACAAATTATGATACGCAAACATGGTGCTCTGACTCTTACCGCCATCGGTTTCACTGTAATCGCCGCACTGCTCGGCTGGCTCGTTTGGCCGGATCATGCACCCGAAGTGCCATCACCTGAAGTTTCTACCGTCGAGCCGGCGACCACGGCGGCCCCACCAACGCTGCAGACGGATACGATCAAACTGAAAAACCGCGACACCCTTGTTGCCGCGCTGTTGCGGCACGACGTGCCGTCGGCAACCGCGCACGCGATGACTGGCGCTTTGCGCACGGCCGGCGCCGATCTGCGACGCGTGCGCCCAGGCGACGAATTGGAGTTGACGCGTGCTGCCGACGGCCGCCCGGTGATGCTCGCGTATGCGCCAAGTGCGTGGGTGCGTTTCGAGGTTAACGACAGCGATGGCGAGTGGTGGGCCGACCGCACCGAGATTGAACCCGAAGTGCGCATTGAATTACGCCAGGGCGAAGTACGAGACTCGCTGTGGGACGCAGTGGAAAGCGGTGGCGTGGCACCGCCGGTGCTGCTCGATCTCGTGCAGATCTTCGAGTCCGAGTTTGACTTTACTGCCGATACGCGTCCCGGTGACCGCTTTCGTTTGTTGGTCGAAACGCGCTACGCAGACGGCGTGCCGATCGATTTCGGTCGCATTCTCGCCGCCCAATACGTAAGCGACGGCCAGACCCTGACCGGCATCGGCTTTGCAGCCCCTGGCCACGCTTCTGACCGGTTTGCGTATTACGACCCTGACGGCCACTCGTTGAAAAAGATGTTCCTCCGCTCGCCGCTGCAGTTCACACGCATCAGCTCCGGCTTTACCTACCGACGTCCGCACCCGATCCTCGGCGGCACCCGTCCCCATTTGGCGATCGATTACGCCGCGCCGACCGGAACGCCAGTATGGGCCGTGGCCAACGGCGTCGTTTTATTCGCCGGTCGCAACCGCGGCAACGGCATCCAGCTGCGGTTGCGACATCGCGCCGGCTATGAGACTTATTACAACCACCTGTCGCGCATTGGACGCGGCATACGCCGCGGCGAGCACGTCGGAAAGAAACAAGTGATCGGGTACGTCGGCTCGACCGGGATTTCTACCGGTCCGCATCTAGACTATCGCGTGAAGCATGGCGGCAAGTTCGTTAACCCTTTGAGCGAGAAGTTCCTGCCCGGCGAGCCTATCGCGAAATCCCAGCGCGCATTGTTTCTCGAACACGCCCGCACACTCATCGTGCGGTTGGAACAGGAGGCATCGTCGTAGTTGTCCGTCAGTCGTCAGTCTGGGCATATCCTCGCCTTATCGTGTCTCAAGAGTTTTCATACCACAAAGAGCCATTAGGCTCTGATGTTGTCGAGCGCTCCCAGCGCCATTGCCTGCCCTAGTGGTTGGCTGGCATCAGGAATCTTCAGCTTATCTCGTACCACCGAATGGAGCCGGTTTGCCAAACAAAGCAATCACTGTGAAGTACCCAGCCGCCTTATTGCTATTCTGTTTTCCGCTGACCACCATGGCGGCGGGCGGGGGCGTCGTCGGCGAAAACCTTGTCTGGCTGGCGCTGATTCTGATGTCGGCACGGATGTTCGCGCCGCTGGCGCAGCGGGTAGGTTTTCCCGCTGTCCTGGGCGAACTGCTACTGGGCGTCCTGCTGGGCAACCTCGGCTTGCTAGGCATCGACCATTTTGCCTCCATTCCGCGCGACCCGATCATTGTCTTCATCGCCGAACTCGGCGTCATCGTCCTGCTGCTGCAAATCGGCCTCGAAACACGGCTCGGCGATCTCGTTCGCGTCGGTCCGCAGGCGCTACTGGTCGGCAGTGTCGGCATCGTGCTGCCGTTCAGCCTTGGTGCTTTCATCATCGGGCCATGGCTGTTACCCGAGCAGGGTTTCAACGCTTGGCTGTTCCTCGGCGCCACGCTGTCGGCCACTTCGGTCGGCATCACCGGCCGCGTCTTTCGCGATCTCGACAAGCTCGATACGCGCGCGGCTCGCATCGTGCTCGGCGCAGCGGTGATCGACGATGTGCTCGGCCTGATTATTCTCGCCGTGGTTTCCAGTCTCGTGCAGGCTGGACAAGTCAGCGGCAGCGAGATCGCCATCATCATCGCCAAGGCTGTTTTGTTTCTCGCCGGAAGCCTGTGGCTGGGGCGCCTGATCGCCGCGCGTTCGAGCCGGTGGCTGGCACAACTCGATGCCGGGCCGAGCATGCTTTTCGCCCAGGTGCTGGCTACCGGTCTGTTTCTGGCTTGGCTCGCGCACGCGATGGGACTGGCGCCTATCATCGGCGCCTTTGCCGCGGGTCTGCTGTTCGAGCCGGTTTTTCTCAAGGACTTCGATACGCCGCTGATCGTGAGCGAAATACGACCTGTGCTGGCAAATACCTCCAGTGACATCGCCAAGAAGGTTGAACAAGTTTTGTTACGCCACACGCGACATCAGCACGAACACATGCTCGAACCGATTGGCTATTTTTTCGTTCCAGTGTTCTTCGTTCTCACCGGCATGCAGGTCGACCTGCGCAGTTTCTTCGATGGCGATGTGCTCGGTATAGCGCTGGGCATGACACTGGCCGCAATTATCGGCAAGGTACTCGCCGGACTTTGCGCCGGTCGTGCCGAACGCTGGATTGTCGGCTGGGGCATGGTGCCGCGCGGCGAAGTCGGGCTCATCTTCGCCATGACCGGGCGCCAGCTCGGCGTTGTTGGCGACGGACTGTTTTCGGCCATCGTCGTCATGGTCATTCTCACCACGCTGATCACGCCACCGGTGTTGACCTGGTTGCTGCGCCGACAGACGTGATACAGATGCCGTCTCGAATGAACTGGAGCACGATCTGACAATGCCATCCTGCAAGCATTGCCAGCCATGAGTACCAATACGCAATGTCCTTCCTTGATCATTCAGAATGAGCTCTACCAAGCCGTCATGATATGAAGAAAAGAAAAAGCCATCCCCCAGTCCATCAGATCGAGGTACGCATCGCTAAACTCTCGGAACTGTTCAATTCAATGGACCCGACCCCGTTTCATCACCGCGACCTCGATACCGATGCGGAGGAGTTCATCGAAAGCTGGGCGATGGAGTTCCCCCAGGACAGCCACTTTCGCATAATTGTCCACATCGAACTGATGCCGCAGGAAGACCCTACGCCGCTGGTCGCCGAGGCAATCCATAACTATTTCGAATACAAGGCTGCGCTATCGAAGCGGAACTTGCGCGTGATGTTGCTGGAGGGCCGCACCAGCTTGCTCATCGGACTCGGCTTCCTGGCGCTTTGCCTGCTTGGCGCGGATATCCTTTCCAGCGTTGAGAACAACACCTTCCTCCGGGTACTTGAGGAAAGCCTGCTCATCGGTGGCTGGGTGGCCATGTGGCGCCCAATGCAGATATTTCTTTACGAGTGGTGGCCTTTGGTACGGAGGGGCAGAATCTACCGCAACCTTGGCCGTGCTAGCGTGCATGTATCGCCGGGAAAAGTGTAGTGATTTTGCCTTTGCCCCATTGCCAGGTGCGGCGCTACTTAGCGCTGACTACCCGCGATGCTTTGGCATATATTGTCCGATCAGCAAATTCTATCGAGTCACAATGACATATCAAGCTATTCTCATTGCATCAATTTTCCTGCTTCTTGCCTTCGCTATCGAGCGATTCGGCCGTGCATCGGGCGTGCCCTCGGTCATCGTTCTGATCGCCGTGGGCCTTGCCGGGAAACCAGCATTGGCGGCATTTGGACTGACATTGGATGGCATCGACGTCGCCGTGCCCATTATCGGCGCGATAGGCTTGGTTCTCATCGTGCTGGATGGCGCTCTCGACATCGAGCTGCGCCGGGAGCGCCTGCTAACCGCTGTCGGCGCCATCCTGATGGCTGGCGGCGGTTTTGCCCTGTGCACTGTCGTGTTCACCCTTGCAGCATCCTGGATGCTGTCCATGACATTGTTGCAAGCGGCGATCCTGGCCGTTCCCTTCGCCGTCATCAGCAGCGCGGTGGCTATTCCCAGCAGCAGCTTCTTGCCACTCCATGGCCGGGAATTCGTGGTCTATGAAAGTTCTATTTCGGACATCCTGGGGGTCATGGTCTTCTTTTCCCTAGTCAATTCTACGGGCACAGCGACCGACGTATTTCTGGGGTTCGTTGGTGGCGGAGTCCTATCGCTGCTGCTGTCTGCCGTATGTGCTGTCGGGCTTGTTTTGATCCTGATGCGCATCGATGGTCATGTCCGTTTCATTCCCTTGCTTGCTGGACTTTTTGGTCTGTACGCAGCGGGCAAGTTGATGCACTTGTCGCCGCTGATCATGGTGTTGCTGTTCGGCCTCGCACTCAACAACCCCACCCTGATCACGCGGTTCCGCCCTTTCCAGCGCTGGCTCGACAACAGCTACGAGGTAACCCTGAACGAGTTCAAGTTCCTGACGCTGGAGTTGACCTTCGCCGTGCGTGGCTTCTTTTTCATTCTGCTTGGTTACTGGACTGATTTGCCGGATCTGGCATCCATCGAAGCTTGGCTGGCCACGGCGTTTGTGCTGGCATTCGTTTATGGTAGCCGCCATGTCATGTTCCGCCTGTCCCGTTCCGATCTCGCCGGGCCCCTAACCTGGCTTGCACCGCGCGGACTCATTACCGTGCTGCTTTTCCTGAAGGCCAAAGAAACTTTGGCGCTGCCGCACTATCTGAATGGAACCGTGATGCTGGTGGTGTTGGTTTCAGCCACATTGATTGCCGTTGCCCGCTGGCGCCATGCCAAAAACATAGACGTGAGCAATGCGCCAGCAAGCGATAAACCGAGTGTCTTCTGACTAGAGGGAGATTTTCATGCAACTGACTATCATCGCCGCCATCTTCGTCGCCCTAATCGGCGGAATCTTCGCCACGCAGAACAACGTGCCGGTAACGGTTACCTTTCTGCTTTGGCGTTTCGACACTTCGCTCGCCATGGTTCTGCCGCTGGCCCTGGCCTCCGGAGCCATCATCGTCGCCCTGCTAACGACGCCTGCCACCGTGAAAAGACAATGGTTTCTGGCACGCCAGAAACGCCAGATCGTGGAACTGGAAAAAACCTCAGAGAGCCTGCGCAGCCGGATTGCCGAACTGGAAGCACGTATCCCTGCCGGTGAGGCCGCAGAGCCGCCGCCCTATGTCGGCCTCAAACAACTCATCCTCGGCAGGGGTAGTAGTGATTCGGCGACGTCCCCAGCAAACGCTCAGCAAGGACGTACCGAATCCGAATGAGCCTCCTCGTAAGTTGAACAGGAGCAGGTTATGCGCAAAATATTGTTAGCCGTGGATGGGTCTGAGCATTCCGATCAAGCCGCTCGTTTCGTCGTCAGCTTTATAAAGGACCACGGCCCCGTGGAAATTCATTTGGCAAATGTGGAGCCGGCGCCAATCGAATGGCAAACCCACGGCATGGAGGAAAAGATCGTCAACGCGCATCTGAACGCAGTGGGCCGGAAAGAATTGAACCCAGCACGAGCTGTTCTGGATGAGCGTGGCATTCCCTATCATATGCACATCAGAAAGGGCGAAGTGGCCGAAACCTTGGTAAAACTGGCTGACAAGCTGAGTTGCGATGTCATCGTGATGGGTACGCGCGGATTGGGCGCGTTGTCCGGCATCGCCCTGGGATCGGTGACAACCAAGGTGTTGCACCTGTCGCATCTGCCAGTGATCTGCGTCAAGTGAAATAACAGATATCCACTCTTTTTGTATATCGTCGATACTGATCAACAAGTAGTATCAAGCTCGAATCGTCAATTTTCGACGGGGTCAGAAACGAGAAATCCGAACATGTCCGAATGGCATTCGATGACCGAACACCAGATCACCGAAGGCTTGTGTGTTGATTCCATGCACGGCCTCGATGAAGCCGAGGTTGCAGCGAGGCGCGAAAAATATGGCTTTAATAGGCTAAGCGTACAACCAGGGCGGGGGCCGCTTGTCCGCTTTCTGGCGCAGATCGTGCAACCGCTGATTCTGGTGCTGATCGGCGCCGGCACTGTGACCGTATTTCTCGGCGAATGGGTCGACGCCAGCGTGATTTTCGGTGTGGTGCTGATCAATGCGCTGGTCGGTTTCATTCAGGAAGGCAAGGCAGAGGAAGCTCTTGCGGCATTGGCACGGGCTGTGGCGTCTGAAACCACGGTGTTGCGGGCCGGCGTGCGTATCAGGCTCGATGCGGCGGAACTGGTGCCCGGCGACGTGGTAGTGCTGTCCGCCGGCGACAAGGTGCCTGCCGACCTGCGCCTGCTTTCGGGCAAGGAACTGCGTACTGCCGAAGCGGCGCTGACCGGCGAATCGCTACCGGTAGACAAACACAGCCAACCACTTCCGGCTGACACGCCACTCGCCGATCGGCGCAACATGGCATATGCCGGCACGCTGGTCGTCGGTGGTCAGGGATTGGGGATGGTCATCGCTACCGGTGATGGCACTGAAACAGGACGGATATCACAACTGATCGCCCAGGCGCCGGATCTGACGACGCCGCTGACTAGAAAGATTGGCGAATTTTCACAACGTCTTCTGATAGCGATCCTTGCGCTTGCCGCCCTGACCTTCGCGGTCGGCGTATTGCGTGGCGAGTCTACCTTCGACATGTTCATGGCGGCGGTGGCTTTGGCGGTGGGTGCCATCCCGGAAGGTCTGCCAGCGGCCATGACTGTCACTCTGGCTATCGGCGTCTCGCGCATGGCCAAGCGGCGCGCCATCGTGCGCAAGCTGCCCGTAGTCGAAACACTGGGCAGTACCACCGTCATTTGTTCCGACAAGACGGGAACGCTCACCGAAAATGCCATGACCGTGCGCGAGATTTTCGCGGGAGCGGAAATGTTCGCTGTCACCGGGCACGGCTATGGGCCGTCGGGCAGTATCGAGCTGTCCGGGCAGCCGGCGGCCATCGCCGGCGCCCTGCGCGAAACCCTGGTAAACGGCGTGCTCTGTAACGACGCGCGTCTGGTGCACAAGGATCATCATTGGAGCATCGCTGGAGACCCCACCGAAGGTGCGTTGCTGGCAGCCGCGCGCAAAGGCGATCTGGATGCGGAAACGTTGAGTTCGGTTTTCCCCCGGCTTGACGAACTGCCCTTCGACTCGACGCGCCAATACATGGTCACGCTGCATGAGATCGAAGGTGCGCGCATCGTTTGCGTAAAAGGCGCCATGGAAAAACTGCTGCCTGCATGCAACATGATGCTGGATCAATCCGGTCGCGAAGTGCCGCTTGACCCTGAAGCGATCCACGCAGCGGCAACCCGCATGACGAAAGACGGCCTGCGCATATTGGCCATGGCCAGATCCGAACTTTCCCCCGGGCAACAACTGGAACATGCCCGCATCGCCACCGGGCTTGTCTTCCTCGGCCTGGCCGGCATGATTGATCCGCCGCGCCCGCGCGCCATTGCTGCCGTGCGCGCCTGTCATGCGGCAGGCATCCGGGTAAAGATGATCACCGGCGATCATCCGGGTACCGCCCTTGCCATCGCCCGGCAGCTTGGCATTGTCAGGGATGGCGTTGCCGCGCTGACGGGGCGAGAACTGTCGGCCCTGGATGACGAGGCTTTACGCAAGGCGGTTTCGGCATCGGATGTCTTTGCGCGTGTGGAGCCCGAACAGAAGTTGCGTCTGGTGCGAGCCCTGCAGGCCAACGGCGAGGTAGTGGCAATGACCGGCGACGGCGTCAATGATGCACCCGCGCTCAAGCAGGCGAATATCGGCATCGCCATGGGGCTGGGGGGTACCGAGGTCGCCAAGGAGGCAGCGGCCATGGTGCTCACCGACGACAACTTTGCCACCATCGAAGCGGCCATCGAGGAAGGACGCGGCATCTACGATAACCTCGTCAAGTTCATCACCTGGACCATTCCCACCAATGCTGCCGAAGGGCTGGTGATACTGGCCGCCATCCTTTCCGGCACGGTGTTGCCCATCACGCCGCTACAGGTGCTCTGGATCAACATGACCACTGCGGTCTTCCTGGGACTGATGCTGGCGTTCGAACCGGCCGAGGGCCACATCATGCATCGGCCGCCGCGACCACCCGCAGCGCCGATTCTCGACCGTGCGTTGTTGCAGCGAACCGCGTTCGTCAGCATTGCCTTGCTGATCGGCGCCTTCGGCCTCTTCGAGTGGGTGTACCGGCACGGCGATTCGCTTGCCGAAGCGCGCACGGTTGCCGTGAATGTTTTTGTGATGACGGAAGTTTTTTACCTGTTCAACTGCCGCTCGCTCACGCATCCGTTCTGGGCTATCGGCGCATTATCGAACCCCTGGATATGGGTCGGCAGCGCCGTGATGATTTGCCTCCAGCTTGCTTTTACCTATTTGCCCGCATTCAACCGGGTTTTCGAAACCGCGCCGATCACCATCGAGGCATGGCTGATCATCGTCGCCTTTGCTGCCCTGGTGGCAGCAGGTGTTGAAGGTGAGAAGCGTTGGTACTGCAGAAGAACGGCAGCGCAGTAGAGTTCGCCCCATCCTCGGGATCGGTACTCCGGCCGATGATGAGTTGTTTGTGGCCGACATAGGGCGTTTTTCCCGCAGTAACCTCGATAGGCAGATAGGTTTCCAGTTCGGCTATTCGGCCCCGCAAGCTCTCGGAAGTTCTTTCCATCTCTTCGATCCAGCGCTTCTGGCGTTTCAATACCCAGTTCTTAATATCCTTTTGGCCTTTAAGGCAGGGCACTGCATAAAGATTTGCTGGGTCCATGGCCTTGCGCAGTACTGGGTTATCTGTCTAGCACAGCAACAGCGATGGGCATGAGTGGCAGAAAGGCAACGCTGAGTTTCATTAGGGTTTGAATAAGGAAGAAACGAGCGAGTCTAGTCGTTGCAAAAAAAAAGCACATCATGCGCACAATGCATGCGCATATAACACACTGATTGCGAAGTTTGCCATGCAAGTGATTCCATCCATGCGCGCCGTCAATCTGACGGTGAATAGCACTTTGGTACAAGAGGCCAAAGAGTTGGAAATCAACTTGTCGCGCGAATTTGAGATTCACCTGGCCGATGTGGTCAAACAACGCAGGCAGGAGAAATGGCTTTCAGAAAATTGCGAAGCTCTGAATGCATATAACGCTCACATCGAACGCGATGGCGTCTTTAGTAATGGACTGAGAACTTTCTGATGGCTCAGTTCGACGTCCACCACAACCCCAATTCCGCCTCTGCGAAAAACATCCCCTTTTTACTCAATGTGCAGTCGGATTTGTTAAATGGGCTGAGCACGCGAGTAGTGGTTTCCCTCGCCAGGCAGGCGGCTATTGGCAAGCCGGCACATTTCCTGAGTCCTGCCCTTGATATCGAGGGTGAAAAATTTGTGATGCTCACCCCAGAGATGGCCGGTATCCCGGTGAAGCGCCTGGGTCAAGTGGTTACTGCCGTTGCGGGTAGACGCGCTGACATCATCCGTGCCCTGGATATCGTGTTTTCTGGCGTGTGACGTTTGCTCAGTTCAGTTGGCTGCAATACTAACTATCGGCCGCTAACCCAGCGTGTTCCATGGTTTCCGATGATATGTCGGAATCATTCTTCTCAGGCGCGTCTGCCGCCGCCTCCAGCCCGGATTCGTCCACCGAAACCGCCATCGCAACTCCGGCACCACGGCCCTCGCCATCACCTCCCCCCATTGCGTTCATCCGCCGCCGCAGTCCCATCGCAAAGTTTCGTGCCCCATTGGCCACATCACGCACCTGCCGCTTGAGACTCGCGCGCTGGATGTCCACCGCCTGGGTGGTAATCACTTCGTGGATTTCCAGGGTCTGCAACAGCGGCATCAACTGATCGAGTTTGCCCAGGACTTCGAGAAACCGCCGACCGATCGACGATAGTACATGGACGTCCATATCCAACGGCACCGTGTCATAGGTCGCCGTGCTGGTGATGCCATGGGCCTTGAACAGCGCTTCGGCGCCATCGATGGCTTTGTTCAGATTTTCGGAGACGGCATCCATCTGGGCGCGTATGGCGTCCTCGATCTTGGCCACGTCCTCATGGTCCAGCCGCGTTCGCGCGATCACCGAAATGAAATGCGTGTTGAGTTGCAGGGTATTGAACAGCCGTGCAAAAAAGCGCTTGCCCTCGGCGCTGGTAAAACGCGTCGGCAGCTTCAGGCTGGCCGCCTCGACGCGCCGGAAGTCGGCCTTGGCCTCTTTGGCGAGAATGCGGGCATTGACGCCCCCCTGATCCACCTTGACGATCTGAATCTCCGGCATGCCATGCTCCCTGAAATATCGTTTCAGGATGATCATCCGCAGCACCGGATACATTCGCCACCGGAAATGGCCGCCGCTTGAGGGGGCTTTCGGCATCGGGCTCGATCCGGGGGCCATATCGCGCTTGACCCGGCCATTTCCCGGGACTACCTTTACGTCATGCAGCAGCTGGCCCTGCATTCAAACAAGGCAAGCCCTGGAGTTTTTTGCTGAGACTTGCGCTGGACGCCACCCTGGATCGGGGTGCGATTTCGAAGCAGGGGCGTGATATTGCGACGCGCCCTTGCCCCGAAAGCCTTTCCCGATCGGTTGCTGGCACACCGATCACGGCGGTTCGCACCGCCCGTTCAAGCCAGCCCCAGACTTTATTCCCTTAGTTTCCTTCCCATAGCGCCGTCCCGCCCGTAGCGGGCCGGCCGTTCCTTACCCCACGGGGGCATCTGCCCCCAACCATGGTGCGTTGCCTCCATTTTTCCATGGAGCCAACGATGCCGCATCAGAGCCTATCCCAAGAAGTTCCCCGTCCCGTGACTGCGGGGCCAATAAATTCACCGTTCCCATCATTTGCGACGGACTCCCGTCACCGTCCGGCAGCGATCCCTGATCGCGCCGCCTTGGACAAATTACTCGACGAAGAGGACTCGCCCATTGAATGGAACGAGGAAGACATCGTCTTCCTGCATTGGCGCCTGTTGCAGGAAGTTGGCCACCTGGCCGACCCCGCGACGCCGCTGGAAGAGAAGTTCGACACCCTGCGCTGGGTGTTCACCGAGCGCGAAAAGGACGGCCTGCCGTTTTCCTTCGTGAGTTGTCTGCGCGTCGTCGGTTGTAGCCCGCTATCGCCAATCGCCTATTGCGGCTGGGTCGACGCGGAGGAAATGCGCGACCACATCCGCCACAGTCTGAAAGCCTGGTTCACCGCCACGCTCGAGCGCTACCCGACCTGGGTACGCGACGCCATAGTCCATTACCCCGAGTGGGTCGAGACCCGGCTCGCCAAGAACCCCCAATGGATCAACGAGCAGATCAAGCGTGTGTCCGCGCAAGACGACCTGTTCGCTTGAATCACCTCGTCCCCACCTCATCCCACTTTCTTCTTTTGGGCTTCCTCGCCAACGCGAAAGCCCGCCCTATTCAAGGAGTCACCATGACCACTTTCAATAATGTCCTGTGCCTGCTGGCGATCTTCATCGCCTA
>JBASWL010000163.1:0-4532 GCA_049276455.1 Georgfuchsia sp. | reverse complement strand
GCCTTGAGGGTCACGTATCGGGCGACGGGATCACGGTCGGACTCGATCTCGCCCTGGGTCAGCAACTGGCGCAGATAGTCGGGACGGCGGTTCCACGCTGGCAGGGCACCCCAGACCTGTTCCTGCTTTTCGTGGTCATCGACCGATGCCAGCACCATCAGGCAATCCAGCCCAATCTGGTCTTCACGGAACAGCGCCATCAGCTTGGGCGAGACGGTGGCGAGTTTCATGCGGCGCTTGACCACCAGCGGCGTGACGCCGAAGGCGGCGGCCACGTCCTCGACCGACTTGCCCTGACCACTCAGCTTGGCGAAAGCGGCATATTCGTCGGCCGGATGCATGGGGATGTGAAAACAGTTTTCCGAGAGGCTTGCGATGAGCGCCTTGTCGGCTGGCACGATCAGTACGGGTACCGGATAGTTCCCGGCGATATCACCGTTATTAACCAACAGCGTTAATGCTTCGAGGCGACGACCGCCTGCGCAAACTTCGTAGCGACCGCGCGCGCCTTGCACGACGATCAGGTTCTGCAACACGCCGCTTTCCTTGATCGAGGCTGCGAGTTCGGCGATGCTCATCTTCGGTGTACTGCCAGCGCCCCGCGCCTGATAGTCTTCCGAGAGGATCAGCTTGTCGAGAGGAATAAAGGTACGGGGCGACGCCGCGATGATGGCGTCGATTTCGGCTTTCGAGAATTTCATGAGGGCTCCTTGAACGGGGGAAGGAAGCATGCCGAGCGGCATGTCCATGGATTCAGAATCTCATCCCTTCCCTGCGTTTCAAGTCACGCTTCTAATCTTCGGGTATCCGTAAAGTGGGATTGATTTATTATTGTGCGAAGCGGAATGCTTTTTGACTAGTCTGCCAAAATCGCTGTCCGGCCACAACCCGCCGGTCCCCTGCTGGTCATCTACTCGGCTTAGTCTCGAATGGCAGGTGCGCTCCGAAACCCGCCGAATAGTCTACGCGAGCAATTCGGCCTTTGCCGCCGGTCGCGTTAGCTAAGGCGGACGGCCGGTGTCGCATAGGTTGCTGACGTTGGAGCGTTGGATTACTTGAACGGCCACTCTCAGCAGTGGCGTAGGAAACCACAGTAACGCTTCGCCATTCGGCGCCGGCCCCACGTTCCGCGCTATGTCGGCCAATTTATCGAATCAAGCTCCGCTCGGATGCCGGCGCCATACTGCGGTTCGATTTGTGTGGCAAACGCGGCTAATCCATACAAAACGTTGCGAAGGCTTGCAACAGCAGAAAAGCCCCGCTTGACTGCATGGCGGGCGGGCCCGACACCGTCCTTCTTAAGGTAGTAGAGATGCATGCGCATCTTCTCTCTGAACTCGCGAGGTAGTCGAGGACTCGGTTCATCAACCAGAAGGCCCAGGACGACCTTTCGCGCCCGTGGTGGAACTATCTGGGTCTTGGCAACGTTGGGCGAAAAGCCGTATTTACCCAAAATGCCGTACACGCTGCCGACAACGCTGGATGCCAGTTTACGGGTGAAAGCTGGATCCATCGTCGAGAACACCAGGTCGTCGGCGTACCGCGTGTATGTCAGCCGGAACGACAGTGCAAGGGCATGTAGATCTACGTCGGTCGTATGCATTGCGATGTTTGCAAGCATAGGGCTCGTCGGCGCGCCTTGAGGCAAATGCCCAATCCGTCCCTGGCTGTGGTTATAGGCTGCAATCTCGTAGCGCCGCCATGGATCGCGGCGCCATTGTTGATGCGACCGTCGCAGCGTCCAGCTCCCTAAGCGAGTGCACAGCCGCGCGAACTCGAATGCCAAGAGCGCCTGATATCCCAGTCGCCTGAAAGCGCGGTAGGCGGCGATTTCAGAGACCGACTCAAAGAAATTTTGTACATCAACCTTGATCAGCCACTTAGCCCCACAGTGAGGTTCCGCTGCTCGCAGCAGGGTGCAGCCAGGTGCGAACGCCTTACTGGCAGCGTGAATCGAGGACGCTGCGTGGTTCAAAATGTTGGTTGCCAACCATCGCTGAGCCGCCATCAACTGCGGGTCAGGCACACAAATAGTCCGATATCTGTTGAGGCCATCTGAGCGCGGTCGCTTGTGGATGCGAAAGACGCGGTAGGGATTCTGGAGAGATCGCCCAACGATCGCACGCAAAAGGCCGTAATCGCAGTCGGTAAGATAAGCCAAATGCCTCAAAGTGAATACCGGCTGAAGCCGCGCATTCGTGCGCACGATAGCTTCGCCAGTCTGAACTGCGGCATCAAGTATCTCGGGGGATACACCCTTACTAGTCCCGAAATTACGATAGTGTTGAGAACGCCAATTTTCCATCTACTTTGACCCCCGAGGGGGTGAGATCACCCGTCGCTGCCGAAGGCCACGCCACGGACTAGTGACGGGTGACCTTAGCCGCAAGCGGACGCTATTCCATAGAACTGCAGTAGTCTGAGTCCGGTACCGAAGTATGGCTCCGTGGCACGAAGCCACGGCGTCAACTAGATGGAATAATTGGCGCCCTCAACGAGGTGGGATAATAAAGGAGTTTTTCAACTTCTGCATTAGCGTCAGCAGGCTGCTGCCTTTGCCGAGCCGTGCGGCGCAGATGTCGCAGCTCACCCAAGCCCGAGTCAGTGAGTATGCGCCGCGGGCCAATCCAGCCGAAACCGTCAAGTTCATCGCACACATGCTCCACTTCGTATGTGGACAGGCCAGTCTTGATGGCAAGGATGACATCCCCTCGCTGTCCACGAGAAAGCGCAGCCAGTACGAGGTAGCGCTTTTTGACTTCGATAGACGCGTTTCGCGCCGCTGGAGATTTTGCCAGGACTTTGTTCCCCAGCGCATTCAAGCGCGCCGATATGGTTTCCGGACGAAGGCTACGGCCGAATCCCGTGGGCGGTAGTCCGGTGGTCACCCTCGAAGGGAATAGCGGAATCCATCCGTGGGCCCGTCTAGACGTCTTGTGGAAGATGCGAGGGGAGTTGTTTGGTGCCCCATGAGCAAAGGCGATCAGCGCACCGACCCCGCCGTATCCAAGAGATTCATCGTCTTTGACGATCCCTGGCCTAGGGCTGACGGGGTCGTACCGCTGGCAGAGACTCACATACGCGTCGACCGCTGAGCCACTGAAAGCACTGCAGATAGTCGGGCATGGTTGAACACAGGACGTGAGCGGCATGCAAGGATGGCGGTTAATGCGGGATTGGCCCGATTGCGTCATCGCGTAGGCAATTACACCAAACCGAAGGAATCCGCCTGACCTCCAGCTTCGAACCGAACGAACCTTCCAGGCTGCGGAGAGATAATCATAGGCACGCTTGCCCGAACCGACTAAGTCGGAAAGTACCCAAAACGCGCGCGCGCGGGTCTCCCGAATCTTATCTGGACCGGGATGATTGAGAAATCGCTTTGGAAACTGACGGCAAAGGTCGGTAATGAGCTGAGCCACGATACCTTCGCTGCCTACTTCCGGCTGATAAGCCTTGATTGGCTTAACCGGCTGCGGGCCTACGCCATAGGCTCGCTTGAGCTTGCCTTCTGATTCCTTGAACAGCCGATGGGGAACGCCTAGGCGATGACCCAACTCACGCTCTGCGTATAGTGCAATGGGGCCATCAACGCGCCGCGCCTCATGCAGAACCCGCTCCCTCAGTCCCGTTGCGAATTCATCACGGGATACAAAGCAGAAGACTTCAAGTAAATCGGCAGCAAGTTTCTGGTCGCGGAGGGCGAACTGCCGTAGCCATGCCATCCCGGCCTCTGAATCTAACATTGACGTCTCACTTGGCATTTGATTCTCGACTTTTTCCTAGCAGCGATCGCTCTTGATAGTACATGGGAAACTCGTGAGTCACGCGGCTTCGATAGCTTACTGTTGGGAGTTCGTGACGTGTCCAGTTTTGTAGCACGACATTCGTCCAGTCGTCAAAGTGCCTCTAAGGAGGTAACGGAAACTTCGGCAAGGGTGGTGAGCGCCCACATGATCTACTAGGTGTTTGGCTGTATTATTCTCCCGTCGTATTGTACGTATATCAATTTCTTACGTGAGTGAAAGCGGATGGCGACAATAGAGAGGCTGGTGCTGAGGAATTTCAAGCGGTTCAAAACGCTTGAGCTCGAATTCGATCCTGACTTAAACATCCTTGTTGGCGGAAATGAGGCCGGTAAAAGCTCCGTTCTCCAGGCACTAGACATCCTTCTCAGCGTGAGTCGGAGCAAGGTGGAAGCGCTGGGTCTCGAAACTCTTTTTAATGCGAAGTGCATCGCGGATTTCCTCAGTAGTGAGAGGAAGATCGTGGATCTTCCTGAGCTTCTGGTCGAGATATACCTCGACGGGCTTGATGGCCACCACGACCTGGACGGTCGAAACAACAGCAAGGGCGCAGACCACCTCGGTATCAAGATGGTGTGTAAGCCTGTTGACGAGTACACCAAGGAAATTCAGGCCATCCTGGCCGAGAGGCACGAAAGTTTTCCTTTCGAGTACTACGGCGTTCACTTTTTTACCTTCACGGACGAAGCCATCTTTCCATACAGGAAGCCCCTCAATCACCTTTTA
>JBASWL010000162.1:0-1520 GCA_049276455.1 Georgfuchsia sp. | reverse complement strand
AGTTGTCTCTTACTAGCCCCACAGGAGGGTTCGCATGTGCCGGGCCCCAGCCTTCAGGCTCCATTTTCTGAAGATAGGTCTCGCGTATGCTGGCGTGAAATTGCTGGATAAACAGGGCGATTTCCAGCATGCGCTCGTTTAGGCGATTTACTGCGCGCATGGCCCATTGATCTGCGTGGCGCTGCACGAACTCTGTCAACTCATTCGGCCCCCAGGCAGCATCTACACCCTCAAGGTGAAAGCTTTCGGAGATATTCCAGAGTTCACTTCCGTCTCGACATACCCAGTCTCCTTCAGGCAACGTCTCGCTGTTGAAGAAGGTTGAAGTCTCTGTTGATACGACGAGGACAATAGGCTTCGTTGGGGTTATATTTTCTGCACAGAAAGTTCCGGCCCAATTGCCTTCGATGAAGTTGCTTGTTTGCGCCGCTGTGAGGAACCACGGCCCAGAGGTGCTGCTAGTGGACCACGAAGCCGTCACACCACCGTAGCCAGCGCACTTCACAAGCAAATCGTCTCGAATTCGTCGGCTCCAGTAGGCATCAAGTTGTTGAGTTGACGTGCAGGCAGGAACTTGTCCGCCCATTTTTTCTGGCTTGGAAAGTGATGCCGACGCAGCAGCAAATGACTCATACCCAGCCATTGAGGCCATAACCTCTAGACATTGCTGGCTTGAAAGTTTTACCTTGAATCGCTTGATATTCTCGGCCAGGGCAAAGGCGGCCTTCTTCATGGACGCCAAATCTCGATGTTCCATAACTACTCCCATGTGCAAGCGCGTGGTCGGTCGAGCCGATTGGATACCTGGTATTGCCTGTCACGCGCCCATCAACTGAGTAAATGGAATGTGAATTGCGGAGAGCATGTGCCCGGCTTTTCCCCGTCTGCTTTCGCAGCGCCTGCTACAGGCCCAGGTGCGAGAGGTCGCCATCCCATGTGCTATGAACACATCAGTAAATTATCCATTAAAACGCGCAAAACCCTGCCGTTCAGGACAGGAAAAAAAAGGCCACCAATCCCGTTGAGGGAAAGGTGGCCTTGATGTTTTTATCACTTATGCGGCGCTTTTACGCGGCCTGTTCAAACAATCCGACATTCGTCGCATCAAGCAACAGTGTTTTGGACGGTGTCACTTCAATCATGGCGTCGATATCGATCCCATGACGCTCTTGCACCCGTGCAGCTGCTGCATCAATTGCCTCCTGCGCCCGTTGCGCCTCTTTGGAGTCAGCATTGCTGTAGAACAGCGTTGCAAAGTGGTTGCGGTAATGGCTTCTGATACCAGTCGCCAATACTTCCTTACGCAGTTCGGCATCGAACTTTTCCGCTTTGTCGTACTGAGTCCAGAATCCCGGTCCTGCCTGATTCACATCAGGTGGTAGCCATGCACGCTCTTTGCCAACAAGACGGTTCAATCGATCCATCAGTTCCTTGCTTCGCGGGTAGAAGTGGACTGTTCCAATGCCCGGAAACAGTCGTACGTCAAAATAGCTGCTGCTCACCCGTTTGCCAGATCTGGC
>JBASWL010000161.1:0-11872 GCA_049276455.1 Georgfuchsia sp. | reverse complement strand
CCGGCGGAAGAAAACAAACATGCGGTTATGAAAATGAAGTACCACTCAAGGAACTGCTCGGCATTCCTCGGGGCCGCGGGCTTGCAAGCCCGGGCTCAACCAGTCAGATCCAGCGCCGCCCACAGGCAATTACCCTTCGACTCTTCTGCTATCTCCTGCAATACCCGTGCGTGATCGGCCAATTCTTCGGCCGACGCACGCAACACCTGTACCGGTGGGCGATCAGCCATGCCGGCAAAGGCACCCCCTGAGGGCAGTTCCAGTTCCATCATCAGACTGTCCTGGCCTCGTGTCATTGCCAGATAGACCTCAGCCAGCAGTTCCGCATCGAGCAAGGCGCCATGCAACTGGCGGCTGGAGTTGTCGATGGCAAACTCTGAGCACAACGCATCGAGCGAATTTTTCTTGCCCGGCCGCAAGTCGCGCGCCATGCGCAAAGTATCGACCACGCCTGCGCTGAGGGTTTCCACCGGCTCGCGCTTGAGCAAGGCGAACTCGTGGTTGAGGAAGCCGATGTCGAATGGTGCATTGTGGATGATGAGTTCCGCGCCGTCAATGAACTCGCACAGCTCGTCGGCAATGGTGGCGAACAGCGGTTTGTCCGCAAGAAACTCGCGGGTCAGGCCGTGCACAGCCTGGGCCCCGGCTTCAATATCGCGTTGCGGATTGACATAGCGGTGAAAGTGCCGGCCAGTCTGCCTGCGGCCGAGCATTTCGACGCAGGCAACTTCGATGATGCGGTCGCCGAGCTGGTATTCGAGTCCGGTGGTTTCGGTATCGAGAAAAATCTTTCTGGTCATTGGAGCACCTTCCCCCCGCCCCAGGGGCGGGGGCAACCAGTCTCCTCCCACTCGTGGAGGGCGAGGTTGGGAGGGGGCGTCCTGTCTCCCGCGCTTGCGTGGGTGGCCCTGCGGGCAGCGCTCATTCGCCCCCTCTTGCAAGTTCGACGCCGCGTCTTGCCAAACCATCAGCACGCTCGTTCTCGACATGCCCTGCATGGCCTCTGACCCAATGCCATTCAACATGGTGGCGCGCGGCCTCGGCATCCAGCGCCTGCCACAAATCCACATTCTTTACCGGCTCCTTCGCCGCGGTCTTCCAGCCGCGCCGCTTCCAGCTGTAGATCCATTCGCTGATGCCCTTCTGCACATATTGTGAATCGGTGTGCACCCTTGCTGCGACAGGACGCTTCAAGGTGCGCAGGGCCTCGATCACTGCGGTAAGTTCCATGCGATTGTTGGTGGTGTCCCGCTCACCGCCGAAGAGTTCCTTTTCCACCGCGCCCATGCGCAAGATTGCACCCCACCCACCGGGGCCGGGATTGCCGCTGCATGCACCATCAGTAAAGATATCGACTGTATCTGCTGCCTGTTTTTCTGCCACTTATTGCTTTCCTGTTTTCTGTGTTGTCTGTTGCGTCACGGCCGCCACCGCCTTTGCGCGCGCCCGGCGGTCAGCCCATACCGGCGTGATCAGGCGCATGCCCTGTACCCGCTTGATGGCCTGGATCACATACACCGCACCGGCGAAAGGCCACCAGCGATCGCCGGCGTATTCGATGAACTCCCAGCGCCGCAGCCATTTTTCCTGACGCACCGTCGGCGAGTAGCAGCCGAACATGCCGGCACGCGTTTCGAAGCCCAGCAGTTTGAACCAGTCGCGCAGACGCGGTACGCTGATGTAGCGTCCATTCCACGGCATGCTCTTCCGTGCCGTGCCGAAATGGCGGCGCATGCCCCACAGGCTGTAAGGGTTGAAACCGGTGATGACCACCTGCCCCTCGGGCACCAGAATACGTTCGACTTCACGCAATATCTGGTGCGGGTTCTCGTCGAATTCGAGCGCATGCGGCAGCAGAACCAGATCAATGCTCTGCGTCGCAAACGGCAGCTGGTGAATATCGGTGTAAACTTCGCAACGCGACTCGATGCCCGCATTCTTGTCGCAACGAAAGCGAAAAGGCATGCGGTTGTTGCGCAGATAATTGTGCTGCGGCATGCCGATCTGCACCGCATTGAAGCCGAACACATCGGCCAGCAACACATCGTGCTTGGCCATCTCCCAACCGAGGACATACTGTCCCTGCGGAGTGGTCAGCCAGTCTTCAAATTTCTGCGCAGTCATTGCGATAGGGAAAGGGTGGAATGGAAATACTCGGGTTGCGCGCCTTTGCCGACAACTACATCTGGGTGCTGCGCCAAGGTGGCAACGCGGTAGTGGTCGACCCGGGCGATGCCGCACCTGTAGTGCAACATCTGCACGCCAGCGGCGACCGACTCAGCGCCATCCTGATTACCCACCATCATCCCGATCACTGCGGCGGCGTCAGAGCGCTCACCGATCATTGTCCGGTACCCGTGTTCGGCCCCGGAAAAGAAGACATTCCCGGCCTCACCCACAGCATGCAGGGCGGTGAAACATTCGAGGTTCCTGGAATCGGCGTGCATTTTGATGTGCTGGATGTCGGCGGCCATACGCGGGGACACGTCGCCTATTATCGCCCAAAGGTTTTATTCTGCGGCGATACCCTCTTCGTGCTCGGTTGCGGTCGACTGTTTGAAGGCACCGCCGTGCAAATGTCACAGTCACTGGCACGTATCGCGGCCTTGCCGCGCGACACGCAGGTATATTGCGCGCATGAGTACGCCAAGTACAACCTGCCATTCGCACTAATCGTGGAACCGGGCAACCCTGTGCTACAAAAACGTGCTGACGAATTGCGGCAATCGATTGCCGCCGGTCAGCCTACCGTGCCCATGCTGCTGGGCGACGAACTCGATACCAATCCGTTTCTGCGCTGCGGCATCACCGAGGTAATGGATGCTGCACGAAAGTTTTGCGGTCATGCATTGACCCATGAGATCAAAACGCCGGCCGAAGTATTTGCTGCATTGCGCGAACGGCGTAACCAACTGTAAATCGAATTGACGCTCACGACTCCTTTCACTACCATCGCGGCCATGCCCTGCCGCCCGCTCCGGTTTATCGCGTGCCTTGGCGCGGCTCTCCTGACTTGCATCGCATTTGCTGCAATGGCCAATGCCTTGACCCTGTCCGAAGAACCGCTGCAACAGCGCACACAGTTCACCTCGGCGCCCAGCCTTGCGAACACTAATGTCATGCAGATCGAGGACGATGCTCCGCAGATCGCCACCATCGACCTGACCGTACCCGCCGACGACCTGTGGCAGCGCATGCGCAACGGTTTTTCGATGCCCGATCTCAACAGCCCGCTGGTGGCCGACCGCCAAGCCTGGTATCTGAATCGGCCCGAGTTGTTGAAGACCATGATCCAGCGCAGCCGGCGTTACATTTACTACATTGTCACCGAGCTTGAAAAACGCGGCATGCCCACCGAGCTGGCACTGCTGCCGATGGTGGAAAGTTCCTACAATCCGCGCGCCCACTCGTCTGCACGCGCGCTCGGCATCTGGCAGTTCATTCCCTCTACCGGCAAGCATTATGGCCTTGAGCAGAACTGGTATCTTGACGAACGGCGCGACATCATTGCTTCGACCTCGGCGGCACTCGACTACCTGCAATACATCTACGAATTGCAGGGCGACTGGCATCTGGCGCTGGCCTCCTACAACTGGGGCGAAGGTGCCGTTGGCCGTGCTGTGGCGAAAAACAAGGCACGCGGACTGCCCACCGACTACGCCAGTCTGTCCATGCCCTACGAGACACGCTACTACGTGCCCAAGCTACAGGCACTGAAGAACATCATTGCCGATCCCGAACTGTTTGGTATCGATATCAACCCGATCCAGAACACCCCCTACTTCGGCACAGTCGACAGACCGGCCACCATGGACGTGGTTACGGCAGCGCAGCTGGCCGAAATCCCGCTTGACGAGTTCATGGCACTCAACCCCGCCTATAGCCATCCCATCATGCCCGGCAGCAGCGATTCACCGATGGTATTGCCGGCAGGCAAGGTGGCTACATTCCAGGCCAATCTTGTGCAGCACGAAAGCGAGGACAAGCCGCTCTGTCTGTGGAAGACCCACAAGCTGAAGAAAGGTGAGAAGCTCGCTTCAGTAGCGAAGAAGAGCGGCATCTCGCTGGCACGACTCAAGCAGCTGAACGGCATTACCCGCCGCACCAGAGTACGGCCCGGCTTCAACATCCTGATCCCGAGTTCCAGCACCGTCGGCAACAGCAGCGCCTATCTGCTCTCCAGCCTGCCAAAGATGCCGGCCAATCCGCCGACGGCCACAAAAAGTCGGCGCACCAAGCACAAAAGCGCAACATCCAGATCGCACAAACATGCCAGCGGCAAACGACTGGCCAAGCCCAAGCCGAAGAAAAAAACAAGAAAATAAAAACTTCGGGGAATCTTTTATCCGCCGTGCAGATGACAATGCACGTCGCGCGTTGTTGAGAGTGCCGTCGCTTCCGGATAGGCGGTTTTACATACAGCCATCACCTGCGGGCAGCGCGGATGAAAATGGCAGCCGGAGGGTGGATTGGCCGGTGAGGGGATATCGCCGGGTGCCAGCGGCAGTGGCTGGTCGCCCTCACGTTCTTTCGTAATGCGCGGAACGGCGGCGATCAGTGCCTGTGTGTAGGGGTGTTTCGGGTCGCGCAGCACCTCGTCGGTAGTACCACGTTCGACGATGCGACCGAGATACATCACCGCTACTTCCTGTGCCAGATAATCGACCACCGCAATGTTGTGAGTAATGAACAGATAGGCCAGCCCCAATGTCGCCTGCAGTTCCTTCAGCAGATTGAGTATCTGCGCCTGCACCGAGACATCGAGCGCGCTGGTCGGCTCGTCGCAAATCAGCAGTTGCGGGCTCACCGCAAGGGCGCGCGCAATGGCGATGCGCTGGCGCTGGCCGCCAGAAAACTCGTGCGGATAGCGCTCCGCCATCTCCGGCGCGAGTCCCACCTGTTGCAACAGATCACCGACGCGCTGCGCATGGTTCTCGTCCGGCTTCAGCGCCCGCATGCCTTCGGCGACGATGGCACCGACGCGCATGCGCGGGTTGAGCGAGGCGAATGGATCCTGAAATACCATTTGCATGTCTGAGCGCAATGGCCGCAACTGACTTGTCGTCAAACGAGTCAACTCCGTACCGGACAGCATCACCGAACCGGCGTCCGCCTTGAGCAACTGAAGTATGGCCTTGCCGACAGTGGTCTTGCCGCAGCCCGACTCGCCCACCAGCGCCAGCGTCCGCCCCGGTGCCAGGCGCAGCGACACGCCATCGACAGCACGAACATGGCCGGCCACGCGCTGCAGCACGCCCTTCCTGATAGGGAAATGCACCTTGAGGTCGACCACCTCGAGCAGATTCCCGGCTGTTGTTTCGTAATGTATTGACGCCGACCCGGTTGCGGCATCCCGCTGCAACACGCCCCGCACCGGAAAATAACAACGCACCAGCTGACCCTCGCCCACGGGCGTGAGCGGCGGCTCCTTGCCGCGACAGATGTCTTTCACATACGAGCAACGGTCGGCAAACCGGCAGCCGCTGAAAACGGACTCCAACGGCGGCACGCGGCCGGGAATCGTCGCCAGCGGCCGGCCCCGCGCCTCCGCATCGGGCATCGCAGCAAACAGTGCCCGAGAATAGGGGTGTGCAGAACTGGAAAAGAATTTCTCGCTGCTTGCCACTTCCACCAACTGGCCGGCATACATCACACCGATGCGATCGGCCACGCGCGACACCACGCCAAGATCATGGGTGATCAGCAAGATGCCCATGCCGCGCCGGTTGTCACTGCGACGCTGCAATAAGGCCAGCAAGTCCAGCACTTGCGCCTGGATGGTGACATCAAGCGCTGTGGTCGGCTCGTCGGCGATCAACAGGTGCGGCTCACCGGCCAATACCATTGCAATCATCGCGCGTTGCTTCATGCCGCCGGACAACTGGAACGGATATTCCTCATGGCGCCGCGCAGCATCTGGTATGCCTACTGCATCAAGCAGCTCAATGGCGCGGCTGCGCGCCGCCGCGCCGCGCAGGCCGCGATGCACGGCAAGCGATTCGCCGATCTGGTAGCCGATGGTCAGCACCGGGTTGAGGCTGGTCGCTGGTTCCTGGAAGATCATGCCCATGGCGCCGCCACGCAGGCTGCGCATGCCGGCCTTGTCGAGCCGGGATATTTCCCTGCCCTCGAATTCAATGGCGCCACGCTCGATGCTCGCCACGTTGGGCAACAGGCCCATCAGGGCCAGCGCCGTCATCGACTTGCCGCAGCCAGATTCGCCCAGCAGCGCAAATGTCTCGCCGGCAGCGATATCGAACGAAATGCCATCAACCGGATGGCCGCGTCCCAATTTGACCGATAGATTGCGTACTGAAAGCATGGATTCAGATTTCAAGGATCAAGAGTCAAGGGGCAAGGCGCGGTCACTTGAGACCTTGCATCCTAGATATGTTTAGGGTCGAACGCATCGCGTACCGCATCCGCAAACAGGTTCGCCGCCAGCACCAGCACAAACATGAAGCCGAATGCGGCGACCAGCGACCACCATACCATCGGTTCGCGCGCCAGTTCCATTCGTGCAGCATCGATCATGGTGCCGAAACTGATGGTGGAGGGATCGACACCGACGCCGACATAGGACAGCACCGCCTCGGCCAGCACCAGACGCGAGAAATCCATCACCATCGTGATGAGCACGATATGTACCAGGTTGGGCAGGATATGGCGCAGCATCACGGCCAGGCGCGATATGCCGAATGCTTGCGCCGCCTGCACGTATTCCAGTTCGCGCAGTTTCAAGGTCTCGCCGCGCAGCAGGCGGCACAACCCGGTCCAGCTGGTGACACCCATGATGATGCAGAGCGCCAGCAGGCGCGCATCGGCCCGTTCCGCCGCCGAGGAAAACCAGTCCGGATGGGTATCGATGAAGACCTGCATCATCAATATCGCGGCCGCGATGAGCAGCACGTCGGGGATAGAATTGAGCGTAGTGTATACGTACTGGATCGCGTCATCGACCCAGCCGCCGACATAGCCGGCGAGAATGCCGAGCAGCACCGCCGCCGGCAGCATGATGAGCGTGGTCAGCGTGCCGAGCAGCAACCCGGTGCGAATGCTCTTCAGCGAAAGGTAGAGCACATCCTGTCCCACCTTGTCGGTACCCAGCACGTGATAACCGCCGGCCAGTACGATGACAACGCCGCCGATCACTGCGACGACGAGCAGCACGCCGAGCACGGGCTGTAGGCGGCGTAGCACCTGCTTGCGATCCTCCTTGCGCCACAACCAGAGCGTAGCCAGGAGTGCCAGCCAGAATGCCAGGCCCAGCGTGGCACCTTTCAATACGCGCCGCGCAATATCCAGTTTGTGGCCAGCCAGACTCTTGCCGAGACCGGCGCCGCCATACTGCAAACGCGGAAAGACGCGTGTCGTGCCATCCTCGCTGACTTCCATTGAAAAGAGGTTTGTCGCCAGCGGTGCGGAATAGGTTTTCTCGTTATGGATTCGCAGCGGCATCAGCAAGGCATCAAGCGCCGACAGCACTTCGACCGAATACGCCGGAGCCGTGTTTCCCTGCGCCGGCAGACGCGGCCGGTAGTGCAGTGAATCAAGCAGGCCGACCATGACGAACAGTGCCAGCAGCGTGGCCGACGCCATGCCAATGCGGTTGCCGCCGACGCGGCGCCACGCCGCGCGCAAGGGTTCGCTGTGCCAGTTAAACCATGCCAGCGCAATGATGCCGGCCAGCAACACCAGCAGCAGCATGTCGGAAGGAAGCAGGACAATCTTGAATGGCATTAGCTCAGCCTGACCCGCGGATCAACCAGTGTGTAAGAGATGTCGGTCAGCAGCAGGCCGAGAATGTAGAGCACCGTACCGATGAACACCATCGCCCGCACCACACCGAAATCCTGCGCCCTGATCGCCTCGATGGTGTAGCTGCCGAGACCAGGAATGCCGAAAAAGGATTCCACCAGCAGGCTGCCCATGAACAGTGCCGGGATCACCACCACCACACCGGTCAGGATCGGTACCATGCCGTTCTTCAACACATGGCGGAACAGCACTGCGGTTTCGGTCAACCCCTTGGCGCGCGCGGTGCGCACATAGTCGCGGCCGATCTCATCGAGAAAGATAGTGCGGTACCAGCGCGATCCCGCGCCGATGCTGCCGATCACGCTGATCACCACCGGCAACACCAGAAACTTCACGCCGTCCAGCCCCGGCGCATAACCCGAGATCGGCACCCAGTGCCACAACTTCGCCACCATCCACTGCCCGCCGATGATGTAGAACAGGCTTGACACCGACATCAACGCCACGCACAGCACCGTGCCGTAAACATCCATCTTTGTTCCGCGAAAGAACACCAGCAGCAATGCGAACGACACCGTCACCAACAAACTCAGCACAAAGGTTGGCACCGCTATTGCCAGCGACGGCCACATGCGACTTTGAATCTCGCGCGCGATGTCGCGGCCGTCATCGGCGCGGCCGAAATCGAAGGCGAGCATACGTACCGACTTGGCGTAGAAAATCGTCTCTGTCGCGCGGGCAGCCCCCTGCTCCGCCACGTTCCACAACAGCGGCTTATCGTAGCCGCGTTCCGCCTTCCACTTCTGGATCGCCTCCGGCGTCACCCGCTTCACGCCCAGCTGCAGCCGCGCCATGTCGTCCGGCGTATTGACCACGAAGAACAGCGCGAAGGTGATGAGGTTGACACCGATCAGGATCGGGATCGCATAGAGCAGGCGGCGGACGAGATAGGCAAACATCGTCGTGATTCTACTTGCTACTACCTGGTGAATCTTGTCCAGCGGACTCGCCCCCCCGCATCAGGTCCACTTCGTGCAACGACTTTAGACGGCACTGGTGAGCCTGCAAGGGCGCTGTTAATAACTTTGGCAGCATCGCACCAGATCCGGCAGTCTGGGCAGGCGAAGCGACGAAGCAGTAACCGGTTGAATCCATCGATACTGAAATTGGTACTGCCTCATTCAACCCTCGGACTCCAGATAGAACTGCTAATAAGCTTGGGGGCAGTGCACAGAGACCCCGGGACCTGCAAACGGCTGGTGTTCCTGACCAACAACTTAGCATTGTCGTCAGTCACCATCCGCACGCTCTTCAAGTGCAGATGGCAGGTCGAGTTGTTCTTCAAGTGGATCAAACAGCATCTTCGTACCAAAGTCTTCTTCGGTACATCCGGGAAGAGAACGCTGTCAAGACACAAATCTGGATTGCAATCTCGGTCTATGCTCTTCGCTAACGTCAAAAAACGGCTCGACTTCTCGGCGAGTCTCTATGAAATGCTACAAATCCTGAGTCTGACCATGTTTGAACGTATGCCACTGAATCAGCTACTTAACAAAATGAACCCCGATGACAATATCGAGATTTCAGACAACCAGTTGAATCTCTTCGATTAATGTTGGGACACTACTGGTGCAAGTTAATAAAGTACTCCGCCCGCATTACGCGGGCGGAAAAGACAGCTAACTACGCGACTGGCGAAGCTTGTATGCGGCAAACATTATTTTTAACTTCGCGAATCTCGCCTCTCTCCTCGCTCTTGCATTTCAAATTATCTGGCATCGGCTAAACCTGCTGACTTGCAAGAGAACAGATCCCATCCGGTAAAGGATGGAACCTGTTTTCACTTCTCTGGTGACAAAGCCGAACCAGGCAAAACTTAAAACTTCTGACGCTTTCTACGAAGCGCTTACCAAGTGGCCTTGGCGGTAAAGTTAATCGTTGCCTTGTGTGAGAAGTCACCCAGTGCGGCATTGGAAGTCCCAGAACATCCTCCTGTTGGACAGCCTCCACCAGGGAAAGTGGGCATTATGCTTCCGGTATTTACATGCTTATACACGAAGCCGTTATAACTCAACTTGAAGTTGTACATCCTATCCACGTCAGCCGCCACACCGATACTGTATGCACCCTGGTGCTCATTTTGTCCAAAGGCGGCAACTGGAGAATTGCCCTTCAGGCCGACTGAATAGAAGAGAGGCAGCGTGACATCGGTACCCGGAAACACCTGAAACCACTTCGGCTCGATGGAAATGTTGATACCATAGCTTTCGCCCGTAACACACCCCCCGTTTGCGCGAATATGCGTGCCGGCGAAGGCACCAACGGCAACCAAACCCGCATTGCAGTTTTGGGTACTATTCCATGTACTGGCATTCTTGGTGACCTTATCGACACCATCGAAGTCGAATTCGACTATGTACACGGCCGAATCGTAGAGCGGCAGGCCGAATACATCACGCATGCCATCGTAGCCAATCGCATTGATGGTTCCCGTATATATGTCGCCCACTGGCGCCCATCCATTGGGGCCTAAAGCACCGTAACCGAGGTCGGTATATACCCCGGGTGTGCCAGACGGCACGGCAACCGGCATGAAGGCGACGGCCTGCAGCACTGCATCCTTGCGGTAGGTTAAATCCATACCAAAGGAAATACCGAAAAACTGTTTAGCCAGACTGATGCCGGTCAGTTTGGTCCGCTTCAGATCCCGGTCATAATCAAAGCCAAGTTGGTTTTTACTGTAGTCAAGAATAAATCCGTCACATTGCTTGCAGGTATATTCCCGATAGTACAAACCTGCCGTGCCATCCAGCCACTCAGGACGCCATCTCGCCGCAATCCCCCAGTCACCCGATTTCCTCCGGGGTTTTTGTATAGTGCCCGACCAGGGCGGCAGACCTAAATTTTGCGAACCTGGGATGTCTCCGTTATAAGTCAATAGATCGACCGGAGAAAAGTAGGTACCACCAGAGGGGAAGGGATCCGGTTTCCAGTCTAAGAAATACTGGCCCATCACGTTGAGTTCGGACGTCACCTGCGCACTAAACGAAAACTGATTGAGCGGTTTGAAGACTTCCTTGGCTTCGATCCCCGGATTCGCCACGGCTTTGCGAATATCCGCATAAGATTGACCGGCCGATATCCCATCCCCCAGCGAGAACAGCGTTTCGCCCCAGTAGATGGTGTGCTGGCCAAGCTTCACATCGACAGGCACCTCGCCAAAATCGAATCTTGTGAATACGAAGGCATCAAGTATTTCGCCCGAGGGGCCATTGTAATAGCGCTTGGTTTCGTCCGGCCACTTGCCGCCCGGAAAAAACAGTGTACCAGGCGTCACACCAGGCCCCAATGAAGGCCCGCCCTGTGGGGCATGGCCATTATAGACAGTGTCATACCAAGACGCCGCACTGATGCGAAACCCCGAATTATTCTTGTAGATGAAGTCGAACTCGGACAGAATGTCCAGACGATTGGTGACCATGTCGCCGGATTTGTATTGCGACTCGCTCGCGCCCACAAAAACTGAATTTTGTTGATAAGAGGTAGGATCCTGCGCACGCCAGCCTGCGTTGTAGCGGAAGGTGTTGTCGAAACGAATATCCAGATCGGGGTTGTCTGTATCTACCCTGAACGCGCTGGCCGAACCGGAAATGGCCATTGCAGCAATGATGGAAGCCGGCAGTATTGCCCTACGGAAAGAAACTTTTTTGATTGAACTCTTTTTCACGATAAACGTCCTCCGAGAAAGCTCTTGATTGAAACGAAAAACGGCATACGCCGGAACTGATGCTGCTTACGCAAACCGGGTTGGTTTTATCGCCTCCCCGCAATACTATTATCGCCATCCCCGCAATACTTATCGCCATCCCCGCAATACGCTGATACTGTTTTTACGTCGTTGTATTTATTGCAGAGCCATATAAACCGAATCCCCTATTCCCCACAAACACAGTGTTACAAATTTCGTATCGAGGCAAGTTATCAGATGGCGGATTCTAGGATGAAGTGCAATTTTGAGTAACGCTGGTTGGTGGGTGAGATGCGGTAGCATCGATGCCCTTTGACCGGCAAGTCGAAATTACACAGATGAACTACACACACCTCACCCGAGAAG
>JBASWL010000160.1:0-6360 GCA_049276455.1 Georgfuchsia sp. | reverse complement strand
CATTGTCACAGTGATCTCGTCCTTTCTTCTGGTGTTGCTTGTTTTGATGATTTCGGATAACTGGATGCCGCAGTTGGACTATCTTGAGAATCTTATGAACACACTTAGAATTCAACTGATTGAAATAAAAACAGAAAATAGAGAATTTGTTGTCACTGAATATTGGTACCTAATTGACGTGCAATCCAAGTACGTTGTGCTTTTACTGTTGACTACAGCTGCATATGGCTTAACGACTTACCTCGGCATTACTCCAGCGATAAGGCCTTGGAAAAAACTACTCAAGTAAGCAACTAGATGCCGACAACCCATCGGTTCAAGGACTCCGCGCCTGCGGCACTCAACCAATGGCCTTTGCGTTGAAGGTCCGCTTATCGTAATTGCGACCGACCGCAAAGGGCATATGTACGACATGCGACTATGCTGATGGCTATTTATAAGTAACGACACCTTTCGCATTGCACAATGCTACATGGATGTCCATGACGGATTGCGGATAGCCTGAATTACAAGGCCAACCTTTCTATCAACTCCGCCCCCTCATTCAAGGGACTATTCACTCTCTTGTTCACCGGGTACGCCTCCATCAGGGATTCCTGATAGGGCATCAGCATCCTCTGAATCACTTCGACATCCGATAACCCAGGATCCAGCCAACCAGCGTAATCCTCTTGCCTGATGATCGCCGGCATCCTGTTATGGATGTCCGCCATCAAGGGATTCGGTGTCGTGGTCAGGATCGTGAAAGTCTGGACATCCCCTTCTGGCCCCGGCCAGTGTTCAAGGAGGCCCGCGAAGCCCATAGGGTCACCTGATTTCAGGCGGATCAGCATTGGCTGCTTCCCGTCAGCAACCACCTTCCACTCATAGAAGGCGTCGGCCGGCACAAGTACCCTGCTCTTCCTGAACGCGTGTCGAAACATCGGCTTGATGGCAGCCGTTTCTGATACCGCGTTGATCGGTTTCGGCAGCTTGCTGTCTGCCTTTGACCAGATGGGGATCAGGCCCCATTGTGCTTTGGTGATTTCTCGGCCGCCGTCTGCCTGGCGAATGACAGGAAGGATCTGCGATGGCGCCACGTTGTACCGCGGCTTGAATTCGACATCTATAAGCTCGGCATCAAAGTACGCCTGGTAGCGCGAGATCGGCCCAATTGCTACATATCTGCCGCACATGGTTAATGCGTCCTCCGTAATCTTTTCCGCCACTTAGCCTGAGTCCGTCAGGCTCCGTTACAAAACCAAACAATTCAGTCAACTATTATTCACTTGGTAACTGTAGGATGAGTTCATGCTTTAGCTCACGTTTCCCCAACGGAGTGCTTAGCTAGGGCCGGGTAGATTCCCTCCCCCTTCTACCCGGCCCGTTTCCCTTTCATCATTAATATCTCGCCCCCAGCGGCTCAGCCTCGTCCCACAATCGTTGCCATTCCTTGCGATAGGTTTCCGCCAATGGCTTCACGTGCCACAGTAGCAGAACATTTTCTGCATTCTTGTTCACAGCGGCAGCTGAGTAATTGAAGCTTCCTGTTTGCACGGTTTCACTGTCAATTATCATGAATTTGTGATGATGGATCGCGTAATTGCCATTCAATCGAAGAGGGATGCCATGGTTGGCCAGGTAAGCCGCTGCAGAATATTTCTTGTTGGACTTCCTGTCGGCCACCACTTGCACCTTCACGCCGCGGTTATGGGCATCCAGTAATGCGGTGGCAATTGGTTTGCTGGTGAAGCTGTAAGCGGCAACGAGAATCGAAGTCCTGGCTGAATGGATTCCCTTGAGGACGACATTCAGGGAATCCCCATAGGGAGAAAAGCCGACGTCGTAGCTGGCATCCTTTGGTAGAGGCTCTGACGCCAGAAGGACGGGTGCGTGAGCCATGGCTGCGCAGATGCAGGCCATTCGCAATAAGAGGTAAAGTCGTCTTACATTAAATTGAAGAGCCATTTGGTTTCATTCCGTCCGGTATCTACGCCAAGTTAGGCCATGCCTTCAGCTTGGGTGAAATTATCAGGGCGTTTCAACTTCACTACTTTGGTCTTTCGCTTGCCGATGAATTTGAGCAAGAGCTTGTAGGTATCAGAATCGAATACTGGGACCGCAGTGGACAATATATCTTCCATGTCAGCATCCGCCAAAGCCGTACCAAGATATCGCCAATGGTCAATGACATGCATCTGCTTGCCTTCCTTGACACCGACAGGCCCGTCATAGGGCCAGGCTTTCAGGGAAAGGCTTCGCAGCGCTGTCAGCAGTCGAAGGTTATGCTGCTCTGGTGTTTCCTGGCCTGCACAAGCTCCTCGACACTTGTGAATCTGATAGGCAAAGCAGGGCCGTCCCTGGGTAACTTTCTCCAGGCCCAGAATTGCCAGACACAGTTCATGTTCCTCGGCAATTGATTGGATTGCTCGCTTTGCAGCGCGCTGACTCTTGAACAGACCGTACAACCTCTCCCCGTTTTCTGGCTTCAGATCGCTGACCAAAAGAAGTTCCGGTTCCAATATGCCATCAGCGCCGGCCTGGAGGCGCCATGTGCAGAGTTCCTGGTTTTGACGCAGACGCTGATTGTGGGTGGGTTGCAGTTTCTTGACCAACTCGGCTTCCTTGAGCAGTGCGCCGAGTTCACCTGTGGTCTCAATCCACTCGATGCGACGCACTTGCTGAGAAATGCTCATCTCCTTGCCAGAGGCATGGTCGCGGCTGAAATGCGACAGCACGCGCTGGCACAAGGTGTTGCTCTTGCCGATGTAGAGCGGCAGGTCGTTTTCCGCGTAGAACAGATAAACCCCATGTCCTTCCGGCAATTCATCCAGCAGGTTGGCGTCCAAGTGTGGCGGCAGACTCGGACGCGCGGTCTGCACAGCTACAGCTGCCTCCACCACTTCCGAGCCACGCTCAGCCAGGAGTTTCTGCCAGAACTGCCAAATCAGACGCGCATCGCCCAAAGCGCGGTGACGGTCACTGACGGAAAGTCCGTGACGGGCTATCAGGGCATCCAGGTTATGACGTATATGTGACGGATATAACCGGCGCGAGAGTTTGACCGTACATAGCACCGTGGCCCGGAAATCACGACCGGCTCGCTTGAACTCGTTTTTGAGGAAGCCATAATCGAAGCGGGCGTTGTGTGCAATGAACAGTCGCCCTTGCAGGCGTTCCATGACTTCGTCTGCCACCTCGGCAAAGGTCGGGGCATCCTCCACCATACGGTTACTGATGCCCGTCAGACGCTCGATGAATTCCGAGATGCGCGTTTCGGGATTAACCAGGGTGCTCCATTCCGTCACGCCGGCATCGCTAACTTCTACGATTCCGATCTCGGTAATCCGGTCTCCGGTAATGGTGGCGCCGGTGGTTTCGAGATCGACAAAGACTAAGGGCTGGGACATGGGGTGGAAAGGTCAAACGACAAACCAGACAGGAAGTGTCCATTCTATAGGCGCATCAGCGCACCAAAAGTAATTGATCCCAGCAAGTCGTGTAGCCTGGAGATTTCCTTTCCCGCTTCATCTTCCAGTCCTTCTGGATCCCCTCCGCAGCCGACCGCAACGCCCCCCTGCCCCAGATACCGTTAATCCGATCCATGACCGCCATGAGTTTCGTGTTGTCCTTCCTGGTCGAGAACATATCCATTTGCGGCGTGGCGCCGTCGGTCAGGTTGAGCAACGCAATGCCAGCCTTCTTGTATTCGAATCCTGGCTGATAAATCTTCTTCAACCCCCACAGCGCTGCGCGCGTCAGCAACAGAGTATCGTCACTTGCCTGCGATAACGGAACGGTCAGCCCACGCTGATATTGCGGCACACCTTCCTTGAAGGGATTCGTCCGGATATAGACCTGCACCATCCCCGCCAGGGATCCCTGGCTCCTGAGTTTCTCTGCGGCGATCCCGATGTAACTGGCAACCGCCTGGCCGAGCTCTTCGATGTCGTAGACGGGCTTTCCAAATGACCGTGACGAGATGATCTGCTGCTTGTTCGGCGTGGCCTCTTCCAGCTCGATACAGGGTGTCCCGTTCAACTCCATGACCGTGCGCTCCAGCACCACTGAGAACTCCCGACGCAGGGTCTTCTGGTCGGCTTTCCTGAGGGCTTCGACGGTTGTGATTCCCCGGTCGCCAAGTTTCTTCGACAACTGCCGACCGACACCCCAGATCTCCCCGACCTCGATAGCGGAAAACAACGTTGAGATATCCTCTTCATTCAGGCGTCCAAAATCACAGACGCCCTCGATGCCGGCGAGCCCTTTTTTCGCGCAATGGTTCGCCAACTTTGCCAGGGTTTTCGTCTCCGCGATCCCAACGCAAACAGGAATGCCTACCCACTGCTTGACCCTCTGCCGCATGGTTCTGCCGTACTCGATGAGATCGTATTGCTCGAAGCCATCCAGGCCGAGAAAGCATTCGTCAATCGAGTAGATCTCCTGATCCGGGGAATACTGACTGAGCACCGACATCATCCGATTGCTCATGTCGGCATACAGAGCATAGTTGCTGGAGAGCGCGATGATGCCGTGCTTCTTCGCGAGATCCACCATTTGGAACCAGGGCGTCCCCATTTTTACGCCGAGCGCTTTTACTTCAGCGCTACGGGCTACCGCGCAGCCGTCGTTATTGGAGAGAACGACAACGGGCCTGTTTTCCAGTCCTGGGCTGAAGACCCGTTCGCAGGAAACATAGAAGTTGTTGCCGTCGACTAAGGCAAAGGCCATACGGCATGAACCGAGTACCGGACGACGCCCCAGACAGTCAGCTCCTGCTCCGGGCCAACAAAGATGTCACCATGCCCCCGGCCGCTGGAGCGCAGCAGTACCCCCTCGGGTATGCGGCATAGCTGCTTGATGGTGAATTCGCCATCGACTACGGCAACCACAACACACCGATCGATGGGTTGCAGGGCGCGATCAACCACCAGCAGGTCGCCATCATGGATGCCGAAGCCGACCATGGATCCACCTGCCACCCGGACAAAGAACGTGGCCTCCTGGTGCTCGATCAGGTGTTCATCGAGACTCAGGCGCTCCTCGAAATAGTCGGCCGCCGGCGAAGGAAATCCTGCTGGTACGGACTTCGCCAACAGCGGGTAGCCTGGTAGGGGAATACAGGGTTGCGCAGAGAAAAGGCTCCCTGTCGGAAAGTCCTGGCTTCCCGATGTCTTGATGCGATCCACGGGAAGCCCCTAGCTGGCGTACTTTCGGACCAGGCCAACCATGACGCCGTAAATTTCCAGCTCGCCTTTGGGTCGGATGACCGGGTAGTCCTTGTTGTGCGGTTTGAGGACGAACTTGTCCTTCTCCAAAACAAGTTCTTTGAGCGTGAATTCGTTGTCGACGACAGCCACAACGAAATCCCCCGCCTTGGCTGCATAGGTACGTTCTACGACCGCAATGTCGCCCTCATGGATGCCGGCATCGATCATGGAGTCGCCCTTGATGGGCACCATGAAGGTAAGAGACGGCTTGCGGACCAGGTATTGGTCGACCAGGAATAGATCGCCTTGGGTTCCCTCGATCGCATCAGGAGTGCCGGCACGAACTGCAGTATCCGCCAGGGTGCGCTCAAAAAAACGGTTGGCGGGGATCCAGGCATCGTCGTCCGGTGTGCGTTCGACGAAACCCGCGGATTCGAGGCGCTCCAGGAGCTTGCTGGAGGCAGCCTTGGAGGCGAAGCCCATTAGGTCGGCGATGCGCTGAAACGAGGGAATGCGCCGGTTCTCGGCGTAATAGTCGCGGAGACGGTCGAGGTACACGACGTCGATGTTTTGGACGGACATGGCTGAACCTTTGGTGATCGTTTGTGCACTAGATTAGTGAACCTTTGATCACCTGTCAACCAATTGCTGGAATCACATGAATGTCTGATATCAACAGTCGGGAATGTTTATCCCTGATCCATTCAGCAATTATGCCAAACGTGAGTGACAAATTCGCTTTGTGACATAAACCGCTCTTTAGAGAAACTCACCGTTCTTATGCATTTCGACTCTTCACTTCACATGATCGATGTCTGTGCATAATCGGCCACAATGGCCATTGGGGTGTATCACCACCAATGGCCGCAATTTGTAGGTCAACTGTCGTAGCCCTGGAATTCTGGCCGAATGGCCGCTTGACATTGCAGGCTACAGCCGGATCTAACCCTGATGAGACAGTCAGGTTTCCATGCTCTACGTCGGCAGTGCAGCGATTGCTTGTATTATGACGTCAGGAAAGTGCCGACCATCACCCGTCGTTGGTGATCGGCGGCTCCTCAAAATGCAGGCTGAACCCAACGTCTGAGACTTCGCTGACCGTCTCCACGCGGTCAAGCCCTTAGGATTGGCGTAACACCTACTTGGACCTGGGCTTCGCTATAACCAGTTT
>JBASWL010000159.1:0-39488 GCA_049276455.1 Georgfuchsia sp. | reverse complement strand
ATTACTTGCAGCGTTCTGCACAATGAATATTTTTCGCATTCAGCCCACTTGATTGATGTGCAAGGTCCCAGAATGCGCTTGCTTTGACTCGGCGTCACAGAAATCAAGGTCCAAGTTTCAGTGAAGCCTGTCAATGAAGTAGGTGATGGAAATCCTGGTAAACGATCATCGATTCCGCAAGTGATCGATTGCCTGCTCCACGCGATCTATCGCAATCACTTCTATGCCTGGAATTGGCTGGCGTGGTGCATTGCCCTTGGGGATAAGTGCGTGAGTAAAACCGAGCTTGGCGGCCTCGCGCAAGCGCTCCTGGCCGCGTGGTGCCGGGCGGATTTCCCCTGTCAACCCGACCTCACCAAACACTATAAGTTTATTAAATAATGGCTTGTTTAATAAAGAAGAAACAACAGACAAAAGTACCGCCAAGTCGGCCGCTGGCTCCTGTATCCGCACCCCACCAACGGCATTGACGAACACGTCCTGGTCGAAGCAGACGATGCCCGCATGGCGGTGCAAAACCGCCAGCAGCATCGCCAAACGGCTTGATTCCAGCCCGACAGACAGACGCCGTGGATTAGGCGAATGAGCGCCATCGACCAGGGCCTGGATTTCGACCAGCAGCGGCCGCGTTCCCTCCTGCGTCACCATCACGCAACGCCCAGCCACTTCGCCATCCTGCTGGGACAGAAACAGCGCCGAAGGGTTGGATACGCCACGCAGCCCCTTGTCGGTCATGGCAAAGACGCCGAGTTCATTGACTGCGCCAAAACGGTTCTTGAAGGCGCGCACCAGGCGGAAGCTCGAATGCGAGTCGCCCTCGAAATAGAGCACGGTATCCACCATGTGTTCCAGCACGCGTGGCCCGGCCAGGGTGCCTTCCTTGGTCACGTGGCCGACGAAAATCACCGTGGTACCGCTCTGCTTGGCCATGCGCGTCAGTTGCGCCGCACATTCACGTACCTGGGCCACCGAGCCTGGTGCCGAGGTCAATGCGTCCGAATAAACAGTCTGGATCGAGTCGATCACCGCCACGGCAGGTTTTTCGCGATTTAGTACTCGGAGTATCTTCTCCAGATTGATCTCGGCCAGAAGCTGCATGTCGCCGGCACCAAGGTACAAACGCCGCGCACGCAAGGCAACCTGTTCTCCCGATTCCTCGCCCGAGACATACAGCACCGGCAGGCCGGTATCCGCCAGTCGTGAGAGTGCCTGCAACAGCAGCGTGCTTTTGCCAATGCCGGGATCACCACCGATCAGCACTACGCCACCGGCGACTAGCCCGCCCCCTAGTACGCGATCGAATTCTTCGATGCCGGTGGCCTGACGTGGCTCTTCGGTCGGATTGATCTCGGACAGTTTTTGCAGCCTGGCCTCACCACCGAGAGAGGAATAGCGGTTGGCAGAAGCCACCGTCGCTGGTTCGGCGACTGTTTCCACCAGCGTATTCCATTGAGCACAGCCGGGGCACTGGCCCTGCCACTTGGGCGCACTGGCGCCGCATTCGGTGCAACTGTAAATGGTTTTTACCTTGGCCATCAGCCCTGCTCCACCACGGGTACGCGCGAAGCCAGAGCGCAGAAAAGTTCATAGCTCACTGTACCGGCGCTGGTTGCCACCTCATCGGCACTCAGTCCTTCGCCCCACAGTGTGGCCAAACTGCCCACTTTGGCATCGCCAATGCCCGTGAGATCGACGCAGACCTTATCCATCGACACCCTGCCGACCGTGCGTGCACGCTGCCCATTGACCAGAATTGGCGTGCCGGTTGGAGCATGGCGTGGATAGCCATCGCCATAACCACAAGCCACAAGACCAATTGTCATCGCTCGTTCCGCGACAAATGCGCCACCATAGCCGACGCGGTCGCCGGGTTGCAGGCAACGCATCGCGATAAGTTCGCTGGTCAGCGTCATCACTGGCCGCAGACCAATCTCGGCGGCACTTCTCATCTGTGGGAAAGGCGAACTGCCATACAGCATGATGCCCGGCCGTACCCAATCGCCCAGAACTTCGGGAAAGCGCAGCAGTGCCGCCGAATTTGCCAGACAGAGTGGATAGTCGAGTCCGGCGCGCATCGTATTAAGGCGCTGCATTTGATCATCAATGCCCAACGCCTCGTCGGCATCGGAAAAGTGGGTCATCAAAGTGATGTCGTGACCGCGCAGCAGATCGAGTGCAGCTGAAAGTTGGTCGGCATTCAGGCCGAGGCGGTTCATGCCGGTATTGAGCTTGAGATAAACAGGCAGCGAAAACCCGCTGCGCGCCAGAGCGCTGGCCTGGTCGAGACGATGAATCACGGGGATCAAACGATGCTGTACGAAGGCCTGCAATTCGTCAGTGTTGTAGAAACCTTCCAGCAACAGCAGCGGTTGGCGAATGCCTTGCGCGCGAAGTGCGAGCGCGGTATCCAGCTCAAGCAGGGCAAATCCGTCAGCTACCTCTGCCAGGCCCTGCGCCATGCGCAGCGCACCATGTCCATAGCCATTGGCTTTGATGACCGACCACATGCGTGCATCGCCAATGTGCTGGCGTGCCAGCGCATGGTTATGACGCAACGCAGCAAGATTGACAAGAGCCTGGATTGGACGGGTCACAGTATGGTCAACGACTTCATGCACATGGCGCAAGTTTCTCACAGGTCGCTGAACATCCGCTCGAAAGAAGCTTTCTTTCCATTATCTTCCCTGCCTTGGACAGTGCACCCTATGTGTTATAAAACGCCCTCACCTTGAAGAGCAAATGAATCTAGGCTTCTACCTGATACTGGCCGCCCAGTTTTTTTCTGCGCTGGCCGACAACGTGTTGTTGATCGCTGCCATCGCCATGTTGCGCGATATGCAGGCGCCCACGGCCTATGAGCCGCTGCTCAAGACCGGGTTTACCGTTTCCTACGTAGTGCTTGCCGCCTTCGTCGGTGCCTTTGCCGATTCCATGCCCAAGCGGCGTGTGATGTTCATCAGCAACGGCATCAAGATATTCGGCAGCGGACTGCTGCTGCTCAACGTCCACCCTCTCATCGCCTATGCCGTCGTGGGTCTCGGTGCTGCGGCCTATTCGCCAGCCAAATACGGCATTCTCATCGAGTACCTGCCGCCGCGTCTGCTGGTTGTTGCCAACGGCTGGATCGAAGGCCTTACCGTCGCCGCCATCATCTTCGGCACCATGCTCGGCGGCTTTCTGATCCTGCCTGACGTCACCAACGCCCTGCTTTCGCTTGACTTGCCTGTCCTCGATACCACGGCCGAAATAAATATCGCCATCATCGGCCTCATTTACCTCGTTGCCGCCTTACTCAATCTCTATCTGCCGGATACTGGTGTGGACCACAAGCCGCTCAAGTCCAACCCGCTCTACCTGTTCCACGAATTCAACCATTGTTTGCGCCTGCTTTGGCGCGATCGTCTGGGGCAGATTTCACTAGGCGTTACCACCCTGTTCTGGGGCGCCGGCGCCACCCTGCAATTCGTTGTCATCGAATGGTCGCGGGTACAACTCGGGCTCGACCTGAGCAAAGCTACCCTGTTGCAGGGAACCGTTGCCTTTGGCGTAGCGTTGGGCGCCTTCCTCGCCGCACGCTATGTGACCATGCGCAAGTCGGTCAAGGTCATCCCGCTCGGCATGGCGATGGGCGTTGGCGTGATGTGCATGACTCTGGTTTATCACGAGTGGGTTGCGCTGGCCATGATGCTTGCGCTCGGCACCCTCTCCGGCATGTTTGTGGTACCCATGAACGCCCTGTTGCAGCACCGCGGTCACGTACTGATGGGCGCAGGCCATTCGATCGCCGTCCAGAATTTCAACGAAAACCTCTCCATCCTGGCAATGACGGGCGTTTACGCCGCCCTGCTCTGGGGCGGCTTGTCAATCAACACAGTAACCATCCTGTTCGGCGGTTTCGTCGTCGGCATCATGTGGCTGCTGCTGAAGCGCCACGAAGCCAACCAGCGCATTAGTGACGATGTGCACTTGCTGGACGACCATGTGCACCGCTGATTTACGTCATCCTTCCCAGCCAGCCTGATTGGAAGCTTGAGTAATGCCGCCAGGGAAACACTGATTAAGTACGATTCCGTCATTGCGAGCAGCCTTCAGCCGCGAGCGCAGCGTGGCGGGAAGCAATCGCAAAATCAAGCGCTTGTGGATCGCCACGTCCCTGCGGGACTCGCGATGACGAACTTATTCAGCGCTTTCCCAGTGTAGTGTTGCAAGCAAATAGAGACTTATAAGTCCCAAGTTTGTCGTCCCCGCGCAGGTGGGAATGACGGGGACTTTTATTGAGTGTTCCGTCAAGATTGCAACACTGCACTAGAGCATCAGCGGCTTGTTAGGTAGCTCGTTTTCTCCGCCATCCGGTGAGGAATGGTGTTTTGCCAGCAGCGCGCCAGCGTGTTCTATGGCGGCAAGCGCCCCGCCACAATAGTCGCTGCACTTGAAGGCGGCTTCCATGGTGCGGCAAACGACATCCCACTCCTCTTGCGGCACGTGCGCGGCGATACCGCGGTCGGCGAGTATCTCGACAGCGTGATCCACCCACTGCACATAGATCAGGATGCCGCTGTTTTCGTCCGTATCCCATACGCGCAATTGAGAAAACAGGTCAATGGCGCGCTGGCGTGCCGTGTAACCTTGCCATAGTGCATACAAGGGCAGGCCGCCTTCCACCACAAAGCGCAATTCGCCGCTGTGCTGTTTTTCCGAAACGGTAATCGCCCGCTCAATCGCATTCAGTGTCGCCTTCGGGAAAGCGCGCCTGACTGCCCAATTCGGCACCAGCAGATGCTTGATTACTCTGAATATATTCATCACCAGCTCCCCGATGAACCGCCGCCGCCGAAGCCGCCGCCACCGCCGGAAAAGCCACCGCCGCCTCCACCAAAACCACCACCACCGAAGCCGCCCATGCCCACGCCACCAAAGCGCCCGCCGCCGACAAGCGTAAACACAAAAGCGACCAAGGCAGCGATGATGCCGGTGAACAACGATCCCAGCAGCAGCCATGCACCGAAGAAAGCAATTGCGCCACCGACGCTGGCGCCCACGGCACGCCCGAGCACCGCGCGCAAAATGCCACCCACCACAAAAATGAATACCATCGCCAACGGCAGAATATTGCCGCCAAGGCCGCCTCTTTGCCTTGCGCCACGCTGACTCGGCGGCGGCAGCGCTTCGCCATTAATGATCTTGCCGATGGCCTCCACCGCAACCTGCAAACCACCGTAGAAATCGCCTTGCTTGAAGCGCGGCGCCATCATGTCGCTGACGATGCGCTTGGAGATGACATCGGGAATCGCCCCTTCGAGTCCATAACCCACCTCGATGCGCATGCGGCGGTCGTCCTTGGCGACAATCACGATTGCGCCGTCATCGACGCCCTTGCGACCAACCTTCCAGGCATCAGCGAGGCGAATACCGAACTGCTCGATGGTCTCAGGCTGAGTGGTCGGCAGCAGCAGGATAGCTACCTGCGCGCCTTTTGCGGTTTCGATCTGCGCCAACGCGCTTTGTAACTGAGCCTTCTGTTCTGGAGTCAGCGTGCCGGTAAGATCGGTGACGCGCTCCGCAAGTGGCGGAATCGCAACTTCATCAGCGGCAAAAACAGGAATCGAGACAAGACAGAACAGCAGAAATGCGAACATCAGGAAAGATACGGTCTTGGTGAGGAGGCGCAATCCAAAGTCCATGGATTGCGCCTCCGGCTCGTAATGACAACTGTGCATGGGTTCCTTACTTCGCCGCTGCGGGACTGAAGTCAACCTTCGGCGGTTCACTGATCGCCTGCTCATTCTCCACCGTGAAATTCGGCTTGGTCTTGTAGCCGAACATCATCGCTGTCAGGTTGTTGGGGAAGGTGCGCACCGCGACGTTGTAGGTTTCCACTGACTTGATGTAGCGGTTGCGCGCCACGGTGATGCGGTTTTCCGTGCCCTCAAGCTGTGCCTGCAAATCGCGGAAATTCGCATCTGCCTTCAGTTGCGGATAGTTTTCTGCCACCAGCAGCAAACGCGACAGCGCACTGGTCATCTTGGCCTGCGCCACCTGGAATTTGGCGAAGGCTTCCGGATCATTCACCAGCTCCGGCGTGGCATTGATGCCGCCAACACTGGCACGTGCCTGGGTCACCTGCGTAAACACATCCTTTTCATGCGTGGCATAACCCTGCACCACCTGCACCAGATTGGGCACCAGATCGGCACGACGTTTGTATTGATTCAGCACTTCGGACCAAGAAGCCTTGACCGCCTCGTCATTGGTCTGGAAAGTGTTGTAACCGCAGCCCGAGAGCAGCGAAGCGGCAAGCGCAATCAACGCGAAGAGACGGAAACGCATGGGATACCTCCAAAGGAAGAGAGAACGGGGTGCAATATGAGGCCTATGGGCGAGAAACTCAAGTCAAAGCCACCAGGAAAACTAATGAAACCCCGCTTCTCACTTGGAGCACTGATTCCCATAGGGTTGCGACATTGATGAGTAACCATTAAGTTTCTGCAGGAAATCGTGGTCTGAAAATGTCATGTCAAGGCAAATGGCTCTTTAGCCCATTTACCAAATCAATTATTGATAATTCCTTAAATCGAGACAAACATGGAAAACGTCATCGCGAGGGCCACAGGCCCGTGGCGATCCATTGCTGGATTGCCACGCCCCTCCGGGGTTCGCAATGACAGGCTTGGGTAGCGAGGTCTTTGATCAAGTGGGCATGGCGCAACATGTCATGTCTTTTGAAAAACTCGATAGAAAGAAACTTCTCCGTCTTCTTTTTGTTACGCTGCTATTTCACAGCGGCAATCATTTCCCGCGCAAAGGACAAACATGGCAATCGGTTGGCTAACGGTCTTGAAAGCAGTTCCCTGGGCTGAAGTCATCAGCAATTCGCCCAAAGTCGCAGAGGGGGCGAAGAAACTCTGGGAGTCGGTCGCCAGAAGACCCGGGCAGCCAGACGCTTCCGTTGCGACGGAGATATCCCCGTCGCAGGAAGATAGCGCTGTCGCCACATTGGAGGCAAGACTCGTCACGCTGGAACAAGACGCGGCAGACCTGCGTGAACAGATGATTGCTTCTTCCGACCTGATCAAGTCGCTGGCCGAGCAAAATACGCAGTTGATCACGCGCATAGAGGCAAACCGGATCAGAATTTTGTGGTTGACGGCGCTCGTCGTCGTACTTGGTATGGCGACCTTCGTTGCTCTAGTGAAGGTTTTACCCTGAAGCCTGTGTTTATTTGATCGGCCCGGTTTCGGATTCGACCAGCAAACTGCTCCATTCAGTGAGCAAGCGATATCCCACTGCCAGCAATGTCGGGCCGAGAAATACCCCGATCAGGCCGAACGTCACAACGCCGCCCAGCACACCAAGAAAGACCAGGATGAAGGGCAGGCTGGAACCACGGCTGATGATCATTGGTTTGATGATGTTATCGACCATGCTGACAACCAATAAACCCCACAATACGATGAAAATGGCCCAGCCCATGCTGCCTTGTTGCAGCAGCCATACGGCGGCACCGATCCATATCAACGGCGGCCCCACCGGCACCACCGAGAGAAAGAAGGTGGCAAGCCCGAGCAGCAGCGCACCGGGGACGCCGGCAATGGCAAAGCCGATGCCAGCCAGCACGCCCTGCGCCAGGGCAGTGCCAAGAATGCCGTACACCACACCGGACACAGTGTGGTGTGCAATCGTCAGCAGGTGGCGCCCGCGTTCACCGGCCAGTCTGGAGACCACGGCGGACACACGCTGACCAACCGCTTCGACATCGCGGAACATGAAGAATGCGATGAAGACACTAAGGCCCAGTTCCATCAACCCCTGCCCCATCCTCTTGCCGGCTGCCAGCAAACCATTCTGCACGGCAGGTAACAAGCGCTTGAGTTCTTCGGCCAAGCGGTTGCCGTCATGGGTGATGTCGTTCCAGTAGGAGACGAGCCTTTCGCCAACCAGCGGCATGCCAGAGAGCCAGTCCGGCGCAGCGGGAAAGCCGCGTTCCAGCTGGCCTTTGACGGCGTCAGACAATTGCGCGGCGTTATCCGCCAAGCCCACGGCCACCAGGGCGAACGGTGCAATGATGACAAGAGCCACGATAAGAGTCATGGCCAACGCGGACAAATTGCGGCGACCGCGCAACAGGCGGTCGAGATGGGTAAAGGTTGGCCAGGTGACCGAGACCAGAATCGCTGCCCACAGCAGGGCGGTAAGGAAGGGATGCAGGACCGCAAGGCAGCCGAGTACCAGCAGCACGAGGGCAATAATGCCTATATAGCGATCCAAGCCGGAGATTCTCATGGTGGCGTCTACCTGTCGGAAAGCTTCAGGTCGCGCATTGTCCGCCGCGCAAAGACCAAGTCTTCCCACACTTTGGCCTTGTCCGGCAAATTACGCAACAGGTAGGCCGGATGATAGCTGACGATCAACGGGATGCCTTGATGTTCGAATAACTGGCCGCGCGAAGCGCCGATTTTTACTTCCCTGCCGAGCAGGGTCTGCGCGGCAGGACGACCGAGGGCAACGATCAGTTTCGGTTGAATCAGAGCAATCTGACGTTGCAGGTAGGGCCAGCAGGCATTAGTTTCTTCAGGTTCCGGCGTACGGTTGTTGGGCGGGCGGCATTTCACCGCGTTGGCAATGTAGACGTCCTTGCCGCGTTTGATATCGATGGCGGCGAGCATGGCATCGAGCAGCTTGCCGGCTTGGCCGACGAAGGGTTCGCCGCGCTCGTCTTCTTCCGCGCCCGGTCCTTCACCAACGAAGAGCCAGTCGGCCTCCACATCGCCGACGCCGAGCACAGCCTGCTTGCGCGCCTGGCACAAGCCGCAGGCCCGGCAAGCAGCAACTGATTGCGCTATCTCGTCCCAGTCCATGTTGGCAATTTGCACACTACGGTCGTCGTGCCCTTGCTCAGGACTGTCCTCAGCCGCGACGAGTTGCTCAGCATGAACAGGAGCAGTATCGACCTGCCCTTCGACAGGCTCAGGAAGTATCGCCGCAGGCTTGTCGCGCAGTTTCCAGATCGGGCCGAGGCCCATCTCACCGAGAATGGCATCGCGCATTTTGGTCATGGCCGGGTCATTTCAGGCAGCGCTTTCGGCAAGCGCCGCAATGTCGATGTCACAGGACATCACAATGGCATCTTCGCGGCCATTGGGTGCGGGATAGTAGCTGCGCCGCTTGCCGATGACGGCAAAACCGAAACGGCGATACATCTCCAGGGCATTGGTGTTGGAAGGACGGACTTCGAGAAACATGAACTTGCACCCCTGCTCTCCCGCATCAGCGAGGAGGCGGGTCAGCATGGCCCGACCGAAACCCTGCCCCTGCCATTCGGGGGTGACGGTGATATTAAGCAGATGTACTTCGTCAAGCACCACCATCATCATCGCGTAAGCGATGATCTCCCCCTCTTCTCTTGCCACCCAGGAGCGATAGCCGGCGGCCAGTGAATCGGCAAACACGCCATGGGTCCAGGGGAAGGGATAGCTACGTTGCTCAATTGTGGTGATGTCGTTGAGGTCAGTAACCGTCATCGGCTGGTAATCGATCGTCATTTATTGCCACCCCGGGCGAGACGTTCCTGCGTGGTGAGGGCCACCTTGTCGCGCACATAGAGCGGCACGGCATCAGCTGCAGCCAATATCCTGCCCTCGCGAAATTGCCTTGCCGCGAGTTGTGCGACTGCAGGCGCGAGCGCCGGCACTTGCGGATCAAAAGACGACAGTGCATCGCCAAGCCGAGCAGTCAATGTGTCAGCATAACTGACGAAGCCATCACCGCAACCCTTCCATTCGCTGCCCGGTGGCAGCGGCAACAGTTGCGGCGGGCAGACCAAAGGCGCAAGAACTTCTTCTGCCTCGTCACCCTTTACATCATAAGCGGCGCAATAGACCTCGTTCATACGCGCATCGATACAGCTCAGCATACGTCCGGGGCCGCGCGACAAGGCAAGCGCAGCAAGCGTAACAACGGAAATTACCGGCAGATCGGCGCCATAAGCCAGACCCTGTGCCACGCCACAGGCCATGCGCAGGCCGGTGAAGCTGCCGGGGCCGGCACCGAAGGCGATGGCGTCGAGCTGTTGCAGCGAAATACCGGCTTCGGCCAATACTTGCTGCACCCAGGGCAAGAGGCGGTCAGAGCCGCCATTTACGCAGAATTCGGCGCGTTCGATCGAACGATTGTCCACTGACAGCGCGACTGACAGCATGTGCGTGGAGGTTTCGAGCGCAAGTAGTTTCACGCAGCGGATTTTACCCGATGGATAATGCAGCCCTTTTCCGAATATTTCACTTCCATGCAGGCATCAATCTCCTCCGCGCCAATGACATCCTATAGCCCCGCCGTGCAGCGCAAGGTAGCGCTTGCCGCATGCTTCGGCAGCTTTCTCGAGTGGTATGACTTTCTCACTTTTGCCTCGCTGGCCACCATCTTCGGCAAGTTGTTCTTTCCCGCCGACGACCCGGTAGCGAGCCTGCTGGCGAGCCTTGCCACGTTCGGCGTCGGCATGGTGGTGCGGCCACTGGGCGCGGCATTGTTCGGTTCGTTCGGCGATCGCTATGGACGGCGCATCGTTTTCATCACCACTATTGCAGTAATGGGCGTGGCGACCTTTGCCGTCGGCCTGCTGCCGGTGTATGCGACGGCCGGGTTTGTTGCGCCGCTAATGCTGGTTGGGCTGCGCCTGATACAAGGCCTTGCGATGGGAGGCGAAATCGGCGGCGCAATTGTCTATCTCACTGAACATGCGCCGCTGGAACGACGCGGCACCATCACCAGTGTGCTGCAACTGATGGGCCCGCTCGGCGTGATCGCTTCGATGTTCCAGATCGTGCTGTTGCAACACTGGCTCAGCGATGCCCAGTTTCTTGATTGGGGCTGGCGCGTACCCTTCCTGCTCTCGGCCGTGCTGCTGGCCATTTCGCTGAAAAGCCGTATTGCCCTGCACGAGTCACCTGTGTTCAAAAGTCTCAGTGACAACCATCAGGTAGCAAAGACGCCGCTGCGCGACTGCCTGGCCGACCCGCTTACGCGCAAGCGCATGCTGCTGCTGCTTTTTTGCATCTCTTCGGGTGGCTCGCTGCTGTTCTTTTCTTCACAAGTCTATGCCCCGGTGTTTCTCAAGGAAGTAGCGGGCATGGACAGCACGCTGGCGGGTGAATTGTCGATCGCCGCGACTCTGGCGCTGTTTCCGCTCACCATTCTTGCCGGTTGGCTCTCGGACCGCATCGGCCGGCGGCCGGTATTGTTGGCAGGTTTGTTGCTCGGTGCAGTGGGCGTAATGCCGGTGTATTGGGGGTTGCTGAACTTCGGCGGCGCACATCTCAATGGCTTTGTCGTGGTTGCCATGCTGCTGGTGCTGGTGACGGCGGTCGCCCTGATCACCGGGCCACAGACGGCAGCGCTGGCCGAACTGTTCCCGGCACGCACGCGCTACTCGGCGGTGGGTTTACCGCACAACCTTGCCGCCGGCTGGATCGGCGGCATGTCGCCCTTCATGGTGACGCTGATTGCGCAGCAGGCGGGCAGTCCTTTGGCTGGACTGCTCTATCCCACATTCATTCTCAGCCTGGCTTTTGTCGTTGGCTGGTTCTACCTGCCCGAAACGCGGGGCACCGATCTTGGCAAATAAACTCAACGAACAAGATCGGCAATGGCCTTCGACAATCTCAGGTCAAACAGAAGTCATGCTTTCAATTTGAGAGACACCAAGTGTAGTACTGCATTCTTGAGGAAGTATTCAAAAGAGTATTTGCTCATTCCCGCGAAAGCGGGAATCCAGCGTCTTTACTGCAAGGTCACTGGGACCACACCTGCGCGGGGACGACGAAAATCCTGGATTGCTGTCCGCCGAAACATGCATGCGGCGTAGTGAAGGAAGGGTGCAGTACGCCGCGTCAGATGCGTTGCACCGCTGCTTCCAGTTTCTGTTTCTCGGCGAACACCTTGTTTGCATAGCGCGTCTGCGGGTCATCACTTGCCCCGGCATACTGCTGCAAGCCTGCGATCAGACTGCCTTCGCGCTGGATTGACTCATGCAGGATCTGGGCACCAATCCGGACATTGGTTTCCGGATTGAACAAGGCCTTCTTACCCATTTCTGCCGAAATTTTGTCCTGGTGCCAGCGCGGCATCACTTGCATGAACCCCTGTGCACCCACATTGCTTTCGGCGTAGGGGTTGAATCGCGATTCAATGGCAATCACTGCCACGATCAGTAGTGGATCAATTCTGTATTCACGAGCTGACTGCTGGGCCGCGATAAAAGCCGGCTCAAGTACTGAGGCAGAGACCCGATACCTGCGTGCTGCAAAGTCCAGTGCCGCACTCATTTCTCGCGTCAAGAGCCGCTTGGCTGCTTTGGAATTTGGTTCGGCGTCTGCGTTCATCACGTTCTCGTCGCCGGCAGGTTGCCCGACCTCAACAGGAGCAGCATTCTGATGCTGCGAGATCAGTTGACCAAACGACGCCGGTTGCACGGCCATAAAAACCATCAGGGCAATGCTGACAATCAGTCCGGGCAACAGGCGGCTGTCATTCATGGCATTAAGTACTGATTCGATCTTTTGCACAATCGGTTGTTTCAGCAATGTCTGTGTCGACATGTATTTTCCTTTACTGCGTCTTCAATCAGGAACGTACCAATGCTGGAGGCAAAGTCCTGCCTTGGTCTTGAAGAACGGTTCAAAAACCCCAGGCTCTTGATGAACAAGATGAGTAGCCTGACATGAGTTACTGGCGGTGCCCTTGACGGGTGCCATGAGCAAGTTGCGATGAGTCAAAAACTCAGCAAATGCTTTAGTGGAACTAACACTTTTTACGCGGGCGCGCATTATAAGATAGAAAAGCAACAGAATATTGCGCTGCTGCAATTACTTAGGGCAATAGCCCTAATATCCAACATCCGTATTTTAATACATTGGTCATATACTGACTCCCAGGCATGGGCTCAAGCCAGAGATCGCCGGATTTAACAGCTGGCGAGTATGCGTTGCTTAAACGCCGATAAAATCAGGAACCTCCTTGCCCGCTTCCGTCATGACCCAACATCAGCTTGAACTGCTGGCTCCCGCGCGCGATGCCGACATTGGCATCGAAGCCATCAAGCATGGCGCCGATGCCGTCTATATCGGTGGCCCGGCCTATGGCGCACGCGCTGCAGCTGGCAATGCAGTAGCGGACATCGCCCGACTGGCAGCCTGGGCGCATCGCTTTCATGCCAGGATTTTCGTCACCCTCAACACGATTTTCGACGTCAGCGAAATCGAAACAGCAAGGAAGCTGGCATGGGAACTCTACGCTGCCGGAGCCGATGCCCTGATCGTGCAGGACATGGGCCTGCTCGAAGTCGACCTGCCGCCGCTGCCCTTGCACGCCAGCACACAAATGGATATTCGTACCCCTGAGAAGGCACGCTTCCTGCAAGACGTTGGTTTTTCACAAATCGTGCTCGCCCGCGAGTTGACACTCGAAGAGACCCGGTGCATACGTGCAGTGACCGATCCCGAGCGGTGCAAGCTGGAATTCTTCATCCATGGTGCGCTTTGCGTCGCATTCTCGGGCCAGTGCTATATCAGCCATGCGCACACGGGTCGCAGCGCAAATCGTGGCGAATGCTCACAAGCCTGCCGCCTGCCCTACACCCTCGAAGATCACGAAGGCCGTATCGTCGCTTACGACAAGCATCTGCTCTCGATGAAGGACAACGACCAGAGCACCAACTTGCGCGCGCTGATCAACGCAGGCATCCGTTCCTTCAAGATCGAGGGTCGCTACAAGGACATGGCCTTCGTCAAGAATGCCACTGCCCACTATCGCCAATTGCTCGATACGATCATGGCCGAACAGCCGCAATATGCAGCGGCGTCTTCGGGACGCAGCACGCACCTGTTCACCCCGCAGCCGGAAAAGACCTTCAACCGCGGCGCTACAGACTATTTCGTCAATGGTCGCAAGCCGGACATTGGCGCCTTCGACACACCGAAGTTCGCGGGCGAAGCCATCGGCATCGTCACGCGCCTGGGCACCGACTGGTTCGAAATCGACGGCGAGATTGAACTGCACAACGGTGATGGCTTGAGCTATCAGCCGCCCGGGAACAAAGGCAGCGACAAGCTCGCGGGCATGCGCATCAACGTTGTGCAGGGCAATCGGCTATTCCCCAACGAGATGCCGAATGACCTGAGCAAGGGCATGATGCTCTATCGTAATCGTGACCAGGCCTTCGAACGTGAGCTGGAGAAGGAATCCGCCAAGCGACGTATCGATGTCCACATGACCCTGGACGCTAACAACAAACTGCAACTCACGCTCATCGACGCCGATGGCATTTCAGCAACAGTGCATTGCGCTGCGAAGATCGAAATGGCGCGCGATGCCGAGAAGGCGCTGACTACGCTGCGCGCCAATCTCGGAAAGCTCGGCAACACCGATTTCATCGCTACGGATATCGACATCACCGCACCCTGGTTCGTCCCGGCTTCGGTCATTAACAGCCTGCGCCGCGACGGCATTGCCGCCCTCGTCGCGGCTCGAGAGGCCAGCCGTCCGCGCCCGCAGCGTGCTACAGCTGTCGAACCACCTGTACCCTACCCGGAAAAGGAACTCACTTATCTCGGCAATGTATTCAACTGCCATGCGCGTGATTTCTACAAGAAACATGGCGTCGAACTGATCGCTGATGCCTACGAGGCCAATACGACGTCAGGCGAAGTCTCGCTCATGATCACCAGGCACTGCCTGCGCTACAGCTTCAATCTGTGCCCGAAAGAAGCGAAGGACTGGCAGCTCAAGGGCATCAAGGCCGAGCCGATGACGCTAATCAACGGCAGTGAGCGCCTCACGTTGCGCTTTGATTGCAAGGCCTGCGAGATGCACGTCATGGGCAGAATGAAGAAGAATCGCATCATTCCACTGGTGCCATGGTGAACGGCTCAAAGAGCATGTTTCTGACAAAGGTTGTCAGACAGGGGGATTCAGCGCTGGACGGTGCCCCCCATTTTCGAGCCGATCTTCCAGTTCGCCAATATAGGCGGCAAGCGTGTTCCCTGACTGTTCGATTGCAGCGCGTAGTTCATGATCGAGCTGATCCAGTCTTGCCTGCACGGCGGCTCTCGACACCGCGTCTTGCTCTGCCAGTCGTTTCAGTTCAGCATCCAGGAAGCCGCGTAGTTCGGTAAAACGTGAAGCCTCGGCCTTGTCTGCAAGTGTTCGATTGGCCTGCATCTCGCGTGTATGCCGCCGGGAATCAATAAGTACCGTCGCCTGCATGTAGACCACAAACACCAGGAACAGCAACGTAACAAAGGCCAACAGGCCAAGCATGACTAACCCGAGTGGCGCCTGAAAAGAAGTAATACCCAGGGAAAGGGTTGTCGGCGTAATGAACGTGTCCCAATTGAGCGTGGCAAATGCGCCAATTATGCTAAGAGCAAGCAGTAACAATAGTGATTGGGTCTTCATATTATTCAGCCTCTCTGGCCGGTTTTGCGGCTAAGGAACATGGTTTATCCATCGATAAGAAAGCAAAAATCCGATCACATACTGCCGCAATCCCAATTGAATGACAACCTGGATGTCGGATTCTGACAAATGCAGAGGATCCATTCCGTCAATTGCATAAACATCCTGTGGAGCCAAACTACAAGAAGGGGGCAGCCAGTGGGTAACCAAGCGCTGTTGCCACGGGAGCGCAAATAACCTCGCCACGATGGACGTTGAGTCCATTGCGAAGATGAATGTCATCCAGCAGAGCCTGCCGGTAACCCTTGTCAGCAAGTGTCAGGACAAAGGGCAAGGTGGCATTGGTAAGAGCGAATGTGGATGTGCGGGCCACTGCGCCCGGCATGTTGGTGACGCAGTAATGCACTACACCGTCGACAATGTAGGTCGGCTTGTCATGCGTCGTTGGTCGGCTGGTTTCGAAGCAGCCCCCCTGATCAATCGACACATCCACCAGCACCGAGCCCGGCCGCATTTGTGCAAGTTGCCTGCGTGCAATGATCTTCGGCGCGGCAGCACCCGGCAACAGCACGGCACCAACGACCAGATCGGCATTGAGGGCATATTCTTCGATGGTCATCGCCGATGACATGATGGTACGAATGCGGTTGCCGAACAGTGAATCCAGATAAGCAAGCCGCTCGGGTGAACGGTCGAGTACGGTGACATCGGCACCCAGTCCCACGGCCATTTGCGTCGCGTTGTAGCCGACCACACCGCCGCCGACAATGGCGACCCGCCCCGGTGGAACCCCTGGAACTCCGCCAAGCAGTACGCCGGCACCGCCGTGTGATTTTTCCAGACAGGTGGCACCGGCCTGTATGGACATACGGCCTGCCACCTCACTCATGGGTGCCAGCAGCGGCAGACCACCATCGGAGCCAGTGACGGTTTCGTAGGCGATGGCAATGCAGTCAGAGGCGACCAAGGCTTTTGTTTGTTCGGGGTCCGGGGCGAGATGCAGGTAGGTAAAAAGCACCTGTCCGGGTCTCAACTGACGAAGTTCCTGAGGCTGTGGCTCTTTCACCTTGACAATGAGTTCAGCCCGTGTGAAGACCTCTGCAGCCAAGTCGACCACCTCGGCCCCCATTTCCAGGTAGAGCGGGTCGGACAGACCAACGCCAGCTCCGGCACCACTCTGCACCAGCACGCGATGGCCACGACTCACCAGTTCGCGTACCCCGGCCGGTGTCATGCCGACACGGTACTCGTTGTTCTTTATTTCCTTGGGTACGCCGATCAGCATTTCCACTCCCGTTTCCACTATCCGCGAAGAAGATTAGCAGGCGAGAAGCCGGCCTGGTGCGCTTCGATAATTTACATATCGCATACCACCCCGGCTGTGTCCCGATGCACCAGGCATCATAGCCTGCACTGGACTCCTTCAGGTCAGATTCATTGCCTGCAGTGCACATTGCAGCCGATAATACGACCAATATGAGCATTGCCGACCGGCCTGGCTTCCTGAGCCAATCGCCAGTACTTGCGAACATGAAAATCCAGAGGTGTGGTAATGAAAGCAGACGGCAAAGAGCTTCGTGAATCTGTTGACAGATTGCGGACGCTCTTCTTCGGAATAGGGACGTACCGGCCGCCGAGCGAAGGCGGCAGCGCATCCCTGTTGCTGCGCGTGAGCGAAAATTGTCCGTGGAATCGCTGCGCTTTCTGCGACATGTACAACGGGCAACGCTTCGCCATCCGGACCGTGGATGAGATCAAGGCCGACATCGACCAGGTAACTGCAATCAGGGACGAAATCAGCGCCGCATCGTGGCAACTGGGAATGGGCGGAAAGATCAGCCGCGACCTTGGCTCAGCCCTGCTCACCGAGGGCCGCGACCTGATCGAAAATTCCAGCTTCATCACGGTTTTCAACTGGCTCGCCAGCGGCGGCCGAACCGCCTTCCTTCAGGATGCCAATAGCATGGTTATGCGCGCCGCCGATTTCATTGCGGTGCTTAATCACTTGAGGGAGGCCCTGCCCTCGCTGACCCGGGTGACCACTTATGCCCGTGCGAAAACACTGGCCCGCAGAAAACCGGAAGAACTCCTGATGATCCGCGAGGCCGGTCTGGACCGCCTGCATATGGGGCTGGAGACGGGGGATGATGAACTGCTCACCCTCATCCGCAAGGGCGTGACCCAGGCCGAGCAGATAGAAGGCGGCCGCAAGGCCATCGCCGCGGGCTTTCAGGTATCGGAGTACTGGATGCCCGATCTGGGCGGCAGGGAGCGCTGGCGGCAGCATGCAGAGAATACTGCCTACGTACTCTCAGCCATCAATCCCCACTATATTCGTTCCCGCCCCCTGCTGCCCCGGCCCGGCACACCGATCTTCGAAGATGTCGCACATGGTCGCATGCATCTCTCCTCACCACATCAGCGACTGGAAGAGCTGGCCCTGATGATCGGCAATCTCGAAGTGACTTCGCAGGTCTGCTTCGACCACGCCATGAATGCCTGGGTGGACCGCCATGGCGATCTCCTCTTTCGTCGGGATTACGAAGGCTATCAGTTTCCGGACGAGAAGCCGCTGCTGCTGGAAAGGATTCAGGAGGGATTGGCCGTTGATGAATCGATACACAACAGCATCCGCAACCTGATGGGTGGGCATTCGCTCTGAAACACCGGCAGGTATAGCTGGCTGCTGAGCCCTATCTCAATACGCAGAGTGTTGTCCGTTGTCCTGCTGTCTTGAACTACGTTCCGGTTTCGCATCACTCCGGCCTGCTGTAGCAGGCAAAGAAGTGCGGCACAGGAGGAACCTGATCGTCGTCATAAGCTTCCAGGGCATCCTGCCTGAGCCCGGCACGAATGAATCCGTCAATTTCTGCCTGATCCAGCGGCAGGGGAAATTCGTCTTCCTTTTCCCCGGCATTCCTGCTGCGGCATGAAACCAAGACGCTGCCGCCGGGAGCCACCAGGCCTGCTATCGCATTCAAGGCACGCAGCCGGTATTCACCGGGCAGGACCTGTATCGTGTTGCATTCAAAAACAAGGTCAAAGCGGCGAGTCCAGTCAGGAGGATGATCGAAAAGGTCTGCCACCAGATAGTCAACACGGCTGTCCGGGTAACGCTTGTGGCAAAGTTCAATGGCAGACGGAGAAATGTCGAAGGCGGTGACTACATACCCGTGCGCCGCCAGCGCCTCGGCGTCATCGCCCACACCGCAACCAACTACCACCGCTCTCTGTTTACCGAAGGGAATCGGGTGATTTTCAAGCCATGAAATCAGATAGGGATGGGGCGCCAGATCGGCCCAGAAAACGCGCTTGAAATCACCCTCCGCATCGCGGTACACCTCTTCGCACCATCCGCTGGGATCTCCGCGCTGCCGGTAACTTGCCACTTTGCGCAGCAATTCAAGTCTGGCTGTCTCATCCATGCCTGCCTCCTCAAACGTAAGCAAATGACTGCGGCCAACAGGCACCTGACTGAACGTCACAAGTTCAGGTCTACTTCAACGACCATAGATGGCAGTCAAGCTCGCTTTCCCGATGGTGTTCGAATTAATCATATAGCCAATTAATGCCGCACTCGATTCAGGCGGGACATCAATCAGCTCGGTCTTGAGCGCATAAACCGTAAAAACATAGCGGTGTGGTTTGTCACCTTGCGGCGGGCATGCTCCGCCAAACGCATGGGTGCCAAAATCCGTCCGGCCTTGCACAGCGCCCGGAGGCATCAGTTTTCCACTCGGATCGCCAGCACCTGCTGGAATCTCTTTAACATCCGCAGGAATGTTGTAGACGACCCAATGCCAAAAACCAGACCCCGTAGGGGCATCCGGGTCATAGACATTTATTGCATAGCTTCTGGTTCCCGTGGGGCCCGCCGTCCATTTAAGCGCAGGAGACTGGTTTTTCCCTGAGCACCCAAACCCGATCAATACCTGCTCTTCCGTCAGAACTGCACCTGGTTTGATGGTCGGGCTAGCAAGCTGGAACTCACCCGCATGGACAAGCGTTGCAGACAGGAAAAAAACGATTGCCAAATAGATTCGTGTTCCAAACATAATCTGGTCCATTCTTTTGAGCTATGAGATACCTCGATCATACCTACGGACAGAGGACAGTTCTAGCCATTTGCCAACGCTTAATGGCGATAAACCCAGGGTAGCTCGGCTAGCATGCCAAGACGCAAGGCTTTGATCCTGATTCTGCAATTGGCGCGCACGAGGAGATGAATATGGGTAATGAATAGAGATAATTTCAGTGCCGTGATCTGCAGAAATGTACCTATTGTGTTGAAAAACTCCATTTTCGAGTCGCATCAAAAAAACTTGGCCTCATAGGTTGCCGAATGTCGCAAAAGTGTGAGTGATTCGGTGGGCAGAGAAGTTGCCATTACTGTGATCTTGGGAATGAGCGAGAAGCGGTCGTGGTGATGCGTAATGGTGATCGCCGGAATGACCTCGTCCTGCCAGGCACTGTGTAATCTTCTAGTCGCCGCACTTCGACCCAGAAGCCTGCACCATCAGAGACGATGAAACCCATATCTTATAACTGGGGAATATCAGGGCGTGGGTAATACACTTCGGCAACAATGTCCTGTGCCACGGTAAATCACAACCGCGAAGTTCCTAATGCGGCGCTGTTCCTGCAAATAAAGTACGAATGCTTCCGGATATTTGCCGCATTAACATGATCAATACCTCAATCCATTAATCATCCAGACAATGCCATGGCACCGGGATGATTCAAACGCATTATTGGAACTGGAATTGTCACATTGAATATTTGCGCAGGCTTCAAAGGTCTGGATCTAATCTGGAACCTGGTGGCTCGTGCTTGACGCGATGCGTACCTGGCGCTTTCCGCCAAACTCCGGAAACCGAATTCATGCAAAACAATCTCTAGCCTGTGCCACCCTTCGCCCAGTCCGGTATCCGGCCGGGTCGCTTCACGGTAGCTGGCGCTTGATGCCAGTTCGCAGACAGAAGTTTTGGTGTCATGGGGCTTTCTATTTAATATTCCAGCTGCCTTATGAAACAGCGAGATTGCAGCTTCCCTGCGTCCCAACTGCAATAACGCCAAGGCCAGGAACTGAATTGCAACAATATCATCAGGAATTACGTCCAGAATATTGCGAGCAACCATCATTACTCCCGTCACATTTCCTTGCTGGTAATACGCAGCGAGAAATTCGATCAAAGCGGAAATCATCTTTGTCCTCCATGTCGCTGGTTTGATAGTTCATGCCTGTGCAATGTAGAGGTGAATTATTAAGCCAAACTTAAAACAAACCTCATTGACATGGCGGTGTTAATGCCGATGTGAAACCAATTGTTAAGTTAATGCCTGGTAAATTTTTCGCGGAACTTTTTCGCACTGACAAAAGTCAGAATTTTTACAAGACTGCGACTCGCGTTTTATCAGTTCGTACGCCACGTTTGCATGAGTCGCGGTTTTGCTCAATCGGTTGTACATCCCGATTAATTCGTGGCACGAACGGCAGTTATTTCTCAAGGAGAAAATCATGAAAGTTCAAACATCACTTGCAGCAGTTGCGATTGTTCTTGCGGGCATAGCGCCAGCATTTGCCAGTACCACTACGTTGAAGGGGAATTTCACCCCGGACAACGAGACGACCCTGATGAAACAATTGACGCCTCTGGGTTTTGTGGATTTCAATACTTATCAGCACAACCCGGACGGAAGCGCGGTCATCAGGGCGCTGGACCACAAAGGCAGTATGGAACCACTTGCCAGCATCACGGTTTCAAAGGACGGCATTGCGGTAGCGACTGACAACGATATGAATACCCAGAGCGCCGCAAAGCACGGCTAGTGGATCCGGTTTTGCCCCACATTTGATTCCCAATGGTCCCGGTTCCATATCATGAAGCCGCTCGGGATTGATGATGCTTTGGATCCGGATGCTGATCGGCGCAGATTGCTGCTTGCTGCAACCAGCGTAGTTGGCTGTGCGGGGCTGCTTGCTGCTGCCTACCCTTTCGTGGCAAGCATGGAGCCGTCTGCGCGAGCCCTGGCTGCAGCCGGGCCGGTAGGGGCTGATGCGGGCAAGGTGGCTGCAGGCGAGTTGATGACAGTGGCGTGGCGCGGCAAGCCAGTATGGATCATGCGTCGTACTCCGGAAATGATTCAAGCATTGAGGCAACCCAATCCGCATCTCGCAGATCCCCAGTCCAAACAATCCGTGCAACCCGTTTCCTGTGACAACGCATTGAGATCGGTACGTCCGGAACTTTTCGTTGCGGTCGGCATCTGCACCCATTTGGGATGTTCGCCGGTCTTGCGACTGGATGACGATGCTCTGAAAGCAGAGCTTCATGCGCCAGGCGGGTTTCTTTGTCCCTGTCATGGCTCTCGCTTCGACTTGGCAGGGCGGGTTTTGAAAAATGTGCCCGCCCCGACCAATCTGCTAATTCCCGACTATCGCTTTACCGGCAACGATAAATTAATCATCGGCTGAGAGAAAAAATTCGGTTATTCCGCCCGCCCCTGATAGCCTCGACCCGAATATGTACTTGCTCATTCAATTGTGGAACTGCCACTCTTTCTTTGTCGATGCTTGTGCAAGAGTCCCGTGTTGAGAGTGGTCGACCGAACTTCAATCTTGTGCGAGTGGCAAAGGGAAGCGTACGGATACCCGTAGTCCAATGCCTGAGTCACCTTCTGAAAGCGAAAGATCTGCGTGATGTCTCAGGGCGATATTCTTGACGATGGCAAGTCCCAGTCCGCTGCCTGGCCCGTTGCTTCCTGTTCTGCGATAGAACCGATCCAAAACCCGTTCGCGCTCATCGGGTGGAATCCCGGGACCGTTGTCAATGACGCTGAGCAAGGGGCCGGTCGCATCGCGTGAAACGGCAACATCGATTTTTCCCCCGTTCGGGATATGGCGAATCGCATTTTCGATCAAATTGGATAACAGGGTTGCCAACGCATCGCTGTCGCCCATGACTGAAACAGGTTCGTCGCGACTGAGTCCCAGGTCGATATCTTTCGCGTCCGCCATCGGCGCCTGGTCAGCAATGACTTCCTTCGCCAGCCGGTTCAGGTCGACAGGTTCGAACGGCCGCGTCATCACATCAGGCTCTTGCCTGGCCAGGGTAAGCAACTGATTCGCCATGTGGATGGCTCGGCTTATCCCGCCTTTGAGCAGATCGAACGCAGCATTGCGCTCTGTTTCTGTCTTCGCCCGCTCGGCAAGTTGTAGCTGGAGTTGTACTGCAGTCAGCGGGCTACGCAACTCATGCGCAGCATCGCCAGCCAGAGCGCGTTGTGCATCAATGCTGTGAGCGAGCCGCCCCAACAGTTCATTCAGTGCCTGGACAAGCGGCAGCACTTCACTTGGCAGCCCGGCTTCAGGCAGCGGCGCAAGTGCACTTGCGGATCGAGTGGCCACATCTTTTGCCACCCGATTCAAGGGACTCAGGCCCCACCCGACGATCAGCCAAAGAAGGATACCCATGACTGGCAGCAACAAGGCAAACGGCAGCAGCGTACGTGCGGCAAGTGTTTGCGCGAGTTGCTGCCGAACACTCAAAGGCTGGGCAACCTGAATGATGCGTTCGTTCATTTGTACGCCGAACACACGCCAGGCGCCTTCCTTGGTCACTATTGTATTCAAGCCTAAAACTGCACGGTTGGGTACGGCCGAATGCGGGTGGGAAAAATAGACAAGTTCTCCTGTAGGGCTCCAGATTTGAATGACCAGGTCGAATTGCGGATCATCCGAAAGTGATGGTGCCGCCTGTGCGAGTACCTGATCGCGAAGTGAGAATGCCGTCTGCGTTAGTTGGTGATCGAACAGCTGGTTTGCTTCTTCGCGGATTTTGGCATAGAGCCCCGCCCCGGCTGCAGCCAAGGCTGCAAACAGCATAACAAGCAACGAAAGCAATAACTGGCGGCGGATGGACGTCATGCGATATATCCGTATGCTGGCATTAGATGGAGTCGGGCCCTGTCTTCACTCGATCCTTGGGCACCATATAGCCCACCCCGCGGATATTCTTGATGAACCCGGTGCCCAGCTTGCTGCGCAGGCTATGGATGTACACCTCGATGGTGTTGCTCTCCACCTCTTCATCCCAACCGTATAATTTCTCTTCCAGCTGTTGTCGGGAAAGAATCATTCCGGGTCGCTGCAGCAAGGCCTCCAGAAGCGCGAATTCGTGAGCGGAGAGGGCCAAGGTTTTGCCTTCAAGCGAAGCTTCGCGCGATGCCGGATTCATCACCACGCCGGCATATTCAATCACGGTCTCGGCCCGCCCGGACTGGCGCCGCATTACGGCACGTATCCTGGCAGCGAGTTCATCCAGGTCAAAAGGTTTGACGATGTAATCATCGGCACCACTATCCAGTCCCGCGATGCGTTCAGACACCGCGTCGCGCGCGGTCACGATCAAGACCGGGGTCTTGTTGCCTTTCCTGCGGATGGCCTTCAGTACCTCCAGGCCTTGTTTTCGGGGAAGGCCGAGGTCAAGCAGCATCGCTTCATAGACTTCGTCAAGCATGGCAGTTTCCGCTGCAACGCCATCCCTTACCCAATCGACCCTGAATCCATCCTGGCGCAGGCCCGTACGAATGCTTTCTCCGATCATGGGATCGTCTTCTACCAGCAACACACGCATGACACGTTCTCCATTAAACATTCACAACATCAAATCGCCTCACGGGTTGAGGAAACACATCCGGGACAGTAGTGCAATCAACATCCGTACGTGGATGCGAACGTAATGACAAAGTCACCCTTAATTTAAGTCTGTCTTAATTATCCTACCCCTACATTTCAATCATGAAGTGTTTGTTTGCCGATGGCGGAGCCGCAAATCATTTTAAGTTTGCCTTAATTGTTTTCCATCATATTTGAGCCATGAAGTCTTTGCTTGATATTTTCAGGAGCAGATCATGAAGATCAAACCCATGGTAGTTAGTTTATTTGCAGTTGGCATTTCCGTCGGATTGGCTGCTGGAATTTCCTTGTCAGCAGCCCCATTTATCTCGATGGCACAAGCTGCCAATCCACGAGCAAGTGCAAATGCCGGCTCCGAGCCTATAGCTTCGATGGCACTGCCTAACTTTAGCCAGCTCGTGGAAAAGGACGGTCCGGCGGTAGTCAACGTCACCGTGACCAGCAACATGAAGATCAGCGATGATCAACCGCAGCTCCCGCAGTTTGGCTCGAACGATCCATTCTCTCAATTTTTTCACGGTTTCCAGTGGCCGAAAGTGCCTTCCTATGCGCCAGTACATGGCATGGGCTCAGGCTTCATCATCAGCCCCGATGGCGTGATTCTGACCAATGCTCATGTCGTGGATGGCGCCAAGGAAGTGACCGTGAAACTCGTTGATAAGCGCGAGTTCAAGGCCAAGGTTATCGGCAAGGATGATCCATCCGATGTCGCCGTGCTGAAAATCGACGCGTCAAATCTGCCCACGGTCAAAATCGGCGATTCATCGCAAGTCAAAGTGGGTCAATGGGTGCTGGCTATCGGTTCGCCATTTGGTTTCGAGAACTCGGTAACCGCAGGGATCGTAAGCGCCACGTCGCGATCGTTGCCCAACGGGAACTATGTTCCCTTTTTACAAACCGACGTCGCGGTCAATCCAGGCAACTCCGGCGGGCCGCTGATCAATCTGAACGGCGAGGTGGTCGGCATCAACTCGCAGATTTACAGTCGTAGTGGCGGCTATCAGGGGCTTTCGTTCGCGATACCGATCAATGTCGCGGAAAATGTCGAAAACCAATTGGTGCACTCCGGGCACGTCACGCGCGGCAGACTTGGCGTCACCATACAGGACGTGAACCAGGGACTGGCGGATTCCTTTGGCCTGAAAAAACCAGTCGGCGCATTGGTCAGTTCGGTAGATCCGAGCAGTCCCGCGGCAGCGGCAGGCTTGAAGGTGGGCGATGTGATTCTGCAAATGGACGGCAAGGACGTCGTTCGATCATCAGACCTGCCAGTCAGGGTTGCCGAACTCAACCCGGGTTCAAAAGCCACGCTACTGATCTCGCGCAAGGGCGAAACCAGGGATGTGACAGTGATCATTGGTGAGGCCATGGAACCAACAGTTGCCACTGCCAATGAGGCTAATGGCGATCATGGCCGGCTCGGTCTCGCGGTCAGGCCGCTCACCCCAGAGGAACGGCAACAAGCTGGCGTCAAGGGAGGCCTGCTGGTATACGAAGCGACCGGTCCTGCGGCCAAGGCTGGCATCGAACCAGGAGATGTGATCATGGCACTGAACGGAAAACCGGTGACCAGCGTCGAGCAATTGCGCTCGCTCGTGGAAAAAGCGGGAAAGCACTTTGCACTTCTGATCCAACATGAAGATGCAACGATTTTTGTACCTATTGATTTGGGTTGAGCAAGCACAAATGATTACTCAAGCGAAACACACGGCCAAAAGTTCCTGGCTGCAGGTTTCGTCATCTAACCGCAAATAGCAACTAATGGAGAAAGGAAATGAAGGACGCAAAACTGACTCTAATGAGCACCTTGATGCTTGAAACAATATTCAAAGCCGATTCCGCCCTTGGCATGTCAGTGAGCAACCTTCCACCTGAAAAACCCCAGGGCGCGATGCATTATGTGTCGGGTGGTATTGGCCAGGAAGAGGCCACTGCCATGAAACAAGCCGAGTCGAAGTATCCTCTTTCGCTTGAATTCGGTCAGCATGTCACACCAAACGAAGAGTATCTGGCAAGCGTCGACGTGAGGATATCGGCCATGCCTGTAGCGACCGATCGCGCTGTACCAGAACTACGGCGCGATCAAATGCTCCTGTCGTCCGGTGAGATTTGATTCACCCGATGATCGAATTGAAGAAAATTGAATAGGAGAAATCAATGCAAAGCACAAAAGAAATTACTCACCCACCCTATATCCTCTTTGAAGATGAAGACCGTGACCCGAGCCAGCCAGAACACCCGGCGTTATTGAACAGGACGGATTTATATGAACTGGGCGAATTGATCGGCACCATCTGGCTGGCAAGTTATACACCTTCACCCGAAGTTGATCAGATTATTGCTGGTGCCAATCGATCTGGCAACAGCTTCACGGCTCGTCTAGCTGTACGGGCGCTGCGACTGGAACAGGCGCTAATCGAGGCGCAAGAGCGAATCATTCGACTGGAATGGCAGCTGGCACAGATCAAAAAATGCAGAAACAAAGGCTAAAAATGGAAAGCTCGCATCAATTCTAGGACATATGTTTTCCGTTACTAAAAGGAACCTTGAATGAAAAATCCTACGGTCAGTCTGAGTGAGGCTCGCAGCAACGTCCTCTCCACCTTCAACGAATTGCGCCGCTACCTGAACACCCAGATTCTGGGCCAGGAAAGTCTGGTGCAGAATCTGCTGATTACCTTGTTGGCGGATGGGCACCTGCTCGTCGAAGGCCCACCGGGCCTGGCCAAGACGCGTGCCGTCAAGGCCCTGGCGCACGGACTGGAAGGCGATTTTCAGCGCATCCAATTTACGCCGGACATGCTCCCGGCTGACCTGACCGGCTCGGATATCTACCGGCCGGAAGAGGGTACGTTCCGTTTTCAACGCGGCCCCCTGTTTCACAATCTGATACTGGCTGACGAAGTGAATCGCGCACCGGCCAAAGTGCAGTCGGCACTGCTTGAAGCCATGGGTGAGCGCCAGATAAGTATAGGTTTGTCCACCTACGCGCTGCCCAGACTCTTTCTCGTCATGGCGACGCAAAACCCGATCGAACACGAAGGTACCTACCCCTTGCCCGAGGCACAGCTTGATCGCTTCATGCTGCATAGCCAGGTCGATTATCCGGATCGCGCCAATACGCGGCTTATCATGGAACTGGCGCGACATGAGGCAATCGACGGGCGCGAACTGCCTCCGCCAGCGCGTACTGTGTCGCAAGACGTGGTGTTTGCAGCACGCCGGGAAGTGCTGGAAATAACGCTGGCGGTATCGGTTGCAGACTATATCGCCGCCATTGTCGACGCCACGCGCCGACCCGCCGCCTACAGCAGCAAACTGGTGGAATGGCTGCGCTGGGGTGCCAGCCCGCGCGCGGCCATTGCGATGGAACGCGGCGCGCGTGCTACCGCATGGCTCGATGGACGCGACTATGTCAGCCCGGAAGATGTGCAGGCCGTAGCGCCCGACGTATTGCGCCATCGTCTCCTGCTCGACTACACCGCGCAGGCGCGCGGTGTCACCGCGGGAGACTGCATCAATGAACTGCTGCAGAAAGTGCCAGCACCATGATCATTCCCGACCTCGCCGAGCTGACCGCCCTGCGTGGTGTGGCGCGGGGGCTTAGTTTGCGTGCTCGCCGCCCCGCGTTGGCGCGGTTACAGGGTGGGCATCGCAGCGCCCAGCGCGGGCGCGGCCTGGAATTCGAGGAAGTTCGTCTTTATGCCGCCGGTGACGATGCCCGCAGCATCGACTGGCGGGTGACCGCACGGCGCGGACGCGTGCATACCAAACTGTTCCGCGAAGAACGTGAGCGCCCGGTGTGGCTGGTTGCCGATCTGCATGCCGGGCTTTTTTTCGGCAGCCAGCGTCAACTCAAATCGGCATTGCTGCTGCGCGCCGCGGCAATACTCGCTTGGGTAGCGGCGCTCGCCGGTGATCGCGTCGGCGCAGTGATCGCCGACGGCAGCAGTGAACCACGCATCCTGCCGCCGCGAGAGCGTGAGGCGGGTGTGCTGCCCATGCTTGAAGCATTAGTGGAAGTCCAGCCGCTCAAACCCGGTGCGCCACAATCCGGCGGTCTGCATGCCGCCATGACGACACTGCGGCCGTTGCTGAAGCCGGGAAGTCTGATCCTGTTGCTGAGCGATTTCGGTGGGATTGACCAGACGACCGAAGACCTTGTTGCAGGAGCGACCGCACATAGCGACGTTCGTCTGCTGTGGATCACCGACCCGCTGGAAAGCAGCGGATTGCCGATTGGCAGCTATCGCGTAGGCCTGCCCGAACGGCTCTGGTGGATGGATGGCGAACGCAGCCGAACCTCATGGCAAAAGGCATGGCAGGCGCGCGAACAGCGCTTGTCGGACGTTGCGATGCGCCTGAATTTGCCGCTCAGCCGGCTAACGACAAACCTGCCGGTCACAGATTCCCTGGTCGCCTTGTTGCGGGAGCCGACGTGGGCGGCATGAAACCGGATTGGCTTGCCCAACTTGCCCCTGCCCACGCGCCGCCGCCGCCCGGCTGGTGGCCGCTGGCGCCGGGCTGGTGGGGTGTGGCGACCCTGCTTGCCATCGCGCTTGCCCTGGTGGTGTACTGGCAGACGCGTCCCTCGGTTCGACTGCGCCGCATTGCGCTGCGCGAACTGGATGAACTTGAAGCATCCAGCGGCGATGACATGACATTCGCGCAATCCATCGAACACCTGCTGCGACGCTTCGCCGTGGCGCGCTTTGGTCACGATGATGTGGCCAATCTCAGCGGCGAGCGCTGGATTGCCTTTGTCGTTGCCCATGGTGGCAACGCCCTGTCCGGCGCAGCGGGAACAAATCTGCTGCTTGCCGCCTATGGCGGTAAAGCGAATGACGTCACAACCGCCCATCGCACACACTGGCTGAGCGGCGCACGCGCCTTTATCAAGGGACGCAGGAAATGATTCATTTTGCCTGGCCCTGGATGCTGCTGACCCTGCCCCTGCCATGGTTGCTCGGCCGTTGGCTGCCTGCCGCAAAGCCGCATGGTGACGCGCTGTTTCTGCCCTTCGCTGCCAGTGTTTCAGGCGCTGCCGCGCCCACCTTGCGGGCGCGTTCGCGGCGGCGCGGGGCATTGTTTGCGTTGTTCTGGATTCTGCTCGTCGGCGCGGCGACGCGTCCGCAATGGCTGGGCGATCCATTGCCGGTGCCGACCACCGGACGCCGCCTGATGCTCGCCGTCGACGTTTCCGGTTCGATGGCGACGCCGGACATGGCCGACAACACCTCGCGTCTCCATGTCGTGCAGGCCGTGGCGGGCGACTTCATCAAGCACCGGCATGGCGATCAGGTCGGGCTGATCCTGTTCGGCACGCGCCCCTATCTGCAGGCGCCGCTGACGGCGGATCTGAATACGGTCGACCAGTTCCTGCAGCAATCCGTGGTCGGCATCGCCGGGACGCAGACCGCCATTGGCGATGCCATTGGCCTTGCCATCAAGCGCATGCGCGATGAGTCGTCCACGTCGGGAAAACCCGGCGACATGGTGCTGATCCTGCTCACCGACGGCGGCAACGACGCCGGCCTGATGGACCCCATCGAAGCCGCCAAGATGGCGGCTTCGATGGGCCTGCGCATCTACACCATCGGGGTTGGCGCTGCCGTGCAGGAAGGTTTTTTTGGTGCCGGCGGGAATACCGATCTCGATGAAGACACGCTCAAGTCGGTCGCGCAAATCACCCACGGCGAGTATTTCCGTGCCACCGATGCCGATGCGCTGCAACAGGTATACGCGCATATCGACAAACTGGAACCGAGTGCCGGCCACGAGCAGTGGTACCGCCCTCGCAGCGAATGGTTTACCTGGCCGCTGGCGTTCGCACTATTGCTGAGCCTGCCTCTTCTGTTCGTGCGGGAGCGGACATGACCTTCAGCGCATTTATCCAGGCCTTCCATTTCCTGCGCCCCCAGTGGTTGTTGGCACTGCCAGTGTTGTGGGGGCTGGTGTTCTGGCTTGCGCACCGCCGCAACCATGATCAGGACTGGTCGCGTCTGATCGATGCCGAACTCCTGCCCGCCTTGCGTCTCGACAGAAGTACTGCGACAGGAATGCGTCCCTGGCCGTGGCTTGCCCTCGCATGGACACTTGCCGCCATCGCACTGGCCGGCCCCAGTTGGCAGCGCATACAGAGCGCAGCCTTTCGCTCCCCGGCCTCATGGGTGTTCGTGCTCGATCTCTCGCCTTCTATGGCGGCGACCGATGTCGCGCCGGATCGTGTGACGCGGGCTCGCTACGCTCTCGACGATCTGCTCGGCGCGGCGCACGATGCACGGGTCGGACTGGTGGTGTTCAGCGACGAACCCTACGCCGTAACTCCACTGACGGAAGATGCCGCGACCGTGCGCGCGCTGCTGCCGCCACTCGCGCCGGGCATCATGCCCAGTGCCGGCGATCAACTTGCCCCGGCACTGGATCAGGCGGCAACACTGCTTGAACAGGTCGGTGCGAAAGACCGCCGCATCGTGGTGTTGACAGACGGCTTCGACGACCCGGCCGCTGCGATGTCGGCCGCCGCCAAACTCAAAACGTATGGCATAGCGTTGAGTGTGGTGGGGGTGGGTACGCCCGGCGGTGCGCCGTTGCGCGACGCCAACGGCCACTTTGCACAGGACGCAAACGGGCAAACACAAATGGCCCGGCTTGATACCGGCAAGCTGCGTCAGTTTGCCAGCATTGGCGGCGGCCAATATGTGGACATTGCCGACCTGCCCAGCCTGATTGCCGATCTGCAGGCATCGCCTCAGCGCGAGAGCGGCATCGTTTCAGCACAGGGCATTGAAGTGAACCACTGGCGCGACGAAGGCATCTGGCTGCTGCCGATACTGCTGTTGCTGGCGGCCATGTTGACGCGAAGGGGCTGGCTATGATGCGCTTGCTGATCGCACTCATCCTGCTGGCAAGCGCGTTGCCTGCTCTCGCCGTTGAAAACTGGTGGTCGGGCCTGTGGCACAACGCCGACCAGCGTGGCGAAGCCTTGCTGCAGCAGGGTGACGCTGCAGCGGCCGCAAAGGTCTATGGCGATCCACGCCGCAAGGCCTATGCCACGTTGATGTCAGGCGACTATGCCAGAGCGGCACAGGACCTGAAGGCCTTTGACGATAGCGACGCCAACTACAATCGCGGCAATGCGCTGGCGCATGCCGGCGACCTCAAGGGTGCGCTCGATGCCTATGATGCAGCGCTGAAGCGCGATCCGAACAACAAGGATGCGCGTCACAACCGCGATCTGGTCGCAAACGCGCTCAAGCAGAAACAATCCCGGCAGCAGAACGCCTCCGGCAAGCAGTCGCCAGGCAACAAGTCGGGCGGGAAGAGCGGCGAGCAAAGTAAGGGTGACAAAGGAAACCAGAGCGGGCCAGGGCAGCAGAAACCATCATCCTCTTCAGGCGGAAATGGCAAGAATAATGGTCAGGGTCAGTCATCAGCAAATTCCCAAGGCCAGAGTGCGAATCCCGGACAGGCGAACAAGCCTTCTGCCGCAGCTCAATCGGGAACTGCGCAAAATGCTCCGGGGAACACGAAGGCGCAACAAGGCAACCCACAGCAGTCTGGCGCCAGCGACAATACTGCAACAACTGGACAAAAAGACAGCGCTGCACAGGCACGGCGCGATGCCGCTGCAAGCCTGAGCCAAGCCACTCCGAGCGCACAGAAAAACGGCGGCGCCAGCACTGCCGATGCGAACGGGGCCTTGGGAGACGGCACTGTGCCACGTGCCGCACCCAGTGAAAAACAACTTGCCCAGGATCAGTGGCTACGCAGCATTCCCGACGATCCCGGCGGATTGCTGCGACGGAAATTCCTGGTCGAATACATGATGAGACACAAAGGAGCGCAACCATGAGGCACGCGTTTCGCATGCTTTCCACCATGTTGGCTTTCTGCTTGAGTGCGTCGGCATTGGCCACGGTGACCGCATCGCTCGACCGCGATCAAATCGCGCCGGGAGAAACCGTGCAACTTCTGTTGCAAAGCGATCGCAGCCCCGACGGACAGCCGGATCTCGGCCCGCTCAAGAACGATTTCACTATCCTCGGCACCAGCAGCGGTTCCAGCATCCAGATCATCAACGGTCATTCATCGTCGCAGACTCAATTGAGCCTTGCCCTCTCCCCGAAGCATGACGGCAAGATCCGGATTCCGCCGCTGCAATGGGGCGGTGAACAATCTCCCCCTCTGGAACTGACGGTCAGCAACAGCGCCCCAGGCGGGAATGCAGGCAGCGCAGGCGGCCAATCAGGTGGTGGGGCCACAGCCACCAACGGTTCCAGCCATGTTTTCATCACCACAAGCGTTGACCACAATCAGGCTTATGTCCAGGCCGCCATCGTGCTGACCGTGCGGCTGTATACCGACCAGGCGTTGTATCAGGCGAACCTGAACCTGCCTGCATCGGCAGATGTTCTGGTGCAGCCACTTGGAAAGGATCAGCAAGGCAGCGAGTCGCGCAACGGACGCAGCTATCAGGTCGTCGAACGCAAATACCTGCTGTCGCCGCAGCGCAGCGGCCAGCTTGCGCTGCAAGGGCCGACGCTCGATGCCGCAGTAGCCGATGCACAAAACGACAGCCCCTTTGGCAATGATCCTTTTTTCGGCAGTGCATTTGGCCACATGCAAATGCCGAGCATCGTCACTTCAACGCGCCCGCTGCACCTGCAAGCCAAACCCATTTCGTTGAAAGTGCTGCCTCGGCCCGCCGGCGCGACCGGTGCTAACTGGTTGCCTGCGCAAAGTGTGACGCTGGAGGAAAGCTGGAACCCGGCCAGCGCCAGCGTCCATGCCGGAGAACCGCTTACACGGCATTTGCGTCTAAGTGCGTTGGGCCTGACGAGCACCCAACTGCCCGATCTCAACACGCTCATGCAGGTCCCTGACGGGATCAAGCTGTATCCGGACAAATCCAAAGCGGACGACAAGTTACAAGGCACAACGATACGCGGTACGCGCGAACAGGATATTGCCCTTATCGCATCGTATCCGGGACATTATTCCCTGCCGGCAGTGCATTTGTCATGGTGGGACACGACAGCAAATGTCCAGCGCGAGGCCACTCTGCCGGCACATACGCTCGATATCCTGCCTTCTGCTTCCGGCAATGGCGGCACAACAGTTTTGCCCGCGGCAAAACTGCCAGCGCCGAGCGGATTGCCGAACACCGTTCAGGCCAATCCGCCAGTCCGCCCCGGACAAGCCAACCCTGTGTCGGTTTGGTTATGGGTCAGTCTGGGCCTTGGAGTGCTCTGTCTCTGCATTCTTTTGGCATGGTGGCGCACCCGTCAGCGCGTATCGAACATTGATCACGGAAAAACAGAAAATAAAGCGGCGCAGTCTGTCATCTCCGCCAGAGCCGCGTTCAAGGCCTTTCACCAGGCTTGTCGCGACAACGATTCGCAAGCGGCGCGCAAACATCTACTGGACTGGGCCCGCACCATTTGGCCTGATCATCCGCCCTCGGGACTCAATGCACTGTCACGCCTGCTGGATGATGAAAAGCTGGCAGAACCTCTGCGGGAACTTGAGCGGGCCTGCTATACAAATGGCACATGGCGAGGCGAACCTCTGGCCCATGCACTCGCAGTGCCGCCATCAATGACGACTTTGGCCGAGCATAAGCAGGGGCTGCCAGAGCTTTATCCGTAGTTATCTTGAAATTTGTACTGGGATGGAAAATATAGTGGGACGGTAACTGATATTGGCAACTACTTGCCTTCAAGTTAAATGGCTTTCCGTCGCTGCTTTTACATTATGCAGATCTTATGCCCGGATCCAATATTCGTTTTATGTTGCTACTGACTTACAGCCTCACACTTGGCCCATTCCTGAAGTTCATCGCCTCTCATTTACACGATCCTGGTAACGGGAAAGGTATGGATCATATAAGTGGAGAAATACATATTGGATTTGTGACAACTACTCTGAAATGGTGAGGCAATGCTGCATGCCTGGAGTTGGCTAACGTTAGAGATTTGATTGACATCAGCTCCCTGGCGACTTCACCGCGCCGCTGGTCCGCTCAAACGCATATACTTGAAATCATGAAAACACCACAATCGAATAGCGAAACCGATGTCGTGACGCGCGTGGCGATACTTGCGCGCGGCCAGCTTGATGCGACCAACGCCGATCTGGCAGAAAAGTTCACCCAACAGTACTACTGCAGCGTGGACCCGCTTGAGCTTGCCGAGCGTGACCCGATCGATCTGGTCGGTGCCGCCACTGCTCACCTCGACCTTATCCGGCACTACAGTGGTGGCGCGCCCAAGCTACACGTCTATAACCCGCGCCTCGAAGAGCACGGCTGGCAAAGTCCGCACACCGTGGTGCAGATCGTGAGCGCGGACATGCCCTTCATGGTCGATTCAACCACCATGGAGATCAACCGCCTGGGGCTGACGCTGCATCTTGTGGTTCACCCACATCAACGCGTGGTGCGCGATGCGAAGGGCAAGCTCTTGTCGATTGTCGCTACGGGAGCACAAGACGAGGGACGACTCGAATCGTTCATACATCTTGAAATCGATCGGCAGAGCGACCCAGTGCGTTTGCACGAAATCGAGCAGGGTCTTGCGCGCGTACTTGGCGATGTGCGTGCCACGGTCGAGGACTGGAAGCCGATGCAGCAGCGCTTGAGCGCGCTGATCGATGAGCTTGGTACTGCGCAACTGCCGATCGCCGCAGAAGATCTGGCCGAAGCGCGCGACTTCCTGACGTGGCTGCTCGACAACCACATGACACTGCTCGGCTATCGCGATTACGAACTGGCGCAGGAAAATGGCGAAGACGTGCTGCGCATTGTCAAGGGATCGGGGCTCGGCATTCTGCGCGAAAATGCTGGCACTACCCATTCCACCAGCTTTGCCAGCCTGCCGCCCGAGACACGGGCGCATGCCCGCCTGCCGGATCTGCTGTTTCTGTCGAAGGCGAACGCGCGCGCTACCGTGCACCGCCCGGGCTACCTCGACTACGTCGGCATCAAGCGCTTCGACGCCGATGGGCATGTGGTTGGTGAGCGGCGCCTGCTTGGCATATATACGCACACGGTCTACACCATGAACCTTGCCGAGATCCCGCTGGTGCGGCGCAAGGTCACCCAGGTGCGGGCTCGCGCCGGATTCCTGCCGGCGAGCCACAACAGCAAGGCACTGGTCACGATCCTCGAGGACTATCCGCGCGATGAACTGATGCAAATCGAGACCGATGAGCTTTACGAACACGCGCTCGCCATCCTTCGGCTCGGCGAGCGACAGCGTACACGACTGCTGGTGCGGCGTGACACCTTCGGCCGCTTTGTAACCTGCCTGCTCTATGTGCCGCGCGACAAGTTCAATACCGAACTGCGCCAGCGCTTCCAGCGCATTCTCGGCGAAGCATTCAACGGCACCACGAGCGAATTCACCGTGAACCTTTCAGAGTCGGCTCTGGCGCGCATCTTCATGGTGGTACGCACCCGTCCCGGCGAGTTGCCCGATGTCGACGTGCACGAACTCGAACAGCAGATCGTGGCTGTCACGCGTCGCTGGGAAGACGACCTGCAGGTGCTGTTGCATGAACACGCCGGCGAGGAGCGTGGCAACCAACTGTTTGCCCGCTACGGGCACGCCTTCCCGGCGGGCTACCGTGAAGACCACCCGGTACGCAGCGCCCTGCTCGATCTTGAAATGATGGACGCACTCGGCGCAGCGCCAGCGCTGGCAATGAACCTTTATCACCCGCTCGGGGCCAGGCCCGACATGCTGCGCTTCCGCCTGTTCCGCTCAGGTGAGCAAGTGGTGCTGTCAGACGTGTTGCCTATTCTCGAAAACCTCGGTGTACGCGTCATCGACGAGCAACCCTACCGCATCGAGACTGCTGACGGGCGCACATTGTGGATCGTCGACTTCGGACTGGCTCTGCAGGATGAAGAAGAAGTAGCATTGGAACGGGTGCGACCATTGTTCCACGAGGCCTTCGAGGCAATGTGGTCGGGTCGTGTCGAGCCCGACAATCTGAATCAGCTGGTGCTGAGCGCCGAGCTTTCGGCGCGCGACATTGCCATCCTGCGCGCCTACAGCCGCTACCTGCGCCAGGTGGGCATTCCCTTCAGCCTGGCTTACATGCAGCAGACGCTGGTGGCCCATGCCGGTCTCGCGCGCTGTCTGGTAGCGCTGTTCGAGGCGCGTTTCGAGCCGGGGCGCGCTTCAGCAGACGCTGAGCAGATACTGATAGCCGAGATCAAAACCGGGCTCGAGAAGGTACCGAGCCTGGATGACGATCGCATCCTGAGCCGCTTTCTCGCAATGATTCTCGCCACCGTGCGCACCAACGCCTTCCAGTGCGGCAGCGACGGTGCGCCGAAGCCCTACATATCGCTCAAGTTCGATCCGCACCAGGTGCCCGAACTCCCTGAACCGCGGCCAATGTTCGAGATATTTGTCTATTCGCCACGGGTCGAGGGCGTGCACCTGCGCGGCGGCCCTGTGGCACGTGGTGGGCTGCGCTGGTCAGACCGGCGCGAAGACTTCCGCACCGAGGTACTCGGGCTGATGAAGGCGCAGATGGTGAAGAATGCCGTGATCGTGCCGGTCGGTTCGAAAGGCGGTTTCGTCGTCAAGCAGCCCCCTGCAAGCGGCGAGCGCGAGGCAATCCTGAAGGAAGGCATCGCGTGCTACCAGACCTTCCTGCGCGGACTGCTCGACCTTACCGATAACCTGGTTGAGGGCAAGCCGGTGCCGCCAACAGATGTTGTGCGTCACGACGGCGACGACACCTATCTGGTGGTTGCAGCCGACAAGGGCACCGCAAGTTTCTCCGACATTGCCAACGGCATTGCAGCCGAGTACGGCTACTGGCTCGGCGACGCCTTTGCCTCCGGCGGGTCGGTTGGCTACGATCACAAGAAGATGGCCATCACGGCGCGCGGCGCGTGGGAGTCGGTCAAGCGCCACTTCTGCGAACTCGGCGTCAACACCCAGTCACAGGCATTTACTGTCGCCGGCATCGGCGACATGTCGGGCGATGTGTTTGGCAACGGCATGCTGCTCTCGCGTCATATCAGGCTCGTTGCGGCATTCGACCATCGACACATCTTCATCGATCCCGACCCTGATGCCGGGGCGAGCTTCAGCGAGCGGGAGCGCCTGTTCAATCTGCCGCGCTCGTCGTGGGCAGACTACGACATGAAGCTGATTTCCAGCGGTGGCGGCGTCTGGCCGCGCAGCGCCAAATCGATTGTGCTTTCCGCGGAAGCGCGCCGTGCACTCGGCACCGACGCGGCCACGTTGTCACCTAATCAACTGATGAGTGCGATCCTGAAGGCCCCGGTCGACCTGCTCTACAACGGCGGCATCGGCACTTATGTCAAGTCAAGCCGCGAAAGCCATGCCGAGGTTGGCGACCGCGCCAACGATGCGCTACGCGTCAATGGCTGCGAACTGCGCTGCAAAGTCGTCGGCGAGGGTGGCAATCTCGGCCTGACCCAACTCGGCCGCATCGAGTACGCCCTTGCCGGCGGACGCATCTACACCGATGCGATCGACAACTCCGGGGGCGTGGATTGTTCGGATCACGAAGTCAATATCAAGATCCTGCTTGATCAAGCGGTGCGCGAGGGCGAACTCACGCTCAAGCAAAGAAACACCCTGCTCGCGGAGATGACTGACGAGATCGCCACACTGGTTCTGCGCGACAACATCTTCCAGACGCAAAGGCTGTCGGTGGCAGGTCAAGCTGCGCTGCAACTGCTTGACCAGCAGGCACGCTTCATCCATGCGCAGGAGAGCGCAGGACGACTCAACCGCACGATCGAATTCCTGCCCACGGAAGATGAAATCGCCGAGCGAAAGGCTGCGCATATCGGGCTCACCGCGCCGGAACGCGCCGTGCTGCTCGCCTACGCCAAGATGGCGCTCTACAGCGAACTGCTCGCCTCCGATATCCCCGAAGATGCGACCATCGCCACGGCGCTCGAACGCTATTTTCCAAAACCATTGCGCGAGCGCTTCTCGCGTCATATCCAGGCCCACCCGCTACGGCGCGAGATCATTGCCACCCACGTCACCAACAGCATGGTCAATCGCGTCGGCAGTACCTTCGTGCACCGCATGCGCGAAGAAACTGGCGCCAGCACGGCAGAGGTGGTGCGCGCCTACATGGTGACGCGCGAGGCATACGGCATGGTGCCCTTCTGGGAGCAGGTCGATGCACTTGATCTCAAGGTGCCCAACATGCTGCAGAACGAGATACTGCTCGACTCGGGACGCCTGATCGTGCGTGCGACATTATGGCTGCTGCGCAATCGCAAGTTTCTCGCCGACAGCACTTCGGCAATTGCGTACTTCAGGCCGGGTATCGAGGCACTCGGTGCCCTGTTGCCTGCGGCGCTCGCCGCCAGCGAACTTCAGTGTTTCGACGAGGTGAAGGCGCGTTATACCGAGGCGGGGGTACCGTTCAGGATAGCGACGCTGGTCGCGAGTTTCGATGTGCTGCCTGCGGCCCTCGACCTGGTCGAGGTTGGCGCGGCGCTACAGTGCGATGTTAAGACAGTGGCGCAGGCTTACTTTGCGCTCGGCGCCAGTCTTGATTTTCCGTGGTTGCGCTCAATGGTCGCGAGCCTGCCTTCGGAAAGCCATTGGCAGACACTTGCCAAGGCGGCATTGCGCGACGAACTGGCCAGCATGCAGCGTCAACTCACCACCGACGCACTGCGCGACACCAATGGCAAGGGTGAAGCACAAGAGGTGATTGACGCCTGGCAACAGGCGAACCATGTACTGCTTGAGCGCTTTCGTCAGGTGCTCGCCGATCTGCACACGCAAAATACGCCAGACTTGGCGATGGCATCGGTGGCGATGCGCGAGCTGCGCAACATTTCCTCGCGCTGTTAGTCATCCGTTCCGGCAATGCAGTTTCTATGAATATGTTCGGCCCATACTTGTCTCAGTAGTCGGCCCTGCGAAACGCTCATAACCCGCATGAATAGTAGGAATTCCAGCGGAATCGCCGTACCGAACCGAAGCAGGTGATCGTTGATCTGTGCTATCGCGGTGTGGATAAAGACAACCCCGGTGTCGAGATCATCCATCGGGGAAAGTACAAGTCGCTCACGCAAAAACAAAGGCGATGGCTCAAGCGGCGCCAGGCGGTGGAACCGGCAATCGGTCACCTGAAGTCCGACAACCGTATGGATCGCTGCTGGTTGCAAGGCCACCCTGGTGATGCGTTGCATGCGGTGCTGTGTGCCGCCGGCTAAAACCTGCGCTGGTTGCTGAGGGCAATGGTGCGTCTGGGCCTGACGGTTCTTTTATTGCGCCCGTTATTTTTGGCGCTGTCGTCGGCGATTCTGCACGCAAATCAG
>JBASWL010000158.1:0-8971 GCA_049276455.1 Georgfuchsia sp. | reverse complement strand
GCCTCACGGTCTCTAGTTGTACGGCCACAGAGTTTTTGAGAAAGCTGCGCATCTCGTTAGTTCTGTGCACTATCGTTGCAGGATCAAACCGAGCACTTTCGAACAGTTGACCAATATCCGCGTACATGCGATTGCAGGCTTCGTGGCCTAGGTACAACTGCATCAGTGTCCATATCTGAGCGTCCTGAAGAGCCAAGAGATCTGCGTCTGGATCTAACTGAATGAGTTCCGACAAGGCCTGGGCCATAGAATCTTTGGCTGACTCTTCATCGACGCTACCGCCTTCGGGAAGTATTTGTGTGACGACGGCATCGATAACAGTTTGTGCCGAAGGATTAGTCGCACGAAGGACATCGATCCAGAGGTTGATGGTGGGGTCGGATCTTTCCCTGGCGGCTTGCAAGAACGAACCAAGGCCAGCGGCAGCTTTTGTTGATGTACGCATACGCACTGCAACAGCGCCTGCGCCGCCCATGCCAGTGCGCGAGTAGTGGCCAGCAGCGCGACCCAGCGCCTGCGTATCACCGTTGCGAGCAAAGGCCCCGAGGCTCTGGCGCGCAGCCTGGAAACGTTTGGGTGGTGCGACCCCCGGCGTCTGGGGCGCGATCGGTGCGGCTGGCTGACCGGTCCCACCATCACCATCAGTTCCTTCCCCTTCACCACCGACCGGGATGTCGTTCAGCCAGGGCGGATCGAATGGCACATTGGATCCTGGCCCCTTGCTTGATGCAGATGTCCCCATTACGTTTTCCCCTTGGTAGCGGTGATCGCCCTCTTAACGTTTGCGGGTGAATCATGATCTGTGGACCAGCGTTGCAATTCCCCTACAGCCCAACTTTCGTTCTGTAGTAACGGAACCAGCGCAACCGGACGTCGATTAGCTGGGATATCCGCCAGCAGGAGCACGAACTGGGAACCGAGTGAGGGGAAAGCCTTGGTGATATTTAGGCAGCGTGCGAGGGAATCGGTCGTGAACTGCTCGGTGCGCGCCTTACGCGCCAGACGATTCAGCACGCGTTCGGCCTCTCCCTCCCCTAGAGCCTTGATTGAATCACCAAGGGCGGGAATGGTTGAGTTTGCGGCCAGTAGCGCCTCAAGTATCTTTTGTGCGTCTTGGCTGAGCTCGTCGTAAGCAGCGATGGCCAACTTACGATCTCGGCTCAGATGCATCAGTGGTCGCAGGTCTACCTCGCCGAGCGGTGGAGAGATCTTGACCCATTGCTCGTAGAAGGGTTGTGACCACGGTGGTGGGGCGACCCAAACCTCACCCTTTCGCGCAACCGCCTCCAAGTCGGCTAAGAATTGGACTTTGCCGTCCTCGCTGGCCGCTACCGCTTTGGCAAGATGCTCGAATCCAGCGGCGTTCGCACAGCGTTCGAATAGCTGGAGTTTCACAAGTTCTTCGAAACCAATGCTCATCTGTTGAGATTTTGCGATCGCCTCACGGATCAGCAGGTTGTTGAGGAATCGCTTAATCAGTCGCGGATTGCCTGCAATCTGTTCTGCGCTGGCCAAAATTGGGGCAAGCTGGTCCGCGAGGTCGATCTGCTTGGCTAGTTTGGAGGCTTCGGTGCCAAAAGCGGCCCGAATGTCCTTCGCAGATAAACCAGACCATCCAGATTGGGCTAACTTGAGTACCTTCTCCTGCGCCTCCTTCATAGTGTCTTCGGTGATCACACCACGTCGACGCGCCAAATCGGCCAGCAGCAGAACCAGATAGGCCTTGACCTCGGTGGTGCCCAAGCGGGGAACCTGCAACGGGACTTGGATCAGTTTGTCGAAATAACTGGTAACCAAGTCATTGCTAATTTCCGCGTCCCTGAAATGCGCTCGCACTGCGCTGCGGATCATTCCTTCATCGGCGGCAATGATGAAGGCTGTGCGCTCGACGTGAAGCAAAAGCCGCATTGCCTCCAGTGTGTCAATAGCAGTATCCGGAAGACAGCGGTCCAGATCGTCGACTAAGACGACAAGAGTGACGTCCAGCGCTTTTAGAAGCTCTTTGAAGGACTCGCGCAGCGCCTCGATTTCCTTTGGCAAGGACTGTTCACTTTTTTCCTTCAAAAGGCCAGCCAACTCAGGTTGCAGTTGCGCATACGCGCTCTTGACCTTATTAATGTCTTCTTCGACAATGGCGCTCGCCTGCAACATGCCGCTCACGGCACCCACCAGCGCACCGATCGGGCCACAGATCGTACCGCCCACAAGAGCCTGAGCTCCAACGGGAGCCAACATGCGTCCCACTCGCAACAGTTTGATACGCTTGACGAAAGCACAAGCCTTATCAAGGGCAGTTTTACGTGATTCTGCTTCTGCCACCAGCTTATCGCCGACAGCATCTAGCAAGGCTTGACGAGCATCGTCATAACCCTGGTAAAGCCAAGCGTTGAACTCTAGAAAGATGTACTTGTTGGCATCGGCCCCGACCTTAGCTTTGAGTTCGCTGCCGATCATCTTGACCAACGACGACTTGCCAGTACCCCAATTGCCCGACACCCCGATCGTCAAGGGCTCTCCAGCCGCATCTTGGATCAGTTGTGCAGCAGCCTTGGCAATATGAGAAAAATTGAGTAGGTCTATTTTTGCTTCAACGTCATTCCACATTCGCTTGTCCCCATCGAATTACTTATCCTGAGATCGGCTTTCAAACACGCCAAGTAAGGAAGTCAATGCCTCTCTATGTCCGACTTGATAACAGGACAAACAAAGTATCAAACAGCCCGTTGCATCATAGGTATCACGATGGCATTATGGGGCATAACCGCATACATAGGCAACATGGCAGCGACACATGGCAGCGACAAGCGGGAACACCTACCCTGAGTTGCAACCATTGGGTGGATGGTGAGCCGGAACGATGGTAGAGCGTTATGCCCATCTTGCGCCGGAAAGTCTTGTTCTCGCGGCTTCACGGTTGGATTCTTTACTCGTTGGCTACGATTCAGCTACGCGGAGCATCAATGAAAAACAGCCTTTACTCCGGAGAGCAGCTTGAAATCTGGTGGTCGGGCGTAACTCGAACTTGCGATCAACGGATTTAAAAGCCCTTTAGAACCGGATGCCATTGGGTCGAATGGCATTCCCGCCGGAAACCACATGTCCGGCAAATTCCTACTGACCGTGCGCACCTGGCATCTACATCGCCAGCAAGCAAGGCATTGCGCCGCAAGACCAATGCCATCACTGCCTCTGCCCTAGCGAGTTCGACACGATGCCAAGCTGTTCTACGATCCGGCATTTCAGTGAGGACGTAGGCATACTCCGCTACTGACATCTGCGTGTGAGCCATCACCGCGACGCGCTGCGCGGACAGTTCGATGACGTCCGAGGGATAGACGCGACTTGCCGGTCGTGTCTTTAATTCAAGGAGCACAAGTTCCCCCATTGCGTTTCGATAGACACGGTCGACCTTCGCGGTGATCGACACTGGTCCGACGGATCGAAACAAACGCTCGGCATAGATCAGCGGAGCAGTCCGCAATTCAGGTGGGAGCACCGCCGCTACGCGGACGATATAGAGAAGCCATAGCCACCAAAGAATTACAAGGATGAGGATGCCTACGAAGGGAATGACCAGTACATCAAGCGCCATCACTACGCCCCACGATTTTGTTCCGTAGCGCGATACACCAGCGAATTGGCCATAAAGTGCTGCGCACTGCGCGCCGTATCCATTCGTACAGAACCAATGTAATCTGGGTGGCAGTGATGGCGAAATACCCCTTAGTAGATGTGTTGAGATGACGGTAGCGATAGAATTTTCGATGGGCATGCTGTCCACACCTAATCGCCTGCTGCTGCACTTGGGTCCGCCGCTTTCCATAGCACATCTCAAACACCACCAAGCGCTCACAGACACCCATCTGTGCCAGTTCCGATGCAGTTACCTGCAAACTCGCCGACGACTGATTCCTACGCTTCTTCATAGGCACCTCATCCTTCGATCGATGGCGCAAATAAGTCATTGGTGACATCACCACTGCCCTGCTGACTGCCGTTTGCCGAGATTGGTCGAGGCGGCGCATGATTGCCTCCGACGAACAAACCGCTTTGCACCAGCAAGCCATCGTAGGCCAGCAGGCGCAGACGGTTGACCCGCTTGGTGCCTTTGTGAAACTGGATCAGGTCGTCGTACAGAAGCGGATGATCGGCACGCGCCAACTCGAACACGAGACGAATGGGATTGGGTTCCTTCACGGCAGGGGCGCTCATTCCGTTTCTCCCGGTGCCCGTTCCCGTCCTGCGGCCATTACGCTACGCGCGTAGTTCTGCCCGGCCAATTGAAAGCCGCGCACGTTGGCGTACATCGGTTCTTTCACCTCATGGATGCGGTGCTTCGGGAACGCCGCCTTCACCGCCTTGCGGAATAGAAACGCTCCGCCGCCAACCAGAATGATGTTTTGCAGGCTGTGTGGCGCTTCGATCCACTCCTTCATCGACGACACCGCCTGTTCGGCGACGGTCCCGGCCAGTGGCAGCAAGCGCTTCATGTCATACGGCTTCTGGAAAATCACCGGCTGCTTACCTGTTCGTAGCGCCAGGTCAATGGCATCGTAGTCCCGATAAGGCGAGCCAATGTCCTTGGTGATCTCTGCCGCCAACAAGCGCAGCACATCGGACATGCCGCGGTTGAACGAGTAGCTCTGCTTCTGCACGAGACGCATGCCCCGCGCCACCAGCCAATCGAAGGTGCGCGCGCCTGGATCGATGATCAGGCTCTGCTCGTTGCCGATGCTCTCCATCTTCTGGTGCACGGAGGCAAAGTGCACCAAGGCTCCTTGCGGTTGCGCCACGGCTAGCGCCTTGCCCACCGTCACAGCCTTGCCACCACCGATGTCATGTCGGCCGGTCATGGCTTTTTCCAGCGCGGCCTTCTTGACGGCGAAGAGCGCCACTGGCAGGCCGACCACCAGCAAGTCTATGTGGCTCAACTTCATCATGCTGAGGGCCCCGCGCAGCAGTGCCATGTACTCGGGCGTCTCCGTGTATTCATCATGCAATTGCTTGGCGCGAAACGTGTCAGCGGCGAGACTCACGTCGGGCCCAACTTCATAGAACAGCGGCCCGATGGGGATGCATACTGTCTTCTTGCGTTCACTGGCCGGCCACGACGGCGAATCGTCGCTCGATGGGTAAGCGACCGAAGGAAAACTGGCGCAGCGGATATCTGGTCCGACGGCGGCCGTAACGAATTTGGTGTTGCCCGATCCGACATCTACTGCTCTGACGATCAATTCCATAGCAAGGCTCCTAAAAAGGTTTCAGGTCGATCAGCATCGACAAGGCGATCTGATCCCGCCACACGGAAACCCCATTCAATGCGCCAGATTTCGGCATCAGGCGCGGATGGCTGTCACTCGACATGGACTGCATCGTCTTTACATTGATGCCTGAGTTCATCGTCCTTGGCCGGGGCTGCGTGTGTGTCACTACGCTCTCACTCAAATGTCGTGCGTCAAGCCCATGCATGAAAGAAACTGCCGGTGCATTTGCCGCACCGGAATCACCATGAGTTGTCCCATCCGGAACCAGAGGCATAACTTTCCCTAGTCAAGCCCGCATGCCGCCTCGCTACCCAACCTTTTGCGACAATAAATGCGCCTTATCACAGACTCCCGGTCACGCAAGTGCCACCCGTAATCCCCCAAAAATTGCGGCGATTTCGGAATACCTACTTGACTGTCCTGCCCCGCTGGCATCCACTACGGTTTCCCGAGGGCCGTCCTGGCCCTGCTCCATCGCGGAGCAAAAGGCGTCGCAGTCGTTACCTGCCCTTGAAGCTCCAGTCTTGAACTGGAATAGCCGTCGCCCCTGAGGTGGCGGCCCGAGGTTTATTTCGTAGTGCATGTCCCTGTGGTCTTGCCAGCGTTCGCTGCTGGGCGTTCCTTGAAGCGCACCACGGACAACAGAGCACCCGGCCGGCACCTGATGCCGTGCCTCTGTTCCCGCCATCCCTTGAGCACGCGGTTCTCCGCAGCGCGCGGTCGTGTTTGCCTCTTTAGGCTCCCCGCGCGTCCACGCTCACAAACTCGACACCACCCTGGACTTTCGGTCAGGGGCGGAACCCTGCGAGTGGATGACGCTACGACTTCAGAACTGATCCAACAGTAGGCGCGAGGCCAGACCTCGTCGCCGATGTCCCGCTATGCCCCAGAGGCAGGTAGGCATCACAACCCCCATGGTTGCAGAAATGCACGGATGGGCCGGATCAACCCGTTTCGTTTTTAAGATCGACCGAGTTGGTAGCGCGTGCGCGCTAACCGACGAACCCACTGGGTAGGTGCCGCGATGCTGTAGTCGCGTGCGGCGCCGAAGTTTTTGACCACGTACTGGCGAGGACAATGGAATCCGTCCTGCCGGTAGCTGTAAATGGATTCCACTTTATCGATCACACCTGCCCGCTGTTCGGGCGGCGGGCAGTCAACAATGGAGTTTTCGTCATGACCAACGCACTCCCTCGCAATACGGTTCGCCGTAGTTCTCACCACACCTCTCGCCGCCGGATGCAGGAGCCATCCAGCCCCGGTCGTTCCAGTCAGCAGCAACCCGTTCGCCGCCAACACTGGGCCGGCAAGTTGCCGCAGGACATTCTGGCGCACTACCCGCCGGGCAAGGCGCCGCCCCTCAAGGTGCTGGAGGTTCTGATCGAACTTTTCAACACCCAGCACACGTCGCTGGAGAAAACTGTTTCACATAAGACGCGACAGGAGCGTGCGCAGTTTCTTCGACGGTTTTTCCGCGACCTGAAGCTCAAGGCCAAATTCAAGACGGTGCCGGACCCGCGCAATCTGGGGCAGAAACATCTCCACGCCATGGTGCAGATTTGGCAACAGGAGCATTTGGCGCCGGCAACGATTCAGACATATCTGAGTTTCCTGCGCGGACTGGCAATGTGGTTGGGTAAGCACGGTTTCGTGCGCGGGCCGGATCACTATGGTCTGAGCCTTGCCGAGTACCAGCGCCATGAATATGCCCAGCGCGACAAGGGCTGGTCAGCCCACGGTATCGACATCGATGCACTGATCACCAAGGTAGGCGAATATGACCGCTACGTCGGCGCGTCGCTTCGACTGATTCAGACCATGGGACTGCGGCGCAAGGAATCGGTGCAGTTCCGGCCCTTCGACAGCGTGGTCTCATTTGAGGAAACTGGTATGCCTGCGGACAAGAAAATGGCGGATCGATATGTGCGCATCAAGGGCAAGGGCGGACGGGTACGCCATATCCCGCTGGACAATCCGGCCCGGCTGGCGGCCGTCGAATTTGCGCAGGGCATCGTCAGCAGCCAGGACGCACACATGGGCAACCCGGCCCAGCACCTGAAGCAGAACCTGCGGCGCTTCGACTACGTGCTGGAGAAGTTCGGCATTACCTTGCGCAAGCGCGGTGCCACCGGTCATGGCCTGCGACACGAGGTGCTCAACGATACCTATGAAGAGATATCTGGAGTTCCCTCGCCGGTTCGCGGCGGCACTCCGGTCAATCCGAAGGTGGATCGGGCGGCGCGACTGGCGGTGTCGCGGTTGGCAGGACATGCACGCATTAGGGCGGCAGGGGCCTATTGTGGGCAGTCTCTTATTATGTGCAGTAAGAAGGCTAGACGCCCGCCTGGTGCGACTTCCACCGTTTCGGACTCAACATAATTTCCGGGATAGGCACCGACAAGCCGCCGTAGAAGCGGCGGCTTGGTGGAGCTACAACGAGTGCAGCCAATCAAGCAAGGTCTTGTTCTGCTGCCAGGACGGAATGGTTGGCAGCGGGGCGTCATAGGCGACTTTCTCAAGCGCTCTTCGCTTCATCTCCAGGTTTGCCCTCGCATAAATCTGCGTCGTCTTCACGTCCACGTGTCCGAGGAAGTCTCTGATTATTTCGAGAGAAACTCCGCTTTGGAGCAGATGCATTCCTTTCGTGTGCCGCAGGCTGTGTGGACTCACCATTTGCGTAAATCCGGGAAGGTCGGATTGGACAGCCTGAACATGGCGGTGCAGAAGGTAGCGTATACCTGAGCGCGACAGCCGACCACCCTGCCGATTTTGGAACAGAGGCTGGCTACCGCACTCCGGCCGATCCAGGCCATTCTCTCGCAAATGATCACGCAGAATTTGCGCTGTCGCGTCCATCAGCGGCACCACGCGCATCTTGCGTCCTTTGCCAAAGAGCCGAACCTGAGCCGGCGATGCCAGACGGACATCATCGGCATTCAGGTCAATTAACTCCTGCACCCGAGCACCGGTGTCGTAGAGAACACTCAGCAGAACTGCATCCCGGCGACCGGAGCGCGTCGTCATGTCGGGGTGCGCGAGTACTTGCGCGAGTTGCTCCTTGGAAAGATATCCGACACTCAACTGCGCGTGTCGCCGCAGCGGAATGCCTAGAATTTTTTGGCATTGCAACAAGTGGTCCGGACTCTCCGACTGTACATACCGGAAGAATGCATGCAAAGTGGCCAGGCGCTGATTCTGCGTCCGAATCGAGCAATGCCGGTCCTTGCTCAGGTGATCTAAAAAGGCCTCGACGAATGACGCGTCGATTTGGGCAATTGACAATCGCTCGATCGCAACGCCACGCACGTCGCGACTAAAGCGTAGCAACAGCGTGAACACATCCCGATAGGCCTTAATGGTGTTGGGGCTCAGATTACGCTGCCCAGCCAAGTAGCGCGTCAGGAAATTCGTGACATGAATGGAGAAATCGGTCGGCTTCATGACGCACTCCTTTGTGGAATGACGTCGCCGAACGCAGCATTGACGCGCACAACGATTTCTGGGAACAGCTCGGCCGTCAAATGCAAATAATCCTGTGTACCTTCGAGCGATTCGTGCCCCAAATAAGTCGCCAGCACCGGTAGCTTGGCATCAACGTCTGCGCCTTCACGGTACCAGCGGAGCAAGGTGTGAACAGCAAACGTATGTCGCCTATGTCGTGCACGACATAGGCGCCACTATCTACCCTCCCTGACTATGTCTTGTGC
>JBASWL010000157.1:0-5979 GCA_049276455.1 Georgfuchsia sp. | reverse complement strand
TCCGAGTGCGCACTGGAGGCGCGCAAGGCGATCGCCCGCGCAGGGCACTTCGAGGCCGTGATGGCGCAGCATGTGCTCGCCTGGAAGCACCTGTGGCGCCGCTTCGATGTGCATATCCAGCCGGCCGATCCCGGCTTCAAGTCGAACGTCCCGATGCTGCTGCGCTTGAACATGTTTCACCTGCTGCAAGCCGTCTCGCCCAACTCCATCGGCCTCGATATCGGGGTGCCCGCGCGGGGCTGGACCGGGGAAGCGTATCAGGGCCATATATTCTGGGACGAACTGTTCATTTTCCCGATTTTCAATTATCGAATGCCCGAAATCACCCGATCGCTGCTGATGTACCGCTACCGGCGCCTGGGCGAGGCGCGCGCTGCCGCCGCCGCGGCCGGGTATCAGGGCGCGATGTTTCCCTGGCAGAGCGGAAGCGACGGCCAGGAGGAGACGCAGGGATTCGAACCTCATCGTGAAATAAGGCTTACAAAACGGTATATTGATTTCGTACCCCCAAAATAACCCCCAAAGCAATTTGCTTTCGTATTCCCAATCCGTCTTTCAATACCAAAGATCAGGACTTGCATAAAGTAAGGCTCGGTTCGTAGCCTTTCGGCAGATCATACAGGCTTTATTTTTTCAACAACTTAGGGACGCTCGTTGCGTGTTTTGCCCAGTTGAGCCTGTTGGACCTGAATAAGTCACGTGAAAGTTACGCAGATGCCAAGAGTCTAATTATGACAAGTATAGTCATTATGACTCTACCTGGATCAGTTCACCGACAACTCCAAAGCCTGGGATCCCTTGAAGGCCACAAAATAAAACGTCACATCCGTCCGATCATTTGTGACGCGGATTTATGACGTTGTGACGAGGTATTTGACGGTTTTACCCGGGTTACGACACAAATCGAATTCTATCCGCATACGGATTTAGAAAGCGGCCGTGATCACAGACGAGGTGTATGTGGAAATCGAATTACAGAGGAAGCACGGCATGAGCTTGCGCAAGATTGCCGAAGAGGTGCAGTGGCTGTGCCCCGTGCTTGACGTGTTCGGCCAAGCCTACCACTGGAGCATCCGCCAGGCTGAATACTCGACCGACCTGATGTTTCGCGGCGAACAAATCTTGGTGCCACTCTATGACGCCATCTCGCGCCAGGCCGTGCTCGCCGCCAATGTGGATCGGGTCGCCAGCTTTCTCGGCAAGAAGGTCACGCCGCAACTGGCCCAAGAGATCGGTTCGCGACTGTCCACACGCATTGAGGGACGCTGTATCAAGCACTACATGGGCGCCGCCGGCGTCAAGGTGTATGACAAGTTCTCCCGCGTACTGCGGGTGGAGACCACCGTCAATGACCTGAGCTTTTTTAAGCACCACCGCAAGGTGGAACACAAGGATAGACACGTCACGCGAGAATTGGCACCGCTGAAGAAGACCATTTACAGCTTGATCGACTTGCGCGAGATCCTGTTGGGCTGCAATCAACGCTACTTGGCGTTTCTGTCCAGCCTGGACGACCCCAGCGCGGGCGAACGTGATTTGCAGCGGCTGAGTCAGCCGCGTGTAGGTAACGATCCCAGCGTCAAGGGCTTGAACTTCTTCGATGCCACCGAGCAAACCCTGCTGCGAACCTTGCAACTCGGCAAGTTCACTATCCACGGCTGGCGTCGTGCTGATCTGCTCGCGCACTTGAACATCACTCCCTGGGCTATGTCGCGACAACTCAAGCGCCTTCATGTGCTTGGACTGATCAAAAAAGTCGCGCATACCTATCGCTATCACCTCACACGCATCGGCCGTTCGGCCATCGCCGCCGCTTGCTCACTTACACGCTTCAATATCGTTCCCGCTATGGCCGCTACACATTGAATTCTTTATATGGACGCCTCCCGTTTGCAAGGACGATTTTGGTGTGTTGGGACAGATAGGCTGCAGTTTTATATCCGGCCTGTTGTGCAGGTCGAACCTGCTGGCCCTGATGGAATCCGCTGACCCACGCCTCATTTCTCCAAAGGACTCGAAGTCCGGAATTCAATTCAGGTTTGGTGGGTCACGGTCTGACCTGTTTGCCATCACACTTTTTCGTACCTTCGCAACCTTTACGGCGTGCCGTTCCTTTCTTTCAAAGTGGTTGATACACGTTGTGCGCCAGTCCTACGCGGGCTGACTCACAAACCCTGGTCGGTACGTCCGCTCATGGGCCAGCAAGGCCCAGATCGTGCGCGCCATCTTGTTGGCCAAGGCCACCACCGCAACATTCAGCGGCCGGCGTCGGCGTAGTTCAGTAATCCATGGAGCCGGTTCCTTGGCATGCGTCAGCACTGACCGTGCGCCATGGATCAGCAATGTTCGCAGGTAGGTATGGCCGGTTGAAGCGATCCGAGAAAGCCACTGTGCTGCGCTTTCTGGAGCGCGTCAGCGGCTACTCGCGCCAGCAGATCACGCGCTTGGTCAAACGCGGCGGCGAGCGACGGCCACTGGTCAAGCGTTACCACGAATCACGTACCAGCTTTGCGCGCACCTACACGGGGACGGACATTCTCCTGCTGGCCAAGACTGACACGCTACACGGTACTCTATCGGGCCTGGCGACCAAAAAACTCATGGAACGAGCCTACGATATCTTTGGCGATGGCCGCTACCGGCGTACGCGATTACATTCACGTCGTGGATCTGGCGGAAGGCCATGTCGCTGCGCTCGACTACCTCAAGCGGAAGGGTGGGTTGCTTACCGTCAATCTGGGTACCGGGCAGGGGTATTCAGTGCTGGACATGATCAAGGTCTTTGAAACAGCCAGCGGCTGCACAATCCCCTACAAAATTGCTTCCCGACACACCGGTGATATTGCACAGTGCTGGGCCGACCCAAGCCTGGCTAAGAAATTAATATGTCTCTGCAAGTTCTAGCCTTTGGCCATCTGCGTCCTTGCCAGCTAAAATAGGAGAAACTTTAGTGGGCCACTGGATGCCAATCGCAGAGTCACTCCACAGGAGACTCCGCTCGTACTCTGGATACCAGTAGTCAGTCGTCTTGTAGAGGAACTCTGCTGTTTCAGAAGTTACACAGAATCCATGCGCAAATCCTGGCGGAATCCAGGACATACGCTTGTTCTCAGAAGAAAGAGAGAAGCCAACCCATTTACCGAAAGTAGGAGATGATTTGCGCATATCCACAGCGACATCAAAAACTTCGCCGGCAATGACTCGCACCAGCTTGCCCTGTGGATGCAGAATTTGATAATGCAACCCGCGCAGTACATTCTTTGCTGATTTGGAGTGGTTGTCCTGCACGAACAGGACATCGAGGCCGGTGACTTCCTGAAAGTCTCTGGCGTTGAAACTCTCGTAGAAAAAACCACGCTCGTCCCCAAATACTTTGGGTTCAATGATGAGAACTTCGGGAATTTCGGAGGGGATGACTTTCATCGATTGCTCTTTTCCTTCAGCAAGCCATAAAGGTACTGTCCATAGCTATTCTTGGCCAGGGGCTGCGCCAGACTATCCAATTGGACGTCATCAATCCAATTTTGACGCCATGCGATTTCTTCAGGACAGGATACTTTGAATCCCTGACGACGCTCTATGGTTTCGATGTACTGACTGGCTTCGAGCATGGATTCATGGGTGCCGGTATCGAGCCAGGCATAACCCCGGCCCATGGTCTGGACATTTAACAGCCCTTGCTCCAGATAGAGACAATTGAGGTCGGTAATTTCGAGTTCGCCACGAGCGGAGGGTTTAAGGGACTTGGCCAATTCAACGACGTGTTGATCGTAGAAATACAGACCGGTTACCGCATAGTGTGATTTTGGAACCTTCGGTTTTTCTTCGAGGCTCACGGCCTTGCCCTGAGGATCGAATTCAACCACACCATAGCGCTCGGGATCATTAACGCGATAGGCAAAGACAGTCGCGCCGTTTTTTTGTTGGGCAGCACTTTGCACAATACCGATGAAGTCGTGGCCATAAAAAATGTTGTCACCGAGTACAAGCGTGCAACGGTCATTGCCGATGAACTGCTCACCAATAATGAAGGCCTGCGCCAAGCCATCCGGCGAGGGCTGAACAGCATATTGAAGATTGAGTCCCCACTGGTTGCCACGGCCCAACAGCTGCTCGAAACGAGGTGTGTCCTGCGGGGTAGAAATGATTAGGATGTCTCGTATGGCCGCCAACATGAGCGTGCTGAGAGGGTAATAGATCATCGGTTTGTCGAAGATCGGCAACAGTTGCTTTGACACAACCTGCGTTGCCGGATAAAGCCGAGTGCCAGAGCCACCGGCGAGAATGATGCCTTTGCGTGCCATGATATTTTCTCCGTAACAGGTGTCGAATTATGACAGAGCATCAGGTTCAAGATACAAGGGACTACTTGCATCTTGTATCTTGCCCCTTGCCCCTTGCCCCTTGAGTCTTGGATCTTGGATCTTGGATCTTGCACCTGCGCAGCACTGGCCGGCTCGCAAAACTGGCAGTGCAGGCCAAGGGTGTGCGACACAAATTGTGTTTAGCCTACCAGGCAGGCGAACTGAAAAATGGCCCGCTGGCGCTGGTGCAGGAACACTACGGTCTGCTCTCGCCGATCCTGCACCTTGTGCCGCTGCAACTGATGGCCTATCACGTGGCACTGGTAAAGGGCACCGATGTGGACAAGCGGCGCAATCTGGCGAAGTCGGTCACGGTAGAGTAATACGATGCTGAACAGTGTCCTGTATCTGAAATACGTTGAATAAATTGCGCCGTCATTCCCGAAGGCGGAAATCTAGGGTCTTGAAAAGTCGCTGGATTCCGGCTCACCGCTAACACGACGTCCGGAATGACGAACGCCCGATAGCAGACTTCCGGTTTGTGCGCCTGCAATGAACCACGCTGATCCGAGCCGTAGGCCACGGAAAGCATGATCCGGTAGCCCTCGGGATTGACATACACACGGCTCACAATTTGGCTGTACAGCTTGTTGAGCAAGGCCTGGGTCTGGGGGTTGACCACCTGGACGTTCTTCTGCGGTTCCTCGCGCCAATCTCCAAACGCTTTCGGAATCATGTTTTCCAACGAGATTGCCGGGCTCACTTCGGCAATCTTCGTGCTCGGACGCAAGACCATGGCACCGACGCTGGCAGCGCACATCAGTGCAGCGATGACAAAGGCGATTCGATTCGAGCGCATGATGGCGACCTTTCAGGAAGGAAATTACCTCAAACAATGTCCGGATATTAACGGCACTCGGGCATCAAAACAAGCCAGTCTGCATATTGCGGGTTAATGGGTGCCCGATTCTGACGCACGCAATCTGTCCTTTGCTCTTCAGCCACTATAACAAGCGGCGGCGTCAACCAAGCCGGAAATGCCAAAATGCTTATACTTTGCGATTATTATCGGCATAAGATCGATACAACGGACTGACAACCATGGCCATAAGAAAACTAGTAGTAACCAACGGGCTCTATTTTGTTGAGATACCCGAAGCCGGTTTGTATCTGCTCTGCGGCTCGCCTGTCGACAGTATTAAACATTTGTTTCGTCGCGGAATAATTCAGTTAGCCGAGCGCAATGGGGTGTCCTTCGAAAACGGACCCAATGCGATTCTGCTATCGGACTCCATGGTACAGAATGGACAGCTCTGCAATCTGGGCGAGTTCCCTATCCTGCAGATGCTCTATCGTCAGGGCATGCTTCTCCCAAACCATCCCAACAACACCGGCGGGAAGCCCAAGCTGATCGGCACTCCGGAACAATTGGCGGCTCAACTCCGTTATATCCATCGAGTTAACTATGGGTTGTTGTCAGCCGAAGAAATGATCAAGGCGGGAATTGACGAGAACGAAGCCAATGAGCTGATGCGGATCAAACTCCAGTTCGCATTTGGTCAAATAGTTCGACCAGAAGAATTTGTTGAATGCCTGGCGCTGACGACTCAACCGGTCGAAATAGTAGAAGGGGTCACTATCGAACGTCTCGCACACAACGTGTTTGAGCTACGTT
>JBASWL010000156.1:0-10482 GCA_049276455.1 Georgfuchsia sp. | reverse complement strand
CTGGATCGGGGTGTCGAGGGTGATGGGCTTGTTCATGATCTCTCCTGGTGAAATGCCCGGCCGCACAATCGCGGCCGGGCGGTGCCGGTTTAGATGTCGGGCTCGGGTTAGCAGGACAAGGCGACATGCCAGTAAAGTGCCTTGTCTAGGGTCCCCTCAACGCCCTTCGGGGGTTGTATTCCTTACGCCAGGCCGATGGCCTTGCGCTGTTCGGCCAGCATGTCGACGCCGTTGATCTTCTCGATCATGTTGAGAATGTCGATCTCGATCACTTCGTCGCCGTCGATGCTGAGCTTGTAGTAGGTGAGCGCGCTCTTGGTGACGAGCTTGGTGCGGTCGCCGGCCTTGCTGTCGCCGGGGTCGATCTCGCTGTGGCGGCCGCGCACGACGACTTCGACGGCCTGTACTTCGGCGGTATCGTCGCGCTGGTAGGCGCCGGCGAAGCGCAGCATGACGCCGTTAATCTTTGTGGTGGCGTACTGCTCGAATATCTGGCGCATGATGCCGCCGCAGGTAAATTCCATTTCGAGCTTTTCCTGGCCGAGGTCGATGCTGGCCGAGCCGTTCATGCCGCCGCCGCGGAACTCGTCCATCTTGCGGCTGAGTTTGGGCAACTTGACCTCTTCGGCGATGCCCATGTAGCTGGCGCCGTCGTTGAACAGGTTGAAGTTCTTCAGGGTGTTCGGGAGTGCCATGTCAGTCTCCTAATTAAGCGCCGATTGCCGCGGCGAAATCGACCAGGTAGCGATCGGTGATCTTCTGCGTGAATAGCAGGTTCTCCAGCGGCGGTACCGGCGTGTAGTCGTAGTCGATGTAGAGCTTGCCGTCCTTGAGCGTGGTCGCGCTATTGGCGTCGGGGTTGTACCAGGCCTTGCCGTCGATGATGTAGCCCAGCGCCTTCAACTCACGGAACTTGGCGTTGATGCCTTCGATGATGTCGCGCGCCAGGCTCGGATTGAGTGGTTTGTCCACCGCCCACATATGCGCTTCGGCGATGGTGTCGGCCAGCACTTGCGCAGTGCGGGTGTAGTTCTCGAAAGCGAACAGCGGATCGACGGCGCAGGTGCGCGAGCCCCAGAAGCGGAAGCCGCGTTCACGGATCAGCGTGGTGATTTCGTTCTCGTTGAGGTAGCCGGCGTCGGTGGCCGGATCCTGCAAGTCCCAGAACACGTCCTTGCTGATGCCGGTGACGCCGTTGACCGGCATGTTCGACAGCGTCTTGTGCCAGCCGATCTGTTCGTCGAGCTGAGCGCGCAGGCCGATGGCCTTGGCGGTGGCCCACACGGTGTCGGTGCCATTCACGAACTCGGGCCAGATCACCATGACTTCGCGCTGGCCGAAGTTCTCGCGGTAGGTGTTGGCATCTTCCTTGGTCGCGGCGGCGTGCGCCTGGACGTAGGCGAAGCCGCGCAGCTGCTGCGCGATCGCCACCAGGGCGGTGGCCACAGGCAGCGTGTCGAGCCCAGGGCAGGCGAGGATGCGCGGCTTGATGCCGAGCTTGGCCTTGGCGGTGAGCAGCGCTTTCATGCCGGTGTATTGGCCGTCTACGGTGACGGTGCCGATCACGGCGTCATCGGTGGCGGCATCGTCGACGCCGGCGGTGACGCGCACGACGACGACCATGGCGTTGCCTTCGTCGCCGATGGCCTGCAGGGCGGCCTTCAGCGTGCCGATGATGCCGGCCTTGCCGATGGCGGCGTTGACGCTGGTGACGAGCACCGGCGTGTCGAGCGGGAAGAAATCCGCATCGGCATCGCTGGCATGGGCCACCAGGCCGATGACGGCGATGGAAATGGTGCGAATCGGGCGAATGCCGTCGGATGCTTCGATGACGCGGACGCCGTGGTGATAATCAGTAGGCATGGTGGTCTCCGTTAATAGATGCAGGGATGATGCGCATTACTCGCGCGCGGGTGTAGAGCGCAAGGTTGTATCGATAGAAGAAACAGCGTTACGCGTAAAGACAAAGCGGCCGAGAAGCGCGCGGCGCAGTCCGGAGGTTTCGGCGTGGCAGGCGTGGCCCACCCACGACGTCACCGATTGGCGAACCCGAGCCACGGTGACGAACCCTTTCGCATATGAGGATTGCAGGCGGCGCAAGGTCTTCTTGATGCGGCGTATCGACCCCACCCGAAGTTTCCGATGCGTTGGCCAGATCCGGTACCCCAAAAAATCAAGCGCGCGGCCGCGGCAACTACCAACCGGGAAAACCTGAGTTTTGCTATTGGTTTTGAGGCGCAGCCGATTCCAGAGGAAGTCTTCGAACTCAACCCTGACCTGCTGCAAGTGCACTTTGTCGTGGTGAATGATCACGGTGTCGTCCATGTACCGCGCATAGAATCGCTCCCCCAGTTCGTGCTTCACAAATTCGTCCAGGCAGTGCAGATAGACGTTGGCGCAAAGCTGGCTGGTCAAGTTGCCGATCGGCAGGCCGGTCGGGCGTGCGTCGCCAGGTTTAGCGCTGGAATCAATGATCTCGTTGATCAGATCCAGCGTGCGCCGGCACTTTATGTAGCGCCACAACAGAGCCTTCAATATCCCGTGATCGATGCTCTGGAAATACTTGGCGATATCGGCTTTGAAGACGTAGACCTGCCCATGCTCGCGCTTGACACGGCGCAGGTAGGCCTCAACGCGATCGGCGCCGGCATGGGTGCCGCGCCCTGGCCGGCAGGCATACGAGTCATTGATGAAGCGCGCTTCCCAGATCGGCTCGATGACCCCGACCAGGGCATGCTGTACCACGCGGTCGCGGAACGGCAGCGCCGCGACCTGGCGCTCCTTGGGTTCGTAGACCTTGAATAGCCGGTAATTCCCGGTGCGGTATTGGCCCCAGATTAGTTCGTTCTGCAGCTGAATCAGGTTGCCCTCCAGATCTTGTTCGAAGTGCTGTACCTCGGGACGGCTTCGCTTCCCCTTGCGCGCTTTCAGATAGCTGCGATAGAGATTGTCAAATGAATAAATCTGCTCGAAAAGATGTCGGTAGCTTTTAGCCATGCGGATCGTGAGGGCGGCGGTACCGAGGGTTCTGCACAACATGGTGCTACTGGCCCGGCACCGCCTGTTAAGTGTTTCGGCCGCCTTGCGGATTGCCGAGGAATGGACATCCTTTTGAGGGTGTTCTGTCGTGCCGCCCGGTGGGCAATACGCTTCTGACTGGCCCCAAGAGCCGGGCGAGACCCGATGTTCGTGTTGACGTTCGTGCGAGCGTTGTTCAAGTTCAGCGCGAAGACCCCATTCAGGGCACCGTTGTTCCAGTTGCCGCCCCGGATCGGGAGCCGTTGTAATACCCATCCCTTTACTGCGAGTTTGCAACTTCACGTTGCCCTTTCAACCAACCGCCGAGCATTCTTCCGATCTCGTCGTTCAGTTTTGCCCAATGCTCATACTTTTGGAAATCAAGATAGGCCATGCTCTTTGCAATCCGAACCTGAGAGCGCAGGATGTCCAACTCGGCATCCAGATCCTGCAACGTCGTTTTCTTGTGATATCGCTTATGGCATATCACAATCAGCCGCAGCAGGCGCCAAAGCGTGGCACGGATATCCGCGCCGAGCACATGCCGCTCGTACTTCGGAAACTGGCGAAGAGCGATGTAGCCATACTCGATCATGGCCTCGCATTTCTGCCGAATCAACAGATCACTCGGCGCGCTCATCTACGCTATGAGGTGGTGATCCGGCGAGCTTTCGCTCGCCAGGTCAGAACACAGGTAACAGAACTCACGCGACAAAAGCCGGGCGAGACCCGAGGGTCGTGCCGACGTTCGTGCGAGCGCTGCCCAAGTGCAGCGCGAAGACCCCATCCAGGGCACCGTAGCTCCAGATGCCGCCCCGGACCGGGAGCCGCTCGCCCGTCACGTCCAGCCAGAAGCCGTCACCACCCAATTCGGCGTTGACCGGATACAGGCCGAGAGACTTGGCGATCTGCAGCGCAGTAGCGCCGACCGGCGTACCGCTTGGATTGGTCATGCCCTCAAAGGCTGCGCCGGATGCGCGGACCATGGTGTAGTTGGCAACGCCGGCCACGTCATACTTGATCGCATTGGCACTCCCCGCGGCTACCAGGGCTCCGTTGCCGCCGTCGATCGCCTTCCAGGCCGCCGAGCCCACCGACATATCGGTGGCATTCAGCGCCGCATCGTTGTTTTGGATGATATTGATCTCGCCAGCGTTGACGCGCATGCCAGCGCACCACTCCCAGACGTTCCCGTTCAGATCGGCGATGCCGGCCGAGGTATTGTCATGACGCCATGAAGCGGGACCGGAGCCAGTGAGCGTGCGGGCGGTACCGGCGACAGTACCGGGAGCGATGCCATCCTGACGCCGACCCTGTTCCCAGGTGGCGTCCGAGCTGTTGCCGTAGTTGGAGTTGCCGCGCGGCATGAAGCCGTTTTTCCAGCACCACAGGGCGATGGCGGCCCACTCGGCGTTGGTGATGATGTGCCAGCCGGCGCCGTTGGCGCGCGCGTAACTGAGGAACGCGTCGAAGTTGGCCGACGCAGAGGGATCGACGCCAGGCAGGCTCAGCAGTTCGCCATTCTTGACGATGCCCTGGTACTGGCCGATGAAGATCTCGGACTTCTCGACGCCGCCGACGATGAAGGCTGGATGCACGCCGTTGCCGAGACTGGCATCGATGTCTTGCAGGTTGAACTTGGGGATGACGCGCATATAGCTTGGCGCGCCCGAGGCGGTGTAGAGAACGGTGCATTGGCCGCCAGTGGCGGCTTCGACGCTGGCGCGCAGGTCGTCTTTGATAAAAATGGTGGGCATGGTGTGGCTCCTGGATTAAACGGTGGGAATTAAACGGTGGGCCACAGCGTCACGGCGATGGCATTGACATCCAGCGGCAACGCCGCGCGAACGATCACGGGGTTGCCGTTATCATCCACTTCGGTGCTGGATTCGGTTTCCGTGTAGGCCTTGGCCGGGATATGGATGTGCGCCAGGTAAGCGCCCTCGCCGCCGATACCGGGGCCGTCGGCGTTGTGGCGGATCTCAACGGTCTGCGGCGTGTCGGCCTGCAGGGCAGCGCAGTCGACGCTGACGCCGGCCACGGTGATGAGGGCGCCGGCAACGGCGAAGTTGGCGACGGGGAGGCCGGGGGATTGCAAGGTGATTCGAGCCATGTCTGGGTTCCTTTGCGTGGGGGTTAATTGTTGAGCTTCGATGCGCGCCAGCGCACCACGACGTCATCGGCGGCGCTATGGAGATAGGCCGTGAAACCGTTGGTGGCGCGCGACGAAGCGACGAGGTGTGACGCCGTGCAGCGCGCGCCGGTGAACGAGATCACGTCGAAGTCGATCCGGTAGTCGTTGGCCGACAAGGTGTTGAGGCTGACCGCCTGGCTGGCGGGAGCATCGAGGCTGATCGGATAACCCGGCTCGACGCGACGCACGTCGGTCAGCGTGCAATCGGCCAGGGCGGCATTGATGCTGCCGGCGGGCACGACGACGGTGCACACCGGGATGCCGCCGGCGGGCACGGCCTGGCTGAGGTTGGTGATGGTGAAGGTCGCAATGCCGGCGAGCAGGTAGATGTAGCCGGTGCAGGTCTCCGAGACGCCGCTGCCGTTGGGTACCGACACGCCGCTGTCGGCGGCGGCGATCGAATAGCGGCGGCCGCCGATGAAGCACGATCCTGCGGTGATGGTGAGCAGCCGGGATGCGCCTTTTTTTGCCGTCACTCCGCCCGAAATGATGCCGCGGTTGGTGAGGGTGAACACCCCCTCCTGCTGGAGCTGCTGCTTTAGCGACTTGACTGATCGATTCGCCACGCCGACCTGGTCGAGGGCATACTTGATGGCGCCGGCCACAGCGTTCTGCATGTCCGGATCGAGGCCGGCAATATTGGCCTCGGCGGCGTCAAACCGCGCGTCGATCGATGCCTGGCCGCCGCGCGCGGCGGCGACTTCGTCGGCGAACTGCTTGAGGTACTTGGTCCGGTTGGCCAGCTGCCTGGCCTGCACGTTGGCGATGCCGTCGGCGCCGCCGAGCACCGGGTCAGTGGTCTCGATCTGATAAATACCGTATTCATAGGTCGTGGCTTCTATCACGTTGGGCATGGTGGCTCCTTAAAAAATAATGGTCCAGGAGCCGGTCAGCGACAGATCGGCGTCCTTCTGGATGGGGGCGCGCACCTTGCGCGCGAAAAGAGTGTCGTCGGCGCAGAGCAGGCCGAATTCGGTGAGCGCCGAGCCGTTGGCTTCGGCCGTGGATAGGCTCCAGTCGAACCGCACCTGGCCGGTGGCCGGGTAGCTGTGCCCGCCGATGGCCTTGACTAGGGCGCCGGTCAGCGTGGTGTCGTTTGGCGATGCCGCTGTCACGCCAATACCGAAGCCGATGCGGTTGATCTGGCGATTTACGCCGTCGCCGCCGATCAGGCGCGCGAGCTGGTTCTTGGCGCCATTGACGATCAGGTTCTGTTCGTCGATGGTGTCGATGATCTTGCCGGCGCGCCAGACGTCCACGTGGAACAGCCCGGTGAGGTGGTGAGTGTCGCTGAGTCGCATCAGGCCTCCAAGTGAGTAACGACATCGCCCGCGTAGGGCAGGTTGCCGAAGTAGGTAAAGCCGCCGGCATAACGATCGGCGCCGGTGTAGCGATGGCGCGCAAAGTCCATGCGGCCGTCGTAGCGCTGGCGCCGAGCGACGGTGATCGGCATCGGCGGATCTTCCGCGACCGGGGCGGATCCGCCGTAATCGGTATGACCGGTGAAGTCCATGAAGCCGTCGTATGCCGCGAGGCGGCGTTGCTGATCCGTGAAGCCGAGGCTGGCGACCATGGCGGCGACATCCCAGGCGTTGCGGTAGGTCTCGCCGCTGGCGTGGAAGCCACGATGATCGCGCGCGCCGTCGTAGTGGGCGGCGCCGTCGTAATGATGGAACACGCCCTGGTCGTGGTGCAGGCTGCCGTCGTAGCGGCGGCCCCAGGGCAGGATGTCGGCGGCGGTTTCGGCAATGCTGATCGCATGGGCTTCGGCGCTGGCGACCGTGTCGGCGACGTTGGCTTTGAACTGCACATCCACCAGTTCGGTATGCAGCGGCTTCCATTCGTCGACCACCGCAATGATGCGGTCGATTTCGTCGGCGCGCAACGGTCGGTCTTCGCCGAGGTCCGCCACCAGTCGGAACTGCGCCCAGCCGAAGGCGTCGTACTGGGCGCCGCCGCTGTAGGCTAGGGCGCCGTCGTAATGATTCTGCGGCAGGCGTTCGAGGATCTCGCTGTCGCCGAAGCCGATGGCGCGCAGCGCCTCGATCACCGACCAGACGGAGCCTTTCTTGCGGTGCAGCTCGATGCTGCGCGCGAGCAGGGCGCGCTTCTGCGCTTCGGTCTCGGCCAGTGCCCAGCCTTCGCCGTCGGTGACGTGCAGTGCCCAGGCCAGCCACGGCAGCAGCGCCGCCGGGCAGGTGGCCGGGTTCCACAGCGTGTCGATCGGTACGTCGAGAGTTTGCGTCAGCGTCGCTTCCACGGCGCGCTCAAGACGCGTGGCGTTGGCCGGGAGCAGGCGGCTTACCATGCCGTGCCTCCATTATTCAGAGCAATGCCGGTGCAGCGCGCGGCGTGGTCGTTGGTGATGATGAGCCCATCAGCCGGCGACGTCAGATCGACGCGCACCACGCCCGGCCGGTGCAGCGCGGCATGCAGTCCGGAGACGGCGATATCGCGGCCGAGCGCGAACTGGGTGTCGGCATAAACGAGCGCGGCAGCTTGTGCAGCAGCCAGCACTACGGACTGGTCGGGACCGTCCTGCAGGTACAAGGTGGCGGCGATAGCGTAGGGCACCACGGTGGCAGCTTCGACATTGACGTCAGCGCATACCGGGCGAATGTCATCGGCGGAGAGCGCGGCTGCGACGGTATCAAGCAGCGGCGCGCCGGGGACGCCATCCGGGTTTTCGGCCGAGGGTTGAGCCAGGATGACGACGCGTACCAGGCCGGGCAGGGTGCGCTCGGCATAGGCGTCGCGCACCTGTGCCGAGGCGCTGCGGGCGTGATAGATGTAGCTCATGCGCGGCCCGGCAGTGCTCATGCCTTCCGGCGCGAGCTGGGTGCGCAGGCGCAGCGCGCTGTCCGATTCGTAAGTGGGTGGAATGGGCGGGTCGGCGGCCGGATCGCCGGCGTCGATGACGAGCCGTTCAACACCCAGCAGCGCGGCGAGATGATCGAGATTGGCGCCGCTGGCGTAGGCCAGCATCACCTGGCGCGCGGCATCGTTGATGCGGGCGCGCAGGGTCAGCTCGTAGTAGCCGACCACTTCGAGGAACCTGGTGAGCGGCTCCGATTCGAGCGCCAGCACCGCCGCGATCGCGGCCTGATCTTCGACCGGATAGAGATCGATCAGGCGCTGCTTGTGGCCTTCGAGGATGGCTTCGAAGCTCAGCGCTTCGACCACATCGGGTGGCGGCAGCAGGGACAGATCCATACTCATGTTTTCACCTCACAGGAACCGAGAGGCTGAGCGGTTGCCCGGCGCGCTGGCCGTCGCGGCGCTCGCCGTCGAGCGACAGCAGCGCGGAGCCGTCGAAGCCGATCGCGAATGCCGTGCGGGTGATGCGCACGCGCGGTTCCCAGCGCAGGATCGCCATCACGCTGGCGGCCTGCAGGCGCAGCACGTTGGCCGGATTGCTCGGGTGATCGATCAGCTCCGGGACCAGCGAGCCGTAGTCGCGCCGCATGACGCGGCTGCCGATGCGCGTGGTGAGGATGTCCTTGATCGACTGGCGAATGTGATCCATGCCATCAATGGCGCGTCCGGTGCTGGCGTTCATGCCGCTCATTCCGGTCCGCCCGTATTGTCGCCACCAGCGCGCACGCCAGTGTGATGGTGACTGTCGAGCACGATGCCGTTGCTGCTCAACTGGCCGCCGGTCTGGGTCAGGTCGCCGGTGATGACGTTGGCGTTGGCGCCTCCGGTGCCGGCGATGCCGTTGCCGTAGGTGAGTAGATCGTCGACGGTGGCCTTGCCCGCAACATGAAGGTCTCCGGTGCAGTGCGTGAGCGGGGTGTCAAGCGTGACCGACACGGCGGCATTGATCTCCGCGGTCTGGATGCCGCTCGCCACCAGCGCGCCGCTGGCGTGGTTGTAGCTGATGCGCGCGCCGTCCGGGTAGTCGATGACGTGTGTATCCGGGCTGCTGTCCGGCGCGGGGTGATCGGCGCAATAAAACGCGGGCATCACCAGAGCCGCGGCGTGATCGCCGCTGGGCGAGATGATCATCACCTGCTCGCCGACGCTCGGTGGATCCCAAGTGCGCGTGGCGCCTGCTCGGCTGGTCTGCCACGGCAGCCAGCCGGTGAGAATGTTGCCGCTGACGACGCGCACGCGGCACGCGGCGTGATCGATCTGCGCGACGCGGCCGAGCCGGATCATGTTGGCTAGTCGGCGATTGAGTTCGGAAAGGGCGGCTTCGATAATCATGCCTACGACCTTATGCGTTCGCGCGTGCGAAGTCGCGCGCCGGGCGCTGTATCGGCCGGCAATACAACCTCACGGCCGCCCCGCGAGGTGATCGAGCATCAACTCGCCGACGAGATCAACATCGGCGGCGGTGAAGCCCAATAGTTTGCGTTCGGGATATTTAACTTCCAACTTGCTGCGGCGCGAGACGCGATCGCGCAGGCCGTACTGGTGCACCTGCGCCATGCGCTGTACCTGGCCGGTGAAGGCGATCACAGCGCGCTCGGGCGTGGCCTCCAGCTTGAGCCACTTGGCGGTGCGGATCTTGGTGAACATCTTGCGTCGGACCGCGCCGCGCTTGAGGCGCGCCTTGGTCTGCACCTTGCGCGGCGCGTATGCACTGCCATCCGGATTTTGCTGCGCGGCGATGCGGGCCGACTGGCTCTCACGCAGGCGGCGCGCGAGCTCGCGTGCCAGCGCGCGGCGCGCGGGCGGAGCCAGCCGCGCGATCAGGCCATTGCACCAGGCATCGAGCGGCGCGAGCTCATTCATACGTCACCACCGCGATGCTGTTGAGGTACAACTGCCATGGATTAGGGCCGGTGATGTCGTCGAGGGGCGGCTCGTCGGCATGCGTGGCGGTGTAGATCTTCGTTGCCGGATCCTGAGTGACGATGACGCGCTCGGAGACCGGCACGGTGATGCTGATATCGGCTTTTTCGTTGTCGAGGATCTCGGCCTCGAAGCGCAGCACCTGTTCCAGCGTGTCGGGCGACTGCATCAGCGCCGGTTCGTTGACGGCGATCCACGCCAGCAGCGGAATCATCAGCGTGTCGGCGTGGTCGGTGAAGTCGAGCACCGCCAGGTTGATTTCGTAGCGATAATCGAACGAGAGGCCGCCGCCGAGACGGCAGCCGATGGCGCCCTTTTCGATGAACACATGCAGGTTGGCCGGTTCCTTTTTCAGATGCGGCACGCTGGCGACCAGGTGCGCGCGCAGTAGTTCGGCTTTTTTCACGGCGCACTCGCGGCGAGATGTTCACGCCAGGCATTGCGCAGATCGATAAACATCAGGGTGGTTT
>JBASWL010000155.1:0-4893 GCA_049276455.1 Georgfuchsia sp. | reverse complement strand
AACGGTTGGGAACGGAATTATCGAACCGCCGACGAAGGCAAAACCGCGGGATCGGAAGGACAGCGGGCATCGTTGGATCGCGCTCGCCAGTCGCGGGAAGCGTTCAGTTCATCTCTTCAGGAAACGGAAGGTCACCGGCAGATGTGGGAACTCTCCCACTCCGGGCAGCTCGGATCAAACCTTCAGCTTCAGGATCATTTCATCAAGGATTTCCTGCTGCCAAAGCTCGGATACAACTACGAAAAATTTCAGGGCGTCATGGGCGATCCTCATCGCCTGCAGCCTTACATCAAGGAATACACCGCGCAGAACTATGACCGAATGCTGGGCGAAATGGCCGGGCAGGTACAGGGTTCCGAAGCAGTGCGAGCACGCCATGAGACGGATCGCGCTGAAATGCCCGGCAGTCAGGCAGTCGAGACCGCGGGTGCCGGGTACCTCGCCCAGGTCAAGGGAGGTGCTGGTCGAGCAGGTGTCGCTCCACAGGGACGGCCAAGTGATCAGGCCAGGGATACCGCTATGCGTGAGTTTTCCAGAAACAGCGTTGAGGTGCGTGATCGGAAGGAAGGGGCAGGGCAGGCCCATCGTGAGAATGCCACGCCTTCCAACTTCCAGAAGCTGAAACCGTCTTCCCTGGCCGGCAAGGGCGCGGAACTGGTCGAAAACGTTGGTGAGGCAACGGGTCGAATCGCTGACGGATTGAAGGGAGATACGCCGGGTCAGTACGTTCTGGACACCGTTACCGAGAAGAAGAAGTGATGACGACGATAGCCTGCCACAAATCTATGATCGCGGTACAAGAGCACAGCGGGAAGGTGATGTTGCCTCAGAATAAAACCTTGCTGTCGGTCAGTCCTGACATGGTCCAGTATGCGCGCCGTCACGGCGCTCGCTTCGACGGACATCTGGGGGTTTGGTACATCATCGGCGACCTACCAGGAGCACTCTTTAATCTTCTTCCCGGCGCCAAGAAGCGACCCGTCGATGAGGTCGCTCCCCAGTGCGAGCTATGTGGCGCCAAGATGGTAAAGCGAGTGCGGCGAGTAGACCAGGAACCCTTCTGGGGATGTTCCGTATGGCCAGGGTGCAAAGGATCGCTGAGCTATGAGGATTACCTCGATCAATACTATCCAAATCAAGCGACGACGATCGCCAAGCATCTTGGCAATGCTCCTTACGGACTATGTCACGAAGACTCACTGGAGGATATGACGGATCAGGTGTACGCAAGAGCAGTTGATGTCCTTGGTGGGGAAGATCGGGCTTCAAAATGGTTGTACGGTCCCATGGCGTCGCTGCGAGGAGAAACGCCATTTTCCATCATGGACACCGTGGATGGATGTCGCATTGCCTTGTTCATGCTGGAGACGTTTCACGACTGGAATGTGCTGACAACGACCGCCGTACCTGAATAGGCGACTCGTGAAATACGCCACTGTGACCCTGATTGATCGTAGTGCGCATTTGTTTTTCGCAAACCGACGATGGCATTGGCTCCCTTGGACAGAGCTTTCCGGGCCAATTCCAGTAAGGCGTCTCGTTCGGCAATCCGGTAATCGGCGTCCGAGGCAGCCTCGATTGCTGACATCGATTCCACGAATCCAATGGTTCTGAGAATCGGCTGCGCCGGCACAGCGTCAGTGGACACCAGCAGCAGGCGAAGTTTGAGCAATTCAAGCTCCGTATCCATCTGATGCAGGCGATCCACGTTGACAACCTTGTTTCGTCGGTTCCAACGGTAGATCGTGATTGCAGCGAAGAGTAGCGCCACGATAGGCATCCATCCAAATACGCTGCTTGTCTGAGTTGCGGCGGCCATGCTCACGTTGATTCTCCAGGGGCTTTTCATTCAGCATCTCACAGTCGCCAGAAACTGCAACTGGCCGACACCCTCCGTGGGAGATGCATGCTCCTTCCGTTCTGCTTGCTTGTGAGAGCGAAATGCGGCCTAGAAGTACGCATTTCGATAATCCAGCTGATCGAATGATCTCTACAGTCGAGCCATGTGTTCCCGATGCTCGACATGGCGAAGAATCCGGTTTCCATTTGTCCTATGGCTGATGGCCGCCTACTTGGCGTTCAGCAAAAGTTACATGGTCGCTTTGAACCTTACCGAAAGCCTGCCAGGGACATTTTTTCTTATCGAAAAAGGAGTCTTTCCAGCCGCAGACAAGTTTGTGGCGTTTCGATGGGAGGAAAACTGGCCGTATCCACGAGGAAGCATCTTTGTGAAACAGTTGGTCGGACTGCCGGGATCGCTAGTGACGACACAAGGACGGGAGTTTTTCGTTGATGGACGAGCAGTCGGGCTGGCCAAGGAGCGAGCCAGAACGGGTGAGAGACTCAATCCCGGTCCTGTCGGAATCATTCCAAGGGATCGATATTTTGTATCTGGACAGCACCCTGACAGTCTGGACTCGCGGTACCAACTGACAGGCTGGGTAAGACGCGACCAAGTCCTCGGGCAGGCGTATCGGTTGTATTGAAACCGGATGTTCCAAGTTGAATCAGATATGGCTATCGCCGAGGCTACCGAAAGGAATCACCGTTGCTCAAGTTGCTGAGGAAAGTAATTGGCAAGGCCGATGGCGAATCAACTGCGGGGATCGCTTCGGTACCGGTTCTGATGCAGCCTGCGGCCGAAGAGGAGCTTCCGCGCTACCCCCCATTCATGAAAGGCTTGCCGGTCTCTCACCCGGACAAGCTGATCGAAACTCAGCGCGAATTGATCGGGCAGATTCGTGAATCGGGTTTGGCGTCGAAGGAAATATTCGAGGAGTATTACCTGGAGCCTTTACGCCGCTTTGCCTCCTATGCCCATTTGCTTCCCGCCAGCGAAGCGCATCATCATCGTGGGGCAGGGGGCTTGTTGAGGCATGCCATCGAAGTCGCGCTCTGGTCTTTGCAATCGGGGGATCGGGTTCTATTGCCGGAGGGGCAGACTCCTCGACGACGCCGGGAACTTGAACCTCGGTGGCACCTGGCTGTATTTCTGGCGGCGCTTTGCCATGATGTCGGCAAACCCATTACCGACCTGACGGTGACCAGCAAGGATGGCGCGAGTGTGTGGGAGCCCTTCGCTGAGGATCTGTATTCATGGGCCATCAGCAACAACATCGATCGATACTTCCTGCGCTGGCGGAAGAATCGCGGAACAAACCATACGACGATCTCGTTGTGGATGACCGAGCGCATCGTCAGCCAGAAGGGGCTGGCCTGGATTAAAGAGGGAGATTCGAGTCTGGTGCAGTGGATGCTGGAAACAATTGCTGGCCAAACCAGCCAGGAAAACATGATTCACAATCTGGTCGTTCGATCCGATCAGGTCAGTGTGCAACGCGATATTGAAAGCTATGGCAACGTTTTTGCAAGTTACGATATCGGAATTCCCGTCGAACGCATACTGCTTGACATCATGCGTCGGCTCGTCAGCGACGGTACCTGGATCATCAATGAGCCTGGCTCGAGACTCTGGCATATGGAAGGCCACCTTTACGTGGTGTGGCCGGTTGGGGGCGAGGAGATTGCCGCGGTCATCAATCAGGACAAGATGCCGGGTCTGCCAAGGACGCCCAACAGCATTCTCGATATGCTGGTGGAGCGCAAACTAGCCGATTTTGGGGAACGGCAAAGTGATGGCAATCGTTGCTGGTTAATCGCCCCGGCGCCGCTAGCAGAAAAAATTCCGAATATTCGTCTCTCCGCAATCCGCATCTGCAATCCCGCGATGATCGCCGATTCCCTTTCCCCCTCGGTTGCGGGGAAAGTCATCAGCGGTTCGGATACATCGATGGCATCGGCCGGCGAAGCCACTTCCGTCACCAAGGAAAATCCAGATTTGAATGCATCTCACAGCAAGGAATCACCCATCATTCGTGAGGCGGAAGCGCCAACGGTGGCTGAACCGGACGTTCCGCCGGCTGATCGGATCGATAGCGCAGTGGGAGAGGCACTGAAGGCTCTTTCCGAGGACATTCGGACCGGAGATAAGGATCGTGCCAAGCTGATCCACATCGATGCGGCGGGAGTACTGTGTCTGAAGTGGCCGGACGCATTCAAGGGTTACGGTTTGGAAAACAAGACCATCCTTGACGAATTCGGTCGCCGGAACTGGTTGGTCGTGGACCCCATGGCGCCATTCCGAAAGGTCAGCGAGGTTGAAGTGGGCATCGGTGCGCCGTGGAAGGTGATTCGGTTGCAGCCGGTCGTGAAGTCTCTGCTGGACATCGGAACACAGATAGCCCCTGCTTCGAAAGAACGGGTTGAACCTGCTGATCCGACAGGAAACAAGCCAGTAAAGCCGGCTCGCAAGCTGATTACATCGCCAAAGGATGAAGGAGCGGCCGAGAAAATTATGGGTCGCAAACTGGCGCTATTGGAGCAGGTTGTGGCCATCCTGCGCCAGGCGGTGACGGATGGAACCTTGGTTGCTCAGCAAGAAAATGGGTATTGCCGAATCCGGGCCAAAGATGCCGATCCCCTGCTGAAAACAAAAATCAAAGAGAGCATCGGCCAAATATCAGCCCTACACGGGGTTGATCCCGCTCGATTCTCGACCGAGGACATAGACAAGCGACTGTACTATCGGATTCCGGCTTGATTGGTGCCTATCGTGAGCTTTTTGGGTATCCGGAACTTGTGATTGATATCGCCATGACATGCAGCTGCGCAATAAACCTACATTCAGGTTTGACCGAGGCTCAAAAAAGCCAGTGGCTGTTAACGCCAACATAAGAGATATAGGACAAAGGCATCGTGTATTCCCGCTTCGTGCCTTAAACGGACTGATAACTACGGCATCCTCTATGGCGGCTAACCGATCACTAGGCTACCGCTCGTTTGAATTTCGCGGAGGTCTGGACCTCGGCCTTATGTGAAGCTTCACATAAGGCC
>JBASWL010000154.1:0-1876 GCA_049276455.1 Georgfuchsia sp. | reverse complement strand
GGTATCGCGAGTCGACAGCAGTTGCAGAATCGGCAGGGTGAAACCGGCGGTCTTGCCGGTGCCGGTCTGGGCGGCGGCCATCAGGTCGCGGCCGGCGAGTACGACGGGAATGGCCTGCGCCTGGATCGGCGTGGGCGTGTCGTAACCCTGTTCGGAAATAGAACGCAGAATCTCGGCCGAAAGGCCAAGGTCGGTGAAATGCATGAGTTGCTCCTGGATTCGGCCCTGCGTGCAATTAGGCACGAACCAGTCGAGGCAGAATGCTAAGGGGATAAACGCGGGAAAGGAATTCCGGTCGCGACGCGCGGCAATGACTGATAAGGACCAGCGCGGCGCGCAGTGTATCAGCTTAAGCCCTTGTCCGCCCGGCTATTTCAGCCGACCAGGCAGTGCTCTCCACCCCTACCGTGCGGCGGTCACGTTTTTTCGGACAGTCGGATAAGCTAAGGCTGACCGATTGAAAGGAACGTGAAGCATGGGAACAAAGCGCAAACAGCACAGCGCGCAATTCAAAGCGGAAGTAGCGATGGCGGCATTGGCCGGGGGCAAGACGCTAGCGGAGCTGGCGTCGGAATATGGCGTGCATCCGACGATGATCAGTACCTGGAAGCAGGAACTGGTGAAGAATGCCAAGGAGCTATTCGAGCGCGGCAACAAGAAGGCTGCCGACCCGCAGATGGTGATCGATAATCTGCACCGCAAGATAGGCCAGTTACAGGTCGAACGGGATTTCTTGGCCGGACAGCCCGCCATTGCCCGCCTACTGAAAGGCGAGCGATGATTGCCCCGGGGAGCGCGCTGTCCATTGCCCGGCAAGCCAGACTGCTCGGCGTCTCGCGCAGCAGCGTCTATTACCGGCCCAAGCCCGAGTCGAGCGAGGAACTCGATCTGCTCAAGCGCCTCGATGAACTCTTCACCGAGAACCCGATGTACGGCAGCCGACGGCTGCAAGTCATGCTCAAGCGGGAAGGCATCCAGGTGGGCCGCAGGCGCATCCGCAACATGATGCGCAAACTCGGCCTGTGGGCGGTCGGTCCGAAGCCGAACACCAGCAAGCCGCATCCCGAGCACAAGATCTATCCGTACCTGCTGCGCGGCCTGGTGATCGAGCGCCCGAATCACGTCTGGGCCACCGACATCACCTACATCCGCATGCGGCACGGATTCTTGTACCTGTGCGCGATCCTGGACTGGGCGACGCGGAAAGTGCTTGCCTGGCGCTTGTCGAACACGCTGACCAGCGACTTCTGCACGGCGGCGCTGAAGGAAGCGCTGGCGCGCCACGGCCGCCCGGAGATATTCAACACCGACCAGGGTAGCCAGTTCACCAGCACCGAATTCACCGGCGTGCTCAAGGAGGCGAAGATCCAGATCAGCATGGACGGCCGAGGCCGCTGCCATGACAACATCTTCGTCGAACGACTGTGGTGGACGGTGAAACACGAATGGGTCTATCTGCGCCCCTGCGATAGCGGCATCGAGCAGCAGCGCAGCCTGGGCAAGTGTTTCGACTGGTACAACCGTCGCCGGCCGCATCAGTCGCTGGGGTGGAAGACACCGGACGAAACCTACTTCGGAGCCTTGGCTGACGCGGAACCGCTGGCGGCTTGAAAAGCGAAAAGCACAATGCACTGTGGATTTATGGACAGCCGGCTGCGCCGGTTCCCGCCTGACCGCGTAGCCGCGGTCCCCCATGGACAAGCCATGGACAACGCTCCGCGTTGCCCACCGCTTGCCCACAGGTCGGCGGCTGCCCACAAGCTCCACAGCGCTCAAGCTACAATTCTTCAAATCCGGGAAAGTCAAAACCATCTTTCCGGCACCGCCCTTAGCTTATTCCACCCCGGTGGCTGTCCAAGCGGCCGTGACCACCGCA
>JBASWL010000153.1:0-2690 GCA_049276455.1 Georgfuchsia sp. | reverse complement strand
ATTGCATAATTTCCCAGCTTGGGAATGGTGAGAATAGCTGAATAATTTAACGTTTAATCATCGTATGGCAGCTTTTCAATTGCATGCGTACCAATACATTCTCCAATCTTGCACTAAAAGGTGTCAGCCAAATAGAAGCTGTACATGGAGCAAAGCCACGAATTGAGCAGACTAAATCACTTGCCAAATCATTCGCAATAGTCCTCATGGCCTAATAACTGGGAATAACTTGCCAACATCGCTGGCTACGCCACAGTATTGTGGCGTAGATAAGCATTACTACTTTAAAGAGTAATTTTCGCAAATGAATGCGCGCAGGAAATCGGCCAATATCTGCGTTAGGCCGTCGCGATTGCAAATGAGTGGCAGAGTTGGATTGCACTGAGACGGAGAAATGGTGGATGGATTGTAGGCTCATGACCAGCAGAAAATCAATGCTGCGATTGATCTTGCCCGGCAATCCATGAAAATCATAGCGCAATTCGGCGGTAAACTTGATGCGACCAAGAAACCGGAACCAGCTTCACCTTCAAAATGATGTTGCCCCTCCTACGAATAATTTATGGAGTTGTTTTCTGCCTTGGTGCAGTGCTGTCTTGGTCAGCGCAGGCACTTGATAGCAACCAGCTTGCAGTCGTTGTAAACACGCAAGATCCACTTAGCGTCCAGATTGGCGAGTATTATGCCAAGCAGCGGCATATATTGTTCCAGAACTATATCAAGGTGAGCTTTCCCTCCGGAAGCACAACGCTGACGCGCGAAGAGTTCGGTCGGATCAAGGCGGAAGTAGGCAATAAAACGCTGCCGCACATTCAGGCCTACGCGCTGACCTGGGCTGCGCCTTACCGCGTTGAATGCATGTCGATCACCACGGCGTTTGCCTTTGGCTTCGATCCCGCATTCTGTGCATCTGGATGCAAGCCCACACGGACCAGCCCCTACTTCAATTCATCAGCCCGGCTGCCATACAGGCAACTAGGGATGCGGCCGACCATGGCGATTGCGGCAACATCGTTCGAGAATGCCAAAGCCTTGATCGACCGAGGTGTGGAGTCTGATGGTTCAATGCCAACGGGGACGACTTACCTGCTCTCGACCTCAGACACGTCTCGCAATGTGCGTTCTGCCTTGTACCCCTTAGTGGATAAACTGATAAAAGGACGGGTACCCGTGCGTCTACTCACGGCAATCGCTTACGCAGACGTCGTAGACCCTTGAAGAAATTCGTTCACAATCAGCAAGATATGACGGAGACTTGTGGTCGGCGGCAAAATAACGTCTACTCTCGATATTTATCGGGAGCGGCAAACCCGACTTTGACACCGCCAAGTAACACGCCCCTCGGAAAGCCGCATGGCGCAAAGCATTCGGCGAGGAGGCCGAAATAGGTGTGTATCTAGGCGAAGAAGGCGCTCAATCCAGATTGAGGATCGGCTTTGGTGGCTTGAGTTTCAACGCTTTCAATCTGTTAGCTGCATCCGTCGAAGGCTCGGTCACCTGCCAGACACGACCATTGGGACTGGACAATAGCGCCAGCTGGACCCGCTTCAGATCATCCCGGATATTGCGCCACGTATCCTGACAAGCGTGCTCGATGGTGCGCTCAAGCAACAGCGACAGGACCGTGATGGCGATATGGGCATGAATACGGTGCGGTGCCCAGTGGAACACCGGGCGCATCTTCAACCCGCTCTTCATTGTTCGCCATGCTTCTTCCACTCGCTGCTGCTGTTTGTAGCCCAGCGCCATGTCTTCGGCCGTGAGTGTGTCGTCGTTACTATGCACGACGAATTTGCCGTCAAATCGTTCCAGTTCGGTCACCGCCTGACGATCGATCGCTAGGCCCTGTTTCGTTTCTTTCAGCAAGCGACCGTAGCGAGCGCTGGTGCGCAAGGCGCAGACCCGTTTGGTGTGGCTCACTTTCGCCAGATCGGACAGGCTGGCCAGTTCCGCCTCCAGCTCGTGCAGGAGTTCCTCACGGTGCGCCTTCTGGCGAGCAGCTTCCAGCGGATTGAAGCAGACCGCATAACGTCGCCGTCGCTCGCCTTCGCCGACGATGACTTCCTTGACCTCCAGATTCTCGGCGACGGTGCGGTAGCGTCCTGGACGCGACAGTACCTCCTCGGTAACCTCGTCGCCACGGCGCATCGGCATCGCCAGCAGGTACTTGCCGCCGCCCTTGGACAAGGTCTGCAAGTTGGCCTGCGAGACCATTCCGGCATCGCCGACGAAGAGGCAACGCGTGAGTTGCCAGCCGCGCAGGTCTTCCTTGACTTTCGCAACCGTGGTGACGTCGACCGTGTTGCCAGGAAATACCCAATGGCGCACCGGAAATCCGTCGCGGGTAACGGCCATGCCGACCACAATCTGCGGCGCGTCGCTGCGACCGTTCTTGCTGTGCCCGCGCTTCCGGGGGGCCGCATAGACTTTCTTGCCCGCCGGCGCGCTGCCGTGAACCTGGCCGTTCTTGTTGCCCTCGTCTTCCTCGTCAGTCTCGAAGTGCAGCGAGGTGGTGTCGTAGAAGATCACCTCGACGTCGAGATTGAGCAGGTCGGCGACCTGGTGGAAGATGGCTTGCTCGATGGTTTCCTTGTTCGCTTCGAGGAAGTCCATGGCGCGGTAAAGCTGGTGTAGTTTCAGACTCTGCGTCCCGTCGATATGCGCGTCTTCCTTGAGCCACTGCTCATGGC
>JBASWL010000152.1:0-6409 GCA_049276455.1 Georgfuchsia sp. | reverse complement strand
CTATTATCCATGCAAAACAAATCACATGGTATGCAAAAGGGGAAAGGACGTGGCGAACTGTAGTCCCCATTCCAATTGATAGGGCCAGCAGTATAAGATACGTTCCGGATTTGGAAAATTGGGGTCTTGTCGCATGATCACTAGATCTCGCCAAAAGGAAAACAGCTACAAGGTACGAGGCGAACTCACCGAATATTCCGGTTAACGCAACAGCGAATGGACCGAAACCGCTTACCACAAGAATAATTGCGGCCAAGAACGCCGTGCCACGTGCCATGTTGGCAACAAGTGGGTCGGTAGTACGTGCAAGCGCTACAGATGAGATGAATTGGCCCGCTTTGGCCACCCTGATACCCTGCGCCAAGCCAAGCAACATTACAATAATAGCGCCTTCCTTGTAACGACTTCCAAACAATGCCAAGAGTAGTTCAGGACCTAGAATCAGAAAGCCAACTGCTACCAGAAATCCGAGCACGAGGCAAAGTTGCTCGGTTTCGTTCGATCGACGCCAAAAGTCCCCGGAAGTATTCTGGTAGCGAGATAGCAACGGTAACAATAGGCTCTGAATAACTGACGTGACAAACATCGCTGGCGTCATGGTCAACATGAACGCGGCGCCATACCAGCCAACGATTTCTGGTGTAAACGCAACAGCGATTATTGCTTTGTCGCCTTGAAATATTATGAACATCAGCAATCCGTTCGCTAACAGCGGCCATCCGAAAGACAAAATCCGCTTTGCTACTGTCTGATTCCATGCCCAGCGATATGGACGGGTTGCCAGAACATGCGAAATCACTGTCTGTGCAAGTGCTTGCAGGAGCATGGCCCAAACAATCGCTGAGTAGTCCCGTAACCAATAAACCAACGGAACCGCCAGTCCCAAGGACAGGGCTGCGGGCAACGCAATGCCCCAGAAAGTAGGCTGGAAGATCATTTCGCGCTGAATGCGGATCGTATCCAAATGGGCAAGGCTGCGAATCACAGGCACTATGGCTAGGGTTTGAAATGCCCAAGCCGCTTGCGGCACCTTAAACAACTCTGCGAGCAAATTCGCCGTAAACAAACTCAACAAGGTACTGATGATTCCGCGGGCAACCTGCAGCATGTGCGCAGTCGCCTGTAGTTGTGGATTGTCGCCGTCCGGAGCCTGAACGAGAAGGCGATCGATTGCAAGATTGCTGATCGTTTCGATTGTGGCAACAATCAGCGAGAGGAGAACGACGATGCCAAAATCCTCGACGCTTATCAGTCGAGCGATGACAATGTTGCGCAGAAATGAGAAAACCGCCGACAGGCCGTTACCGGCGCTTAACCAGGCGCCCCCCTTGAGCAAGCGACCGCGCGACATTATCGATCGACACCCGCTACCGGTGAATTCCCGCCGTTAATGTGTTCGGCGATCACCCGAAACTGGCTTGTGACACTCTCGATGACTCGTGGCAGCGACGCGGACAATGACCGGCGAAGTTCATCCCGGGTTGAAAAGGACTCCCACAAACCATTGATGACATCAGCGGTCGTCAAAATACGGGGATCCATCACCTGTCGAGCCTGTTTGCAGGTTTCGAAAACACCTGCAGTCTTGTCGCTGTACGAAACCGCCGCAGTGGGTATTCCACTTGAGAGGCCGGCGATTGTGGAATGCATACGCGTGCCGCAAAACCAGTCCATCTGGGCGATCAGCCATTTGACCTGGGACTCGTTCAGTGTTGCTGGGGCAACAGCCACCCGGTTCTTGTATTTCTCTCCAAGTCGCATGGCAACATTGCGGCAGGCTGCCAAGTCGGACTCGAAATGGCCGGGCTGATCCATGACATGGGAAATCAGCAACACACGCGCGGACGTTGCGTCGAGGATCCTCTGCAAGAAACCAGTCACCGTCTGTCGGTAATCGGCTTTGAGTCCATAGCTTTCAATCGCGGCCGCCGGGTCGTTGTATATCAGTCCGCTGACATTAAAGCCGATCAGGGCCTGAGTCTTGGTTTTGCCTGCAAGCCATTCGTTAAGGTGTTCATCCAACAGATGGCTCGCTGGAATTGCCATCAACCCGAATGCCATATCCACTCCGCACTGATGGATTGCGGGGCGGAAACAGTCACCCAGAAGCTGCTTCAGATTGCCGAAGCTATGTTGGTCGCGAGCCCAAGCCATGCTCGCCTTGCTAACCACCGACGACGCCAGAGTCGCAACCTCGGGGGATTTGTAGGGGCCATAGGTCTGTGGCAGCAATATCAAAGGTTTGCCACGGTTGATCGCGATTGCCTTGGGTCGAAAGATGTTGTTGAAGCGGGCGCGACCGTAGATGTCGCTGAAACTGTCGCCACCAGAAACATCCAGCACGGCAGTGCATGAATCAATGAGGCGGATGCCTTCATTGAGGATAGCGCCCATACGGCCCAAGCGAGAAGTTAGTAGCATGGTGGCAAGGTTTTCGGGCCGATGGTAACGTCGCCCTCCGCGGGCCCCAAACCGGATCAATTGGATATTCTTGCCGTCAGGGCCTGAAAACAGTTCATTCCGCCGACCAATCCCATTGTCGAAAACCACGAACTCAACGGGGTCCAGATACCGGCTGAGTCCGGTAATGGCACTCGCGAATAACGCGGACACACCCATGTTGGGCGTATCAGGCGCAGCACCAAAGAGAGCAATGCGCATGCTAATAGTCGTAATTCCTTGACTGAACCTCGGCCTTGTTCAGGATAACGCCCAACAAGTTGGTTGCTTGCAGATGATGAAGGCTTTCCTCCATCTCAAGCTTTGTTACCATACCATTGCCTACCACCATTAGCGCGCAGTCTAGGCGCGGCAGAACTGAAATTGCGTCATCCACATTGAGCAGAGGCGGCAAGTCGAAGATGACAATGCGTTCCTTGTAGCGATCGCGCAGATCGTGTACCAACTTTTTTACCTTGTCAGAGGCCAGTAATTCGGCTGAATTGCGGATGGGACGCATCGCGGGTACGACCACCAGCTTCGGTATGCCCGGATTCACAAAAGTTTCGCTGATAGCTGCATCGCCTTCCAGCACGTCATTGAGTGACTTGCCGGCTGGCAACCCGAGGTATTCGGCGATTTTTGGTTTACGCAAATCGAAATCGACCAGCATCGCAGTCTTGCTAGTGTGGTGGGCGATACTCATGGCCAGGTTAATGGCTACCACCGTCTTGCCGCATTCCGTCACCGGTGAAACAATGGCCAGTGTGCGCCAACCGTGCTCTTCCATTTTTTGCAATACCTGGGTACGCAACAGGTCGAAGCTGACACTGTTCAGGTCGCTTTTGTTCAGTGCAACAATACGATTTTTTGCGAGATGATGTGGATTCAGTTCGACGACGCGGGTCTGCTGGTAAATGATTTCGCTGATTTCGGAGGTCGGTGCAGTCTGGACGGCAGCAGGCCGCTGGCGTTCAACCTCTTCTCCGCCCTGCAGCTTGGCCTTCTCGATCGCCTGCTTGATTTTTTCCATTGCTCGCTTCCTCAACCAAACCGGGCGATGATTTTCATCATCAGGATATCCAACGGCATATACAGCACATGCAGAAGGATGGCCGAGATCACTATCACCGCAGCAGCAATGATGGCAGCTTTCTTGAGTAGACGTCTCCTGCCGACGATTTCATCTTCGATGATAATGTAGGGGACAACTACCATCGGTCGCTGGCGAATGGCGACCGAGAGCGCTTCGACGCCACGGATACGTTGATTCATCGTTTCCAGCAGAAATACCAGCCCCCCCGATCCGCCGATGGCCATGAACAGCCCGATGAGTAGTATCTTGGCACGGTCCGGTTTGATCGGATGATCGGGATAGGCTGGCGGCTCGAGCAGTGAAAATCGTTCAGCCTTGTTTTCACCCTCGAGGTTTTCGGAAATCTGGGCATTCATCTGCTTGGCACGAATTTCCTCGTATTTCTTCTGAGCGTTTTCGTGATCACGCATCAAAGTGATAAGGCCGCGTTCCACTTGGGGCGACTGAAGGATTTCCTGCTCATAGCTTGCCATTCTGCCGCGTAACGACTTCGCTTGCGCAGCGAGAGATTCAATTCGGGCCTGGGTAACAGCGATCTTCGCTTGCACCCTGGCTACCTCAAGGCTGACTGCCCCGCCTGTCTTGTCCGCTCCCCCTGCACCGCTGGTGGCACCTGCTGCCTCCAGCGCCTCGATCTTGCGCTTGACGGCTCTCACGTCGGGATGTGCCTCAGTGTATAGCGACTTCAGCCGCTCGTATTCAGCCTTCAAACTGCCTAGATCCTGCGGGGTCTGTGGAGCTGAATACGCCGCGCCGGTTTTCGGTGTGATGCCCGCCTTGGCGGCGGAAAGTTCCAGATCGAGGAAGCTTAACTCTCCTTGAGCGGCCTTGTAGTCGCGCTCGACATCCTTCAACTCCACTTCGGTGCGTGACAACATCGTCATGCGCAGTTCCTGATTCTGCGGCAAAGCATTGCTGTGTTCCTGCTTGTAGGTAGCGAGCAGGCCTTCGGACTTTTCCAGCTCGATCTTCAGCTTGTCGGCTTCCCGCGTTAGAAAATCAGTGTTTTCGGTGGCTCGCTCGGTGCGGGACTTGACGTTTTCGTCCAGGTAAAGGGTGACCAGTTCGTTGGCCACCTTTTGGGCGACTTCGGGACGCCGGTTATCGAAGGAAAGCTTGAAGGCAATGGTAACCTGTTCTCGTCTGCTCTTTGCATTAGCGCTGATCGGTTCAATGGTGATCTGCTTGTACATCTCATCGAGCTTCTCCGAGACGGTGAGCGACTTGCTGCCGTCATTGAACAGCCGATACTTGTCGATGATCTTCAGCAGGTTTTCGCGCGTCATCACGCGCTGACGGATGATCTCAATACGCTCTTCGACAAAGCTGGTAGCCGCCTTTGGAATCAAGTCGGTGGAAATCTGCTGCGATTCCACCATGATGGTGCCGGTGGACTGATAAACCGGCGGAATGGCGATGGTCACTACCAATACCACTGCCAGCAAACCGGCAAACGTGGCTCCGAGAAGAAACGCACGGCGGCGGATAATCGACAGATAGTCGTTGAAGGTGAGTTGATATTCGGCGGCCATTATTTGGGTATTAGAAGTTGGGGAGGCTGTAAACAAGAGTTACCCCGAGCACATTCGCCGTGGCGTCGTCCAACCCGTCTTGTTTACGCTGCTTGTATTGATAGCTCAGACGCGCATGCCAGAAGGGGGAAAGCTCGCGGCTAGCCCAGACGCCATACATTTGCACGGTATTGGGAATGATGCTCCGGTTCCTGCGCCTTGAAGCTTCCAGGCCGGCACGTGTGAGCTCATCGATCGCATAGCCCCACGTACCCTTGACCTGATCCACCTCGACGAAACCGCCTTCGCCACTAGCGCTAACATAGCGGCCGACATCGAGCAATGCGTCGTGATGCCGACCGAGGTAGTGCAGTATAACGCTGCCCTGCCAGCCGCTATCGGTGGTCTGTCCCGAGATTCGGGTCGGACCCGCCTGCCCGGTCCAGTCCAGGTTTTCCGACAGTTTCCAGTTCACCCCGCCCATTACGCTGACAAAGTTGAAGGACGAAGACAAAAGTGCAGAGCTCGAAGGTTCGTAGTGGCTGACAGTAGTGCGCATGAAGGGTTCGATGTGCTCGTTCAAGACACGGCTGTACGTGAGGCCTGCGCTGGTATTGGTGAAGTCGATCAGCGTGCCGCCGCCGCCATCGTAGGCAACGTCCTTGTATTCGGCATCGGCGGCCAAGGTACTGCGCTCACTGAGCGCCTTGCTCCAGTTGCCGCCCACAGTATAGGTCGTTCGCGTACCGTCCACCTGAACCAGACCACTCTCTTGCAGCTCGGTGAAGCGTGTGGAGGCCTCGGCGTACTTCGCGACGAGACCGAATCCGCCGGCTTCGGTCTGCCGCTGCCAGCCCAATGACAGACTGGGATCATCGCGATTTACGGAAATCTCTTGGTCGGACGAGCGCTCGACACGAAGCCCCAACCCGAGTTTATATTCATCGATACCGTAATTGGTGGTGAGGTTGTAGTCCGGCGTCAGGATTGCGCGGGTTACCCCCTTCTTGTCGGTAACGGACATGGCCGGATTGGAGTCGTACTCCAGCGTCATCGGTAATGTAATGGATTGTTGAAACTCGCCGGCCAGGGCCGCTCTGCCAACCAGGAAGACACCCAATGCCAGCAGCAGCTGGACATTACGACGAATATTCAACTCACTCCCCTTTTCGATCTTACGGGACAAGGATGATATCGCCAGCCTTGAGGAGCAGATTGGTCTTCATGTCTCGGCCCGAGATCAGATCCTTGTAGCTGACAGCCAGGATTTCCTGTTCTTCCCCCTTGTGGCGCATGACTTTGATCGCGCCTTCGTCGGCGAATTTGTCGAGCCCCCCCGCCATGCTCACCGCCTGCACTACCG
>JBASWL010000151.1:0-1534 GCA_049276455.1 Georgfuchsia sp. | reverse complement strand
AAGGCCTTGCCGTGGAGCAGGGGATACTTGCCCAGTCCCAGTTCGTGCAGCAGCGAGTCCAGCGTCTGCACCGGATCGACCGAGCGCAGACGGCGAATCATATCCGCCAGCGCATCTCGATCCGCGTCCAGGTCCGACTCGAGGAATTGGTCGTATTCGTCCGTGAAGGAGGAGGCCTGCCGCACCGGTTTGCCGGACGTCTCGCCCGCCGGGATGTACAGGACATCCTCGTGGCAGACCCCCGTGTCGGTGATCTCGACCGTATCGTTGCCGATGCGTAGCTGCACCGCCTCGCACAGGATTACAGTGGGGCACACCCAGCGCCCTTCCAGCTGGACGCGGACCTGTTCCGACACCGCGTCAACTTGCGCGGGTTCTTTCTCCAGAAAGCGCACATGACGATGCGCCCAGTGGTCGGCATGCAAGCCGAGCCAGTCGAACACCAGATAATCCCTGGCCCGCGCCAGCATCCAATGTGCCGCGTTGTCGTTATTCACCCAGTCGAGAGCCACCAGGGTCACCGCGCCGCTTTCAATGGCGTGGCGGGAGGGTGCCACGGTAACCTGTTTGACATACTCAGGGTGGCCACTATCGTCCTGGATCGGGTAGTCGACAATGGCATCGCACAACTTGGCCGGCAGTACGTCGATATCGTTCAGCAGGTCCAGGTGTCCCCAGGCCCGCATCACCGGATAGTAGGTCTCAACGAAGCGCTCGGCCGTGAGCTGTATCTTGGCAAGCTCCAGCGTCCGGCGCCAGCAGAGTTTCAACTCGGCTTCGATGCGCTTGCCCTGTTCATCCTCGTCGATCAGTTTGTCGCGATCCGGCAGCCGCGCCATGAACTGGCGGGAATCCAGATGCACTACATTGATCTGGTCGAGCGCGGAGCTATACGCCGGTTTCCTGACGCAGAAGCCCTGCAGGAAAACCATCGTGGCATGGCTGTGCTTCCCGTCCCGTGTACCGGTAAGGTACACCTCGCCCATTGGACTAGTCATCGTCTCCAGGTTAGTGGCAGCAAGGGGCCGCGCGAGCGGCGTACCGTTGAACACCACCGGCACCGGAAAACCCAGGCACAAGGTCTCGATGCGATTGCCCAGATCGGGCAGGTCGACTCCGTGCAACTCGATCCGTGTACCGGCTACGGATTCGGCGACAGGCTCTACCTTGAAGGACGCCTTGATCAGCGCCGCCGCGGTATCTATGTCGACCCGCTGGCGCTTTGAAGCGACGATGCAGCGCGTGGCGGCATAGAGGCACTTCGAGAAGCCTACTCCGAAGGGGTGCTCCTCGGCATGGGTGGCCGCATCCCAGCCCGACTCATGGAAACTCAGGAGTTTCTGGAAGTCGTCGAGGCCGCAGCCATCGTCCTGCACCCGCAGTATCTTGGTGCTGGCGTCATAGTAAATCTCGATGCGCAGCGCGCCGGCACGGCGCGCATTCTGCAACAGCTCGGTAACGAGCGTGAAGCGGTCGGTGAAGGCATAGCGCTGGTTGCGCAGGGCGCCTTCCTCATTGATTCGAATCTGTATCT
>JBASWL010000150.1:0-25101 GCA_049276455.1 Georgfuchsia sp. | reverse complement strand
CCAAACAATCATTGCCGAGAAGCTCGCGGAGCTAGGTATTCAGCTCTTACTTGAGGCTTCTGTAAAAGACCTTCGCGCAATGGCGTCGGGGGAATCCATTGCTGACGAATATTCTGGTAGAGGCGGGCGCATAGATATTGCCGTCTACTACCAGTCAAAGATGCCCCGCTTTCTGATCGAGATTAAAAAAATCACTGATGGCAATTCGTTGGCCCAGGATCATAAGCGCATCGTTGAAATGCTCCACGATTGCCCTACTATTCAAAACGGCCTGATGATCGGCTACACCACGGCGGCGAAAGCCGATACAGTCAGGTCGCGGCTCGAGGCTATAAGAACACAGACCAACTCTCGTATCGTGAGACGTCTTCCGATGCAATCCGTCAAAGGCAAGCGCGGCCAGAATCGTATCCTTGGCGCTGCTGTCTACCGCGTCGATAGAAACGCTCGGTTAAGCACATGACCCCTAACATTACGGTTCACACGGACTCCGCGCCTGCGGCGCTCCGCCGGTGACCTTTACGTTGGGCCCCATAGATGAACTCTCCTACCGCCTACCATCAACTCGGTCGCTTCATCGTTGCATTCCAGCATCTTGAAAGCGCCGTCAATGATCTTCTTGAGCTATTGGCCAATACAAAAGACTGCGAGGTCGTTCGCATCCTCGCGCACGACCTTGAGTACCGCAAACGGCTGAACACAGCAGACGTCTTGTTTGCTAGATTCGTTGATCTACGTAACAACACGGACGCGCTTGCCAAAGGCGAATTCCACAAACTCATCGGTGAACTTGGAGATCTTGGCGACCGCCGCAACGACCTAGTTCACTCAGGCTACAACGCTTGGTTGAACGTTGACGGAAAAGAGGGGCTCTTACGCCGAAACTCGAAGCTCCGTGGCAGCAAGGGGGAACGAGAAGAACACGAAGAAGAATTGCAGCCCGACGCTTTCGATCAAGACCTTCAGCGCCTCGCGGCGGCCGCCAGTCGCCTTGAGGCCTTTCGTCTCCGAGTGATTGACTGGCGGTATCCTGATTGAATACTGTGGCCCAACCCTGCGGTCGACCCCGTTCGCTTCGCTCTCTGGACGCTGCGCGATGAAGCCGCGCAGCGCCGGTCACCTTGAACGTTAGCAGTCAAGGTCATCAATGTTCCAACGCATCCAATACGCACAACTGAATTCACGCCAAAAGGAAAATTTCAATTTCCAGAAGGTGGCAGCCGAGCTGGCCGACTACGGCTTTAATTGCATGTGGCTCAACGATGATTGGCAAGGCGCAGATTTCATCGCCTGTCACATAGACGGAAACAATTTCATTAAGGTGCAACTCAAAGGTCGCCTCACCATAGACCAAAAATACAGCGGCAAAGACATCTACATTGCGTTCAATCAAAATGGCAAATGGTATATCTATCCGCACGATGCCCTGCGAGACGAACTGCTTAATCTTGGGCTTATGGCAGGCTCTAAATCATGGGATGAAAATGGTGGGTTTAGTTGGCCCAACATACCCAAGCACATTCTTGAGCATATGGAGCAATATGCCATCTAAAACTGCTAACCCTACATTCGAGCGGGACGGCGCAAAAGCGCGCCGCCCCTCAATTCCACGTTAGGCAAGCCAATAGCTCGCATATTCACAACTGCCATTACTGACTCATAACCGTTTGCATAGGAGATACCTACATATGAAGCGCCTCGCCGTTATATTGATTACCACCGTTGTTCTCTGTGGCTGCTCGAAACCCACCGATAATGTAATACCAACAGACATGTCGACATGGGATAAGGGGTTGGCTCCTGCACTGAAGAAACTGTCCGATGCGGACAGAGAGAAGGTAGCGACTTACCTAATGCGAGCGAAGATGGGAGAAGTGTTTGGTGGCAAGGGAATCCCACCCGGTACGACTATCGGTCAAGCACTAGAAGCACAGAAGAAGTGGGACGCCGAGCAGGAGGCAAAGCGCGCGGAGGAGGAGGCTCTTAAAAAGAAGCTCGAACAAGAGCGTGCGACCGTGATAAAGCAACTCAACAATGCAGTGACCGTGACTCTGCTCGCCAAGCGGGAGTTGCCGAAGAACTTCGACATCGGCCGATACAGCGAGTACCAAGAATTCCGCATCGGGGTTCAGAACAAGTCAGAAAAGGCTGTGGTGGGCGTTGCAGGTGAAATCAAATTCATCGACGTGTTCGATAAGGAAGTTGGTGCAACCAACTTCCGCATCAGCGAGAACATCGAACCAGGAAGGTCTGTGACGTGGACGGGAGGGCGCGACTACAACCAGTTCCTAGATATGCATCGTGCGGTGTGGAACTTGGAAGAAGGGAAGTACACGACAAAATTTGTGCCGAGTATGGTCGTGTTCAAAGACGGAACAAAGCTAACCGTGCCGGAGTGAGTGCAGTTTTCTTGAAATATGATGCAGAAGAAACGCAGGGGTTCATCTAGTGAAACAAGCTAAAGTCCAGCCTAACCTGCCGTTCGAGAGGGACGCCGCAAAAGCGCGGCGCCCCTCAACTTTACGTTGGGCGTGAGCAGCGCGCTACATTGGCATAAGTCGCCGCGATGAACCGGATATCATAATGCTGAAAGAGTGGATTCATGAAGCGGGAAAAATCTGCTATTCAGTGAAGCGAAGTGAGAGCTGCCGCATAACTGACTTCGTTGATGCGGACATTTCTCACTTCGCTTCACCAAAGAGGCAGGATTTTAGGTGGGGAATTTTCGGGGGGGAAGGATGAAAGGCAGGATGACAGGAAATTGCCGCTCGCACTCACGTCCAACGTCCGTTCGAGCATCATCGCTCACTGCGTTCGCGACTTTGCCCCACTGGTGCGGGCGCTGGCAACACAATGAAGCATGTTGCCAGCGAATTCCCCGCACTGCGGGGGTGATGCTCAACTCTATTCGTTAGACAGAGAGGTTATATGAGCGAATCAGCCGAGAAAAAATCAGGAGGAATCTGGGGGCATCTTATTTCTGAGATAGTTGCTTTCATTCCAAAAGACCTCAGAGAACTTATCGGCTTCATGGCCGGCATGTATTTACTAGTATTCCTACCAATCATTATTATCAGTGGTGTCTCGGCGATAAAAAAGTCACTCGATAAGCCCGAAACGCAAACAGCTCAATGTTGGCAAATTCAAAAAATTGATTCACGGTTCTTCAAGCTCAACTCTTGCACAGGAGAAGCCTTAGAAATCACGCCAACGCCCAACTCCCCATCTCAAACCCCTGTGAAAAAGAAATGACCTCAAACCCCAAGTCTAACCCTGCGCTCAAGTTCGCTCCCTCCGGTCGCTGGGACGCGCCTTAGCTGCACGTTAGAGCCCTATGTCATCGAACCTGCGAAACTCTCTGTCGCTGCTTGGCCTTGTGGGCGTGTTGGCTTGCGTACTCTTGTTCGTCTACTTTCCTGCGGTACCAAAGTCGCTTCTTGGTTGGGTGGCGTTGTTTCTGGTTGGCCTTCCGTCATGGTTTGCACTTGAGTGGGTGGGCACAACCGTGCTTGGGTCGCAGTTCTTTGCTCGGCTTTCCAGTCCAATGCGCATTCTTCTGGCCGTTCCGGCTCTTGTTGCAATCATGGTTCTGGCTATTGTCGTTAGCCAGTTTGTCCAGCGCCTAGTTGGTTCCGTCTAGTGTTGTGGCTCGGGCTCTAACATGGCGCTCAACCTCGCTCCCTTCGGTCGCTGGACGCTGCGCGAAAAAGCCGCGCAGCGCCGGTTAGCTCTACGTTAGCCGCCATTAGAAACGCGCCAGGAGTCGAACATGCTGCTACAAATATTGGTACTCGCCGGGCTTGCGATATTCTTTTTCAACGCTGGAGAGCCAGGGTTATCTTTGATGGCGCTCGGCGGAATCATTCCGGGCGTCGGCCTCCTTTTGGCAGCAATACTTGCGGTTGTCCTACTCATAAAGACTTGGTATGGTTCAGCGGCCATCGTAGTTGGGCTCATCGCTTTCAATTTGATTGGCAATGCGATGCTTGCAAAACGAGATACACCGCCGCCTCCGGAAATCCAAGACTAGCGAGAATGGAAGGTACGAGTCATGAAAAAAAGTGAGCGAGCGGAATTAATTGACCGTCGAGCCGACGAGATGGCTCGATCCGGGCAGTATCAGGATTGTGGAAGTATTGAAAGGGCATTGCGAGCGGAAGGGCATTCGGAAGCCCGTCAGCTTTTGGATAGCCAGTTTCGACGCCAAGAGCTAAATGAACTGTGTCGTCAAGCGCGTCAAACAAATGGCGGCTAACCCGGCGGTGCAGGGGACGCTGCGCGATAAAGCCGCGCAGCGTCCCTGACCTTGAACGTTAGCCATCATGAAAGAACGTCGCTTCAGACTATACGCACCGCTTCTTGACTTCGTATGGGAAGGCGACACACTTGCGTTCGCGCCAGAACTAGAGATCACGCGAATCAAGAGACCCGCAGAGCTCGCCGGAATGGACGATTGGCTTTCGGCTCCAGAATGGGATCGCGCGTCAAATGCTGCGCATTGGCTCGTGCATGAGCACACGGCCGGGGCTGTCCCGCATGCTGGTGAAGTCGAGAATCTCGTACTGTTATCGCTCTGGCTTGTGAAACCGACGAAGACGCAGATCGCACATCGATTCAAGCTGGGCTTGGCGGAAGGGGAAGGAGAAAACGGCATGAGCCGACTTCTCGATCGTTTCATGTGGATTCCCGGTTCCATCGACGTCGAGTTCTCTACTTCTGAACTCCAGTCGGCTGCCAATCTGTATGCAACGCTTATGCAGGCATGTCGAACCCGAGGAAGATTGAATAATGCACTGCTCCTTACAATTGGTGGCTGTTGGGCGCACGACTGGCAGGTGTCTTTGATCTGCCATGCGGCAGCGGCAGAGGCTCTGCTTACTTACTCAACTGGGCCAGGCATTACACGTCGTCTCGCAAGTTCTTTTGCTTGTCTTATGGAGACCGACTCGTCTAAACGAGATGCGGCCTTCCTGGAGTTCAAAGCACTCTATTCGATTCGGTCCGACATCATGCATGGACGTACACACAACGTCGGCGCGTCGGACAGACTTCCAACGCTCGTATGCTTTCAGGCGGTCTTGCGAAAACTATGGAATGTCGTGCTCTCATCTCCCGCTTTGCTAGCTGTTCTCGAAGACACAGATGCTCAGAGAGAGGTTTACTTCACACAGCTTCAGCAGGGGTACAACCCACCGTGATGATCGCTAACAACGCCATCAACACGGACCGCGCAAAGCGACGCTCCTTCGTCGCTCTGCTTTGCGCCGCCGGTTATGGCGGCCGTTGGGCGTCAATATCAAGTTTGCGCGACAATTAGCGCTTTCGTAGGAGAAAATCATGGAACTCACCGCTGTTCTCACACACGCCGAAGAAGGCGGGTATATCGCCTTGAATCCTGAGACGGGCACCACAACCCAAGGTGAAACTGTCGAAGAGGCGATTGCAAATTTGACGGAAGCAACAACGCTCTATTTGTCCGAGTTTCCACTTCCGGCTCCTGGACATCCCTTGGTAACAATGTTTAGTGTTCCTGCTCATGCCTAAATTGCCCCACGTCTCAGGAGCTGCTGTCGTCAAGGCTCTTGAGCGTCTGGGATTCGTGAAGGTTCGTCAGTCCGGTATCCTGTAATGAAGATAGCGAATGTGCTACCGCACCTGGTCCAAGAACCGGATTTTGGCATCTGGAAGAGTAGCATTTTCAACCATGCCGTGTTTTGGGGAAATTGATGCCATATATAGAACCTATGGTTTCTTTGGAAACAGAAAGCTACCACAAATATTCCCAGCATATGCGACATGCATACCCAGCGTATACGGCGTTTTTGCCGATTACATTATTACTTTAGGCCTCACAGAACGGCTTCCCCGTTCCGCGACCGACATGGAATACACACTTGATCTCAGCGACGAAGCCAACGAAGAGATTCGGAGGAAAATCGTTGCACCACTCGTCGAGTACAACACCTCTAAGGCCGGCCCGAGCAATGGCCAGCCATTGGTTATCACGGTACGCGATTCCGCAAAGACGATCATCGGAGGGCTGTGGGGCCACACAAGCTTTCAGTGGCTCTTTACGCAACTCCTTGTTGTTCCGGAGAGCCTTCGAGGTCGCGGCGTGGGAACGGAACTCATGCGCATGGCTGAGGCAGAGGCCAAGGCCAGAGGTTGCCATGGCGCCTGGCTCGACACCTTCGAATTTCAGGCAAAGGGTTTCTACGAGCGAATTGGCTACGAGTGCTTCGCTCAACTCCCTGAATACCCACCGGGTTTCTGTCGGTACTTTATGAAAAAGTCAATCGCAGAGCGTAGGCAGTGAGGCCTAACCAGTCGCTCAACCTCGCTCCCTTCGGTCGCTCGGACCTGCCGCAAGCGGCAGGCCGGTTACCTCCACGTTCGGCCCCTCGTTCTACGGAGTCTCAATCATGATCGATCACACTGGCGTTTCCGTTAGCGACTTTGAGAAGAGCAAGCAGTTCTACATCAAAGCCCTCGCTCCTCTGAGTTACGTCCTACTCATGGACTTCACGGCCACTCAAACCGGCGGCACTGTTTTAGCCGGTTTTGGGGTCCCCTCGAAGCCAGACTTTTGGATTGCCAGCGGCCCTTCCAATGTCCCGCCAGTTCACGTCGCATTTCGGGCTTCTAGTCGCGCCTTAGTGAGGGCCTTCTACGAAGCAGCCATTGCCGCCGGAGGCCGTGATTTCGGAGCCCCAGGGTTGCGCCCGCACTACCACCCGAACTATTACGGCGCCTTTGTTCTTGACCCGGACGGTAACAACATCGAAGCGGTTTGTCATGAACCTGAGTAAGTGGCCGAACCCTTCGTTCCAGGGGACCGCCGGCAAGCTGCGCTTGCCGGTTCGCTCCGGGCTTCGCCCTCCGCCGGCCCCTGAGCTCAAACTACAAGGGCTTCCCCATTAAAGGCAAGTGATTTTAGTTTTTCATGTTTTGCATACCAGGTTGATCAATTTTGTCTGCTTGAGTTGAACGAGAAGATGGCGGACTGCGAAACTACAACCGGTCATGTTGGGCAAGATGCCCGGACCCTGATGAAAGACGCGCGCCGGGGCCTCAATCGTTAGCCGGGAATCGTCATTGCTTCACGTCCCCCGGAGCTCAACAGGCACACCCGGCGCGGGTCCAACCCGCTTCACATCAACGCATGCAGCGCACCGGTGGTTCCTTGCCGCCGACAGGCGGCACGTATAGCGCTTCGTCTGTTTCGTCGTCGTCCCGCGCTTGTCGTAGAGCGGATCGGGCGTGCTCTTGTATGCGGTTGCGCCCGTAAGGTCGTTGCGGTAACGGGCATCAAATCCGGTGAGATCAATCTCGTAATCGATCAGTTTGCACAGGGCGTATTCGAAGGTGCCGGGCAGCAACTGCCGCTCAAGATCTACCGCGAGAAATCGCGGGCTGGTGTCAATGTGCTTGTAGCGGGCCATGGGCGGTATCCAAAAGAATATCCGATTGGACTCTTGTTATTCCATTTGGTTCACAGCAAAATGCGCCCATGAAAAGACTTTTTCTACAGCTTCGTTAGGCGTAATAAAACCAGTGGAAAACAAGATGCAAGACTCATGGCAATCGGGTGATCCATACGAATACTACATGGGAAGGTGGAGCAAGTTGGCAGCCGAGAAATTTGTTGATTGGCTGTCACCCAAATCCGGGCTTCACTGGTTAGATGTCGGTTGTGGTTCAGGTGCTCTAAGTGAAGCGATTATTACTAGGCGTAACCCAGCAACGGTTGTCGCCATAGACCAATCGGAAGGTTTTGTGCGTACTTCGATGCAGCGCCTTGGCAGTAAGGCCAGCTGCAAAGTGGGAAATGCGCTGTCATTGCCGCTTGACGAAGCAACGATAGATGTCGCTGTATCCGGCTTGGTACTGAATTTCATACCTGATCCTGAAAAGGCGCTCTCAGAAATGCAGCGAGTAACCAAAAAGGGCGGCACCGTTGCGGTATATATCTGGGATTACGCAGGAAAAATGGAATTTCTTACATATTTTTGGAACGCGGCTGTTGAACTGAATCCAGCGGCGTCGGCCCTTCACGAAGGTCGCCGTTTTCTGGGTTCAAACGCCGAACAACTGATAAAAACCTTCAAACATGTTGGTATTTCGGAAATTGAAGCAACGGCACTCGAAATCGTTACGCACTTCACTGACTTTAACGATTATTGGGAGCCATTTCTCGGCGGTCAAGGACCTGCCCCATCCTATGTGGCGAAGCTTGACGAAGCAGAAAAAAGTCGCCTTAGGGAAACGTTAGTGCAAAGGTTACCAGTAAACGGAGATGGATCTATCTTGCTGTCTGCGCGTGCTTGGGCAACGAAAGGAGTAGTGTAATTGCCAAGTTCGCCCAACAACTCGCTCCACCTGACTCGCGGTGCTGGCGCACCGCTCGCCGGCGAGCTTAAACGTTAGCAGTAGAAATTCCGCACTGCGAAGCGACATCAACGTCTAACCGAGAAGAGGTCGTCCTTTGGCCAAACAGCAACCCTCATTCGACTCAGCGAAGTACAAGAGCGCGCAGCGAGAGCAATGGAACAAGGACGGCGCGGCATGGCGGCGCTGGACTCCCACTCTGGATCGTTGGTATGGCGTAGCTACCCGCCAGATGCTCGACTTGGCCCGGATTCATGCAGGTCAGCGCGTCCTGGACATCGCCGCCGGTGCTGGTGAGCCGGCGATCAGTGCCGCCGAGCGAGTTGGCCCTGGCGGTTACGTGCTGGCGACCGACATCTCGGAAGGAATCATTGAGCTTGCGCTCCAGGTCGCCCGTGAACGTGGGCTCAAACAGATCGCGACGCGCGCCATGGACGGCGAGAAACTTGATCTCCCTGACTCTTCCTTTGATGCGGTGCTGTGTCGGCTTGGTCTGATGTATATGCCGGAACCTGTAACTGCGCTACGCGAGTGGCGCCGTGTTCTGAGACCGGGCGGTCGGGTCGCCGTCGCTGTCTTTTCCACGCCCGATCGAAACAGTTGGGGTGCTGTGCCAGCTTCCATCATCCGCCGGCGCGCGCAACTCCCGCCTCCCGTTCCGGGGCAACCCGGACCGTTTAGCCTTGGCGGTCCCGGGGTACTCGCAGGCATTTTCAATCAAGCCGGATTTGCCAACCCCGAGATTCGCACCGTGCCAGTACCCCATCGAATAACCGGCGCCGCCGAGTACGTGCAGGTCGCGCGAGAAGCCTTCGGTGCATTCAATGCCATGATGGCTCACCTGCCACCGCAAGAACGCGAGTCCGTGTGGAACGAAATAGAAGGCGCAATGCGTAGCTTTGAATCGCCTGGTGGGTTCGAGGTGCCGGGCGAGTGCCTTGTCGGTGTGGCTACAAAGTGATTGTACGCAGACTGCTAACCATTAGTTGCAGCCGACCCGTTCGGGCAGGGCTTCGCCCGCCTACACGGGCGGCTGAACTGAGACGTTAGAGACCACAAATGCCCCATCTTGATACCACGATGGCGTTCTTCGGACTCTCGCTCCTGCTCGGGTTCACTCCCGGCCCGGACAACCTCTTTGTTGTCATGCAAACCGCTGCGAACGGTCGCAAGGCGGGGCTCATGGTTGTGCTCGGTCTGTGTACCGGCCTGTTCGTCCACACGGCCGCAGTAGCACTCGGTTTGGCAGCGGTCTTTGCAGCATCGGCCTCTGCCTTCGTTGTCCTCAAGTTTGTGGGCGCTGTGTATCTTGCGTATCTCGCGTGGCAGGCCTACCGAGCACCAGCAAGCAAAGAGCAAGGGGTTGTCGAGCGCGTTCCACTCAAGCAGCTTTACTTCAGAGGCATTGTAATGAACCTCACTAATCCAAAGATCGTATTGTTCTTTCTCGCCTTCCTTCCTCAGTTCGCAGATCCGAAACTCGGCTCCCTCGCACTGCAGGTGTCATGGTTCGGCTTCGCTTTCATCATCGCAACTCTCATCGCGTTCGGGACAATTGTCTGCTTGGCGGCGTTCTTCAGAGAGATGCCAGGTGGTTCTGTGCGGGTTCAAAGAATGCTGAATCGCACCGCCGCACTTGTGTTCCTGGGCCTGGCGCTGCGATTAGTTGTGGCGGAGCGTTGAGCGCGTGGCCCCTCTTCAATCGAGAGGGCATGCCTCTCATCTTATACGTTAGACAGGCCGGTCATCTATGGGATTTACACTAGATAAGGTTGTACCGTGGGGACGTTCGTATGACGAATACGTCCGCATGTTTGGCCTTACAGAGGTCGATCTTGGGCTTCGCATTCTTGGCTGTGGTGATGGCCCGGCGGCGTTCAATTCAGTACTGACAAAACAAGGCGGAAATATAGTCTCGGCAGATCCGATCTACGCCTTTAGCGCAGAACAGATCAGTGGCCGCATTTCCGAAACGTATGAAACCGTGATGGCACAAATGCGCAAGAATCAGAGCGACTACGTTTGGGGAGCCATTTCGTCGGTAGAACAACTCGGGTGTCTTCGCATGTCTGCGATGGAAACATTCCTCATGGACTTCGATGCAGGAAAAAGCGAAGGCCGATACATCCCGGGGGAGTTACCTTTGCTGCCTTTTGAAAATGGAAAGTTCGACATCGCCTTGTCGTCTCATTTCCTGTTTTTGTACAGCACCAATTTTTCGGCAGAGTTTCATCTTCAGGCGCTTCAAGAAATGTTGCGCGTGGCTCGCGAGGTGCGAGTATTTCCATTACTTGCGCTCGATGGAGTTTCATCGCCCCACCTCCATTTCGTTAACGAATATCTTGCGAGCCATGGCTTCTCCATAGAGGTTAAGCGCGTAGCTTACGAATTTCAGCGAGGCGGCAATGAAATGTTGGTCATCAAGCCTGTCTAACCTGGCGCTCAACCTAGTTTTCTTAAGTCGCTGGACGCTGCCCGATTAAGCCGTGTGGGTAATGGCTGCTCCTTATTATCGAGTTTTTCATAAAACATGACATGTTGCGCCATGCCAACTTGATCAAAGACCTCGCGTCCCAGGCCTGTCATTGCGAGTCCCGGAGGGGCGTGGCGATCCACAAGCGCTTGATTTTGCAACTGACACCGTCACCGATACGCCCTTGTGCGCGCAGAGTGATGAGCGCGGCGCCGCTGCGCCGGCATCTACCGCTCTGGAGCGTCTCCGCGAACTACTGTATCCAGAGCAGTGATTTCGCTACCCAGCCGCTGTCGGATACTTCATCCTTTACCTTGACCCAGCGCGCCTTGGTCTTGATGACTTTGAAAGAATAGTAGCGTTCCACGGGACTCCAGGAAACCTGGCGGTATCGGGTGCCAGGGCCGCGCCGCACATTTGCTTTTGATGCCTTGACTACGGCGCAGTGCATGTTTGCCTTTACCAGGTTCTTGTGTATCCAGTGCTTATCGCCGTCTACGTCCCTGACCTGATACCACGAGCCCTTGCGCGCCAATCGTTTCAGGGGCATGTATTTGTACACCGTCCAGTTTTTTTCGTATTTCGTTCCGGGTCCGTTACGCAGGTTTGCCTCCGGAGCGCTGACGCAAAGAGCACTGGCCTTGCCGACCAATAGCAGGGCAAGACACGCCATACCAAACTTAAGCATATTTTTACTGGTCACATTTGAACTCCTTTTTTACCGGTTAGTGAAAAACATCATACGCAGAATGCAGTGAAGGTAAACCCTGAGTAATGCCAATTATGCTTTTGTCGTTTTCTGAAGTCCTGTCGACAGCTGCCATGAGAGAGCATGCATGTTAGAGAGGGACATAAAATAAAGTTCCCTGATGCGCCACTGCGGATTTCATTCATAACCGGCTTGGGAAGCGCCAAATAAGCCTGTCATCGCTAAGCCTTAAAGGGGGTGGCGATCCACATGCTGCTGATTTCAAGAAAAGACTGGATTGCTTCCCGCCACGCTGCGCTCGCGGCTGAAGGCCGCTCCCAATGACCGAAGGGAATCCCTGCGGGATGATGGAATCGGACTTAATCAGTGTTTCTCTGGGCGATAATGCTCACCGCGACGACATATCATGAATGCAGCCGACTGACCTGGACATGAGCGAAAACCTGCTCCCTGATGACAATGACGCTTGAACCACACGCACTAGCCGTATTGGCGCTGACAGTTTTCGCGTTCGCGTTGTTCGCCTCCGAAAAGCTTTCGATCGAGACGACATGCCTGCTTGTGCTGGTGCTGCTCACGGCCGGCTTTCAGCTATTCCCCTACCAGCATGATGGCGTGGCGGTTCCGCCCAGCGCATTTTTCTTTGGTTTCGGTCACGAGGCGCTGATTGCGATATGCAGCCTGATGGTGCTTGGCCGCGGCCTGGTGGTCACTGGTGCGCTTGATCCTGCATCGCGGCTGCTGGCACGCATGCTGGGAGCCAGCCCGAAGGCAGCCATGCTGGTGGTGCTCATATTGTGTGCCGCTTCCAGTGGCGTGCTGAACGACACCCCGATTGTCGTGCTGATGATGCCCATTCTCGTGGGTGCGGCATTGCGCGCTAAAACTTCGCCCTCGCGCACGCTGCTACCGATGAACTACGCGGTGCTGATCGGCGGCATGGGCACCACAATTGGCACCTCGACCAACCTGATCGTCGTGTCGATTGCCGCCGATCTCGGCGTGCGCCGCTTCGAGATGTTCGACTTCATTCATGTCACTGCTATCGCGGCGGTGGCGGGCATCCTGTATCTCTGGCTGGTTTTGCCACATCTGATCCCGGAACGCCACGCGCCGCTAGAGGATGCCGCACCGCAGATATTCACCGCCGTCATGCACATTCAGGAAGACAGCTACGCCGACGGCAAGCAACTTTCCGAAGTAAGAAAGAAGCTCGGCAATGATGTCGAGGTGCGACGCATCCTGCGCGGGGAAGGCGGTGCCGAACTGACTCGCCTGCCGACGCTGACGCTCCGCGCCGGCGACCGCATGTTTGTGGCGGCCGGGGCCAAAGTGCTGCACGAAGCAGCGACGGAGTTTGGTACCCCCCTGTACAAGCCGGACATGCCGGAGCAAGCGGTGGATAAGGACCACCCTCTGGCCGTTGGTGACGAACGGCTCGCCGAAGTAGTGGTGACCGAGGAGTCGTTGCTGAATGGGCGAACCCTGCGCGATACCCGGTTTCACAACTGGCATGACGTCATAATCGTTGGTCTGCGTCGTGCGGGTAGCCAACCCACAACCGGTTACAAGGATATTGCCTCGGTGCCTCTGCGTGCGGGGGATATTCTTCTGGTGCAAGGCGCTAGCGAGGCCATTCTCGGCCTGAAGACACGCGCCAGACTTCTTGTGCTCGACCAGAGCTACGAAGTGCCGCGCAGCGCCCAGGCTATGTTCGCACTTGTCATCCTCGCGGGAGTCGTGGCGCTCGCTGCGTTCAAGCTGGCACCCATCGCGGTGGCCGCCTTCGCCGGTGTAGCTGCCATGATAATTACGCACTGCCTGACGTGGGAAGATGCCGCTGCATCGCTTTCAATGAAAGTGATTCTGCTGGTGGCGTCAAGTCTCGCGCTGGGCGCCGCACTTGAAAAAACCGGTGGCACGGCATGGCTGGCGGCCAACTTCATTTCCGCAACCAGCGGCATGCCAACGCAATGGATACTCGCCCTGCTGATGTTGCTCACTGCCGTGTTCACCAACTTCGTTTCCAACAATGCCGCGGCTGCGATTGGCACCCCAATCGCTGTAAGCATGGCGCACGAACTCGGGGTGTCGCCGGAACCGCTGGTGCTCGCCATCCTGTTCGGCGCCAATCTCTGCTATGTGACCCCCATGGCCTATCAGACCAACCTGCTTGTCATGAGCGCCGGCGGCTACAAGTTCTCCGATTTCGTGCGCGGCGGATTGCCCCTGCTGATCATCATGCTGACCTGTTACGCCTACCTGCTGCCGAAGTTTTTTCCGCTCTGAAACTTGCCGCCAGAGCCACTAGAGTAACGAAGGGGGCTCATCCGTGGACTTGTCGAGCCGCACCGAAATTGCCCCTGTTCGCAGGTGCATATCCCGTTGAGGGAAAGGAATTTCAATATTTTCGGCGCGCAGTTCATCGTCGATCGCCCAAAGATAGGCAGCAGTGGTATTGCCGGGACGCGCGACCCGGTCTGCGCCGACCCAGACCACCAGTTCAAACTCCAGACCGTTATCGCCGAAACGCACCAGCCAGACGTCTGCCGGCCGCTCTTCTACCGTTCCTTCGACGCGACCGGCAGCCCGCAGCACGGCTTCCTTGACCTTGTTTTTGTCGGTGCCGTAGGCCACTGAAAAGGGGACGCGCAGGCGCCGCATGCGTGTCTCGTAAGTCCAGTTGATGACGCGGCCGTTGATGAACTCCGAGTTCGGCACGATCACGTCGACATCGTCGTTCGTCGCGATGCGGGTGTAGCGCAGACTGATTTCCCGCACATGGCCGCGCACGCCGGACTCCAGATCGACGAAATCACCAACTTTGAGGGTATGCTCGATCAGCAGCGTCACGCCGGAAACGAAGTTGCTGACGATGTTCTGCAGGCCGAAACCAATACCAATACCGACCGCACCACCGAGCACTGCGATGCTGGTCAGATCAACGCCGATCATGCCAAGGCCGAAGATCGTGCCAGCGATCCAGACTGTGTAGCGCGCGATGCGCGCCCAGGCGAATACGCTCGAAGTGCTGCCTGTCAGATAGCTGCTGCGCCGGGCGGTGCGCATGATCGTGCGTTCCATTGCCGACGCAAACCACCACACCGCAATCACGATGGCGACGATGCTTAACAGGCGGCCAACAGTAACGGGTGATGCGCCAATGTTCAGCAACGGCAGTCCGAGAAAGTCGGCGATCCAACCAGGAAGGTCCGGCTGCGTCATTTGTTTGATCTCCAGAATCAGGTCCAGAAAAATAATGCCAAGACTGCGGCAGGCGCCCACAGCCCGGGATGATTATCGCAGAGCATCGCGTGAGCCGCATTGCTGCCCGTATCTGTAGCGTTTCTCTATCTCAACGACTACCGCGCAGATAGCGGCAAAAGCGACAATCTGCAACCACTCCAATGCGCCAATGGGCGCGGTCTCGAATATTTCATTGAAAATCGGCATGTAGGTAAATGCCATTTGCAACAACACCATTGTGGTGCTGCCCACCCAGACCCATGCATTTGAAAATATGCCGATTGACCAAAATGGCTGCGTTAGCGATCGGCAACTGAAGAGGTAAAAGGTTTCAACCATCACAAAAACGTTGGCGGAAATTGTTCGCGCTTCCGCCATGGATCGATTCTGGTGCAGTGCCAGTTCAAACAGGCCGAAAGCGCCGACCAGCAATAGCACGCTGACCAGCGATACACGCAGGAACAGCACACGGTCGAGAATCGGGGCAGAGGGATTGCGCGGCTGACGCCGCATGATGCCGCGCTCGACCGGTTCGAAGGCCAGCATCATGCCAAGCAGGATGGCTGTGGTCATGTTGATCCAGAGAATCTGTAGCGGCGTAATCGGCAGGGTTGTTCCGGCCAAAATGGCGGCAAGTATGACCAGGCCCTCGCCGGCGTTGGTCGGAATTGTCCACACGATAAACTTGATGAGGTTGTCGTAGATACCGCGACCTTCCTCGATGGCAGCTTCGATGGTGGCAAAGTTGTCGTCGGTGAGTACCATGGCCGCAGCTTCCTTGGCCACCTCGGTACCCCCCAGCCCCATGGCAACGCCGATGTCCGCCTGCTTGAGCGCCGGCGCATCATTGACGCCATCACCGGTCATTGCCACAATTTCACCATTGGCTTGCAGGGCCTTCACCAGGCGCAGCTTCTGCTCAGGTTCGACGCGTGCGAAAACGCTTGTTTCGGAAGCCACTCTGCGCATGGCTTCATCATCGAGGTCTGACAATTCCCGTCCGGTCAGTGCGATAGACTCCGCCCCAACGATGCCAAGCTGCCGGGCGATGGCGAGGGCCGTGCCCGGGTGGTCGCCGGTGATCATTTTCACCCGGATACCCGCAGTGTGACAGGTGCGTACGGCGGCAATGGCACGCTGACGCGGCGGATCAATCATGCCGACCAGACCAAGGAAGACGAGGCCTCTGCCGACATGAGCATGTTCGAGCAGCTGCTCAGCAGCAAGTTCCGAGCGGGCCATTGCCAATACACGCAGGCCGTTATCTGCCATGCTGATTGCCGCAGCGTGGATCGCGTCTGGCTCTAGTGGCACTTCGCGCCCCAATGGATCGAGCATCATGCGGCATGCCGGCAGCAGTTTTTCCACGGCACCCTTGACGCAAACAATACGCGCACCTTCAATTTCATGCAGGGTAGCCATGTATTGGCGCGTCGAGTCGAAGGGCAGTTCGTCGAGACGGGGAAAAACCGAATTCAACGTGTCTGCATCCAGAGCACCTCTGCGCGCAGCCGACAGCAGCGCTCCCTCGGTAGGATCCCCGGTAACGATCCATTGGTTATCCTTGTGTACCAGGCATGCGTCGTTGCAGAGCACGCCGGCCAGCAGTGTCTCGCGCAGGGCGCCGGCTACTGCCGCTGTTTGACCGTTCAATTCAATCTGGCCTGCGGGGCCATAACCATTCCCGCTAATGGTAAAAACATCGCCACCCGTCCAGACCGCGCGGACGGTCATTGCATTTTCCGTCAGTGTCCCGGTCTTGTCGGAACAAATAACAGTGGTACCACCCAGTGTCTCGACGGCAGGCAGCTTGCGAATGATGGCCCGGCGCTTGGCCATGCGCGCGACCCCAATGGCCAGTGTGACGGTTATGGCCGCCGGCAGTCCTTCTGGAATGGCGCCAACGGAAAGCGCGACTGCCGCCATGAACATGTCGAAGGCAGACTCACCGCGTAATACGCCGACAACAAAGGTCAGGCCGGCTAGTGCCAGAATCGCCACTAGCAGGCGCTGTGAGAATTCACCAATCTTTCTCGTCAGTGGCGTCGTCAGTTCCGGTGCCTGGGCAATCAGCTGTGATATTCGTCCTGTCTCTGTTGCGTCGCCAGTTGCAATGACTACCCCACACCCCTGGCCACCAACCACCAGCGTACCGGTATAGGCCATGTTGCGCCGGTCGGCGAGCGGTGTGTCGACAGGAAGCACCCGGCTATGCTTGTCTACCGGTAGCGACTCGCCTGTCAGTGCCGCTTCGGCGGTACGCAATTCTTTGCCGGCAAACAACCGCAAGTCGGCAGGCACCTTGTCCCCGGCCGCCAACACGACCACGTCGCCTGGCACCAGTTCGACCGCATCCAGTTTACGGCGCTTACCTGAGCGAAGTACCGTAGCCTCAGAAGCAACGGCGCGCGCCAGTGCGGCCAGGGCCGCCTCAGCCTTGCCTTCCTGGATGAAACCGACCAGCGCATTCACCAGCACCACGCCAAAAATTACGCTGGCATCGACCCACTCGCGCAGAAACAGGGTAACGCTGCCGGCGGCAATCAGCACCAGTATCAGCGGCTGGATCAGTTGCGCCAGAAAACGGAAGAACGGGCTCTGTCCCGGTTGCACGCTGGGCCGGTTGGGTCCGAATTTCTCCAGTCTCGCAGCAGCCTCGATTTCGTCGAGGCCATGTGCGGAATTGACGCCCAGATTTTCGGTCGCCTGCCTTTCCGTCATTGAATGCCATTCGGACATGTTCGGATTTTCCGGCTTTGACGTTAATGATCAGTATCGGCCGGATGTCGGATTCAAATGGGAATCAGCATCAATGGAAAAACAAGGGCAGGAACAGACTCATCGCTTCACTTTACGCAAACCACTGGCAGATGTGTCAGATGCAACAGCTTGCTGGTCACCGAACCCAGTGCAATATTGGATACGGCACCCAACCCGCGAGTGCCCATCACAATGGCATCGCAGCCCAGTTTGTCTGCCAGTTGTACCAAAGCCCTAGCTACGTCGCCCTCACTGAAATGAGTGTGGAAAGGTATTTCTGCCGACCGCAGAATTTCTTGCGCCGATTTCATTGCATGGCGAGCCACAGACTTCAAATGGGCTTCGACAGTCTTTTCTTCCAGACCATGTGTCTGCCACTCAACAGGCGCTGGCTCCACGTTCGCCACATGAATTTCGATGGTGCCATGCTGTTTCACAAACTCAACGACAAAATGAACGGCCCGGTCAGAATATTCAGAGCCATCCACTGCCAACAAGACATTGCGCATAGCCAGTTTCCTTCCTGAAAGTACTTATTTCGCTTCGCTGCTCTCGATTCCGGAGGTAATAATCTTGACATGCGGAAAGGGAATCTCTATCCCGACTCGGTCAAATGATTCCTTGAGCCGCTTCAGGTATTCGCGGCGTATGGTCCACTGTTCCAGCGGGGCAACCTTGAAGCGACAGCGGATGATGATCGCTGAGTCGGCCCAGTTGTCGACTCCAGCTATCTCCAGGTTGTCGAGTATCTTGTCTTTCATAACAGGGTCACGCCGCATGTCTTCGCCGACCGCACACATCGTGGCGATGGCATGGTCAATGTCCGTGCCATAGGATACCCCGGCATCGATAACAGCATAGGCATAACCGAGACTCATGTTGGTGACGGTGGATATATTGCTGTTGGGGATGTAATGCACATTACCCGAGTAATCGCGCAGCTTCAAGTAGCGTAACGTAAGCTCTTCGACCAGGCCGGCTTTGCCCCCGGCTTCAACGACATCACCAATGCGTATCTGGTTTTCCAGCAGCAGGAAAAACCCGGTGAAATAATCCTTCACCAGACTTTGAGCACCGAAGCCAATAGCCAGTCCAACCACACCGGCGGCACCCAGGATCGGGGCGACAGAAATACCGAACTCGCCCAGCAGCAGAATGACTGCGACTATCACAATGACGACATTGACCGAGTAACGCAGCACACGGGAGAGCGTGATAATGCGGCGGCTATCCTCATGATTACCCTGTTGTGCTGCAATGTAATCTCGCAGATGTGGAAAGATGCGCCGCGTCAGCTTCAGGAGGATGGTCATCAATATCAGGATAACCGCGACGCGCACAATGCCATCGGCATTCTCCAGAGCGGTGGAAATAAACGAGTCAATGTAATTTTGCATGTTCAAAAAGCCTGATCCCAGCGGATTGATAAACGGATGGCGGAATTGATAAGCCCTACCATGCTGTATGTTTGTACGAAATTACCCCAATGCTCGCCGCTACGCGGGTTGATGTGTTCGGCGAGCAGGCCATGCCGGTTGCGGAAAGAGAGCAGCCTGGAAAACAGTTCTCGTGCCTCATCCCTGCGTCCAAGCGCGGAAAGGGCATTGACATACCAGAAGGAACAGACCAGAAAGGCGTTTTCCGGCTCACCAAAATCGTCCTTCTCGACATAGCGAAAAATGAAGTCGCCGTGCTTGAGTTCGCGTTCTATCGCGGCAACGGTAGCAGCAAAGCGGGGATCTTCCGCGCTGATGAAGCCGACTTCAGCCAGCAGCAGCAGGCTGGCATCGAGTTCGCTGCCGCCAAAGGTGGACACGAAACTCTTGCGCCTGTTGCTCCAGGCTCGTTCCAGAATGTCGCGATGGATGCGGTCGCTGAGCGCGCGCCAGTGTATTCCCTTCTTTGCCAGGCCCAGTTGATTGGCGATCCGTGCCAGACGATCACAAGCCGCCCAGCACATCACCGCCGAAAAAGTGTGTATTCGTGCCCGGCGTCGCAGTTCCCAAAGACCTGCATCAGGCTTCGCGTAGAGTTCAACCGCCTTTTCACCCAGCGATTCGAGACGCTGGAACAGGGCCTCATCACCCATTCGTGTCAGCCGTTGGTCGAAAAACACATGCGTTGCCGCCAGAATCGCGGAACCGTAGACATCGTGTTGTACCTGCTTGAAAGCCTGATTGCCAATGCGCACCGGACCCATGTTGCGATATCCCGGTAGCGAAGGCACTTCGATTTCATCCAGATTTGCGCGCCCGTCAATGCCATAGACCGGTTGCAGCAGACCGTCTGCCACACCAGCCGCGATATTCACGATGTAACCAAGGTAGCGTTCCATCGTCTTGGTAGCGCCTAGCCGGTTGAGTGCATTAACCACGAAGTATCCGTCTCGCAGCCAGCAATAGCGGTAATCCCAGTTGCGCTGGCTATCCGGGGCCTCCGGGATCGAGGTAGTCATCGCGGCGATAATCGCGCCAGTATCATCGTAGGTATTCATTTTGAGCGTGATCGCGGCACGAATCACCTCGTCCTGCCACTCAAAGGGAATGCCAAGGTTACGCACCCAGCCGCGCCAGTAGCTCACCGTTTCGTCGAGGAAATGTTGTCCTACCTGTCCCACCGCGCCCGGTACGGTTTCATCCGGACCAAGTAACAGCGTAATTTCATTTTCGAGGAAGAAGGCCGTTTCCTGCAGGATCGCCGTCAACGAGGCATTCGTCGTCAGGCGCACCACCAGTTCGGGGGTGACGTAACGGATGTGATTGCTGCCCCAGGTGATCGTTGGCTTCTCCGCCCCATAATGGCAGGCGGGACGCAGACGGATGCGAATGCGCGGGCTGCCGGCAATGCGCCTGATCCGTCGCAACAGGCTCAAGGGACGGAATAATCGCTCGTTCTTAACGAAGCGCGGCATGAAATCGGTGATTTCAATAATGCCGCCCTGCTTGTCGTGCAAGGTGGTCACCAGAATCGCCGTATTGCCAATATAGTGCTGTTGCGATTCGGCAAGATCAACCAGATCGATGGTAAAAAAGCCGAAATCATCCTTGCCATGGCCGCCCCGCAGCAGGGAACAGAACAGCGGGTCGCCATCCAGGCGTGGAAAACAGGACCAGACGACTTCGCCTCGCGAATCGATCAGAGCGCCAATGGTGCCATTGCCGATAATGCCAAGATCAAGTGACTGCAATGTTTGCCTCCCTGTTTCACAAATTGTTTGTCTTTGACAACTGACATAGCCAATCGTGTACTGCGGCTACGCTTGGCAAGCGGCAGTTGGCAACGGTATGCCCCCTACCGACCTTGATCGAAACTCCTCCCATCCGGTTGATGATGGCGAACCCGTGTTCGTCAGTCAGATCGTCGCCAATGAAGACAGGCAACCTGCCGGTAAAAGGCTTTTGTGCCATGAAGGTTTCAATGGCGCGGCCCTTGTCATAACCCTTGGGTTTGATCTCGATTACACGCTTGCCCGGCTGTACCTGCAATTCCTTGTCTTCAGGATTGACCAGATTGCGAATCCATCGATGCAGATAGCCGCCCAACCGGGGCGCCTGCCGATAATGTAGTGCGAGAGTTGTTCCTTTGTCCTCAACAACCAGTTGCGCGTAACGTTGTTGCAGCGCCATGAGTTTTTGCCTAATGGCATGAATGCCATTTGCCGGTACTGTGTGGCGCTGAATAAGTCCAGCGGGATCATTACGCCATTCGAGACCATGAAGCCCGGACATCGGCAAATGCGGCATATCTAGCAGGGTATCGAGTTCAGCCAGAGTGCGGCCGCTGACCAGCGCAACGGCGCCATCACAAAGCGAATGCAGGTTTTCAATCAGATGCAGCAGATCGCGACCGATAATAACCTCATCAGGTGTACGTGCAATATCGATCAGTGTGCCGTCAACATCAAGAAAATAAGCCCAATCTGACGACGGCTGCGGCGGTGAAATGGTCATGACGGCAATCGGCGCTTCTGTTCGTTCAAGTTTTCCGACTTCTCCTGAAGCTGAATATGGCGTCGCATCGTCGCTGCGTCAAGCAACATGCGACCGGCCCAGCGATAGACATTGAACTCAGACACCAAACCACGCATCAGCTGCATCCGATCGCGCTGCTCGGTAAGCGGCATGGTAAGGGCAACATGCAGGGCTGCCGCACATTGGTCTGCATCGTAGGGATTGACGATCAGCGCCTCGGGGAGATCTCGCACAGCCCCGGTAAACTGGCTCAGCAACAGAACACCATGCTGATCCTCGCGCGCCGCGATAAATTCCTTGGCGACCAGATTCATGCCGTCATGCAAACTGCTGACGAAACACAGTTCGGCGGCACGGTAATGCTCGTAGACCTGCTTGGGTTCGTGATGCTCCACCTTCAGGATAATTGCAGGCGTAGTACTGTCACCAAATCGCTGATTGATTTCAGCCGCCGTTTTGATCACCAGTTCCTCGTGCGATTTGTATTCAAAGATGTTTGTGCGCGTTGGTGCGGCTATCTGAATAAATGTAAAACGCCCGATCCACTCCGGCTTCAGTTCAAACAGGCGCTCCACTGCGCGGAAGCGTTCAATGATGCCCTTGGTATAATCAAGACGATCGACTCCGATTCCGATGAATTGGTTCGCCGGCAGATTAAGTTCCTTGCGAATTTCTGCGCGGCACTGATCCGTAGATTTCTCCATGAGTGATCTTTTTGGCGGCCAATCTATGGAAATAGGATAGCGCCGAACCAGGGTCTTCTTGCCTCCGAGCGTAACCCCGAATGCTGAACGGTCCACCCGAGCTTCAATGAAACGGTCCACTGTATCTACGAAATTGTTGCAGTGGGACTGGGTATGAAAACCGAGAATGCTGCTGCCGAGAAGCCCGGAAATGATTTCTTCGCGCCAGGGACAGATTGCGAAGGATTCCGGGTTTGGCCATGGGATGTGCCAGAAGGTTATGATCGTGGCATGAGGCAGGGCATCCCGCAACATGCGTGGCAATAGTGCGAGGTGATAGTCCTGCACCAGCACAATCGGATCTTTGGTCTTGGCTTCCTTGACCACGGCATCGGCGAATTTCTGATTGACTGCAACGTAGTGTGCCCAGTCGCTGGAACGGAACGTGGGGCGAACATGGGCGATATGGCATAGCGGCCAGAGTCCCTCATTGGAAAAGCCATAGTAGTAACCGGCTTCTTCTTCCGCACTCAGCCAGATTCGGCGCAATTGATAGGCCGGGTTTTCCGGTGGCACAGCAACGTGGTCGTTATGGTCAACGGATTCCCGGTCGGCTGTGCCGCCGCCATGGGCAATCCAGATGCCCGAGCAGGCACGCATGATTGGCTCCAGGGCGGTTACCAGACCGCTGGCTGGACTATGCACTTCAATCCGGTCATCAATATGTTGATGAATATAGGGCTCACGATTGGAGACCACAATGACGTCTTCGCCACGCAGTTCAGCATGCAGGATTGTGCGCAAGCTCTCAGCTGACCAAGATATCAGACTTTCGTCGCGGGCTCGGTGCTCGGCTTCCAGATCTGCTACCAGTCGCTGCAGGTCGCGTGCAATCGGTCGGAGTTCCGGCTCCTTAATCGACATGGCAGGTTGTCGCAGCAGACCTTCACCCCGCATCAGGGCGCGAATGCCCTGCATCCAGCCACGCCAACTGAGTTGCGCGATGATAACGGTCAGGAGGGAAACGACAAACGCGAGTCCCGCAAAAAAATAGAAGAGGTAGGTCTTGCTTTCCTCACTGCGCCGCTCTATGAAGCTCATGTCGTGCATGAGAATCAAAGTGCCAGACGGGTTGAAACCGGTACTCAACGGCCGGATGGCAACATGCAACAGCCCCCGTTCGATATTCAGAATTTTCCCGTCCGGGGTACGAAACTGGTCAAGATCGTCACAGTGTATCGCCTTCGACATGCGCAATGTAGCCAGCATGGGAGCATCAGTCGATGCGCAATAGCCAATGGCATAAATACGCTCATCATTGGCAACACGCTTGAACAGGCTGAGCAGCTTTGTCCGTGAAACGGCGCCTGTCTGATCTTGAAGAGGTTCCTGGATCGTATTGGCAATCAAAGATGCGCGAATATCCAGATCGTGCATCGACCAACGCAAAGTGAGCTTGTCAACCAAGGGCACCACTGCATACGCAACGACACCCAGCATAATTAACAGCGGAATGACAAAACGCAGAGAAAGTCTCATGCTATCTCCATTCTGTTCCTGTCCGCTATTTCAGTTTTTCAAGCAATAGCGGTCAAGAATCTTGCCGTAAATAAAGCCGCCACTTAGATTGTGGCTCAACCGAATCCATTAATGGCGAAATGGAAATACAAAAAAACGAGGGGCAATGCCCCTCAAATATACAGCCTCGAACAAGGGAATCGGTTGCTACATATTACGGCTGTTAGAGCATGCGCGCGAAAACAAAACAGTTTTCCGATCAGCTCTTTTATTCATGACAGACTGCACGAGGCTTCTCAACTCCATAGCTAACTAACAGCATCCAAAAGAACTCGCCAAAATTGCAACAAGAGGAACTGCGACGCATCTGGCGTTTCCACTTGCAGGAAAGAAGAAATATAATATTTGGACAAATATAATAGATTTGAACTTATTATGCAAATCCTTGCAAAAACGGCCGCATAAGCGGATAAGTGGTAATAACATTGTTATCAACAACCCTCAGCGACTGCATTTCGTCAATTCGCATTAAATCAATACTCCAGAAATTTCAGTTGAACCCCTCCCTCGTACTGACAATCTTGATAGTGCTGGTTTATGGGTGCGCTGCTTCCCCGGAACGGAACCGGACAGCACCTCCAGCCACTGTTCCACATTCCCCGGAAGCCAGGCATCAGCATGATGTCGTACCCCTATCGGCAGCCGCACCCCTTTTGCCTTTGAAAAAGGCCGGGGTAGCAGCTTCAGAATCCGCTCAGGAATTGGTTCTTGATCCTGACAGTACGGTCTTTTTTGAAATTGGTGCTGCGGATATTTCCACAAGGTCGCAGGAAGTATTACGGAGCATCGCAAGACAATTGAGCAGTGACCGGAACATTAACGTACAGTTGATCGGCAGAACCGATCAACTGGGAAGCAAGGAAATATGCGTTGCAATTGCCAACAAGCGAATGGAGGCTGTTGAGGATGCGCTTGTGAAGAAAGGCGTCAAGAACAGACAAATTCGCAAGTACGCGCGAGGGTGTGAAACCACTGTAGATCGCCCTTGTTCTTCTGAGGCGTGCAAGATGCAACTTCGAAGCGTGGAATTAAAGATTATTGGAAAACCGTAACATGAAAATTTTCAGAGGCCCCTTTAGCAGCTTACGTTGGAGAACGCGGCTGATCCTCTGGGGCGCGGCCGGTATGGCCGGCCTCGCCGTGGTCGGGTTTGCCAAACTGGCCGACGTGGCATTGGCGAATTTTTTTCAAGTCACTAACGATCGTCCCTGGCTACCGTTTCTGCTTGCCCCGATTGTCGGCATGCTGGTCGTCTGGCTGACGCGCCGTTTCGCCCCAGGTAGTCAGGGCAGT
>JBASWL010000149.1:0-1542 GCA_049276455.1 Georgfuchsia sp. | reverse complement strand
ACAATCGGTCCATGGATAGAGCGTTGTCTCTCTCGTACAACAGGCTTCTCTCATGAGTATTGAATCAGCGGTTGTTGGCAGGATTGGGGTGATATGAGCAATTTTCTTTACTACTTGATTCCGACGGTTTTTGTTCTGACCGTTGTCTTCCTTTACGTCAGAAGGAAAAAGCGGCGCTATGCTGCGGCCGCCGAAATTCTTGACGAAGCCATCGAATCGGGAATGACCGAGCCGCCCAGCCTGCATCCCGTCATCGATCCGACTGTTTGCTGCGGGTCCGGTGCCTGTGTTCGTGTTTGTCCGGAAAACGCGCTCGGAATCATCAATCACAAGGCGGTGCTGATCAATCCAGCCCACTGCATTGGCCATGGCGCATGCGCGCCAGCCTGTCCGGTTAGCGCCATCAAACTAGTATTTGGCACGGAGAAACGCGGGATCGATATTCCACATGTGCAACCGAGCTTTGAAACCAATGTGCCGGGTATTTACATTGCAGGTGAGTTGGGCGGCATGGGGCTGGTAAGAAAGGCGGCCGAGCAGGGCCGTCAGGCAATGGATTCCATCGCCAAGAACCGCGGTCAGGATAAGCAACTTGATGTGGTGATCGTCGGGGCTGGTCCGGCGGGGCTGGCGGCGACTCTTGGCGCCATTGAGAAAAAGCTGCGCTCGGTCACGCTGGAGCAGGAGGATTCGCTCGGTGGCACCGTCTACCACTATCCACGCAACAAGATCGTGATGACGCAGCCGGTCGTGCTGCCGATCATCGGCAAGGCCAAACTGGGTGAAATTACCAAGGAAGATCTGCTGGCGTTCTGGCAAGGCATCGTCGACAAGGTTGGCATGAAACTCAATTTCAACGAAAGCGTTGAGAAGGTCAGTGCGGTCGACGGTGGCTACATTGTCAAGTCAAGCAAAGCCGAATACTTCACCCGTAACGTGTTGCTCGCCATCGGCAGACGGGGTACGCCGCGCAAGTTGGGGGTTCCTGGAGAGGAAACCTCAAAGGTCGTTTACCGTCTGATGGATCCGGAGCAATACAGCGGCAAGAGCGTTCTTGTCGTCGGTGGTGGTGATAGTGCTATCGAAGCGGCGGTTGCGACAGCGGAACAGCCGGGAACGAAGGTTATTCTTTCCTACCGTAGCAACGCATTCGGGCGCGTCAAGCAGAAGAATCGCGAACGCCTCGCGGAGGCTGAACAGTCAGGCCGGCTCACCGTGCTACTGTCGTCCAACGTGGCAAAGATCGAAAAGGAGCACGTACATATCGATCATGATGGCAAGGCGGTTTGCGTCGAGAACGACGGCGTGATCGTTTGCGCGGGCGGCATTTTGCCAACGGGGATGCTCAAGGAAATGGGCATCACGGTGGAGACCAAGTATGGTGCCGAGTAGCCACCGGGTTAGCAAGAAAAGCTGAATCCGGTAACAAAAAGGCCGCCCTCGGGCGGCCTTTTTGTTGCGCGATAAACAGCGCCGTGCTCAGAGTTCCTTGGCGTGCTCGGCCAGGTACTTGGCAACGCCTTCAGTCGATGCGCCCATGCC
>JBASWL010000148.1:0-2759 GCA_049276455.1 Georgfuchsia sp. | reverse complement strand
CTGTTGTTCCGGATTCAACGGACGCCATCGTAGAAAGCATCCGTGTCTCTGCGCGCTCGAAATGTGACCTTTTTGGGCGCATTTCAAAATCCACAGCCACAGGGCGCGCCATAGGATCAGGTGCTCTGGCGGTGCACTCGCGATATGCACTCGCGCAATCCCAGGCATTACGTCCTGGCTCGGGGTGCCCTGCAGTGCTACTGCCAGGTCTCATGACCCAATGTCGGGCATGACAGCCACTGAAGTGCTACGGGAGAGAACCTGAAATGAATGTGCTCGGAATCGATATTGGCTATTCCAATCTCAAGCTGGCGTTTGGCAAGGCGGGCCACAATCCACAAGTTCTGTTGCGCCCTGCCGGTGCGGCACCAGCGGACCGCTTGGGAGAGAAAATTTCCGGCAAGGCAGAAGATGACTTTCTGCGCGTGATGGTCAACGGCAACCCGTTCGTTGCAGGACTATCGCCGGACCGTGCCGAATTGTGGAGTCGCGAACTTCATGAGGATTACCCATCGACAGAGTCGTATCGCGCGCTCTTCCATGCCGGATTGCTGCTTTCGGAACTCGATGAGGTAGACGTGCTCGTCACTGGCCTACCCGTCAATCAATACTTGAACCCGGACCTCCGCGAACGGCTTCAATCGCAGATGCAGGGAGAACACCAGGTCACCCCGCGCCGACGGTTCACCGTCCAACAAGTCAAAGTAGTGCCGCAGCCGGTCGGAGGATTTGTCGATCATGTCTGGAACTTGACCGACGCCTCCGAGTTTGAAGAGTCGCGAGTCCTGGTGGTCGACCCAGGTTTCTTTTCAGTTGATTGGGTGCTGATCAGCCATGGAGAGCTGCGTCGCCAATCCTGCGGCACCAGTCTCGAAGCATCTTCCGTCATCCTGGATGAAGCAGCGAAGCTGGTCGCCAATGACTTCGGGGGAAACATCGGACGCGAGCGGCTTGAAAACGCCATCAGGCAGAATCAGACTGAGGTTCGATTGTTTGGAGAGCGAATCGATTTCGCTTCCTACCTCAAAAAAGCTGCCGACAAAGTGGGGCCGATTGTGGCCACACGGCTAAGAGAATCTCTGCGCAAAGAAAATGCCGGTGCCGACATCGTACTGTTGGTTGGTGGCGGCGCAGGATTCTTTGAGCCATCGGTGAAAGAAGCATTTCCGAACCTCAAGGTCTCAACATCCGATCTGCCGGTCTTTGCCAATGCTCGCGGTTTCTGGCGGATAGGAGCTTGAGATGTCCTCGATCAGGGTCGTCGTCAAAATCCCGACCAGTATTTACCCGGAACTTGTTGCAGATCTATCGAATGTTCAGCTCCGAGACCGGGCCGAGCGACTTCGGATACTGGCTTTGCTTGGTCTCAGAGATGTACAAAGACTGCCGCCACCGTCGGTCCGAGAATCTCCAGCAGCTGAAGACATGTCAAAACCGGATCAAAGGGCAACGGCGACCAAGCTGATACAGCGACTCAAGGGCAGTTTGTAATTTGCCGCTCTGGTATCGACTGATGCCCTGATCATCCTCTACTACTTAACTCGCAGTATGGGCAGGATCTGGCGTGGAATTCATTTATGTCGAAGATATAGTAGGTCTGGCAGCGACCGCATCTCCGCCACTCGACGATCTTGGCACGAACATCTCGCACGGCGAAATAGGCGGCATTGATATCGAGTTCCCGATGGGCAATCCGCAGATGCATCTCCCTCGCCCGTAACAGCATCGCTGCAGAAACCCTGCTGTCATCAGCACCACCAAGGCGTTGATACACTGCTGCGAAACTCGCCAGCTCTGCCGCCGAGAGGGCATCGACTATGAAAGGTCGAACCGACTCAGGGAGCCTCCCGTTTGGAGGGCTTTCGGCATGAATCACACGCCAGCGAAGCCGGAGTGGCTTGATATGAATCTGGGTCAGATGATTCACGATCGGTAGCCTGAGCTTCAGCCTGACCAGCTCGTGGGCTATCCGATGATTTTCCAACTCCTCAGGGGAAAGTAGCGCCGCCACGACTATTGCCTGCCAGCGTTGCCTCGGCGTATGTACTTCGAGCATCTCGTGGCAGTTGCAATAACCGGCTGAATACCGAATCGGAAAACCGCAAGGTATAGAGCGAGACACCAACAGTCTCTGCCAACTCTTCGATCTCATCCATATCCAGGGTGGCGATCTTGTCGATGACGGGCTTTGATAGACCTGTCATCAATTCGGCAGCATCGCTGTCGTTGGCCATTTGACGGGTCAGAAGAAGAAGCTGCCGGTTAATTTTGAGTATGTCGCGCTGTTCCATAATAAAAATTCCAATGAATGGTCACGAGTGCGCATTTTATATTACAATTATCACCAATGTAACCACTGCGCGGAATAATTTATGACTACTATGGAAGCGACATTCCTTGGGCAAAACCCAGTCGCGGAGATTCTGGAAGCGCTAATGGACAAGCAAAGCCTGAATCAGACTGACCTAGCGCATCGTTCCGGAGTCTCCCAGCCTGCGATCAATCGCATCCTCAAGGAGCGCAGCAAGGCCAAGAAACCTCGCCGCGAGACTTTGGAGAAAATTGGCGGCGTGCTGGGCGTCACACCCGAGCAACTCACTGGGCAGGATCCCATTTCAGTCCGTTTGTTCGACAAGGGTGCCGTACCCATCGGACGCTGGGAAACGATGACCCACACCCAGCACCCGGGCGACATTCCACCGGGCCGAGCTTTGATCTGCCCGATACCCCATAGCGATATGAGCTTCGCTCTTCCGGTC
>JBASWL010000147.1:0-1537 GCA_049276455.1 Georgfuchsia sp. | reverse complement strand
GTCTTTACCTGCGCCCGCCGCATGGCGGCGAGCAGTTGCAGGGTGCCATGGACATTGTTGTCGTAATACTCGAGCGGCTTCTCGACCGATTCGCCCACGGCCTTGAGACCGGCGAAATGCATTACGGCGCTTATAGTGTGGCGGTCAAGCAGATCGTCGAGCATTCGGCTATCGCGCACATCGCCTTGGATGAAGGCGGGACGTCTGCCGCAGAGGGATTCCAGCCGGTCCACAACATCGGCGCGGCTGTTGCACAGGTTGTCGAGAATCAGCAACTCGTGTCCGGCCTTTGCCAGGGCAACGCAGGTGTGCGAACCGATATAGCCCGTGCCGCCGGTGACCAAAATCATTGTGATTTTTACTTTATGTGGATGTGCCAAAACTGGGGAGCGATTATCGCCCATTCTGCCATCGGAATAAAGCATTTATTTGACATAGTCTGAGCGGCGGAGGGGTTTTCAGGCGCCGGCCCAAAAATGACTATAAATTCCTTCCAGAACCGAGTGTGTATGATGGGTAACGCAGCCCCAACCCTGCCACGATGTCACGAATTCCCGATCAACCTGCACTGCTAACATCGATCACCAACACTGGCTATTCAAGCCATTGCGCCGGAACTATTGGCGTAAGGTCGCCGCTGGAGTAAAGGCTGGCATCGGTTGATCAGTGCACCACACCCAGCTTGTTTCATTCCCCATCGAAATCACCTTTTCCTTCGCTGCCCTTTCCTTGCTGTCGATGAAGGCGCTGATCACGTGCAGCGGTATCGGCGTGGATCCCGCATCCAGTAGCAAGGCATTCGGAAAAGGTGCCGCGCTCTTCGCGTCATAACCTAGCGGTTTGACGAAGCGTCGGTGCTGGGCGATCAAGGTGTCGACCAGGGGCAGTTCATGCACGCCTTCGATCGGTATCCAATGTTCGCTCGTCAACATCAGGCTCGCCGAATCGATCTCGTAGGTATATTCCCGGCGGGCGCGGATCAAGGCGATCAGGATCAGCCGTACCCGATGCCCGGTGTCGGCGTCGCGAGCTTCGAACATCGGCGCGAATACCCGCTCGATGCGTGCCCAACTTTTAGCAGCTATCAGCAGTGGCGCATCCGGCATATGCCGGATCCAGACCCGGTAGCCTTGTACGGTTACTTCGCTCGCCTTGAATTCGCCGATCACGACGGCCAGCGGAGCCTGGCCGTCGTGCGGGTGCAATAGGGCTAGTTTATCGCGGCGGCGTTGGGCGGCTTCAGCCTTGACGCCTTCGCTGAAAGGCTCGGGCACATACAAGCGTTCGGCCAGCGGTACGCCCTTGACCATGACATCCTCGGCCGCTTCCAGCAGATATTTGCGCAGTACCCCCTGATTGCGCTTGCCAGCCATGCTCGGGCTCCAGCGGTTGAAGCCGGCATACGCACAAGTAATTAGCTTTTTGCCTCGACGAGCAAGTTACTATGAAATGGACACCAACGGCGTGGGGTGTGCTTTGCCCTCTTTTTGTTTTCAAAAAGCAGTAGTGAATTTCAGGAGTGCTTTATGGGTGGACC
>JBASWL010000146.1:0-1635 GCA_049276455.1 Georgfuchsia sp. | reverse complement strand
GGTAACCCGTTTTTTGTCAATGATCAGGATGTGCACGCTGGCGCAGCGCATGAACTATCGGATGGCGACATTCTTCAAATCGGCGGTTATGTTCTGAGGGTCAGGTATGCCGACCGGCAGGAGAGCGAGAATTCCCTCAGCACCCCAAGGCAACCCGAGCAACTTCCGCAAACAGGAGTAAACCAGAGAACTGGCTTACAACCCGAGAGTGCTGCTTTGCCTAGCGACACTCGAGATGACTTCATCCAAACGTCAAATGCTATACCGCTACAGAGTGGTCCCTTTGACGACCTACTGGGCTCACCGGTGGTACCGCCCAGGAATTCTGTTGCACCGCTAACGCAGACCGAGCTCACAACTGGTGACTTGCCACCGGTTGCTTGTCATGAGATCCCGTCTGACTTCAATCCGTTTGATGCTCCGAACCCCCATTCTGCTCAGGCCTCTTCGGGTGATCCACTGACATTGCAGGGGATATCGCTGGCCGCTGTTACGCCAAAGGTATCCCCTTTTTCGGTGGTCGATCAAGACCCTGATATCCCGTTAAAACAGATGTTCGACCTCGCGGACGCCGGCAATGTTGGCTCCATTGCCACAGGCAGCGATCTTCTCGATCCCATGCAGCTATTCAAAGATGAGTCCGCTGCCAGTTCATTGTTGTCGGGATTGGGCCAACCAGCCCATTGCGAGGCCAAATCGGTCCAGATGGCAGATGAATTGGGGGCCTTCTTTCGAGTCCCAGAGGCGGTAGTTCAATGCCCGGCAGAGCCGGTTGCAGATGCGTTGCTTGATGCAACGGTTTCAAGCGAAGTTGCCCCCGCCAACATGGTGGCTGATTCTCCCGTTGAAATTGCGTCGATTCCTCACGCCAATTCGGTTCGTGAAAATCGCGACAACACGCAGCATGCGGAGCCGGTCAAACGCAACGAGATTGATGTGCCGGATCAAGAATCCGGTGGTGGTATGGCTGCTCCTCAATCCACAACCAACCCGGATGATGGGGCGAGTCCTACGCTTGTGAGGGGCGAACTTCGACGTGCGTTTGAAGAAGGTCTTCAGGCAACATTGCCGCAAACAGATTCGGAGATTACGCCAGAGACGATGCGGCTCATCGGCATGCTCTTGCGTACATCAATCGGCGGTACGCTCGACCTGATGCGCGCGCGATCTCTTGTCAAAAAGGAGATTCGCGTGCAAATGACCGTGATCGAGCCGGCCGACAACAACCCACTCAAGTTTTCGCCTGATGCGGATGTTGCCGTCCAGTACCTCTTCGGCAAGAAGTACCCTGGCTTCTTGGGGCCGGTAGATGCCATGAATAGTGCACTGACCGACCTCGCAGTACACCAAATGGGCATGGTTGCAGGCATGCGCTCCGCGCTGGAGGGCGTGGTCAGCCGCTTTGATCCAACCAAGATAAGGACTGAAGTCGATAAGAAACGCGCAATGGCCAACCTGATTCCAATGAGTGTTCGAGCAGCGTACTGGAACGAATATTGCGGCAGGTATCAGGCTATTGCGGACGCTTTGGGCGAGGACTTTCAGGACTTGTATGCGAATGCATTCGCCCGTGCGTACGAAGAGGAGATCGCTGGCCACTCAACGCAGCGAGGTCCTCTATGATCCCAATTGCAG
>JBASWL010000145.1:0-2651 GCA_049276455.1 Georgfuchsia sp. | reverse complement strand
ATCAACCCCAGGCCCATGGATTTGGCGATGCCCACTGGTGTATCAGAGCTAGTCAGCATTTCGACCTTGTGGTCGATCTGGAATCCGTCTTGCTCGATCTCGCGATAGGTGAGGCCGAATTCTGGCGACAAGTGCATGCCGGTCGCGATGATTTGCAGCGAAAGCGCGGGATCATCCTTGATGCCCTGCATGACCCAGCGCAGCAAGCCGTATTCGGCGCGCGTGCCGGTGATGACACAAATCTTGCGGGTCATAGCTCGATCAACTCGTCCGCCGAAAAATCGCGAGTCGCGATGCGGCCCATGACTTCATCCCAGCGCATCGGGGAGATGCCCGTACCGGGTCGCTTCGCGGTGATGTTCTCTGCACTGAACACCGCGCCCGCTTTAATCGCTAGACTAGCCACCAGTGATTTACGGGCGATGGGTTTGTTTCTTACTTCACTCGGGCTCGGGCGCTTGATGCCATCGCCAAGTGCCAATTCGATATTGCGGATGGCAGTCACCATAGCAGTAAGTTCAGCTGGCTCGAGGCTGGCTTTGTGGTCCGGGCCGGGCAGCGTTCGATCCAGCGTAAAGTGCTTTTCGATGACGCTGGCACCCATCGCTACAGCGGCAACCGCCACCTCAATGCCGGGCGTGTGGTCTGAATAACCTACCGCTACCCCGAACGCACTATGAATGCTCTGCATGGCGCGCAAGTTTACTTCGAGCATGGGCGTGGGATATTCGGTCGTGCAATGCAGTACCGTAATCTTGGTACGCGGCGTGCCGGCCAGTTCTAGCGCATCGATGGCCGCCTCAATCTCGCCCAGCGTGGCCATGCCAGTGGAAAGGATGACGCTTTTGCCGAGCTGGCCAATATGGCGCAGGTACGGCAGGTTGGTGATCTCGCCGGAAGGAATCTTGAAGTGATCTTGACCGAGACTTAGTAGCAGATCAATGCTTTCGATGTCAAAACCAGTAGAGAAAAAGCCAATGTTTCGCGCGGCACAGTGCGCGATGAGTTCCCGGTGCATATCCTCGGTGAGTTCCAAGCGGCTAAGCATCTCATACTGGGATTCTTTATTGCCCGTGGTCTGGGTCTGGTAGTCTGCCTTTTTGGCGCTGCGCGTAACTTGCCGGCTGGCGCTAAAAGTTTGGAACTTGACGATATCTGCGCCAGCCTCGGCAGCCATATCGATTAACTGCTTGGCCAGCCCAAGGTCGCCATTGTGGTTGACGCCGGCTTCGGCGATGATGATTATTCGATGGGTCATGATTTGTTGTGACCTAAAAATTGGGTGTTTGCTGCCTGGTTGTGCCGCACACACAGACCTATTCCAACAACGCAGCCCTTTCCAATAGTAACGCCCTCTTTAATAACGCTTCCACTTCCCACAAAGCTGCCTGCGCCAATATTCACGTCGCCATTTAGTATGGCTCCGGTGGAAATGTGGCAGTGGTCTTCTACTGTCGCGTCATGCTCAATCAACGTTCGATTGTTGATGATGCAATTGTTACCCACACTGGCACCAGCATTGATGATAGCGCCGTGCATCACAATGGTGCCTGCGCCAATGGTTGCATGACGAGAGACATAGGCAGTAGGCGCTATGATGACTGGCAATTGAAATCCGGCCTTAATTGCTTGCTGATAAAGGCGGATACGATTATCGGGTGACCGAATCTGGCCTAACGTGATCAATGCGTAATAATTTGCAATGGCGAGTTCCGGCAGATCACTGTCAGTCGCCATGACAGGATAACCGAGGTGCATTGTATGCATTACCGCTGGCATGTCGACTAGCCCGGCAATCAGGTACTGGCCATGCTGCTCGATGACATCGATACATGAATGGGCATGACCACCAGCGCCGATCAGAATCAGGCTGGGTTTGCTCATGATACAACCTGACCCAAGACAGAACTGCTTGGGATATTAATCAAACGCTGCGAGAGCGACTTGGCGCCCGATAGATCCATGTGCGGGCAATCCTTGAATGGCGCCAGTTCGTGCATCAGTATCCAGACGGGGCGAGTCATCAGACTTGCGTCATTGGTGGCTTGCAATATGGGGTTGCGCTGATTTGCTTGTTCGGAGTCCAGCAACACTGCTTGCAGCCAATAGTTGCTTTGACATTTCTCTGGCTCCGCCATCAGTTTGATACCTGTCACCGGCGCAAATGCCGCCTGATAACGCTGAAACAATTCCCGTTTTGCGACGAGCATGACGAGCAGTTGTTCCAACTGGGCGCAGCCCAGGGCCGCGTTCAAGTTAGGCATGCGGTAGTTGTAGCCGATTTCGTCATGGCGATATTCCCACGCGTGTGGCAGTTTGGCGGTAGTGGTCAGATGTTTGGCATGGCGTGCGAGTTCTGTGTCATTGGTCAGAATCGCGCCGCCGCCGCCGGTGGTGATAGTCTTGTTGCCGTTGAAACTCAAGGTGCCCATTAGCCCTATGGTGCCGGTGTGCCGACCATGGTAGTAACTGCCCAGGGACTCGGCCGCATCTTCGACCAACGCAATGCTGAAATCGTGTACCACTGCCAGCAGTCCATTCAGATCCACCGGATGCCCGAATGTGTGCATGGGTACTAGCGCCCGAATCACACGCCTGGTAGCGCAGTTGACGCACTGGCCGGCGCGTTGCTCGGTGTGGCTGGCCAGATA
>JBASWL010000144.1:0-21257 GCA_049276455.1 Georgfuchsia sp. | reverse complement strand
TTACCTGGCCCGGCTTCCGATCGATAAGGTGAAGCTGGATCGCAGCCTGGTTGCCAACATCACTGACCATGGTAAGCATGCCGCCATCACCAAGGCGGTCATAACGCTGTGCAAATCGCTGGGCATGACGGTTCTTGCTGAAGGTATCGAGTCCGCCTGGCATGTCGGATTTCTCGCAGCCAACGGTTGTGATGAAGGTCAGGGATATTTTTTCTCGCGGCCGATCAGCGCTGACGAATTGCTGGATATGGTACGGCCGGTTATTGAGTACCAGAATCAGCAAACTGATCATCAGATTCAAGATGCCGCATGAGCAGCAGAAACGACAACGCTGTTCAGCGAGACTGCCCCAGATTTATCCCTCGCCAGATGCTTCAGCTACTGGGTATCGCCAATATCGATGACGTACAGCTTGGGGAGAACATCGAAAAAGACGTTACGCTTTTCTTTACCGACATCCGAGATTTTACGGCGCTATCCAGCACCATGATGTCGAGCGATGTGTTCCGATTCATCAATTCCTACCTCAATACCATGGAACCCGTAATCGAGCGAAACAATGGGGTCACCGACAAATATATCGGGGATGCCATTATGGGGATATTTCCGCGGTCTGCCGATGATGCGATACGTGCCGGCATCGAGATTCTGCGGCGTCTCGTTGTCTACAACGAAGGGCGAGTTCGAGCGGGATTTGTACCCATACGGATTGGTATCGGCATAAACACCGGGCTCGCGATTCTCGGGACCATTGGCGGCCACGGCCGCATGGATACGACTGTGCTTGGCGATGCCGTAAATCTCGCCTCTCGTATTGAAGGGCTCACCAAGCGCTACAGCGTTCAAATGCTGATCAGCGAAGACACCAGGTCATTCCTTGCAAACCCCGACATGTACAGGATGAGATTGGTCGATCGCGCCTTCATTCGAGGTCAATCCTTCCCTCAGCTCTTGTACGAAGTCTTCGATGCCGATCCGGATGACATCCAAAAGGCCAAAATCGAGACGGATGATCAATTACAGGAAGGGATATCCCTTTATCACCTCGAAGAATATGTAGGGGCATTGCAGCGTTTTATGGATTGCAACAACCGCCTTCCATCGGACGGTGTGTCAAACGCCTACATTCAGGAGTGTCACCGCCGCATCAGTGGCGAGTCATTGGCACCAAGGATACATCGGCTAAATGGCCAGCCTGGTCTTATGGATGCCGAGGTCGAAACCAAACAGGCCAAATTCCTCGCGGTTCTGGCGTCCTTGCGTATCGCCAGCGCGATAAATATCGAGTGGCTTGATCGCGCCAGATCCGCATTGGAAACCTTTCATGAATACCGAACGGCAGAAGCGCTTCTCATGAGCCGGTTCGCGTATCCTTTCTCGCACTGCCATGAAATTCATCACCATGCTATCGCAGCAAGATTGGAAACACTCGCAGAAACAGGCGCAACCATCTCTGCGGCCAAGATGCGCTTCAATGCCGTGTTGCTTTTTGATAAGGTCTTGAACCATTTTGCCAAGGCTGACCACCACCTGGCTCACTATATCCGTCGCACTGTTTCTCAACCTACGACTGGGAGAATCCTGGCTCGCTCTTGAGTAAAAAAAAGTTTAGCGCAGATTAATGCGCTGCTACACCAGTCGTTTGTAGCGCCAAGAAGCGCTAAAAGCCTGAAGATAGCCTTATGATGATGAGGTTGTGCGACGGCGGGACCCGCCCTAGCAGCCGGTTGCATTGGTGGTTTTCGGATGACGGCTTTAGCACTTTGAACCGCCATTTATGCCATTGCCGCGAATAAGTGCAAATCGGCCAATCCGGCCGTTGGAGTTAGCCGGAACGTGTGGCCGGTGTAGCGCAGGTTGCCGACGTTGGCGGCCTGGATTACCTGTATGTCAGCTTACCCATCCTACGAACTCACACTCAGTGCCCATAGCGGCTATTGCATGTTTCTGAAAGCTGAAGTTCAAAAAATAATTCTCAGGGGCTTGTTGTTTGACGGTGCGCCCATGAGAGTGGAGAGTCAGTTGGGTGTCGGAATAGGTTTTTACCATGCCATTCAGCCTCATCCAGGATTGCCTTGATTCCGCCTTCGCAGGCCAGCGCGTCAATCTCCTTAAAATCCCGCTCCATTTCTCCACGTTGGGCATCGGGCAAGGTTAACCATGATTGGTAGATTGGCTCAATTTTCGTTTCGGATACCTCACTAAAGTCGTGCTCAGTTAGCACACCCTGTTTAGCAAAATACCTCGCCAGCATGGCATTTGGCGAATGGCGAAAAAACGACCTGGGGGAATAGAGCCGGACCATGTATTCGCTCCTCGGGTGAGATGGAATAAATGCATTGGAATATGACATACGCTGCAATACATTGGCGTGCTTTCGCCATACAAGTGTCGCCCAATGTAGCGCAAAGGCTACAGACAAGACCGCTACCTTGAGCTTTTAAATCGAACCGTGACTGAAATAGGAGTGGGCTGCGGCAGCTTGCACTGCATTGATTACTCATGCCTCGTCAGCCCTGCTACGCATACGCTTCGGTGTGCCTCCTCTGGAATAATCAGCCACCCAGTATTTTGGGTACTGAGCAGATCATGTCCAATGGCGGCCGATTACGCTGGGGGTATTCCTCAGAATCGGACTAGCGGTCGTAATTCCGCCTATGAACACTATTGCTGAATCTGACCTAACAACAGTGATAGCTTTTATATGAATGACGACCCTGGTCGATATCAAACGGCTTCAAAATTTACTTCGAGACCAGTGGATAATCGCGGCCGTTGCCTGAGCATGTACCTTCGGCGGTATCCCCATGCGTCTGAAAGCGGCAGTCGACCGTGCTGCCATCGTCGGCCGTGAGCGTCGATCGCACCTGGCCGATGTGTTTCAGGTGCGGATAAGTCGTTGCGGCTTTTTGTTCCTTGGTCGGAGCGCCAGTCCGCCATTCGCCACGATAGGTCTTGCCATCGAGGCTGACCTCGACGTGATGGGGTTCAAAGAGTCCGCGCGTCACGATGGCGCTGGCCTTTGCATCGGCACGGGGCGATTGCATAGAGACGGTTGACGCGCAGGCGCTCAACCCGAGGGCGATGCCGGCAACGATTAGAAGATTCGCTTTCATGGGGTGTCCTTTCATTTTCAAAGTCGTTAGCAAATACGGGTGAGTTGACGGGCTACTCGCGGGTGCCGACGGGTATGGCTTGAATGACATCGGTCACGTAAACCCAGCCCGCATCCCGTTTCCCGGTTTGCGCGTTTTCACGGACGATTGCCACTAACGCGTCGACTTGATCGTCCTCGCACAGCAACTCCAGCTTGCATTCCCGGATCACGGTGTCGCCGAGATCCATCGAGTAATGCTGCTCGCCGGCGTCCATGGCCACGAGCGTGCCCTGGCCGGTAGTGACAAACAGATTGCTGACTCCGCCAGCTGCCTTGAGCGCCTGGATCGTGTCAGCAGCGCGGTATTGATGGATAAATGCCTTGATCACTTTCATATCGATTCCTCCGGTGGGCGGCCCCGTTCCATCAGGGCCACTGTGGTTTCAGGACGCAACGCCCTTGCGTTCGCGGCGGGTTTCCATCCATTCATACATGAGCGGTAACAGCAGCAGGGTCAGCGCGGTGGATGTAAACAACCCGCCAACCACGACCGTTGCCAGAGGTCGCTGCGTCTCCGCCCCGACACCCTGCGACAGCAGCATCGGGATCAATCCAAGGATCGCCACCGAGGCCGTCATCAGCACCGGCCGCAGCCTCAGTGCCGCCCCTTCGCGCACAGCCTCACGGATGCTGAATCCCTGTCGTTGCCGATCATTCAGAAAGGACACCAGTACGATGCCATTGAGCATCGCCACGCCGAACACAGCGATGAAGCCGATGGCGGACGGAACGGACACATACTGGCCGCTTACGAACAGGCCAACGATACCGCCGATGATGGCGAAGGGTACATTGGCGATGATCAGCGTGGCATGACGCAAAGAATTGAAGGCGGTGTACAGCAGCAGGAAGATCAGGCCGATGGTGAGCGGCACGATGATGGCCAGGCGAGCCATGGCGCGCTGCTGATTCTCAAAGGCGCCGCCCCACTCGATCCAGTAGCCTTCGGGCAACTTGACTTGGCTTCGGATACGGGTTTCCGCCTCTCTCACGAAACTGTCAACGTCACGGCCTTTCACATCCATCTGGATCACGGCATAGCGCTGCAACTGTTCACGTCGCACAAAGGAATAGCCTTCGTCCGTTTCGACGGACGCTACGCGCGACAAGGGTACAAGAGCGCCATTCTGGGTACGGATGGGGATGTTGGCGATGGCCTGCAAACTGTCGCGGAATGGCTCGTCGAGCCGCACCACGATGTCGAAACGGCGCACGCCGTCAATCAAGGTGCTAACAGCCTTGCCACCGATGCCGGCTTGCACCACCTCCAGTATTTCGTCGGCGTTGATGCCATAGCGCGCCGCCTCCTCTCGATTGACTTTCAACACTATCTGCGGCTTGCCCTTGTTTGCCTCCAGTGACAAATCCGCAATCCCCGGCACTTTGCCCAGTACACCTTGAAACTGCGCGGCAAGGCTGTCCAGCTTCGCGAGGTCCGGGCCATAGACTTTGAGCGCCAGTGTCGCACGCACCCCGGAAATCAATTCCTCCACTCGCATCTGGATCGGTTGGGTGGCGGCAAACACCGCCGTTGGAATGGCCTGCTCCAGTTTTTCCTGCATTGCCTCCGACAGGGCGGACATCGGCATCTTTTTCGGCCACTCGCTCTCGGGTTTTACATCCACCAGGATTTCCATGTAGTTGGCATCACCGGTTTCGCCTTTTTCGGCACGCCCGGCCATCGCCAGCACCGACCTGGTCTGCGGGAAGTTTTTCTTGAGTACGGTATCGATCTGTTGCGACACGCGTATCGATTCCTCAAGCGAGGTAGAGGGAATGCTAGTGACACGGAACATGATCGCGCCTTCCTGCAATGTCGGCATGAACTCCTTGCCGAGCATTGGGAACAGCGCCGCAGACACAGCCAGCAGGGCGAGTGCCACGACAACCACCTTTTTCTTGTTGTCGAGCGACCAGTCCAGAAGCGGCAGATAAAGGCGCTTCGCGTTGCGTATGAGCCATGTATCCTTCTCCTCCTTGGGCTTGAGGATGAGCGCCGAGAGCACTGGCACCAGCGTCATGGTCAGCAGCAAGGAACCCGCCATGGCGAACGTGATGGTAAGCGCCATTGGTTTGAACATCTTTCCTTCCAGCCCGGTCAGCGAGAACAGTGGCATGAACACCACGATAATAATCAGAATGGAGAATGCGATTGGTTTGATGACCTCACGCGCCGCTTCCAGAATGACGTGAGTTCGGTCAACCGGCTGATTGCCGTGATGAGAAAGCAGCCGGAAGCCGTTTTCCACCATCACCACCGCACCGTCCACCATCATGCCAATGCCGATGGCAAGTCCCGCCAGCGACATGAGATTGGCCGAAAGGCCGAAGTGCTGCATCAGCAGGAAGGCAATCAACATCGCCAGCGGTAGCGTAACGATGACCACCACGGCAGAGCGGAGATCGCCGAGAAACAGGAATAAAGCGATGGCGACAAGGATCGAGCCTTGCAGCAAAGCGTCTTCGGCGGTCTTGAGTGCTTTCTGTACGATTTCCGTACGGTCGTACACCGGGATAATCGACACCCCTGCCGGCAGTGTCTTCTGTGCAATTTTGATTTTTTCTTTCACTGCATCGGTAACATTCTGAGCGTTTTCGCCGACCCGTGACAACGCCATACCCAGCATCACCTCTACGCCATTACGCGTGATGGCACCTAAGCGCAGCGCCGGCCCTTCCTGTACCCGGGCTACGTCACGCACATAGATCGGCGTGCCCTCGCGTTGTGCAACGACAATCGAACCGATGTCGCGGCTATTCGTCACCAGCCCCAGTCCGCGCACCAGATACTGCTCTTGTCCGAGGTTCACGTATTGACCGCCTACCTGCCGGTTGTTGGCGGTCAGCGCCTCCATCACCGCCTTGAAGGTAAGCCCGTATTTGATGAGCTTTTGCGGGTCGATCAGCACTTGGAACTGCTTTTCCTGGCCACCCCATGACATCACGTCGTCCAGACCGGGAGCCGTTCGCAGCACCAGGCGTACGTTCCAGTCCTGTAGCGTGCGCAAGTCCATCGCCGAAAGCTTTTTGTCCGCCGATTCGATGGTGTACCAGAGCACCTGCCCGAGGCCGGCACTGTTCGGCCCCATCACCGGTTCGCCGTAGCCTTGGGGAAGTCGTTCCTTGGCTTCCAGCAGCTTCTCCCCGACCAGGCGCCGGGCGAAGTAGATGTCCACGTCATCCTTGAAATAAACACTGACGTAGGACAGCCCGAACATCGAAAGAGAGCGGACCTCTTCCACTCCTGCTAGTCCGGCCATCGTGGCTTCGACAGGGAAAGTCAGTAGTTTTTCGACATCTTCAGCTGCCAGTCCGGGAGATTCGGTATAGATGTTGACCTGAACCGGCGTCACATCCGGAAAGGCATCCACCGGCACTTGACGGAACGCCTGAATGCCCAGGCCGGCAAGGATCACGAAACCGACCAGCACCAGCACCTTGTAACGCAGCGAAGCATCAACGATTGCATTGAGCATGATGGCGGCCTCTCAATGTTCGTCGCTGATCTGCGATTTCAGCAGCCGCGCTTTTAACGCATAGGCGCCGGCGATCACTACTTGATCACCGGCGGCAAGGCCGGACTTGATAACAGTGCGGCCAGAGAGTTTGTCGCCAGGTTCGATGGCGCGCGCTTCAAAACCGCTATGCTCGGCGACAAAGATGGTCGGCTGGCCTTGTAGCAGCAGGATTGCAGTGTCAGGCACCGAGAGAGAGTCACGTTTAACACCACCCGTTTCGATGGTCGCACTGGCAAACATCTCTGGCTTCAAGCGACCATCCTTGTTGCTCACCTCAATGCGGGCCGAGACGGTGCGGCTGTCCTTGTCGAGCAGGCTTGCCAGATAGGTCACGCGTCCGGCGAAGCGTTCGCCCGGATAGGCCGCGACAGTCACGGTGGCGGCTGCCCCACTGCGCACCTTGGCCAGCATGTCTTCAGTGAGGTTGGCTTCGATCCAGAGTTTGGACAGGTCGGCGACGGTAAACAGGGAATCGCTTGGACTGCGCAACTCTCCGACTGTCGCTTTCTTTTCGACCACGGTTCCTGCCAACGGCGCCGTCAACTGGAAGGTCGAATCGGCACGACCCGCCGCTATTGATCCACCGAGCAGACGCACCCGGTCTTCGGCGCTACGCAGTTCGGCCGAAGCTTTCTCAAACTCCGCCCTGGCACGCAGGTAGTCGCGTTGCGAAATAATCTCGTCGGCATTAAGCGCTTCAGCGCGTTTGTAGTCGGCTTGCGCAACCCGCTGGCCGGATTGCGCCTGAAGCAGCGTTGACTGCGCTTCGCCAAGCACTACGCTGTCGAGTACAGCCAGTACCTGACCGGGATGAACGCTGTCGCCGAGATTGGCCGATACACGCACGATACGGCCTTCTACACGTGGCGCAACGCGGACGATGCGATCCTGATTGGGATGGATGGTAGCGGTCACCGTCACGGTGTCAGCAAACGATTGCAAATTCAGCGCTTCGACCTTGATGCCTGCGCGTTCTATTTCTTCCTTCGACAGTTTCAGCCCACCTGTCTCGTGTTCACCTTCGCTTTTGGTGCCGGTCGCTTCCTGTTTCTGCGCTGGCTTTTCTGCGTTGGCTTTGTCAGCGTCGCCGCATGCGGTGAGAGTAAGTGCGACGCCAACAATCGCTATTGCCAATAGCGATTGTTGGCTCAAGTAATATTTGAGGTGATTCATTGCTGGGTTCCTTCCTGCGGCCAACCGGCGGCAAGTTCAAGCGCCACACGGGTGGCGTGGTATTCGGTAAGGGCATCAATCAGGTCGCGGCGGGCATCGAGTGCCTGCCGGTTGACGACGATCATTTCGAGGAGGCCGATCTGCCCGGCGCGTTGGGACTTCAACGACAGCGCCTGGTTGTCGTCGAGCGCCGGCAATACGGAGTCTTTCAAGCGCCGCACGCGGGCATCGAGGCTATTCAATTTGGCCCACAGGGTCGTCACGTTTGAGCGAGTATCGCGCAAAGCCGCTTGGCGCTCAATCTGTGCCTGTTGTAATTCGGTCGTTGCCTGTCCGACGCCAGCCTGGTTGCGTTTGAACAGCGGCAGGGGTAAAGACACGGAGAAAGTCGTTAGCCGTTCTCGTCCGCCTACAGGCCCTTCGCGGCCCACATTTGCGCCAACCGTGATGTCCGGATAACGACTGGCACGTTCCAAACTCAATCGGGCATTTGCGTTGTTCTCGCGTTCGGTCAATGCGTGCAGCCGGGGTTGAGATTCCGTAGTGGTGAGAAGGTCGTTGAGGGTGTAGCTACTTCGGGTCGCCGCCAGTTCGCCGACGGCTTGCGGTAGCTTGGCGGCTGGCAATTGCAGCTTGGTGGCAAGCGCGCTACGCGCTTCCAGAAGTTGCTCCTGCGCGATAGCCAATTGATTGCGGGCACGTTCCGCTTCGACACTGGCGACATTGGCATCGAGCTTGGTGTCCTCACCGGCAACGCGCCGTTTCTGGATCGCGCTGGCGGTGTCGTCGAACAACTTCAGTGCCAGGGTTTCGATTTCGGCGCGTTGCTGCAAAGCAAGTACACGGTAGAAACGCTCGCTGACTTCGGCACGGATCTGACGGCGTGTATCGGCTATCTCCGCACGCAAGGCGGCCATCGCGGCATCCGCAGCATCCACGCGGTGGCCGCGTTGCCCCGCAATCTCCAGCGTTTGCGAAATGCCGGTATTCCATTCGCGGTAACGATCAGTACCAACGGACTGAGGCACGTCGCGGCGGTTTTTTGCCAGCGAGACCTCAGGATTGCTGTTTAACCACGCGGATGCATCGGCTTGAGTGCCCTCGGCGGCGGCAAGCTCTGCCCGTTTGGATTTGAGTATCGGATTGGCCGACTTGGCCAGCGTCAACGCATTGTCCAGCGTCAGCGCGAGCAAGTCAGCGGCTGAGATAACAGTTACTACTGGCGGCGTGGACACTTGTGTCCAGCCTGCCGGGGAAATCAGAAGTAGCGCGGTGGCTAAAGCCAGCGTCTTCGGGCGCATCGAATTCTCCTTGAATGGAACGGAAAAATTCGGCGAGACGACGCGTCAGTTCAGCGTGTTGTCAATACAGATCAACAGAGGAAAGGGACGTCTCGCCGGTCAGGCGGCGAGCGTCCATTTGGGGCGTTCCGGTTCGCGCGCCAGAACCGAGGACATGGCCTCAAGGCAGGAAGAGAAACTGACAGACAGCAGAGGCGGAGCAGTAACCGCGAGTAAGGCAAGAGGAAGGATCACGCCGCCAAGATGGCAATAGGCGCAATCGTCATCCACGCTTCCGGGCACCTTGCCACTGTCTTGGTGCTGATGGGTGTGGTGACCGAAATGCTGCGCGGTTGCGTCTTGTTCGTGCTGGCAATAGCTGCTCGGAACCGCCCAAGCCATCTGGAATGGCACGACGACCAACAGCAACAACAGGACAAAGCGTTTCAACATGCGGGCATTGTATTCACGATAGAGGTTAGCGGCAATCTTTATGTATGGCCATCCCCGAATCGCAGCAAACGCAAGCCATTTGCCACCACCAGCAAGCTGGCACCCATATCGGCAAATACCGCCATCCACAACGTCGCTTTACCCGCGAACACCAAAGCGAAGAATACCGCCTTGATGGCGAGCGCCAGCGTGATGTTCTGTTTCAGGACTGCTGCTGTTTTTCGCGACAGGCGGATGAACAAGGGAATCTTGCGCAAATCATCGTCCATCAAGGCAACGTCGGCGGTCTCGATTGCGGTACCGGTGCCCGCGGCGCCCATGGCGAAACCGATATCGGCGCCGGCCAGCGCCGGCGCGTCGTTGATGCCGTCACCCACCATACCGACCTTGCCGGTCGGTCCGAGCAACGACTTGATCACACCAAGCTTGTCGGTTGGCAACAAATTGCCGCGCGCCTCGTCAATGCCAACTTGAGCAGCGATGGCTTCGGCGGTATGAACATTGTCGCCGGTGAGCATGACGGTCTTGACCTTCAAGGCATGCAGGTCGGCAATGGCGGCGCGGCTGCTTTCCTTCATAGTATCCGCCACTGCGAAGAGCGCCAAAACCTCAACGTCGTCTACCAACATCACGACAGTCTTGCCTTGCCGCTCCAGGAGATTGAGCTTGGCTTCCAGTGCCGGCGAGCAGCGGCCGAGTTCCTCAACCAATTGGTGATTGCCCAGTTGGTACAGGCGACCGGCGATACGTCCGCGTACGCCACGTCCCGGAATCGCGGCGAAGTCTTCTACCTCGTCTACAACGGTTACCAGTTTGTTCGCGGCGCGCACGATTGATTGCGACACCGGATGGTCGGAGCGCACCGCCAGACTTACCGCAAGACGTTGCATGGTGGCTTCGTCACCCTGGGTGATTCTTTCAAAATCGGTCTGCACCGGCTTGCCGTGGGTGATGGTGCCAGTCTTGTCCAGTGCCAACACAGCCAAGCCGCCGCCTTGTTCGAGATAAACGCCGCCCTTAATGATGATGCCGTGACGGGCGGCGGCGGCGAGTCCGCTGACAATAGTGACCGGCGTCGAAATAACCAGAGCACAAGGACAGGCAATCACCAGCAGCACCAGCGCCCGGTATATCGCGTCAAGCCATGGGGTACCGAACAGCAGCGGCGGAACCAGCGTCATCGCCAGGGCGACCACACATACAGCCGGCGTGTATACGCGGGCAAACTGGTCGATGAAGCGCTGCGTTGGCGCACGAGCGCCTTGTGCATCTTCAACGGCGTGGATGATGCGGGACAGTGTGGAGTGATCGGCTGTCGCCGTGACACGGTACTCACAGGAGCTGGCTTCATTGATGGTGCCAGCATAGACCGGATCGCCTTCCGCCTTTTCCACTGGGAGGCTCTCGCCGGTGATCGGCGCCTGGTTGACTGTGGTTCTGCCGGTGACGACAAGGCCATCCAGCGCGATGCGCTCACCGGGCCGCAGGCGCACGACGGCATCCACCTGCACCGTCTTTGCTTCCACCTCGACCCAGCTACCGTCGGTCTGACGCACCGTCGCCCGGTCCGGCGCGAGTGCCATCAAGCCGTGAATCGCATTGCGTGCCCGGTCGAGAGACTTCGCCTCGATCACTTCGGCCAGTGCAAACAGGAACATGACCATCGCTGCTTCCGGCCACTCGCCGATCAGCGCCGCGCCGGTGACTGCAATAGACATCAGAGCATTGATGTTGAGGTTCAGATTCCTGAGTGCGATCCATCCCTTCTTGTAGGTCGGCAAGCCGCCTGTGAGGATCGCAGCTAGTGACAACACGATTTCTATCGTATGGTCGCCGCCATCGAACCAGTGCACAACCTCAGCGGCGGTGGCGGCAAGGCCTGCGATGGCGAGTGGCCACCAGTGGGACTTTTTGGTAGGGATGTTTTCCGCTGAGGAAGCGGGTTCGCCATTTTCCAACTTGGCGTCCATACCCAGTGATTGAATAGCCGCTATGGCATCGGCCAATGCTTCTGGCGTATGGCTCAAATGCAGCGTGCGCTGCATCAAGTTGAATTCCAGCGCCGCGATACCTGGCATACGGCCCAGCTTGTCGCGGATCAACTGCTCTTCCGTGGGGCAGTCCATCTGCTCGATGCGCAATACCGTTTGGCGGGCTCCGGCCAAGACCGGGATTGCTGTCTGTTTGCTCGGCACGGCTGAACACCCTCCGCAACTACAGTCGCTCATGGCAAAAACCCTTTGTGATATTCCTTCATTTGCGCATTTCACACCCTGTAGTTACTATAGAGTCAAGTTATTTGAGGCATTTTCTGATGGCTACCGGTTTGAAGATCGGCGAACTTGCTCGGCAGACAGGCTGCCCGGTCGAGACTATCCGCTTTTACGAGCGTGATGGACTACTGCATGCTCCTGCGCGTTCGGAAGGCAACTATCGGATGTATGACAAAGCGCAAGTCGAACGGCTGTCGCTCATCCGACGCTGCCGATCATTGGATATGCCCCTGGACGAGATCCGCGCCCTGCTGCGCTTTCGCGATGCGCCCGATGAAAACTGCGAGGCAGTCAATGCCTTGTTGGACGCCCACATCGGGCACGTAGCGATGCGTGTGCGCGAACTCAAGCGGTTGGAAAAGCAGTTGCGGGAGGTGAGGCAACTATGCGAGGAGTCGAGGCAAGTCAGGGATTGCGGAATACTTAACGAACTGTCGCAGGAGCACTCGGAGGAGAGCGACGGAAACATCCCCACAGGACATTCTGGAACGCACTGCATGACACACACTGAACGCTAATCGGCTCCGCCTGCATCAATCGCCCCTTGTTCTATCCTGCATACGCTTCCTCGAATCTCAACTTCCGTATCTCCTGTAGCAGCTTCGTCCGTCTCATCGCGTGCCCCCCTTCAGTGCACTATGACAACCGTACAGATCATTAACTCGCAACACAAATAACATGGTACGACTTGCCAAAACCGCGTTTAATCGTGGATAATGAGAATGGTTCTCAACTAGATGCTGCAATGCACCATGAGCTTGTTTCTCAGTACCGGGCCAAGATACCTTGATCGCTGATATACAAGCCGGCGCCTTACATCATCACCTCGCCACCCGCAACGAAATAATCAACTAAACAATCGGTCTTTTGCAAGAGGCTATTTTTTTAAAAGGGAATTATTATGTGGAGTAGAAAGAAGGTATGGGCGTTGGCCCTTTTTGTTGGCTTGCCATTACAAGGTATGGCTGAAGGGCCGAAGAAGATTCAAGACAACTCTTTTCTGCTTGAGGAAGCTTACAACCAGGAGGCGGGGGTTATTCAGCATATCCAGACCTTCATGTATATGAAAAAGTCCAAGGATTGGGTTTATACCTTTACTCAGGAATGGCCAGTTCCGGATCAGACGCATCAGCTTTCTTATACCATTCCCGTGATGCATTTGACCGACCCCTCAGGCAAAAGCGGGATAGGAGACATTATTCTTAACTACCGCTATCAGGCCATTTTGAAGGACAACATTGCGTTGGCTCCTCGAATATCAGTCATTCTGCCAACGGGGGATTACAAGAAAGGCTATGGAACTGATTCTACCGGCCTTCAAGTCAATATCCCCTTAAGTGTGGAGTTGTCTGACAAAGTTGTTACGCACTGGAATCTCGGTGCCACGTACACACCGCAGAGCAAGGAGTCTGGTGGAGCAAAAGCAGATACGACGGGATTTAATTACGGAGCAAGCCTCATTTACCTCTCTACGGAAAATTTCAATTTAATGCTTGAAGCCGTGGGAACATCGTCAGAAATGGTTCAGCCGAACGGAAGCAAGCGTCGAGAAAATACTTCCTTCATCAACCCAGGCATCCGCTTCGCCAGCAACTATAGTTCTGGGCTTCAGATTGTCCCAGGAATTTCCCTACCGATTGGAGTCGGACCTTCTGCGGGTCAGTATGGGGTTTTGTTTTATCTGTCATTCGAGCATCCCATTTAGATAATGGCCTCATCAGCAATAATTTGCGGGTGAGTTGATGCATGGGTAATTAATCATAATTGTTGTATTTTGGGGGCATGTTTGGGGGCATTTATAATTTATTAAAATGCCAATTTCTTTTAACCATGCGGCTTACGGAGGATGATTAGAATCCCTGCGTCGCAAGATCCCGACACCTGAAGGCGCCAACTCACGCATTAGCTGAATTCAGATTATCGAGAAGAAAATCAATCCGGAATTCCGGCATTCGCTGCTTTGATGAAGCTCGTACTTCGTAAGCGAAACTTGAATGGCCGCAATCGGGAACATTTCCGAAAGGCCGGTCATGGCCGATTGTACGCATAGGGCATGCCGCCTGAAAGTCGCCCATGCGATAATCGCAGCGACGAGCCGAAGGCTGTTTCCCGGACAGCACCTTAGAGGCAGCCCCCGGCCACAAGTGCACAGACCGCGGAACATGTCATGCACCGAAGACGCAGTTCCGAGCTGATAGGGGGAGACGATGGGTGTTGGCGACTGGTTTCAAACCTTCTGCAGGAATATCCGCATTGGCACTGAGAAGCGGAGCTCGATTGCGTATCGAACGGGACGCATCGTAGGTCAGTTGAACGCAGATCTACGCAACCTCGACTCCAATGCAAGCTACCGCTTCTATGTCGGCTCCTACGGTCGCTCAACAGCAATTCCCAGCGTGAGCGATGTTGACCTGCTGTATGAGCTTCCGGCTTCACTCTACGAGCGGTTCGACAAGTACCAAGGGAATGGGCAGTCGGCTCTACTAGCGCACGTTCGCAGCTCCATCCAGAACACATACCCGACGTCCAAGATTGGCGGTGACGGACAGGTGATCGTCATTTCGTTTGATGATGGAGTGACGTTCGAGGTGCTCCCCGCCTTCCTCAACACGACGGACGGGTATACGTTTGCTGACTCGAATGGCGGCGGCTCCTGGCGCACCTGCCAACCGAAGCAGGAAATGAACGCCTTTAGGGCGCGGAACAATGCGTGCGCCGGGAATCTGATCGAGCTGGCAAGGATGACTCGCGCTTGGCGCGACCAGAACAATGTCTCCATGGGCGGCATGCTCATCGACACTCTGTCATACCAGTTCATCGGCAGTTGGGAGTACCGGGACAAGTCGTACGTCTACTACGACTGGATGACCAGGGACTTCTTTGCTTTCCTCGCCGGCCAAAGCCCCAACCAGACGTACTGGTCCGCGCCGGGGAGTGGTTCAAGGGTATACGGCGGCGGCTTCCAATACAAAGCTCGCCAGGCTGAGCTGCGCACTATAGAAGCCATCGACGACCAGCAGCACAACTACGACTACACTGCAAAGCAAATCTACCGAGGCATCTATGGCACCGACTTCCCCAGCTAACCTGACTACACCCAGTGCTCTGGAGGGCCAACTGCGGGAGATGTACGGTCGTGCCGCGTACACCCACAAGACACATCAGAAGATGGCAGACCACTACATCGCACGCTACAAGCGTATCAAGGTGGCGGAAATCGTCTTGTCGGCAGCAACCTCCAGTAGCCTGCTGATTGCCATCTTCGGAGACAAGCCGATTGGCACAATCATCGGAGCGGTGCTGTCGGCCATCCTGCTTGGCTTCACCCTGTACTTCAAGGAAGCATCGCTTGGCGAGCAAGGTCAGTTGCACACGGAGGTAGGCGCCAAGTTATGGGGAGCGCGCGAGGCGCTGTTGAGCTTGTTGGTAGACCTCCAAGACGGGCGACCGGTGGAAGAAGTCCGACAGGAGCGTGACCGCTTGAATGCCGCCCTGGAGGAAATCTACAAGGCGGCGCCACGAACAAATGCGAAGGCTTACGCGGCCGCGCAATGCGCCCTCAAGGAAGCCGAGGAACTGTTCTTCACCGACGAGGAACTGAACAAGATGCTTCCAAAGCAGTTGCGCACAGTATCTCGGCATAAGCCGTAGTCCAGCGCCCGTAGCGCTTCAGCATGCAACGCCATTGACGATTTCCTACAAGGTGTCGGGCGATGTGGCACGACGTGCCGCCAAACCGATCATTGAAGCCAAAGGGCAGCTTACCGACTCATTGCTGACCGAGTAGAGCGGCCAGTCGAAGGGCCGTTCAGGCCGATTATGTAGACCGCACGATTATGTGGACTACTTGGCGCGGCATTTGCTGGATGGGTTACGCAGTACGGGTCTTCAGCGATTGATATAACGGCAAGCTCGACATAATTTCGGCGATGATCTGAAGTAACGGTTCCACATCAGGAGACCGTTATGAAACCCACCACGTCGCACCGAACCGATCCAAAGTCTCGGCCATCTGCACCATTCCCGGCACACATTGTTGAAGAACTGCATCGTTATGACGAACACTTGCGTGACGCGAGAGGATTGTCCTCCGGGACGCGCAAGGACCGCATTTACGTTGCAGGACTGCTGTTGCGGCAGAAATTCAATGGTTGCGCCATCGACATATCAAAGCTGCGGACCGGCGATATTCGCCAATTCCTCGCCAAGCAACTGGAGGCGAACAGGTCCGCTTCCAATGCATCACATTACACGGGAGCGCTACGTAGCTACCTCCGCTATCGGGCGACCTGCGGTGATTCGGTAGGCGAGCTTACCGCTGTTATCCAGAACCCCGTTCACTGGAAGCTGGCATCGCTGCCGCGTGCTCTCGCCCCCGACGAGATTGAGCGGCTGCTGGAATCCTTCTCTACCAAGTACCGATGGCCGAAGCGAAGCTACGCCATTATTCGTTGCGCATTAGACCTTGGGTTGCGGTCAGGTGAAATTGCCGGCCTGAGAATTGCCGACATTGATTGGCGCGCAGGCACAGTGACACTGAAAGGCACCAAGTCACTGCGGCAGGACATTCTGCCTCTGCCGATGGAAACCGGGCAGGCACTGGCTGACTACCTTCAGCATGAGCGGCCAGTCAGCACCAGCAATTCGGTCTTCGTGATGCATCGTGGCGATCATGATCGAGGGATAACGGCGGGTGCTGTCCGGGGTGTAATTGGGTCCGCATATCGGCGTATCGGCCTGAAACATACACGCTCACATGCCTTGCGCCATGCCTTTGCCTGCCGTCTCGTTGAGCGTGGCAGTTCGCTCAAGGAAGTCGCAGACCTGCTGCGCCACCGCTCGCTGAACAGCACCCTGATCTACGCCAAGCTCGATACACCGAAGTTGGCGGCCGTTGCCTTGCCTTGGCCGGGGAGTGCGGCATGAGCGCGCGCGTCAGGTTGCAGCAGCGGATCGATGACTATCTCGCTGAACGGCGGCTCCTCGGTTTCGAACTGCGTTCGTGGGATACGTTTCTGGCCGGGTTCGCCCGCCATGTTGCCGACCATAAACACCGGGGGCCCCTTACGGCCGACCTCATGATCGACTGGGCCAAACAGGATAAATGGCAACGCGGTACACCGCCGACCTGGGCGGTGCGTCTCGCTAAGATTTGCCATTTCGCGCGCTACATCAAGCAATTCGAACCAGCGACCGAGATACCGGAGGCATTGACCTTTGGTCCGGAACGGGAACGCCTTGCCCCGCACATCTTCCATGACCAGGAAGTCATCGACTTGCTGGCGGCGGCTCGGCAGCTTGGGCCGCCCGGCAGCATTCGTCCCTCCACCTACGAAACCTTATTCGGTCTGATGGCTTCGGCCGGCCTGCGCGTCTCCGAGGCATTGCATCTGCGTGACGCCGATGTTGATCTGAAACGTGGGATGCTGACGATCCGGCAGACCAAGTTTGCCAAGTCGCGACTGCTGCCGGTTCACCCGACAACGGTCGCCGCATTGGTGAAATACCGCAAGGCTCGCACACAGTATGTGGCCACGGTTGCGGACATGCCGTTTCTGATCAGCAGTCGTGGCAGACGGCTTGGGTTGCTGCTCGGCGACCGCCAGGCCCACCGCGTCTTCAATGCGTTGCGTGACCGTCTCGGCTGGGTGAACCGGGGTGGCCATGCCGCTATCCGCCTGCATGACCTGCGCCACACCTTCGTGGTTCGCCGCCTGATGCGCTGGCATGCGGATGGCACCGACATCGACCAGATGATGCTCGCCCTGTCGACCTATATGGGCCATGCAGAGATCTTCTACACCTATTGGTATCTCACCGCCGTTCCGGAACTGATGGCCCTGGCCGGCGGCAAGTTTGAGCGCTTTGCCGATCTTGCAGGAGACGACGATGAGTAAGCGAGCCAAACTGCCACCTTCATTTGCCGCGCTCGTGCAGGCTTACTTTGGCGAGTACTTGACCCAGCAGCGCGCGCTCAGTCCGCAGACCGTTGCCACCTATCGCGATGGGTTCGTTCTGTTCCTCGACTTTGCCGAGAAACGATTGGGCAAGGCGCCGGCTGCAATGGCGTTGGCCGACGTGACGCCGGAATTGATCATGGCCTTCCTCGATCATCTTGAACGTCAGCGACACAATTCCGTACGCAGTCGCAATGCCCGTCTGGCTGCGCTGCGGTCGTTTCTCAAGTTCGCCGGCCACCGGGATGTGGCTTCGCTCCAGGTGATCGAGCGTGCCTTGGGGGTTCCGGTCAAGCGTTTCGAGCGTCCGATGTTCGGCTACCTGACCCGCGATGAGATGCTAGCGGTGATCGGAGAACCGGGTGGCTCATGGCTGAGCCAGCGCGACCATGCCTTGTTTCTGTTGATGTACAACACCGGCGCGCGCGTATCGGAGGTGATCGGAGTCAAGGTCGGCGATGTGGTGCTCGACGCCAGCGCCGCTTGTGTCCATCTGCACGGCAAGGGGCGCAAGCAGCGCAGCGTGCCGTTGTGGCATACGACCGTCAAGGCGTTACGCTCCTGGCTGCGAGCGAATCCAGCACTGACGGCAGAGGCACCATTGCTACCGAATCGTGATGGGAAAACGATGACGCGTTCAAACGTGGCAAAGCGACTGCTGCTCGCAGTCAGAGCAGCTACGGTCCAGTATCCCCGCCTGCCACAACAACGCGTTTCGCCACATACGATCCGCCACACAACGGCAATGCACCTGTTGCAGGCCGGTGTCGACATCAGCGTCATTGCGCTCTGGCTCGGACATGAGAGTCCGTTGACCACCCACCATTACGTTGAGGCCGATCTGGCAATGAAAGAACGGGCATTGGCCAGACTCAACGAACCAGACCAAAACATTCAGCGCTACCGTGCGCCCGACTCCTTGATCGACTTCCTGAAAACGCTTTGATTATGTGCCGCCATAAATACGCGTCATTCCCGGCATGCCGGCGTTTGGCGCGTATCCACGAACCCCATTCCACATAATCGTGCGGTCTACATAATCGGCCAAAGCGGACTAAAAGATCAACATGCTGATAACATCGCCCCTCGACAAGGAGCGGCCTTTGGCGACAGTCAGCTTTGCAGAGTCCAACCTCAGGTCATCGTATTGGAAGCTCGTTGCCCGTACGCAGCAGAATGTACGGAAGAAGCACTACCTGTAGTCACTCAGCCGCGCGTGTATGCACCCGTGGGAGGTTCAATGTCAGAAACAACTGAGACTGGCAAAAATGGACAAGGGGGGTTAAGTCCACGAGAGCTAATGCGAGCGCGTCATCCAGACTTGTTCTCCGATACCATGGTGGTCGCCCAGCCGAAGATTCCGAAGGCGGTATTCGAGTACCACTTGGAAACCCTGACAAGCCGCAAGCAAGAGTATGAGTTCGAGCACTTCTGCCGCAAGCTAGCCGAGCGTGAAATCTGTCCCAATCTTCGAGTTCAGACCGGCCCCACTGGAGGTGGAGATAGCAAAGTCGACTCTGAAACCTATCCAGTAGCTGCGGAGATTTCTGAACGCTGGTGGTTCGGCGAGCCGTCAGGCGGTTCAGAGAGATGGGCCTTTGCGTTCAGCGCAAAGAAGGCGTGGAAGCCGAAGGTGCGCGCTGACGTCAAAAATATTCTGTCGACCGGGCGCGACTACAAGAGGATTTATTTCTTTACCAATCAGTTCGCGAGCGACAAGGAACGAGCGAAGCTTGAGGATGATCTCAGCAGTAGCATAGACGTTCCCATTCATATAATCGACCGCAGTTGGCTTGTCGAAAAGGTCTACGAGCATGATCACCTTGAACTTGCGATCGCCACACTAGGCATCGTCGGTGCAGTCGAATCGACAGAGAACCGCCCCGGTCCTCTCGATACCGAGCGGCTCGCTGAACTCGAAGTACTGGATAGGGAGATATCGGATCGGTCGAGATATGAGGGCGCACGCTATCAGCTTGTGGAGGATTGTCTTCGAGGCGCGTTGCTTGCAAGAGGTCTTAGCCGCCCTCGATACGAAGTAGAGGGGCGATTTTCCCAAGCCGAGCGACTTGCCAAAGACATCGGCATTGCCCAGCAACTCATGCGTGTTGCCTACAACCGTGCTTGGACTGCCCACTGGTGGTACGAAGACTACGAAGCGTTCAACAATTTCTACACAGAGGTAGAGGCGTATCTGGGCGGCTCAACGGATGCAGATGACGTCAGTCGCCTCCTGAACCTCTGGCAACTTCTCGTCACTACTGAATCTCACGGATTAATCAAGCAGGAACTGGCTCAAAGCGAAGCGCGCCGAGAAAGACTTCGTTCTATGCTGCAAGGCATTGTTGGCGACGCCTCCCGACCAAATAATGCGCTTCAGGCCCGGACTAGCTTGGCACTTTTGCGTGCCACACATGCTATGAGTCGTCAGGCTTTGTCTGAGATGGCCCTTGTCTGGGATGAGCTCGCGCAAGTCGTCGATGAGTCTGCGGTCATGGGCCAGTATCCGGTTGAGTCGTTGGCAGGAATAGTCCACGTGCTCGGCGACATTGTGGACAGCGAAGGTTTCGATACTTTATACACAAAGGTAGTTGCCGCGATGCGGCAACGCAGAAGCGATGGAGTTGCAGGCATCGCCTTCAGGAACCGGGGGTTGCAAAAGCTGGACCACGACAAGCCATACGAAGCAATCCGCTGGATTGGTAAAGCGGAGGAGTTGCTTGTCAAAGAGGAGTACCAAGGCGAGCTCGTGATGACACTTACCGCTGCCAGCTATGCATATGAGCGAGCGGGGCTCCTTTGGGCCGCGAGAAACAAGGTGCTTGTCGCGGCTGAGCGATGCTTACATTGCTTTGCCAAGGATGGTGAAATGCCATCGGCAACATTACGAATCTTCCAGCGATTGGCTTGGATTGAGCTCCAGTTAGGCCGCGTTCCGCATGTGCTCCAAGCCATGTCTTGGTCAAGCTTTGTCGCGACACATTTAAAGCTCACTGATGACCGAAAGGAGAAATATTCAGAAGAGGTTCAGATGCAGGAGATGGTGCTCGGTATCCTCTTCTTAAGTCTATCGATTGAACAATTGTCAGATGCTGAGAGTCTGCCCGATGCATTAGAGCGATTTGGACTAACAAATGCCAGGTTGGCGCTCTTATACGCACTTGGACATGAGAAGCGGATTTATGCTGAAAAGTACTTCCCGCCCGAAAAAAACTCAGAAGAGCTTTTGAACTTCTTTGAAAAGTGGCAAGTACAGCCGGCGTCAGCCGACCTTCCGGGGCAGGCTTCTCTAATAGGACGCGACAAGACGACCCTTCGATCAGTCATATTGGGAGCTGAATTTTTGGTCGTCACACCGAGTCAGCCAACCTTCCTTGGTGTTGCGGAATCACTGCTTGGAGCATTGGAAGCATTTCTCGCAACTAGCGACGAAACTGATCTTCTGC
>JBASWL010000143.1:0-4679 GCA_049276455.1 Georgfuchsia sp. | reverse complement strand
GGAGTCCAGCGACTGGGCACCCCTAACAGGGGAAATCAGGCCGACACTGAAGAGCAGCGCCAGCACCGCAAATCCGAACAATTTCCGCAGGTAACCAGTGCGCACCTTTTCCTCCCTCAATTGCAGTTGTTCTCTCTTATGTACTGCTCGGCCCGGGCGTGATCTTTCATCGCTGCGTTGTACGCAGCTTGGTATGTAGGATGAATGGCCCCGGGGACCGTTGTTGTCGCCCGCGAATACGCCTCTATCTGCCGCATATTGCCGTCAGTTACCGCAATTGCTTCTTTCGCCTGGGCACAGAGTGGTGCATTACCCCCACCTGTGAGCGGCATCCGGTTGCCCGTACCGATTTCGGCGCTTCCTTGACCCTGAGGCGGCATTCGGTTGCCCGACCCGGTTCCAGGATTTCTTTGACCCTGCGATGGGCTACCCCCCTGCAACTGCTGCAAACGCTGAACCTCGTCCAGCAGCTGCTGCCGCTCCTGTTCCAGTTGCTGTTCCCGCGGATTGTTGCCCAGAAGAATACTATGCCCCCCCTGCTGAGCACCGCTACCGCCCGCCTGGTTGCTCCCGTCGGGCTCCTCAGGTTTCTTGCTCTCCTCAGGCGGCGTACCGGGTGGAGGTGAACCTTCGACCCAGTAGGCCTGTTTATTCTCCGGCCAATCGCAAGGGCCACGATCGTTCCATACGCCGTTGAGGCAGTGCATGATCCGTCCCATGTGACAAGTGACGGAGCCGCCCGCATGCGCGTTCAGCCCCCCTCCATCCGCGCGCAAAAGCGGCTTGGTCAGAAAGCCGCAGTTCAACTTGTCGCTTTGGTAGGTGATGGGGCCGGGCGGCGCTTCGGCGGCCTCATTCATCTTCCTTTTTGCGGAACTCGACTTCTCCCAGGTATAGCCTTCCATGGGGCCGTCGGACGTCGCCGCCTTGAGGCGACCTTTGGCGGAGGAATCACCTCCCTTTGCGCTCCCTTTCGAGGGGTTGTCGATTGCCGATTTAAGGCGGTTCTTGGCAGAAACTGCCTTTCCCCCGGTATAGCCGTCCGTGGCGCCGACGGTGGCCGCTCCAAAGGCCGGGGCGCACAGGATGCTGCCGAGCAGCAGAAGGGTGGCAAATTGAATCATCGCGGCCTCACCGATTCGCAGCTGATTGACGTATCACAGTTTGCGGCGCAGGCATCAGCCTTGACCGCGGAGTTGTACGCCGACATCGCGGCGTTTCCGGTATTAGCTCCCGCTCTGCCGAGAATTGCCCCGGCGATACCCGCGCTAATGATTTCGGTATCCCCGGTATCACTGCAGTTTTTCTTGCATTGATCGATCCGGCCCAGACAGTCGCGATATTGTTGCTGAGCAATCTGGGTTATCTCCATCTTCTTTCGGTACGCTTCAGCGATTCCCTTATTGGCCGAACTCTGCTGCTGCTTAATCTGTTGCAGCTTGTTGTCCGTACTGGATTGCTCCACAAGGAATGCGCGGATCGTCTCATCGCTGACCCCTCCCACCTTTTTGCTCGTGCCAGCATCCGGTGACGAGGCGGCCATTTTTACCGCGGGCGCCGTCTCAACAGCCTCGATCGCGTCGCGGGTTTCGCTTTTGGCCAGCAGCTTGACAATATCCGCCCGGCCGAGTGAGCGCGCCAGGTCGGCGGCGGTTTTACCCGAAGGGAGTCTGGAGCCGGCGTGCGCTCCTGCCGCAAGCAGCTTTTTCACCACGGCGGCATTGCCGCCGACGACTGCCCCCATCAGGGGTGTCTGTCCGTCTTTGCTGGCAAGGTTTGGATCGGCATGTTCCACCAGCAGCCTGCTGACTACGGAGAGGTTTCCAGATGTGGCGGCGAACAACAGTGCCGACCAGCCATCCTGATCGGTTGCATTGGCATTGGCTCCAGCCCGCAGTGCCTTGGCAAGTCCAGCCTGGTCTGCAATTTCCGCTGCCTGCCACAAATCGGTCTGAGGTGACGCCCATACGGCCGGAATACTCACTAATAGCATGCAGCCCAGCGTAGCAATCTGTATTAGGAAGCGGTCCATGTGTCCTCCTGATCGTTACTTGTTACGTAGGTGATGTTCCGGGCATCCTCGCCATCATTGCATCCGGGATGCTACTGGACTGAGCAAAGGTCCGCATTTGGCGTGAGGGCAAGGTGACGCACAGATATGGCAAGTGAGCGCCGATGTTTGCATTTCCATGATTGGTTGTATCAAGCATGATGTTGTTCTCCTTGTTCTAATGCTCTGATGAGGAGTCATCGCTCTGTTGTGCTTTGCTGACATAGACCAAACGCCAACTGCTCACTTCTTGGGGAAACATGAAAAACCAATAGTCAGGTCGGGTTGTCCCATGCTTGTCAATATAGACCAACTAAAATAGTCGGGATAGTGGATCGAGGAGGTATTTTTGCTACATTGCTGTCGGTAAAGAAGGTATCTACTATGGGGATGAGACCTGTAATCATGGTCGTTGATGATGAGCCTGCGACAGCCTGAGCTGCGCCAGGTTTTTCAAGCCCCCCAGAGAAGCCGGAACGCTGGATCGACGAACGACCTGAGGAGTACATTACGATGGCGAATGACTTGGTCATGCGCAACATGACCCGCTCTGAGGTGGATGAACTCGTTGGCTGGGCCGCGCGTGAGGGTTGGAATCCCGGCCTTCACGATGCCGATCTGTTCTGGGCTACGGACCCCGGGGCTTTCATCGCGGCGGACGTGGACGGCGAGTTGATTGGCGGCGGGGCCATCACTTCCTACAGCGGCGAATTCGGCTTCATGGGCTTCTTCATCGTCCGGCCCGAATATCGTGGCCTGGGTCTCGGCAATGCGCTCTGGCATGCGCGCCGCGAAAGGCTTCTGGCCCGCCTGCGTCCGGGCGCGAGCATCGGCATGGACGGCGTTTTCACAATGCAGGACTACTATGCGCACGGTGGCTTCGTCTTCTCCCATCGCGACATACGCTTTCGTGCCGAGATCGCGGCGCGTCGGGTAGCCCGGCCGGTCAACGATAAAAGCATCGTCCCGCTGGCCGCCGTTCCATTCGATCAACTTCTCGATTACGACCGTGCCTGCTTCCCCGCCTCGCGTCCAACCTTCCTGAGCGGCTGGATAGCCCAACCAGATGCGCTTGCACTGGCTTGCCAGCGCGATGGAAAGTTGAGCGGATATGGGGTGGTGCGACGCTGCGGAGAAGGATGCAAGATCGGCCCCCTGTTCGCCGACGACGCCCTGGCGGCTGAAGTCCTTTACACGCGCCTGGCAGAGTTCGCGGCTGGCGGACCGTTGTTCCTCGATGTCCCGGAGAACAACCCCGCCGCGATCAAGCTCGCGCATCAACACCAGATGACCGAGGTGTTTGGCTGCGCTCGGATGTATCTCGGTCCGCCTCCCGCTCTTGCGCACGAGCGTGTCTTTGGTGTCACTACCTTCGAGCTGGGCTGATGTCGGAGCGCGACCTCGTCGGTTACGGCAGCTGCCCGCCCCATCCGCACTGGCCGGGCGAGACGCGGGTCGCGATTCAGTTTGTGCTTAACATCGAGGAGGGAGCAGAGTCATGCATCCTCAATGGCGATGCCCAGTCCGAGGCATATCTGCACGAGCTGCCTGGGCGCCCACCTCGTACCGGAAAACGTGACTTAAGCATCGAGGGAATGTATGAATACGGGTCGCGCGCAGGCGTATGGCGAATCCTTGAAATGTTCAACGCCCGTGGTCTGCCACTGACCGCCTTCGTCGTGGGCCGTGCACTGGAACTCAATCCGGACGTCGGCCGCGCGCTTAGCGCTGCGGGGCACGAGGTCGCCGGGCATGGCTACCGGTGGCTGGACTATCGCGACATCCCCGAAGTCGAAGAGCGCCGCCATGTCCGCCAGACCATAGAGGTTATCGAGCGGATTTGCGGCAAGCGCCCCGTTGGCTGGTACACGGGGCGGGTGAGTCCAAATACCCGCCGTCTGTTGCGCGAAGACGGCGGGTTCCTCTACAGCTCAGACGCCTACAACGATGACCTGCCCTATTGGCTCGCCGGATCACCCGCGCACTTGGTGATCCCATACACTCTGGTCAACAACGATGCCCGCTATCTGCTGCCAAACGGATTTTCTTCCGGGGAGGACTTCTTTCGGCAGATCAAGGACGCTTTCGATCAATTGTGGCAAGAGGGCGCGCAATGTCCGAAAATGATGAGCGTGGGTCTGCATGGCCGGATCAGCGGTCATCCCGCGCGCGCATTGGCGCTGGCGCGCTTTCTCGATTACGTGCAAGGTCACGACTCGGTTTGGATATGCCGGCGGGAAGAGATTGCCAGGCACTGGATGGCCCAGCACCCTGCTTAGGGGTACCTTGATGAGACATCCCGTTATCCGGCCGTCCTCCTTTTGCGTGCGTCTTTCGCAGGTTGGAAAGCCCAAGATGGGTCGATAGTGCCGGTTCGAGGAATCGAGAAGCGGCGATTGTTCGCTCTCCGTGCCCAAGTTGCGTCCTGAGATGCCCGGAGTGACCACGATGGACGGAACAGGCCGCGAAAACGAGGCGCCAGACGCCTTCGGCAAGCAATTTTGCAGACTTTGAGGAAGTGTTCATCGACAGCACCATTGTGCGCGCCCATCAGCATGCGGCAGGAGCACCCAAAAAAAGGCAACCAAGCGCTCGGGCGCTCACGTGGCGGATTGAGCACTAAAATCCA
>JBASWL010000142.1:0-2124 GCA_049276455.1 Georgfuchsia sp. | reverse complement strand
CTTAATGGATTCATGGTGAGTTCTCGTGTGCTCTGTCGTTTTAATTTGCCGGGCGGGTTGCCGTATCCACCGGGGCGGCAAATTCCTGGCTGCCGCCGCCCAGCGCTGCGTACAGGCTTACGCGGCTGGAGAGCAGGGCGCGGCGCGTCTGCACCAGTTGCTGCTCGGCCGTGAGCAGGTCGCGCTGGGCATCCAGGACTTCAAAATAAGGGGCGCTGCCATTGTCATAACGCAACAGGGATAGCCGCGCACGTTCGGTTTGCGCCGCCAGCGTCGCCTGTGCGATGCGCACCTGCTCAGTCAGCCAGTGGCGGGCGGATAAGGCATCGGACACATCACGGAAAGCCGTCTGCACGGTTTTTTCATAATTCGTCACCGCCAGGTCGCGGCGGACTTCGGCCAGATCAAGGTTGGCGCGGTTGCGCCCGGCATCGAAAATCGGCAAGGAAAGGCTGGGCATAAAGCTCCAGGCGCGGCTGCCGGAATCGAACAGGCCATCGAGCCCGGCGCTGGCCGTGCCTGCCGAACCGGTCAAGGTAATGCGCGGGAAAAAGGCCGCGCGCGCCGCGCCGATGTTGGCGTGGACGGCGCGCAGCTGGTGCTCGGCCGCGACGATATCGGGGCGTTGCAACAGCAGGTCGGAGGGCAGGCCAACGCGCAGTTCACGCGCCACTACATCGTCGCTGAGGCCGGTATTTTCCGGCAGGGGCGGTAGCGGCGAGCCGACCAGCAAAGCCAGCGCATGCGCCTGGACGTCTCGCCCCTGTTCGAGTTGCGCGGTCAGGGTTTGCGCCTGTTGCAGCAGAACTTCCACTTGTACCAGGTCCATCTTTGCGATCGCGCCGACTTCAAAGCGCCGCTTGAAAATGCGCAACGATTCCTCGCGGCTGGCGATGGTCTGCCGCGCCAGCGCGATGCGCTCATCCAGTTCGCGCAGCGCCAGATAACTGTCCGCCACCTGGGCAATCAGGCTGAGCGTGATGGCGCGGCGCGCGTCATCGGTGGCCAGGTAGTTTTCCAGCGCGGCATCCTTCAGGTTGCGCACGCGGCCCCAGAAGTCCAACTCCCAGGTGGCCAGCCCCGCGCCCACCTGATACTGGCTGCTGACAATGGATTGCCCGCTTATGTTGAGGTCGCCCGGCACACGTGCCCGGCTGCCATTGGCCGTGGCCGCGATGGTCGGCAACTGGTCAGCCCGCTGGATGCCATAAGCGGCCCGGGCTTCCGCGACGCGCAGTACCGCGGTTTTCAGGTCGCGACTGTTATCCAGTGCCCGTGCAATGAGCGCCCGTAGATGCGGATCAACGAAATAGTCGTGCCAGGCGGTCTCGGCGGCGATGCGGCCTTCGGTTGTTGCGTTCGGTTGCATCCGGGCATCGGCGGGATAGGCCATGGCGACCGGCAGCGACGGTGCTTTATAAAGTGGAGCCAGTGAGCAACCGGCCAGTGCCAGCGCACCGGCCAGTGCGCACAGGGCGGCCACACCGCGCAGATGCCGATATTTAGGCCCGCATCTTTTCATAGGGACACTCTCTCATCAGCGAACAATTGAAAACCCCACCCTCACTTGCGTTCCACGGTCCAGATTGTAGTCGAGCAGACTTTCACCGTACCCCTTGAATAGCTGGAAGTGCAGGAAGCCGCCGGTGCGGGCGAAAATCGGTTGGCGTAGCGGGTAGGAAAGATCGAACTGGGCGCTGCCATGCCCTGAGGTACCGTTGCGTAACTGCGTTGCCAAAAGCCAGCCGTCCTCGCGGCCATAGCGAAGAATCCAGTCCGCGTAACCCCGGTAGCGCTGGATGTCCGGGTTGTCTGATTTTTCCAGATAGCCATAAACCTTGGGGGCGAAGATCAACGTGCGTCCATCCGAAAACCCGGTGCGCCAGACGGGCTGCGCGAAGAGCATGTTGATGCTGCGCGAATTCAGGCCATCCTTGCCGTTTGATTCGTGCTCGAAACCGGCGCGCAGCACCTCGGGCATCAGGCGGCTCTCACCGTGAGTCTCTCCCTGCCAAAAGAGACTTGGCCGGTAGCTGGTATCGCGAAATGGCGACGAATTGGCGCCCAGATCCCAGATTGAAGTCTGCGTATAGCCGAAATGCAGACGGGATAGAAATGGAATCC
>JBASWL010000141.1:0-2313 GCA_049276455.1 Georgfuchsia sp. | reverse complement strand
CCATCACCCCTGAAGGAAAAGCATGACGGTTTCCTCCGAGCCTTCAGTCCCGACCGCGGCGTAAAACACGTGCTGGGAAGCGGAGTCCGGCTCGACGGCCAACGCAAGGACGGCAGCTGCTTCCCCGTCGAGGTCGGCATTTCGTCGTTCGTGCAGGGGGAGAAGCGCTACTTCACCGGCTTCGTCCGCGACATGAGCGAACGCCAGCAGGCGGAAGATCGCATGCGTTTCCTCGCCACCCATGATACCGACAGCGAGCTTTTCAACTACCGCGGATGGGCGGCGAGTTGCCGCGTTCTGGAGAGCGGCTTGGCACGGGTCGTTGTTTTCCGCCTCGAAGAGTTCCGCCATCTCTCCCTTCTCTACGGTGAAGCGTGGTCAATTACAGTGCTGAGAGAGGTGGCGTCGCGGCTGAGGGACTTTTTGTGCCCCGGTGAAACCGCCGGTCGAGTCCGCGAAGACACCTTCGCCGTTCTCCTTCCTGAAAGCGTCGCCGCGCGCACCGAGGCCCTTGCTCAAGCGCTCGCGAAGCCTTTTACCCAGGGAACAATGCACTTCTCCCTGACCGCGACGATCGGCATATCGCACGGGATCGGCGACGTGGACAGGCTGCTGCGCGCGGCGCAGTGGGCATGCGACCGAGCGGGCAATGGCAAGGGCCAGATAAACGAATTTACGGACCAGCTATACCAAATCTCTCGCCGGGAATATCAGATTGAAACCCAACTTCAGCAAGCTATCACCGAGGAAGCCCTATCTCTTGTGCTGCAACCGAAGGTCCGTTTTGCCGATCGGCGGATCGTCGGTGCCGAGGCGCTGGTCCGATGGTCCGATCCCGCGCTTGGCACGGTTTCGCCGGGCGAATTCATTCCAATTGCCGAGCGGCTCGGGCTGATCGGAAGAATCACAGACTGGATGCTGCGCCGATCTCTGGAGGAGATTTCCCGGTGCGCCGACACCTCGATTTCGGTCGCGGTCAATTTCTCTGCGCTCGATTTCTACCAGCCGCACCTCGTCCAGCATATCGATACAGCGCTGCGACATGCACGAGCCGACCCTCACCGGCTTATGGTCGAGCTCACCGAATCGGTAGTGGCAAACGACGTTCGGTTGGTCGGCGAGCGAATGCGTCAGATCAAGGCACTGGGCGCGGCCATCTCACTGGATGACTTCGGTACCGGCTACTCGTCCTTTGGCTATCTGCGGCAGCTACCCATCGACTCGCTCAAGATCGACATATCTTTCGTCCGTGACCTGCCGGACAACTCCGACGCTGTCGCCATCGCAAATGCCATCGTCTCCATGGCCAAGGCGCTTGGGCTCGATACGATCGCCGAAGGAATCGAGAGCGAAGGGCAAGCCAGCTTGCTCAGGGCCTTGGGCGTCGATCAATGCCAGGGCTTCCTCTTCAGCCGCCCGGTACCGCCCGCCGATTTCCATCGTCTGGTGCATACGCAGCAAGAGGGTTTCCCCATGGCCGTGGATCCACCGCTTACCGCGGCAACCAGCAACTGACGCCGACATAAAATGAACATCTGATTAGCGACATGAAAAAACATCATGAATCGCTCGCTAGACTTCGCGGCCTGCTGCCGCTGGCCGCTTCGATGAGGCTAGCCGCGCTCTGTCTGTGCTTGGTCGCACTACCCGCCGCCGCCGCGCCAGCTTGGCTGATCGCCACTCCCGACGAGACTGCGCGCGCGGGGGCGCCGATCGTGCTCGATGTCGTCAAACCGGCGGCGCAGGCGGATTGGCCGGACACGCTCAGGCTCAGGTTAGTGCGCGACGACAGGGCGCTGGAAGTGGAACTTGCTATCGTAGATCCGGTTTTGACAGAGGACACACGCCGAACGTATCGCGGAGTATTGCCTGCCCATCTATCAGGGCTGGTTCGGGCACATCTGGCTGGAGCCGAATCGAACCGGCTGGCCCTCGTGGTCACTGCCGCCGATCCGATCGAGCAAATGCGTGCGCCCAGGGATGGGGACACGACGCCCGTCACTCGATCCAGCGCCACAGGCGGCAAGTTATTTGCCACGGACGAACCGGCGTTGTCGGCCAATGAGCCCATGTACTTTGTCGTGGGTGGTGGTGGTGGCGGAGCCACTGCCCGATTCCAATTGAGCTTCAAGTACCGGCTTTTCGACCCTGATAGCCATCCGGTGCAGTGGATTCCATTTCTATCTCGTCTGCATTTCGGCTATACGCAGACTTCAATCTGGGATCTGGGCGCCAATTCGTCGCCATTTCGCGATACCAGCTACCGGCCCAGTCTCTTTTGGCAGGGAGAGACTCACGATGAAAGCCGCCTGA
>JBASWL010000140.1:0-7494 GCA_049276455.1 Georgfuchsia sp. | reverse complement strand
TCAGGCGGCTTTCATCGTGAGTCTCTCCCTGCCAAAAGAGACTGGGCCGGTAGCTGGTATCGCGAAATGGCGACGAATTGGCGCCCAGATCCCAGATTGAAGTCTGCGTATAGCCGAAATGCAGACGGGATAGAAATGGAATCCTCTGCACCGGATAGCTATCAGGGTCGAAAAACCGGTACTTGAAGCTCAATTGGAATCGGGCAGCGGCTCCACCACCATCACCCGCGACAAAGTACATGGGCTCATTGGCCGACAACGCCGGTTCGTCCGTGGCAAATAATTTGCTGCCTGTACCGCTGGATCGCGTGACGGGCCTCGTGTCGCTATACATGGGCGCACGCATCCGCTCGATCGGATCGGCGGCTGTGACGACGAGGGCCAGCCGGTTCGATTCGGCTCCAGCCAGATGTGCCCGAACCAGCCCTGATAGATGATCTGGCAATACCCCGCGATACGTTCGGCGTGTGTCCTCTGTCAAAACTGGATCTACGATAGCAAGTTCCACTTCCAGCGCCCTGTCGTCGCGCACTAACCTGAGTCTGAGCGTCAATGGCCACTCGGTCTGGGTCACTGGTTTGATGATTTCAAGCATGATAGGCGCGCCCGCCCGCGCAGTCTCATCAGGAGTTGCAATAAGCCAAGCCGACCCTGCAATGGCAGGTGGAGCGGCTAGACCGCCCACTATTACCAGGAAGCTGGATACAATTAAAAATAGGTAGTTATTCATGTCTCTCAATAGGGTCGAATTTAGTTACTTTGAGTGATACGGATTTCAAGCCGACTTTCGACCCACCATGCCAGTATGCCATCAATAGTGTCAGTCCCGCAAATCAGGTAGTATTAGTCGTGTCCAATATGCGCTCCTTTTAACCTTCCGATTTCCATTTGCGCGAGTTGCTGCGCTGCATGTTCATAACCAATATGAATGATTTCTTCGGCACGGCTAAATTCCAGGAAGCGAATATGACCCAGCGGCGGCTGGATCAGAATATCTGGTTGCTCCAGACCCAGACGCGTTTGCGTGATGCGTGTTTCCATGACGTTGACTGAGGCCAGCAGTACTTCAAAAATACTCGGTAATGCTTCTTCGGTCGATGCCCAGCGGGAAAACTGTGCCGCACCAGGTGTTTCGCGGGTAAGCAATTTGGCCTTGAGTTCCTGCATAGCCTGGCGGTAACTGTCTACCCAGCGTCCGAATTGGCTGGATAGCTCTGAATTTTGACTTATTCTGGACAAATTCAATAGCGGTTTGAAATTTTTACCTGCGATAATTTCGTGATTGAGATCAACCGCGATTACCATGTCGGCTCCCATGGCGCGAGCCACGCTCACCGGCACTGGGTTAGTGAGCCCGCCATCCACCAGAATTCGCCCGTTGCTGCGTACCGGAGTAAAAATGCCAGGCACTGATATGCTGGCGCGCACTGCCTCGATCACGTCACCTGACCGGATAACGACCTCCTCACCGCTAACGATATCGGTTGCCACTGCAGCAAAAGGTTTTGGCAGCGCCTCGATCGAGTTGGCATGAACATACGCGCGCACTAGGTCGCTGATCTTGGCACCGTCGAACAGGCCAGACTTGGGTAAAATGACGTCGAAGAAGGAAACCGTCTTTTTCCAGTCGAATGTCTGAAAAGTATCTTCCAGATCATCTAGTTTTCCAGCAGCATGGATCGCCCCGATGAGTGCACCCATGCTAGTACCAGCGATGAAGTCCACCTCGATGCCAGCATCCTCGATCGCCCGGATTACGCCAAGATGTGCGAGCCCCCGAGCCGAGCCGCTGCCCAGCGCCAAGCCGACCTTGGGGCGGCCTGGGTTGCTGTCGATTATCTTTCTCATCATCGCTGTCACTCCCGATCCGCTTTGCTACTCTTCCAGATCGACAGCATTAACCATATGCCACCGATCACTGCGCCAAAAAAACCGAGTAGACCAAAGAAGGGCAGCCCCAGCAAGCTGGGGCCGCCAGGCACGGTCATGACGATGGAGGAACCGATAATAAGCGCAGCAACGACAATGCCGATCACCAGCCTGTTGGCAGCACTGTCAAGCTGGTTGCCGAAGCGCCTCAGGTGTGTGATGTCAATATGGATTTCCAGCCGGCCGCGCCGGGCGGCACGCAACAGCCGGGAGAGGTCACGTGGCAAGTCGGCGATAAGCGCCAGCGCCTCACCGACCGCCCAACGGCCGCGCTTGAGGAGTGATGCTGGCATATAACGCTTACGTAGCGCCTGCTCCAGCAAGGGCATCGCCTCGCTGGCCATATCAAAGTCCGGATCAAGCTCGCGGCCCATACCCTCAAGCGAGATGAAGGCTTTGATCAGCATCGTCAGATCGGCTGGCAGAGTTAACTGGTGCTGGCGAAGAATAGCCACCAGGTCGGAGAGCATGGCGCCGAGGCTTAACTGCTTTAGTGCCACCCCGTGATATTGATCGACGAAAGTCTGGATTTCAAGTATCAGGCCGTCCTCATCCACCGCTGCGTCGCCTGTCCAGTCAAGCATCACATCGGCTACGCGCATGGGCTCATGCCGCACTAGTCCCAACAGCAGTTGAATCAACTGATCACGGCGTTCGTCTGTTAGCCGCCCAATCATACCGAAGTCAATGAAGGCAATGCGGTTGCCGAGCAGGTAAAATACGTTACCGGGGTGCGGGTCAGCATGGAAAACACCATCCTCGACGATCATTTTCAGCACCGCACGCGCTCCGCGGCGGGCGAGTATCTTGCGGTCGAGGCCAGCCTGATCGACAGCGGCAAGCTTGCGTCCTGAAATACCGTCGATGAATTCCTGCACGCAAACCCGCTCGCAAGTCCATGCCCAATAAACTCGGGGGATAATGATGATCGGGAGTGCCGAAGATACTTCAAGCACCGCTTCTGCAATGGACTCGTCTTTGTCAGTATACCCTGCAAAATTTTCTGCGATTCGCTCGGCATTGCGGCATTCACCGGCAAAGTCGAGCTCACGCCTAAGTGACTGGGCAAACTGCCGCACCACTTCCTGTGGGTGGAAACTGCGCAGTTCCGGGCTCTCCATCTCAGCTAGTTCTGCCAGCCTTGAGAGCCAGCGTAGGTCGGCTTCGATGATCGGTCGTATACCGGGTCGACGTACTTTGACTACCACTTCACTGCTGTCTGCGAGGCGGGCGCGGTGCACTTGCGCGATGGAGGCGGCGGCCAACGGGACGGGATCGAAAACAGTAAATATTTCCTCGGGCGGTGCCCCTAGATCTTCAGTGAGCTGCTGACATATCTCGGCATAAGGTGCAGCGGGTGCACTGTCCTGCAGCTTACCGAATTCGGCAATCCATTCCGATTCTAATAGGTCAACGCGGGTCGCGAGTACCTGACCAAGTTTGACGAAAGTTGGTCCCATCTCCTCCAGCGCCCGCCGCACCCGAGCGGGAGGAGGAAGGTGCGCGAACTCTTCTGCATTGCTCCAATGCAATGCACGCCCAGCTCGTTCCAAGGCATTGGCCAGACCTATCCGGCGAACCATGTCGCCGAAACCGTAGCGAACTAGGATTGAGGCAATGTCGTGAAGACGGCCAAGGTCGCGTATCGCTGTCAGCGCCTGCCACAGCATCAGTTTTCCTGGTCTTGGGGATGTTCAGGCTTGACGTGATCAGCCAAGCCAGTGAGAACGCCGGCAGCGATTTGACGCAACAATTCGGAAGTGGCTTGTGCTAGATGCAGACCAGCCCCAACCTGAGCGCGTCCCGCCATGCCAAGCTGGTGCGTAATAACAGCCAGTGTATCCTTCAGTTGCACGCCCACGGCTGAACCATAGACACGGACGTGCGAGGCTAGGTCGTGGAGGATATCTCCCGCCGCGTCCTTGGCACCCAAGGCCGAGCTTTGCAAGGTTTCCAGAAACATCGTCTCTAGACTTTCCAGATCGGTCCGTGCGCGGACGAGGTCTTCACTGGAAAATGTCTGCGCCCGACCCGCCGCTTCTTCCAACGCCAGTTTAGAGGCTTCGGCAAACTGTGCCAGCGCCGCATCCAACCCTGTAACGACCTGTTTAAGACGCGCTCGTGTGATTTCGATTTGCGCAGCTGACTGGTGTAACTCTTTTTGCGCTCCAGCCCGAGCGCCACTCAGCACGGCACTTGCAATCTGCCGCAGAGATTCGATATCATGTGATTCCGCGCTGATCTTGCGCAAGGTGAGCTGCCGCACAACCTCCTGTAAATCGTGATCCTGTTCGACGGCGCTACGCACTTCAGCTTCGAGCGCGGCCGTATCGTTACCGCCTCCAATATTGTTACCTGTTTCATTTTTCATGCTGGTGATCCTCCTAATGAGTCAGACCCGATTTTGTAGCAGGGCAAGTTTGATTATTATGCAGCATTTTTCTCTGTATTTTGCATGTAAGTTTTGGCAAATTCAGACGTAATTTGATTCTTAAGTTTTGCATGTCTGCGAATACGATTGTAAAATATATTCAAACGTCACACACTTGGCTTCATCTCACAGTAGCTTTGGCTTATTTTCATGGACTACCTAGAAAAGTAGGTAAAACTCTGCCTATTCAGAACATTGTTGACGCTGGTGATGGAAATATCACAGTTTTTTTTAATGATCAGAAATATTGGATTGCAGATAGGTAAATTGTATTTCCGCAATTATTGCAGGCTACTCTACTTACTATACGCACCAATTTTTACAAGTAATGATCCAAAGCTAAATGCAATATTGATGATTGAATGGCTGAGTTTGGACCTGCCATCCACTCCCGCATACGCCTTCATATCAAGGTGTTTTTCATCGCCTTAAACGAAGGCGCCACTTGGCATGACGCGCGCATAGTGCAGAATTCCGGTAGCGCCCGTGCCGACGCTCGCCTTGCGAGTCACAAAGTGTTCAATATATAATAAGCAATGCTTACTACTTTGGTGCTTGGACATGCAGCGTGACAGTCTCGGTTTTCTTCTGGCGGACGTCTTTCGCCTGCTTCGGCAGAACTTTCAGCGGCGCCTTGAAGGGAGTTCTCTTACCCTAGCGCAGGCTCGGGCGCTCGTTTACCTATCTCGCCATGAAGGTGTTCGCCAAGTCGATTTGGCAGAAATGCTGGAAGTGCAACCCATCACGCTCGCCCGGTTGATCGATCAACTGGCGGATGCCGGATTGGTCGAACGTCGCTCCGATCCCGCAGATCGGCGGGCATATCAGATGTTCTTGACACCTGCCGCAACATCCCACCTGGCCGCAATCAGACAGGTCACCGAGGCGATACAGGCCGATGCCCTGCGCGATCTCAACAAACAACAAGCCGCCATGCTCTTCGTCGCACTGCGCAAGATGCGCGACAACCTTGGCTCGCGGTGATAACCCGCGAAACAACGCTATTACTGGAGTCACCTGTTCATGAGCAATGCATTGATCGACAACGAAACAACCATCGCCGATGTACGACCACCCAAGCGTCGCTTGAAACGGCTGATCCTGCTGGTTGTGGTTCCATTGATCGCCGCGCTTGTAGTCGGAGTTGTGTACCTCAAGGGCGGGCGCTACGTCGAAACCGACAATGCTTATATCAAGGCGGACAAGGTCCCCGTCAGCGCCGCGGTGTCCGGCACGGTTACGGAAGTACTGGTTGATGAAAACCAATCCGTCAATGCCGGCCAACCGTTGTTCCGGCTCGATCCTGCGCCGTTTCAGGTAGCCGTAGCCAAAGCCGAAGCCAAATTGGCGCAGGTGCGCACCGATCTGGCAGCGCTCAAAGCGAGTTACCGCGAGAGACAGGCGGAAATCGCGCTGGCCCGAATCAAGTACGCCTTCTCCCAGAAAGACCAGCAACGCCAAGCCGATTTGGTGGCCAAGAATTTCATTTCCGCTTCCAAGTTCGACGATGCGAAGCAAAGCACCGACCTCGCTGAGCAGCAAATCAGCGCATTGGACCAGGACTTGAAGCGCATCGCGGAAACCTTAGGCGGCAGCGTCGATTCACCAGTGGAGCGCCACCCAAGCTATCGCGTCGCGCTGGCCGAACTGGAACAAGCCAGGCTCGATCTGGCGCGGGCCGAGGTGCGCGCCTCGCTGCCCGGCATAGTGAGCAAGCCACCCAAGCCTGGGCAGTATGTCGCCGCCGGTTCCATAGCGTTGGCCTTGGTGGTCAGCGGCAACTTGTGGGTCGAAGCCAATTTCACCGAGACCGATCTCACCTACGCTCATCCGGGCCAACCTGTCACCATCCGTGTCGATACCTACCCCGATGCGGCATGGAAGGGCGTGGTGGAAAGCCTGAGTCCCGCCACAGGGGCAGAGTTCTCGGTTATCCCAGCACAGAATGCCACCGGCAACTGGGTCAAGATCGCGCAGAGGGTGCCCGTGCGGATCAAGATCGAAGCCGCACCGACCATGCCGCAACTGCGCGCAGGGCTGAGCACCACCGTGGAAATCGACACCGGCCATCGCCGTCGCGTACTTGGGTTCTCGCTCTGAGATCAAACAATGACTGCCGCCACGACAGCCGCAAACCCGGAAAGCGCACATCGTGGCTTGGTCACCGTGTCGGTCATGCTGGCGACCATCATGCAGGCTTTGGACACCACGATCGCGAACGTTGCGCTACCGCACATGCAGGGGACTATGGGCGCGACCCAGGATCAGATTGCCTGGGTACTGACCTCCTATATCGTGGCGGCGGCGATCTTCATGCCACTGACCGGTTTCCTCTCGGCGCGCTGGGGACGCAAGCGCATTTTCATGTGGTCGGTGGTCGGCTTTACGGTGGCATCGATGCTCTGTGGCGCGGCGCAAAGCCTGAACCAGATTGTTCTGTTTCGCCTGCTGCAAGGGATATTCGGCGCGAGCCTCGTGCCATTGTCGCAAGCCGTGCTCCTCGATACCTATCCTCGCGAGCGCCATGGAGCGGCGATGGCGATGTGGGGCGTGGGCGTGATGGTGGGGCCGATTCTCGGCCCCTCGCTCGGCGGCTGGCTAACCGAGTATTACAACTGGCGCTGGGTGTTCTACATCAACTTGCCGTTCGGTGTGCTGGCCTGGCTCGGACTGGCGGCGTTCCTGCGTGAAACGCCGATCGACCGCACGCGACGCTTCGACCTTCTCGGCTTCGCGCTGCTGAGCCTCGGCATCGGCGCGCTGCAGATGATGCTGGATCGCGGCGAATCGCTTGACTGGTTTACCAACCCGGAAGTGGTAATCGAGGCCATGCTCTCCGGCCTGGCGCTCTATCTCTTCATCGCTCACATATTCACGCACGAGCATCCGTTCATCGAACCCGGGCTGTTCAAGGACCGCAACTTCAGTGTCGGCCTGTTGTTCATTTTCATTGTGGGTATCATTCTGCTCGCCACGATGGCCTTGCTGCCGCCATTCATGCAAAACCTGATGGGCTATCCTGTGATCGATGTCGGCTATCTGATGGCTCCGCGCGGCGTTGGCACCATGTTCGCCATGATCGCCGTGGGTAAGTTATCCGGCAAGGTGGACGTGCGCCACATGATTTTACTGGG
>JBASWL010000139.1:0-3210 GCA_049276455.1 Georgfuchsia sp. | reverse complement strand
GATCAGCATACGCATCCCCACGTTCCCTTGTGGGCGTTGGGTGCATCCATCACAAAATTGATGTCCGCGGCAGGCACGTCTTCAAGATTTCCAACTGCCAGCGGGATATGCGTTGCGTTCTGCTTCTTGCTCCACTTAAGCACATACAAATCACTCATACATCCTCCGTGTACTGGCGCGGCTTGGCCGCCGGCCGTAGGGGTAGGTCGGGCCGCATGTAGCCGGGCGCCAAGCTCTCAAACCTTGTCAGGTGATTGAGGAACGCCAGGCGAGCCGTCCCGGTCGGGCCGCTGCGCTGCTTGGCAATGATGATTTCCGCGACACCGGGTTCACGGCAAGCATCTTTGGTGTAGTACTCGTCGCGGTAGATGAACATGATGATGTCGGCGTCTTGCTCAATGGCGCCAGACTCGCGCAAGTCGCTCATCAGGGGACGCTTGTCTTGTCGCGCTTCCACGCCGCGATTAAGCTGAGACAAGGCGATCACCGGACAGTCCATTTCCTTGGCCATCATCTTGAGGCCGCGGGTGATGGCGCCAAGCTCAGTTGCCCGGTTCTCGTCGCTTTCCCCGCCGCTCATGAGCTGAAGGTAGTCCACGACAATCAGGCCCAATTTCCCGCCGCACTCGCGCGCCAATCGGCGAGCGTTGGCACGCAGTTGCCCTACCGTCAGGCCGCCGGTCTCGTCGATGTGAAGAGACACCTGCCGAAGTTTGTCTACAGCAACAGTCATCCGTGGCCATTCGTCATCCGTCAGCTTTCCCGTGCGCAAGTTCCCTTGGTTGATGCGGCCAATTGACCCCACCATGCGCACCGCAAGTTGGGCGGCGCCCATTTCCATGGAGAACACAGCCACCGGCAGGCCTTCGTTCAGCGCCACGTGCTCGGCGATGTTGATGGCCAGCGCGGTCTTTCCCATGGATGGCCGGGCCGCCAGAACAATCAAGTCGCCTGGCTGCAATCCTGCTGTCATGCGGTCCAGGTCGTAAAACCCCGTGGAAAGTCCGCTCAAATCCTTTGGGTTGTCCGCCAGCTCCTGCACCCGGTCAAGCATCTGGACCATCAGAGTTTCAATCGACTGGAAGCCGTGTTTGTTGCGTTTCCCTTGCTCGCCGATGTTGAGAATCTTTTGCTCGCAGTCGTCCAAGATCTGGAGTACCGGTTTTCCCTGTGGGTTGAACCCAGCCGACGAAATTTCATCGCCTACGGAAACCAGTTTTCTCAGGATGGCGCGCTCGCGCACGATCTCGGCGTAACGCCGAATGTTGCTGGCGCTGGGCACGTACTGCGCCAGCGAGTTGAGGTAGACCATGCCGCCAACCTCATCACCATTGCCGGCCTTTTGAAGCTCATCGAACACCGTGACAACATCGGCCGGTTTGTTCGCGTTGGCCAGGGTAGAAATCGCCGCAAAAATCAGCCGGTGCTCGTGCCGGTAAAAATCATCCACAACCAGTAGGTCGACAACTCGGTCCCATACTCCGGTGTCCAGCAGCAGCCCACCAAGGACGCTTGACTCCGATTCGATGGAACTCGGTGGCACGCGCAGGTGAGCGACGTCGTTATCAATCTCGGGAAAGTAACGTATGTTCACGCTGCGGCCTCTTTTGCTTTGTACCGAGCATCAAGCACTACTTTTTCCTGCATGCCACGGCTCGACCAGGAAACCTGCCCCTCGGCGTCGGTGTACCAAAGCTTTGCCCAGCCACCTCGTACCGCGTTGGAAAAATGCCCAGGCCAGTCCTTGTAGCGCTTGTTTTTCTTGGTCGTCTGGGTGGTGTATTCATCGCGGAAAACAACCCATGCCACCTGAAGCATTTCATCGCTGATGCCAGCGTCTCGGCAGTATTCTCGGATCGAGTGATCGGCGGGGATCGGCTTCAAACCTGCTGCTTTGCAGGATTCGAGGTACGTCTTCAGGTTTGTTTCCTCCCGTTTGGGGCGGGTGGAAGCTGGTTTACCAGCGCCATCTTCTGAACGTAGTGAAGAAGATATATCTTCTCTTCTCTTCTCTTCTCTGGTAGACGCTTTTGTAGACAAAGTGACGTCTACATTACCGTCTACGCAATCGTCTACTTTTTGGAGTGCTTTTTCAGCTTGTTTTGCACGCCATCTAGCCTGTCTTGCATTCTTGAGAGTGCGCTCTTTTCCTGATTCTGCGTTATGCTTTTCGTGGTGAGGTATGTAGACGCTATCACCGTCTACAACCAACCACCCAACAGATTGCAAAGCAGCAGAAAAACCGGGAAAAGACACCACATCGTCTACCGCCAAAATCGAACCACCGTCTACACGACCGTCTACAGCGTGTTTGTCAATCCACCCCCAAAAAGCTGCCAGGCGGCCAACGATATTGAATCGATCAAGCTGTGTTAATGCAGCAATCCGAAACACGGCAGGGTCATCCCGTAGGTCGGTTCGCATCTTGATCCAGTCACCGGCCATTGCTTGCTTCCTGTATCTCCACCCGGTCAGCCTGCCCAGCAGCATCAAAAAAGCATCCGCCAGCGGGAAGAGTGAATTGCTGCATCTATGCCACGCTTTCTACTTGCAATTTTTCGAGCAGGCCCGTGATGGCAACACCCAAGGGGTAACTCGGTTGTTTAGTTTTTGCGTTAACAAGATCACTGATGGTCGCTTGGCTACAACCCACCTTTTCAGCTATTTGTGGTTGCGTCAATCGGCCTAGACGCTGAATTTCGGCAATGATGTTTTTCCAGTCCATGCCTGATCCTACAACGGATTTCCGTTATTTGTCAAACAATATTTTGATGCCCAGCTTTTCCCTAGTTCGAGATTTATTTTACGATTTTTTGAAATAAATATCAGAAAACCGTTGACACAGAATAACGGATAACCGATACTTCATCCAACTCGCAAACAATGCGAAACGACCGAGCAAGAGGCGATCAACACGGGAATGCTCACAAAGCCCTAGGTAACGGGCGGTCTAGGTGAAGTACACCGAAGCGTAGTTGGCGGGGTTTGATCATCAACTGATGGAGCGAATATGGCAACAAAATCAAAGAAAAAAACAGCGCCGGAAACCGCGCTTGTCCTACTCTGCTGCAAGGCAGACATGAGCAGCAAAAACGGCTTCGTGTGGCCTGGTGTCGGCGGCATCGCTACTGCACCTGATTGGAAAGACAACAAGAAATGCGGCAATGGTCTGCACGGTTGGCTGTACGGTCAAGGCGATCACAGCACAAG
>JBASWL010000138.1:0-5422 GCA_049276455.1 Georgfuchsia sp. | reverse complement strand
GGCGTGGTGATGGTGCCCTCTTCCTTGTAGCCGCGAACATGAATGTTGTCGTGGTTGGTGCGGCGGTAGGTCAACCGGTGGATCAACCACGGGTAGGCATGGTAGGCGAAGATGACCGGCTTGTCCCTGGTGAAGAGCTCGTCGAAATCGGTGTCGCTCAAGCCGTGCGGGTGTTCGCTCTGCGGCTGAAGTTTCATCAGGTCAACGACGTTGACCACCCGGATTTTCAGGTGGGGCAGATGCTCGCGCAGGATGGACACAGCAGCCAGTGTTTCCAATGTGGGCACATCGCCGCAGCAGGCCATGACCACGTCGGGCGCAACGGCCTGGTCGTTGCTGGCCCATTGCCAGATGCCAATGCCTTCAGTGCAGTGCTTGACGGCAGCATCCATCGTCAGCCATTGCGGCGCCGGGTGTTTGCCCGCGATCACGACGTTAACATAATGACGGCTGCGCAGGCAGTGGTCCATCACGGACAGCAGACAGTTGGCGTCCGGCGGAAAGTAAACACGCACAACCTCGGCCTTCTTGTTCACGACATGGTCAATGAAACCGGGATCCTGGTGCGTGAAGCCGTTGTGATCCTGCCGCCAGACATGCGAGGCCAGCAAGTAGTTCAGCGAGGCGATCTTGCGCCGCCACGGTAGTTGCGCGGTGACTTTCAGCCACTTGGCGTGCTGGTTGAACATGGAGTCGATGATATGGATGAAGGCCTCGTAGCAGTTGAACAGCCCATGCCGCCCAGTAAGCAGATAGCCTTCGAGCCAGCCTTCGCACTGGTGTTCGCTCAGCATCGAGTCCAGCACGCGACCTGTGGGCGCAAGCCATTCGTCGTTCGGCATGGTAGTGGCGTCCCACTGGCGTTGGGTCACTTCAAAGAGGGCTTCGAGGCCGTTGGACAGCGTCTCGTCAGGACCGAAGACGCGGAAGTTGCGCTGCTCATCGTTCTGTTTTGCCACGTCGCGCAGGAAACGTCCAAGCACATGCGTATCGCCGATGCCGCGCGCGCCTCGCGTCGGCACAACTTCTGCGTAGTCGCGGAAATCCGGCATGCGCAGGTCGCGCAGCAGCATGCCGCCGTTGGCGTGCGGATTCGCGCCCATGCGGCGTTCGCCCTTCGGTGCCAGATCGGCCAGTTCCGCTTTCAAGCGACCCTGCTCATCAAAGAGTTCCTCCGGCCGATAGCTCTTGAGCCAGTCTTCCAACAGTTTGAGGTGTTCGGGATGTTCGGCATCCACGGCAAGCGGCACCTGATGCGCGCGGAAAGTACCTTCGATTTGCAGGCCATCAACCACCTTCGGCCCCGTCCAGCCTTTGGGCGACTTGAGAACGATCATCGGCCACCGTGGGCGCGTGAGGTTGCCGTTGGCGCGAGCGCCGTGCTGGATTCTCTTGATCTCGTCAACCACCTTGTCGAGGACCGCAGCCATGGCTTCATGCATCAACTCGGGCTCGTGACCCTCGACGAAGTAAGGCGTCCAGCCATAGCCGCGCAGCAGTTGTTCCAGTTCCTCATGCTCGATGCGTGCGAGGACGGTCGGGTTGGCAATCTTGTAGCCGTTGAGATGCAGGATCGGCAGCACCGCACCATCAGTGACTGGATCGAGGAATTTGTTCGAATGCCATGCCGTGGCCAGGGGCCCGGTTTCCGCCTCGCCATCGCCGACGACGCAGGCAACCACGAGATCAGGATTGTCGAACACCGCACCGAACGAATGGCTGAGCGAATAGCCCAGCTCGCCGCCCTCATGGATAGAGCCCGGACACTCCGGCGAGGAGTGGCTGGGAATGCCGCCGGGAAAGGAAAACTGAAGAAACAGCTTCTGTAGCCCGGCCTCGTCCCGGCTTATGTCGGGATATATCTCACTGTAGCTGCCCTCCAGATACGTGTTGCCGACGACGGCCGGGCCGCCGTGCCCCGGGCCGGAGACGTAAATCATGTCGAGGTCGTATTGCTTGATGACCCGGTTCAGGTGCACGTAAATGAAATTCTGCCCTGGAGTCGTGCCCCAGTGTCCCAGCAATAAGCGCTTCACGTCCGTGATCGCCAGCGGCCGCTTCAGCAGCGGATTGTCATAGAGATAAATCTGGCCAACCGACAGGTAATTGGCGGCGCGCCAGTAGGCGTCGATCTTGCGGAGCAGTTCCGGCGCGAGAGTGTTGGTTGTCATGATCCAGGCCCCCCGTTAATGCTGCGCGTGCGCCAATGGACTGGCGTTACGCCTTGAGGCTGGTACACACCTTCTGCAACAGCGCCCGTACTTCCTTGCCGAGGGCAGTCACTTCCGCTTTGTCGACCAGCTTCAGCACCGCCTCGGGATCCATGAATGCAACCGTTATGCTTCCATCGGCTTCTTCGCGCACGACCACGTTGCACGGCAACAGCAAGCCGATGTCGGGATCGGCCTCGATCGCGCGGTGAGCCAGTGGCGGATTGCATGCGCCGAGGATGCGATAGGGCCGATGCTCGATGTTGAGTTTGGCTTTCAATGTCGCCTTGACATCGATATCGGTGAGTACGCCGAAGCCTTCTTTTTTCAGGGCTTCGGTGACTTTCGCGACGGCCGTATCGAACGGCAGCTTCAGCCGAGTGCTGAATCCGTACATGGGTTGACTCCTTTTAAGTGATGGAACTATGGTTTGAACTCTGCGATTTCATTTTGATTGCCAGCCATATCCGTCAATGCCAGACAAGAGCCCAAGCGAACTATTCGTTTACTTTCTCTTTTGCGCGACGGCCCAGGCCACAAGGCCGGCAACCACGATGACAAGCAAGACCAGCCCCCATATCCCGCCGTACCCGCCGTCCATCCAGCCTGCGCCATAGCCGCCCATCATGCCGGAGCCCATGCCGTAGCCAGAGCCGCCTTGCGTCTGGGCCAGTGCGCTTGAAGCTATGATCGTTCCGCCCGGCAACGCGACGGCGTTCAATGTCTTGCGTATGTTCATGCGTTTCATGGCCATACCCCATTTTGTGGTTGATCAACTGAAATGATCCGTTGCTCGACAAAATAGCCAACTTCTGAATCAGTATGACCAATTGCACGAACAGCTTTTATACAGCCCAGCTATCTTGGCGTCCGTACGTTACCGAACATAGTTCTTCTTGGCCTGTCGGGTTACTGTTCTTCAACTGTTTGTTCATTGATTGCTGCGTTAAATAAATCCTGCTGCCAAGAATAAAATAGCAGCAACGCCTGCTGCAATAAAATTATAAGGGCTGGCATATTTCAAATATTTTGCATGGTCAGCATGTGCTGTGTTAGACGCCATATTGGCCATTCCGGCGACAGGCGAAGTAACATCTCCAAATGTTCCTCCGGTAATTACTGCCGCAACGCAAAGAGGAATGTCCGAATTAACTGAAACGGCAAGGGGTATTGCGAAAGGCATGATTAACGAAGCCGCTCCCCACGATGCGCCTATGAAATAAGTTACTGCGGATGACAGAAGAAAAAGTGAAACGGGCGTACTCCAGGCAGGTAAGGAGTTCCCTAACTGCTGCTGTATAAAACTGCTTAAGCCTAAACTCTGTGAAACAGCAGCTAATGGCCAGGCTATTGCAAGGATAGTCAATGTGGTCATGATTTCATTTCCACCTGATATAAAATCTACTGTCATCTTTTTAAGGTCATATTTTTGAAAAAAATAAAATATTGAAGTCATGAATATTGAAATGAACAATGCGACGAGCATGGCTCTGTTTGGTTCTGTATGAGTTATTGCAGATATAACTGAAGTTCCGTTAGATTTGTTTTTTCCAAAAAACCAAAAGAAGAAAAAGCTTAACAAGATGACACTGAATATCGGAATAACAAAGTTGATTAGTCTTGGTTTTAATACAGGTGCAGCAACTTCCATATTCATACTCATCCTGCTTGTATCTTTCTCGAGGTTGGATTCGTTTTTATGTTTACCGGAATTTGCAAATTGAAAAAATACCGAAAGAAATGTGATAACAATTACTACCATGCTAAAAAACTCTAAAGGGATAGCTTTAAGCCAAACAGAATAAGCAGAATTACTTTCGGCAACGCCGGCAGTTTTTAAACCCTGACTAATAATCGCTACATTAAAACCTACAAAAGTAGTGGCAATGGGTATAAGTTGCACAATAGGACTAGCTGTATTGTTAAGCATGAATGCAAGCCGTTCTTTGGCTACCTTATTTTTTTCGGCAAGTGAGCGGATGATGGAACCCGCCCCAATGACCCTGAAGCCGCAATCAATAAAAGTAACAGGAATTAATGCCCACAAAGTTAATAGCACTCCTTTCTTGCTGGCGATGTGTTTTTCTGCCAGGTCAGAAAAAGCTTCTATACCCCCTGAGTTTCTTATAAGAGCGATTAACCCGCTGAACAAATACAAGAACAACAGCACTTGCAAATTGTCCTTGTCAGTTAAAGTTTTTACAATCTGATCTACAGCAGTTTCAAAGCCACCAGTGGCAGAGGGATTCAATAAATAACTTCCTGCTACTAATCCAACTAACAGTGAAGGAATAATTTTCTTCGACCAAATTGCAACCGCAATCGTTAACAGTGGGGGTAAAACAGAAAGCCAGATTATTTTATCCATGAGGCTCCCCAATTCTTATTTTTTAACGGTTGTTGATTTCTTCAGTTTCAGCAGTCGCGCATTGATAGCCACGATCACCGTACTTGCGGCCATCAGTGCTGCACCTGCGGCGGGTGTCAGCACCACGCCCCAGGCGTAGAGCGCGCCGGCCGCCAGCGGAATGGCGACGACGTTGTAGCCCGTGGCCCAGACCAGGTTCTGTATCATCTTGCGATAGGTGGCACGGGAGAGCTGCACGATTGCCACCACATCGAGCGGGTTGCTGCGCACCAGAATCACGTCGGCGGTTTCCACTGCCACATCGGAACCGGCGCCGATGGCGATACCCACATCGGCCTGGGCCAGCGCCGGAGCATCGTTCACGCCGTCGCCGGTCATGGCCACCAGTACGCCGCGGGATTGCACTTCTTTCACTTTGGCGGCTTTGTCCTGGGGCAGGACTTCGGCAAAATATTCATCCAGCCCGATCTGATCTGATACCCAGTGCGCTGTCGCTTTGTTATCGCCAGTGAGCATCATGCAGCGGATGTTCATTGCCTTGAGCGCAGCTATGGCTTGCTTCGCCTCGGGCCGGACGATGTCGGCCAGGGCAATCGCGCCTTTCAGTTTGCCGTCGACCAGGACAAACACCACCGTCTTGCCCTGGGCCTGCAGCGGCGCGACGCGCTGGTCGGCATGATCGATGTTCTGCTCGCGCAGGTAGCCAGGGCTGACCACTTTGACCTCTTTGCCGTCGACCCTGCCTTCGGCGCCCTTGCCGGGGATGCTTTTGAAGTTTTCGACAGGCATCTTCTGCTCAAAAGATTCGGCTATAGCCTTGGCAATGGGATGTTCGGAATTTGCA
>JBASWL010000137.1:0-2105 GCA_049276455.1 Georgfuchsia sp. | reverse complement strand
CCTCATAGTCATCCAACAGCTCGCTGGTCATCCCCGCTGCGTTAGCTGTGGCTGAAAAGTCAATGCCTTTACCAGATGTGAATAGAAGATTAGCACTTGCAAGCGACACATCCCCCCCACTCGGCGTGATGGTCAGGTCGCCAGATGAGCTTACGGCAAAGTCTACATAGTTCGCTGCACTTCCATTCGCATCGTTGTATGTCAACCGCATCGAGTCGCCTGTAGCATGGTTGATTTCGAGAGCGGCGTCTGGGGCGGTGGTGCCGATGCCGACGGAGCCATTATTCAGTATCATCATCGCATCAGTCGCGCCATTATTCCCAACCCTGAAGTGCATATCCGCACCGGCTTCGCCGACGCCTGAAGTGGTTTGGAAATCCAGATCCTGAGTCGTCGAGGTGCCTCCGAGGACTTTGGGAGTGGTGATCTGATTGGTGAACGTGGGCGATCCTGCCCTAACCGGCGCATCCGTGCCTGTGGCTTCTGTCCAGACTGGTGCAGCAGCAGCCCCTCCGCCGACAAGAAGCTTAGTTATTGCGCCATTGAGTATGTCATAAACTGTGTTCTTTGATGGAGCTATGGTTGTTACACTATCCCATCCTGCCCCATACGCTACATCAGATACGCTTGTCCCTGCAACTACTCCCCCATTGGTATCAATAACCGTGCATCTTTGGCCGTCGAACACCATCGAATACCCGACTTGCAAGGTCATGGCTTCGGGGATCATTCGTCTTGGCGTTCCGGCATTGGCAGGATCGAGGTAGAGATTCACTGTAACGGCTGCCGAATGGGTATTGACATAGATAACGCTCACAATGCTGATGTCCGTTGCCGCCGTGTATAAAACTGACGGGTCTGTATCCGACAACTGGCCCTGAGCAATATTCGTGAATGCCCCACTGACCATGCCATGAACAGTATAGTCCACCACGGCATCGACAGAGGCCCCGCCTTCCAGGGTGTCCGAATTGTCAAGGCAGACCATGCCGTAGGCTGGCATGGTGCAGAAAAACAAAACAGCCGCAAACAATATGGCGAATCGTTTCATGAAAATATCTCCCTTATAATGTTCCCAAAATTCCGGCCTTTTTTAGGACCAGGGCAATTTGAGCGTCCACATACGCCTTGACGCTCTGTTGAGTTGGGCATTTGGTCGCGTCATCCGAGGCCATGTCGTCTTCATCCAAAACCCATCCGGCCCCGGAAACATCGGTGTCAGCTACCAATACCGCGTCATCCTCAAAAAGAATTTTTTTCCATACCACAGCCATGTCTAAATTAACCCTTGTCGCTTGCGTATCTGTTCGACAACTTCAGCCCGCACAATCTCCAGGACCACCAGGACGTTGTAAAGCGGGACCCGGGCCTCGCTGATATAGGCCACAAACTGGTTGTAGAGCTGGCCTGTCATATCATCCAGGCCTTGCTCTACCTCAGCCTTGACCTCGTTTCTCAGCCGTTCGATTGCCTGGTCAGTCTTTGCTTTGCGAGCAGCCATTACGCAGCAACCGTGCAGATGTGGAAGGTCAATTCAGACGTGGCAAATAAGACCTTGCCAACCACAGGGGACGCATAAGCCGCCACTGCTGCCTCGTCGGCTACCTGTTGGATTACCACATCCTTTGCCTCATTCCCGGCAAAGTCCAGGTCCCCGGTCATGGCGACAGTACCGTCAGCCAAAAAGTCACCTGTCCCGGTTGCGGACCATTTCATGCCTGCATCTGAAGCGGCATCCGCTGTCAAAACGTGTCCATCAGATCCGACTCCCAGCCTTGCCGGGGTGCTCGCTGCGGTTGCGGCGGCAATATCGCCTTTGGTGGTGAACATCGCTTTCAGAACAGCATCGTCGGCATAACACAATTTTTTCCACGTAACGGCCATTGTAATTCTCCTTTATTTTAAATTGTTATTCATCTTCCGTACATACCATTATCGCTTTATCATCAGCCTTGTAATACATCCCGCCCTCCACATCTTCCATCGCTGCGGACAAAGGCATCAGGTTGATTTGCTTAAGATCGAATGGTTCAGCGCATGATTCCCATTGCTCGGTTGCGGCATTCCATCGGATAATGTCGCCGGTTGAAGCGCCGTCCTCCACA
>JBASWL010000136.1:0-15540 GCA_049276455.1 Georgfuchsia sp. | reverse complement strand
ACGTGCGCTGTATTGATGGTGATGCCACGGGCCTTTTCTTCCGGCGCCGCATCAATCTGGTCGTACCCCTTGGCCTCGCCACCAAATTTCGCCGACAGCACCGATGTGATCGCCGCCGTCAGCGTCGTCTTGCCATGATCCACGTGCCCTACAGTCCCTACATTTACGTGCGGCTTCGTCCGCTCAAATTTGCCTTTTGCCATTTTTCAATTCCTCTAAAGAACGATTACTTCTTGTTGATGATAGCCTCGGCGACGTTCTTCGGCGCCTCCGAGTAATGTTTGAATTCCATCGAATAGGTAGCGCGACCCTGCGACAGTGAGCGCAAGGTGGTCGAGTAGCCAAACATTTCTGCGAGCGGCACTTCGGCCTTGATCAGCTTGATGCCGCCAACCTGGTCTTCCATGCCATGCACGATACCGCGCCGGCTAGACAAGTCACCCATGACGTTGCCCATGTAGTCCTCCGGCGTTTCGACTTCAACCGCCATCATCGGCTCTAGCAACACCGGACTGGCCTTGCGCATGGCATCCTTGAAGGCCATCGAGGCGGCCATCTTGAACGCGTTTTCGTTCGAGTCGACATCGTGGGATGAACCATCGAACAGTGTGACCTTAACGTCCACCACAGGGAAGCCGGCAAGCACGCCGTTGGGCAGAGTTTCGCGCAAGCCTTTTTCCACTGCCGGAATGAATTCGCGCGGCACCGTACCACCCTTGACGGCATCGATAAATTCGAAGCCCTTGCCCGTTTCGTTCGGTTCCAGCTTGATCCAGACATGACCGTACTGACCACGGCCGCCAGATTGCTTGATGAACTTGCCTTCTTGTTCGACCGCCTTCTTGATTGCTTCGCGGTAGGCCACCTGCGGCGCGCCAACATTGGCTTCGACACTGAATTCACGCTTCATGCGTTCTACGAGGATTTCGAGATGCAACTCACCCATGCCGGAGATGATGGTCTGCCCTGACTCTTCATCGGTACGCACACGGAACGACGGGTCTTCCTGCGCCAAGCGATTCAACGCAAGGCCCATCTTTTCCTGGTCGATCTTGGTCTTCGGCTCGACGGCAACGTGAATCACCGGCTCAGGAAAAATCATGCGTTCCAGCGTAATAACCTTGGCTGGATCGCACAGCGTTTCACCGGTGGTAGCTTCCTTGAGGCCGACCGCAGCGGCAATATCGCCGGCGAAAACTTCCTTGATTTCTTCGCGCTGGTTGGCGTGCATCTGGAGAATACGGCCAAGACGCTCCTTGCGCCCTTTGATAGGGTTATATACGGTGTCGCCCGTCCTGATCGCGCCCGAGTAAACACGGAAGAAAGTCAGTTGGCCGACAAAGGGATCGGTCATGATCTTGAACGCAAGCGCGGCAAACGGCTCATCGTCCGAAGGCTTGCGTTCACCTTCAGTTTCGTTCTCGAGGATACCCTTGACCGGCAAGACGTCGGTCGGTGCTGGCAGGAGTTCGATCACCGCATCAAGCATCGCTTGGACGCCCTTGTTCTTGAACGCGGAGCCGCACAGCATGGGCACGATTTCGGCATTCAGGGTGCGCATACGCAACCCGAGCTTGATTTCATCCTCGCTGAGGTCGCCCGATTCGAGATACTTGTTCATCAGATCTTCGCTGGCCTCGGCGGCAGCTTCGAGCATTTTCTCACGCCATTCATCGGCCTGAGCCTGAAGTTCGGCCGGGATCGCACCGTACTCGAACTTGGTACCCTGCGAGGCCTCGTCCCATATGATGGACTTCATCTTGATGAGGTCGACCACACCAGTGAACTTCTCCTCCGCGCCGATCGGGATTTGCAGTGGGATCGGATTGGCCTTCAGGCGCGAGCGCATCTGGTCGTGCACCTTGAAGAAGTTCGCGCCCTGACGATCCATTTTATTGACGAACGCCAAGCGCGGCACTTTGTACTTGGTTGCCTGGCGCCACACGGTTTCCGACTGCGGCTGAACGCCGCCAACGGCACAATACACCATGCAAGCGCCGTCGAGCACGCGCATCGAACGCTCAACTTCGATGGTGAAGTCAACGTGTCCCGGCGTATCGATGATGTTAATGCGATGCTCAGGAAAGTTGCCTGCCATGCCCTTCCAGAAGCAGGTCGTCGCCGCAGAAGTGATGGTGATGCCGCGCTCCTGCTCCTGCTCCATCCAGTCCATGGTCGCTGCGCCATCATGCACCTCACCAATCTTGTGATTGATGCCGGTATAGAACAGGATGCGCTCTGTCGCCGTCGTCTTGCCAGCGTCAATGTGTGCAGAGATACCGATATTGCGGTAGCGCTCGATGGGTGTCTTACGGGCCACTTGAATAACCTGCCATTCTTAAGTCAAACCGCCGTGGTTCCCGCGTTACCATAACTCGCAACGGGATACCAAGGCGGCGGGGAGAAACGATGTCGCTTCGCAAGCGAAACGACGCACATAAATCAAACTCGCATCAGAACCTGAAGTGGGAGAACGCCTTGTTGGCTTCCGCCATACGGTGCACTTCATCGCGCTTCTTCATTGCTGCACCACGGCCTTCGGACGCTTCAAGCAATTCGTTGGCGAGACGCTGCCCCATCGACTTCTCGGAGCGCTTGCGTGCTGCTTCACGTAGCCAGCGCATTGACAGCGCCATGCGGCGCGAGGGGCGAACCTCAACCGGCACCTGATAATTGGCGCCGCCGACGCGACGGCTCTTGACTTCAACCATCGGCTTGACGTTGCCGATTGCAAGACCGAAGACTTCGAGCGGATCCTTGCCACTCTTGGTCTTGATCTGCTCGAAAGCGCCATAAATAATGCGCTCGGCCACCGACTTCTTGCCGGCAGTCATGAGTACATTGACGAACTTGGAAACATCAACACTACCGAATTTTGGATCCGGAAGAATGTCGCGTTTGGGGACTTCTCTGCGGCGTGGCATGAATGACTCCTGTTGTACTTATGCTGCTTTCGGGCGCTTGGTGCCGTACTTCGAGCGAGACTGCTTGCGATCCTTGACACCCTGTGTGTCAAGGCTGCCGCGAACGATGTGGTAACGAACACCTGGTAAATCCTTCACCCGGCCGCCACGAATCAGCACTACCGAGTGCTCTTGCAGATTGTGGCCCTCGCCGCCAATGTAGGAAATGACCTCGAATCCGTTGGTAAGACGCACCTTGGCGACCTTACGCAGCGCCGAGTTCGGCTTCTTCGGTGTCGTGGTGTAAACGCGCGTGCACACGCCACGCTTTGCGGGACTATTGCCGAGCGCGGGAACCTTGCTCTTGCTCTGCGGCGCCTGACGCGGTTTACGGATCAGTTGACTGATGGTTGGCATTTAATGTGTTCCAGAACCTGAATGACTGCTGGTAGTGAGCCCGGCGGGACATGCCGGGGCAAAGAGGGCAGGATTATATTGACGTCGCACGATAGCGTCAAGCTGCATGTGTCCCCTCCTCAAGATTTTCTGCTCCGCCAAAATCAGCTTCACCGGACGCTTCTGCCGCTGCTTGAGCCTTGCGCGCGCGGTGATAGGCCAAACCGGTACCCGCTGGAATGAGACGGCCGACGATGACGTTTTCCTTGAGCCCACGCAGTTCGTCGCGCTTGCCCATGATCGCGGCCTCGGTAAGGACGCGTGTGGTTTCCTGGAACGAAGCTGCAGAGATGAAGGAATCAGTCGACAGCGAGGCCTTGGTGATACCAAGCAGCATGTATTGAAACTCGGCCGGACGTTTTCCTGCGGCAATCAGCTTGTCGTTTTCATCGAGCAGATCGGAACGTTCAACCTGTTCCTCGCGGATGAAACGCGATTCGCCCGGATCAACAACAAGGACACGACGCAGCATCTGCCGCACGATCACCTCGATATGTTTGTCATTGATCTTGACGCCCTGCAGGCGGTAAACATCCTGCACTTCGTCGATGATATGTCGCGCCAACTCCTCGACGCCCTTGAGACGCAGTATGTCGTGCGGATCCGGTGAGCCATCCACGATCACTTCACCCTTGTTCACAACCTGGCCGTCATGGGCCATGACGTGCTTGTCTTTCGAGATCAGGTATTCGTGCGCGGTGCCATCAGGTTCAGTAATCACCAGACGCTGCTTGCCCTTGGTGTCCTTGCCGAACGACACGGTACCGGTCACTTCGGCCAACTGCCCGACATCCTTGGGTAATCGGGCTTCGAACAGTTCGGTCACGCGCGGCAAGCCGCCGGTAATGTCGCGGGTCTTCGCCGATTCCTGAGGAATACGGGCAAGAATTTCGCCAACTGACACCTGTTGACCACCCTTCACGGTGATCAGCGAGCCGACCTGAAAAGCGATGGTAACAACGTGATCGGTACCATGGATCTTGACTTCCTCACCATTCTCGTCGAGCAGTTTGACCTGTGGCCGCAAGCCCTTGGCCTGCGTCTTGCTGCCACGCTTGGAGTCGATCACAACCAGTGTGGAAAGCCCCGTGACGTCATCGATCTGCTTGGCAACGGTAATCCCTTCCTCGACATGCTCGAACTTCACCGTACCGGCGTATTCGGTCACGATTGGGCGTGTATGCGGATCCCAGGCAGCAAGCACGGCACCGGCCTTGATCTGCATGTCTGCGTCAACCAATAGAGTCGCACCATAGGGCACCTTGTGGCGCTCGCGCTCGCGACCATTGTCGTCAATGATAATCAATTCGCCGGAACGCGAGATAACCACCTTCTCGCCTTTTGGGCTGGTGACGTAGCGCATGGTGGCGGTAAGGCCCACCTTGCCGGCGCTCTTGGCCTCGGCCTGGCTTTGCGCTGCAGAACGCGAAGCCGCGCCACCGACGTGGAAGGTGCGCATGGTGAGCTGCGTGCCGGGTTCGCCAATCGATTGCGCGGCAATGACGCCAACGGCTTCGCCGGAATTCACCAGCAGGCCACGGCCCAAATCGCGGCCATAACATTTGGCGCAGAGACCATAACGGGTATCGCAGAACAGCGGAGTGCGGACGCGCACTTCGTCAATGCCTAGCGCTTCGATATTGTCCACCGCATCTTCGTCGAGCAGAGTGCCGGATTCGTAAATCACTTCCTGCGTTTCGACATTCACCACATCCGCAATGGTGACGCGGCCGAGAATGCGTTCGCGCAACGGTTCGATGACTTCACCGCCTTCGACCAGCGCCCGCATCGCAAAACCGTTTTGCGTGCCGCAATCGTCTTCGATCACGACCAGATCCTGCGTCACATCCACAAGGCGGCGCGTGAGGTAGCCGGAATTCGCCGTCTTCAAGGCAGTATCGGCCAAGCCCTTGCGCGCACCGTGCGTCGAGATGAAGTATTGCTGGACGTTGAGGCCCTCGCGGAAGTTTGTGGTGATCGGGACTTCGATGATCGACCCATCTGGCTTGGCCATCAGACCACGCATGCCGGCCAGCTGGCGAATCTGAGCTGCAGAACCTCGCGCACCGGAGTCGGCCATCATGTAAATCGAGTTGAAGGATTCCTGTTTGACCAGTTTGCCCTCACTGTTTTTTACTTCCTGGTGCGAGAGCTGATCCATCATCGCCTTTGCCACCTGATCACCAGCACGGCCCCAGATGTCAACCACCTTGTTGTAGCGCTCGCCAACAGTAACAAGGCCGGAGGTGTATTGCTTCTCGATTTTCCTGACTTCGGTTTCTGCTGCCTCGATCAGGGTTTGCTTCTGCGGCGGCACCAGCATGTCGCCCACACAGATCGAGATGCCGGCGCGCGTGGCCAGGCGGAAACCTGACTGCATCAGCTTGTCGGCAAACACCACGGTGTCCTTGAGGCCGCAACGGCGGAAACTCTCGTCGATGAGCTTGGAAATTTCCTTCTTCTTCAGCGTCCGGTCAATTGCCTTGAAAGGCAGGCCCTTCGGCAGGATTTCGGACAGGATCGCACGACCGGCAGTCGTCGTGTAGCGGACAAACTTCTCGCGCCACTGGTCTACGCCCAGGTTATCGAATTCACGGATACGGACCGTCACGCGGGCATGCAAATCGACCTTGCGCAGATCTACGGCGCGGTTGATTTCCGCGACGTCGGCAAACATCATCCCGGTACCCTTGGCTGCAGCATTTTCGCGTGTAGCGTAGTACAACCCAAGCACCACGTCCTGTGAGGGAACGATGATCGGCTGTCCATTGGCGGGCGACAGCACATTGTTGGAAGCCAGCATCAGCGTACGGCATTCCATCTGCGCTTCAAGCGATAGTGGAACGTGCACGGCCATCTGGTCACCGTCAAAGTCGGCGTTGAAGGCAACGCAGACCAGCGGATGCAACTGAATGGCCTTGCCTTCAATCAAGGTCGGCTCAAAGGCCTGAATACCGAGACGGTGCAAGGTCGGCGCACGGTTGAGCATGATCGGATGCTCGCGGATAACCTCTTCGAGAATGTCCCAAACCACCGGTGTCTCAGCTTCGACTTCCTTCTTTGCTGCCTTGATGGTGCTGGCGATACCCATCTTCTCCAGGCGTTCGAAGATGAAGGGTTTGAACAGTTCGAGCGCCATCTTCTTCGGCAGACCACATTGATGCAGCTTGAGTTGCGGACCAACCACAATGACCGAACGGCCCGAATAATCGACGCGCTTGCCGAGTAGATTCTGGCGGAAACGGCCGCTCTTGCCCTTGATCATATCGGCAAGCGATTTAAGGGGACGCTTGTTGGCTCCGGTCATGGCTTTGCCACGGCGACCGTTGTCGAGCAGCGAATCGACAGACTCCTGCAGCATGCGCTTTTCATTGCGCACGATGATGTCAGGCGCCTTCAGTTCGAGCAGGCGCCGCAAGCGGTTGTTGCGGTTGATGACGCGCCGATAGAGGTCATTCAGGTCCGACGTAGCAAAACGACCGCCATCGAGCGGGACTAGCGGACGCAAATCGGGGGGCAGTACCGGCAGAACCTCCAGAACCATCCACTCGGGTTTGATGCCGGAATGCTGGAAACCTTCAAGAATCTTCAGGCGCTTGGCGTATTTCTTGATCTTGGCTTCAGAACCTGTGGTATCGAGTTCATGGCGCAGGGTTTCGATTTCATGCGGGATGTCGATATTACGCAGCAACTCGCGCACACCCTCTGCGCCCATCAGTGCAGTAAAGTCATCGCCGTACTCTTCCACCTTGGCGAGATAATCGTCTTCTGTCAGCAGTTGCGCGCGGTTAAGCGGCGTCATGCCTGGATCGCAGACGACGAAGGCTTCGAAGTAGAGCACACGCTCAATGTCGCGCAGGGTCATGTCGAGCACCATGCCGAGACGACTTGGCAGGCTCTTGAGGAACCAGATATGGGCAACCGGACTGGCCAGGTCGATGTGCGCCATGCGCTCGCGGCGCACCTTGGCCTGGGTCACTTCAACGCCACACTTCTCGCAGATCACCCCGCGATGCTTCAAGCGTTTGTATTTGCCGCACAAACACTCATAGTCCTTGACCGGGCCGAATATCTTGGCGCAGAACAGACCGTCGCGCTCCGGCTTGAAGGTGCGGTAGTTGATGGTTTCCGGCTTCTTCACTTCACCGTAGGACCAGGACCGGATCTTCTCCGGCGATGCGAGGCCGATGGTGATCGCGTCGAATTCCTCTTCCTGCGTTACTTGCTTGAATAGATCGAGCAGTGCTTTCATGTGTTAACTCCTGTCGCGGACCGAGGGCGGATCAATAACGCTCGAGATCGATATCGATCGCGAGTGAGCGGATTTCCTTCACCAGCACATTGAACGACTCGGGCATGCCCGCGTCGATCTTGTGCTCGCCCTTGACAATGCTTTCGTACACTTTGGTACGGCCATTGACGTCGTCGGACTTGACGGTGAGCATTTCCTGTAGCGTGTAGGAAGCACCATAGGCTTCGAGCGCCCACACTTCCATTTCGCCGAAACGCTGACCACCGAACTGCGCCTTGCCACCAAGCGGCTGCTGGGTAACGAGGCTGTAGGGGCCGGTGGAGCGTGCGTGCATCTTGTCATCGACCAGGTGATGCAACTTCAGCACATGCATGTAGCCGATGGTAACCGGCCGTTCGAAGGCTTCACCGGTACGACCGTCATACAGCATGGCCTGGGTCTTGGCTGAAGTTAGCCCAAGCTTCTTCGCTTCATTGTCGGGGTAGGCAAGGTCAAGCATGGCCTGTATTTCATCTTCTCTGGCGCCATCAAACACCGGCGTCGCGAATGGCACACCTCCGGTAAGGTTACTGGCAAGTTCGACCACTTCCACATCTTCCAGGCTGTCGATATCCACATTGCGACCTGCGGTGTTATAGGTCTTGTTCAGCACCTTGCGGATTTCGGCCGCTGCCGCATGGCGTCGCACCATCTCGCCGATACGGTTGCCGAGACCCTTGGCTGCCCAGCCCAGATGAGTTTCGAGAATCTGGCCGATATTCATCCGCGACGGCACGCCAAGCGGATTGAGTACGATATCGACCGGTGTCCCGTCTTCCATGTGCGGCATGTCTTCGACCGGAACGATCTTCGAAACGACGCCCTTGTTGCCATGACGGCCGGCCATCTTGTCGCCGGGTTGCAGTCGCCGCTTGACGGCAAGGTGAACCTTGACCATCTTCTGTACGCCGGGTGACAGCTCATCGCCTTGAGTGAGTTTCTTCTTCTTCGCTTCGAAAGCAACATCAAAATCCTTGCGCGTCTGATCCAGACTGTCGCGCAGGCTCTCAAGTTGTTGCTGTGCATCCTCCTTCTCAAGGCTGATGTCGAACCAGTGGTAACGCTCGATCGACTCCAGATAAGCCTTGGTAATCTTACTGCCCTTGGCCAGCTTCTTCGGCCCCTTGGCCGCAACCTTGTTGGTGAGCAGCTTTTCAATACGGGCAAAGGTATCGCGTTCGACAATGCGCATCTGGTCAGCCAGATCCTGCTTGTAGCCCTTCAGCATGTCGTCGACGATTGACTGTGCGCGCTTGTCACGCTCAATACCTTCGCGCGTGAATACCTGCACGTCGATGACGGTACCGGTCATCCCCGAGGGAACGCGCAGCGAAGTATCTTTTACATCAGAAGCCTTCTCGCCGAAGATGGCACGCAGCAGCTTTTCTTCCGGCGTGAGCTGTGTCTCTCCTTTAGGGGTCACCTTGCCGACCAGCACGTCGCCGGCTTCGACTTCGGCGCCTATATAGACAATACCGGACTCGTCGAGACGATTGAGTTGCAATTCACCGAGCGTAGCGATGTCACGCGTGATTTCTTCTGCACCAAGCTTGGTATCCCGCGCAACAACGGTGAGTTCCTCGATATGGATTGAAGTGAAACGGTCTTCTGAAACGACACGCTCGGAGATCAGAATCGAGTCTTCGAAGTTGTAGCCGTTCCAGGGCATGAAAGCCACCAGCATGTTCTGCCCCAGCGCCAGTTCGCCGAGGTCGGTTGATGCGCCATCAGCGATCACATCGCCCTTGGCGATCAAATCACCGACCTTGACAATGGGGCGCTGGTTGATGTCGGTGCTCTGGTTGGAGCGCGTGTATTTGATCAGGTTGTAGATGTCGACACCAACTTCGCCCGGCACGGTTTCCGCATCATTGACTCGCACCACGATGCGAGTGGCATCGATGTAGTCAACCATGCCGCCACGCAGTGCCTGCACCGCAGTGCCCGAGTCGACCGCTACGGTGCGCTCGATGCCGGTGCCGACCAGCGCCTTTTCAGGGCGCAGGCAGGGAACGGCCTGGCGCTGCATGTTGGCCCCCATCAGCGCCCGATTGGCGTCATCGTGCTCAAGGAAGGGGATCAGCGAGGCAGCCACTGACACAATCTGACCTGGCGCCACGTCCATGTATTGAACGTCGGTCGGTTCTTTCAGTTCAAACTCGCTTAAGCGACGGCAGGACACCAGTTCGTCGGTAAGCTTGCCATTCTTGTCAAGCTCGGCATTGGCCTGAGCGATAACAAAGTTGCCTTCCTCAATCGCCGACAGATATTCAATCTGGTCGGTAACGTGGCTGTTCTCCACCTTGCGATACGGCGTTTCCATGAAGCCGTAGTGGTTGGTGCGCGCGTACAGCGCGAGCGAGTTGATAAGGCCGATGTTCGGGCCTTCCGGCGTTTCGATCGGGCAGACACGGCCATAGTGGGTGGGGTGTACGTCACGCACCTCGAAGCCAGCGCGTTCTCGCGTCAGGCCGCCCGGGCCGAGCGCCGAGATGCGGCGTTTGTGCGTTATCTCGGACAGCGGATTGGTCTGATCCATGAACTGCGATAACTGGCTGGAGCCGAAGAACTCCTTGATCGCAGCCGAGATCGGCTTGGCATTGATCAGGTCGTGTGGCATCAGATTGTCGGACTCGGCCTGATTGAGGCGTTCCTTGACTGCACGCTCAACGCGGACAAGGCCGGCGCGAAACTGGTTCTCTGCCAGTTCGCCCACCGAACGCACGCGGCGGTTGCCGAGGTGATCGATGTCGTCAATCTCGCCATGGCCATTGCGCAGTTCGACCAGGATGCGGACAACGTCGACAATGTCCTCATTCGACAACGTGCTTGCGCCTTCGGCAGCTTCACGGCCGACGCGGCGGTTGAATTTCATGCGGCCCACGACCGACAGGTCGTAGCGCTCGGGAGAATAGAACAACCCGCCGAAAAGCGATTCGACTGCATCCTCGGTAGGGGGTTCGCCCGGACGCATCATGCGGTAGATGGCAACACGCGCCGCCCACTGGTCGGCAGTTTCATCGGCCCGCAACGTCGTGGAAATGTAGGGACCACGATCAAGATCATTGATGTACAGCGTCTGGACGTCTTCTATCCCGGCTTCCAGCAGCTTGGCAAGCGTGGTTTCGGTGATTTCCTCATTAGCATTGGCAATGATTTCACCAGTCTCGGCATCGACCACGTTCTGTGCAATCACACGGCCGACAAAGAAATCGTCCGGTACGGCAATTTTCTTGATGCTGGCTTCGGCGAGGTCGCGGATGTGCTTGGCAGTGATGCGTTTGTCCTTGGGGACGACGACATTGCCCGCTTTGTCGGTAAAGTCGAAGCGGGCGATTTCGCCGCGGAGACGTTCCGGTACCAGTTCGAACTGGATGCCTTTTTTCAGCAGATGGAAGCTATCGAACTCGTAGAAGGTGGCAAGAATCTGTTCTACCGAGAGACCGATGGCCTTGAGCAGAATTGTCGCTGGCATCTTGCGGCGGCGGTCGATACGGAAGAAAAGAATGTCCTTCGGGTCAAACTCGAAATCAAGCCAGGAGCCGCGATAAGGAATGATGCGGGCAGAAAATAGCAGTTTCCCCGAGCTGTGGGTCTTGCCACGGTCATGCTCGAAGAACACGCCGGGCGAACGGTGTAACTGCGACACAATGACACGCTCAGTGCCGTTGATGACGAAAGAGCCCGTCGTCGTCATGAGTGGGATTTCGCCCATGTAGACTTCCTGCTCCTTTACTTCCTTGATTCTTTCGGTCGACGATTCGCGATCGAGAATGACCAGACGTACCTTGGCACGCAGCGGACTCGCAAAGGTCAGCCCGCGCTGCTGGCATTCCTTGACGTCGAAGGCTGGTTCTCCAAGTCGAAACTCGACGAACTCAAGACGGGCATTGCCTGAGTGGGCAACGATTGGAAAAATCGACGTAAACGCCGCCTGCAAGCCCTGGTTACGCCGCGTCGAGGGCCTCACATCGGCTTGCAGGAATTCCGCAAAGGAATTGAGCTGGGTTGCCAGCAAAAACGGCACATCCAGCACATTGGCGCGTTTGGCAAAGCTCTTACGGATACGTTTTTTCTCGGTGTACGAATACGTCATGGTTGCTCCACGTCAGAGGACAGGAATCAGGTGACAGGAATCAGAAAAAAGGGTTGGCCAGCGGCCTCTGATCACTGTCATCTGTTTCCGGAAATACGAAAAACGGACTGGCGGTGAAACCGCCAGTCCGGAGCAGGACAAAATTACTTGAGTTCGACTTTGGCACCAGCATCTTCGAGTTGCTTCTTGAGCGCCTCGGCGTCGGCCTTGGAGAGGCCTTCCTTGACGGCCTTCGGTGCACCATCGACGAGGTCCTTGGCTTCTTTCAAGCCAAGGCTGGTCGCGGCACGAACAACCTTGATCGCTTCGACCTTCTTCTCACCAGCGGCAAGAAGCATCACGGTGAACTCGGTCTGTTCTTCAACCGCAGCAGCAGCTGCTGCAGGAGCTGCAACAGCAACGGCAGCGGCGGCAGCCGACACGCCAAACTTTTCTTCCAGATCCTTGATCATTTGCGACAAATCGAGAACCGACAGGTTCGCGATCGCTTCGATAATTTCGTCTTTGCTAACAGCCATGATTCATAACTCCTGAATGTTGAATAAATTTAAGTAATGCGGGATATCGTGACGAGGTAACGTGAATTAAGCGGCTTGTTTCGCATCGCGCACCGCAGCGAGACCCCGAACCAGCTTGGTCGGGACTTCGTTGAGGGTACGAACGAATTGGGCAATCGGTGCCTGCATGGTGCCGAGCAGCTTGGACAGCAGCTCTTCACGGCCCGGCAGCGAGGCCAGCGCCTTGACACCAATCACGTCCATGACGTGATTGGGCATGGCACCTGCCTTGATGACAAGCTTGTCATTCCCCTTGGCGAACTCGTTCAAGGTCTTTGCGGCCGCCACCGGATCGGCAGAAATGCCGTAGATGAGCGGACCGATCAGCTTGTCGGAGAGGCCTTCGAACGGCGTGCCGGCAATGGCACGACGGGCGAGGGTATTTTTCAGCACACGAAGATATACACCGCTCTTGCGCGCCTGCGCGCGCAGCACGGTGATATCAACCACCCCAAGACCACGGTACTCGGCGACGATGATCGACTGGGCACCCGCAACCTGCGCGGATACTTCAGCGACAACCGCTTTCTTGCCATCAAGATTGAGACCCAAGGTCAACTCCTATAAATAAAACAGCGATCCGGTTGCGCCATCATTGCTCCCGGAACCGATACGGCGACCTTCATTCAGGAACCACAAAGCCTGTCTGCGGGAACGCCATCTGCGTAGGCTAAACTGCCATTAAGCCCGAGCCTTTCGGACGCCTACGGTCTTTGACAACCCGCCGCACCCCAAACAAGGCAATGCGACGGCCCAAAGTTCTGTCCTCGCCCATACACCAACTAGGCGAGGATCCAAATTCCTTAACTATGCCTTCTGACTGCTGCCAGCGGCTTGATCAACACGCACGCCGGCACCCATGGTTGAAGATAGTGATATTTTCTTCACGTACTGCCCCTTGGATGTTGCAGGCTTGGACTTTTGCAATGCCTCAAGTAACGCATCCATGTTCTGTTGCAGGGCCTCGACGGTGAAAGAAGCGCGGCCAAGGGTGCTATGAATGATACCGGCCTTGTCGGCACGATACTGCACCTGACCTGCCTTGGCATTCTTCACCGCAGTGACCACATCCGGAGTGACAGTACCAACCTTCGGGTTTGGCATCAGACCACGAGGGCCTAGTACTTGACCGAGGGCCCCGACCACTTTCATGGCATCAGGCGTGGCGATCACTACGTCGAAATCCAGACGACCACCCTTGACTTCAGCAGCCAGATCGTCAAACCCGACGATGTCGGCACCAGCATCTCTGGCAGCCTGAGCCTTGTCGCCCTGGGCAAACACGGCTACACGCACAGTCTTGCCGGTACCGGCGGGTAGCACGACAGAACCGCGCACCACCTGATCGGACTTCTTGGCATCAATGCCGAGATTGACAGCTATATCGATAGACTCGTCGAATTTGGCGGTAGCACCTTCCTTCACCAACACCAGTGCATCTGCCAGCGGATAGGCCTTGTTGCGGTCAATCCTGGCGTTCACGGCTTGGCTGCGTTTGGAATGTTTGGCCATGATCACAGCCCCTCCACGGTGATGCCCATGCTACGGGCAGATCCGGCGATCGTACGCACAGCAGCGTCGAGATCGGCGGCCGTCAGATCACTCATCTTGGTCTTGGCAATTTCCTCAGCCTGCGCCCGGGTGATCTTGCCAACCTTGTCGGTATGCGGCTTGGGGGAACCCTTTTGTATTCCCGCTGCTTTCTTGATCAAAATCGTCGCCGGCGGTGTCTTCATCACGAAAGTGAAGGACTTGTCCGCAAAAGCGGTGATTACCACTGGAATCGGCAGGCCCGGCTCCAGAGCCTGAGTCTTGGCGTTAAACGCCTTGCAGAATTCCATGATGTTAAGGCCGCGCTGGCCGAGCGCGGGACCGATCGGGGGCGAGGGATTCGCCTTGCCCGCCGGCACTTGCAGCTTGATGTAGCCGATAATCTTCTTTGCCATGATTGGCTCCTGTTTCAGTGAGTCGTAACGCGCTTTCGTCTCTCGACTACTGGCGCTCCTCTTTCCGGATCAGGGTTCCGGAAACCCTTGCTGCTAACTCTTTTCGACTTGCGAGAACTCCAGTTCCACAGGCGTCGCGCGACCAAAAATGGTCACTGCCACGCTCAAACGGCTCTTGTCGTAGTTAACTTCCTCGACAGTGCCAGTGAAATCGGTGAAAGGACCTTCCTTGACACGTACCATTTCACCGGCTTCAAACAATACCTTGGGCCGCGGCTTTTCTACGCCATCCTGTATCTGCTGCATGATCTTCTCGACTTCCTTTTCGGAAATCGGGGTCGGTTTGTTTGCGGTACCACCGACAAACCCTGTGACCTTGGACGTGCTCTTGACCAAGTGCCAGGAATCGTCGTCCATATCCATCTCGACCAGCACATAGCCGGGGAAGAACTTGCGCTCAGATATGCTCTTCTGGCCGCCCTTCATCTCAACCACTTCCTCGACAGGCACCAGAATGCGTCCGAACTTGTCTCCCATGTCGGCGCGGGCAATTCTCTCCACCAGCGCGCGTTGCACCGATTTCTCGAAGCCGGAATAAGCGTGTACGACGTACCAGCGTTTTGTCATCATTTTCTCCAGCCCAGCACCAGGTCGTAAAGCACCCACTCAAGACCCTTGTCGGTTACCCAGAGCATGATTGCCATCACCAGCACGAAAGCAAAGACGACGCCCGTCGTTTGCAATGTTTCCTTGCGCGACGGCCACACCACCTTTTTCGTTTCGGTAATAGCTTCGCCGCCGAATACATAAAAGCGTTGTCCCGGCTCGGTGAACCACGCCACCGCAGCACCGGCACCGACACCGGCCAATACCGACAGCACACGCAGGATCATTGGCTGCTCCGCCAGCAGGTAGAACCCGGCAACGCCAGCGGCAACCAACAGTAACGCGAGTAGAAACTTGATCTTGTCAGCCATAAACTCCGTCGTTCAAAAAAAGCGCCAGCATCGACATCACCAGCATCTATTGGCAGGGGCGGAGGGCATCGAACCCCCAACCTCCGGTTTTGGAGACCGGCGCTCTGCCAATTGAGCTACACCCCTGCAGCAGAGACTACAAAGGCGGCACCCCGAAAGGCACCGCCCGCCACACTTCAAAATCCCTTTTTACTCGATGATTTTTGCGACGACGCCGGCGCCGACGGTGCGGCCACCTTCGCGGATGGCGAAGCGTAGTCCCTCTTCCATCGCGATCGGGGCAATCAGCTTGACCGTGATCGAGACGTTGTCGC
>JBASWL010000135.1:0-12413 GCA_049276455.1 Georgfuchsia sp. | reverse complement strand
ACGATGACCCACACTTATGGAGGATCACATGCTTGACTACTCGATAATGAAGCCGGATGGCATATTGGTGCTCAAACCGCATGCGCCATTAAGCAAAGGGGACTTCGACGGTCTCAGCGCTGTTGTCGATTCCTATCTCTCCGACCACGCAAAACTCCACGGTGTGTTAATTCAAACGAAGGAATTTCCCGGATGGGAGAACTTCGAGGGATTCACCGCGCACATGCATTTTGTCCACGACCACCACAGACAGGTCGAACGCGTGGCAGTCGTGACGGACAGCATGATCGCCGGCGTCGCGGAATCGCTTGCCAAACACTTTACGTCGGCCGAAGTCAGACACTTCCCCTTTACCGACGATGTGAAGGCGCTGGATTGGTTGAAGACCGCATGAGGCAAAACGCGGGGCACGAAGATTTTACGGAATCGCACTATGCAGTGTCATTTCTGTTGCCCTTATACTCGTGAAGTGGCTCGAACATCAACGCATTCGCTATACGCTTAGCCACCATCCCCTTCCCCATGAGATGTGGGAAGGGTTAATGCACAAGGCAGATATCTTCAGGGGCTTGAGCGCTGTAGAGAGGGCACATCTTCGGGAGCTGACTACCCTGTTCCTGCAGCGCAAGGATCTCTGCGGGGTTCAAGGCTTGCCCATGACCACGGAGATGGCGTTGGTCGTTGCAGCAGAGGCTTGCCTACCGATTTTGAAGCTTGGGCTGGATTATTACGACGGATGGGTTGAAGTAGTGATTTACCCGGGCGCATTTCGGGTGGAGAGGGACAGCACCGATGCAATAGGGCTGGTCTCGCACCAAGACCAGAATTTGCTTGGTGAGCCATGGTCGCGTGGGCCGGTGATTCTCTCTTGGGATGATGTTGCCTCTGAACTGACTGCGTCCCATCCCGGCCATAATGTGGTGGTGCATGAATTTGCTCACAAATTGGACATGCTCAACGGTAGCGCCAACGGCATGCCGCCCCTGCATCCTGATATGGATCGGCAGCAGTGGACGAAGGTTTTTAGCGACGCATTTGCCCAATTACAGCTGCAACTGGCGCACCATCATCACCCCGGCATAAATCCTTATGGCGCGACTGCTCCTGCAGAGTTTTTCGCGGTGGCGAGTGAATGTTTCTTCTCCGATCCGCACACGCTGCTCCACCAGTTCCCGGAGGTCTATGACCAGCTGGTACTGTTCTATCGTCAATATCCTGCAAAACGGTGGCCTGAGCCGGGTAACAGTAATGACGGGTTAAATTGATATAGAACTTTGGCCGAAACGGTCGGTTACTGATGAAAAAATGAGTTTCAACCGATCCGTTTTTCATGCAAAAAGTGAAAGTGAGAGAAAGTCATTTTTTTGTAACGTCAGATTCGGCGACAGCGCGATCCTAAATATTGTCGGCTGTTAGATTGCAGTACCTATCGCGGCTAATATATTTTCTCAGTTTCAAAACTCTTCCGATGAAAGTGAGTAGTGTTGCATTGGGGGCAAGGGGGAATGTGACCGGGTTTATGAAAATGCAATTTATTACCACACTGATCGCAAACCAATGTGCCCAGCCCTGTGATCTCACCCGTGCGATATCCGACATCTGCCGCCTGTAGCTTTAACCGATCCAGTGCCACTGTGGTTTGGTCCGCTGCATTGGAAAAACGCTCCCACAATTTCTGTTTAATCAACGCTGCGTCAAAACCCAGCCAATCCTTTAATTCCTTGCCTGTCTGGTTCAGATACTGTGCTGCATCAATCATGTCCCGCTTTAGATAAGCTTCCAACTTGATAAGTTCATCACCACTTAACTTATTCAAGCCGGCGATATCGCCCCGAACCACATCAATCACGTCGTGGACAATGGCGCCGCTTTGATGTGCTTTCTGTAGCGCCTTTTCAAGTAACAATTCATATGCCTCACCCATTGACTGAATGGAATCATGGGATGAATGTAATTTATTCATTGTAGGTAATCCATTTAATTGCTTCATTCAACACCATCTCCAACATGGACTGGTGATACCTACTTGGTATTGTCGATCTTGTGGCCCAGAGAATTGATGTCGTTGCCCAGCACCTCGAAGCCCTTGACAACTTCGTCGCGCGCCCAACTGGCGCCGGCGGCGAGCTTGTCGCCCAGAGCGCGGGTATCCGCCACCGTCCCTGACTCACCTGCCCTCGCTTCGCCATCTACCCAGCCTGCAGCGCTTTCCAGCCCATGGGCGGCGGCCTTGAGTTCGTAGCCGGCCTCGTGGTAATCGTTGTGTGCCCAAGCTTCGATGGCCTTGGTACGGTGCCCAAGTGCGAGTGCGTTATTAGCTTTCGCAAAAGCCTCATAGCCATCGAATGTTCGTCCAGCACCAAACCTTGCCCGAACACGGCGCCGATCGTGCCGCCAGTTTCGTGAGCATGCATGTCCTTTAACGCCGCTTTTTCGGCCGAGGCGGAGAACGCGTCAAGTTGCATAACCGAGCTGTCGAGTTTTTGTTTTGGCTCTCCGGTGGCGCGGGCAGCCTCGAGGCGCAGGTAACTGGTCGCCTTGCGGATTTCTGCTGCTACTGCCTTGTAGTCTTTCTGGGCAAAGACCGTAACCGCATACGCGAAGTGGTGCTGGGGCTCTTCAGTTACTGGGTACCAGGTATCCACGTCGGTCACCTGCCAACGACGCTCCATGTCGGCGCGCATGGCCTTGTCGATCGTCTTGTCTAGGGCCGCCTTCGTATTGATCTTGCCACTCTCGATAGCTGTAGCGGCCGAACTGACTTTCAGAGCACTGGTGTTCATGCGTTTGATAGTGTCCTGCCTATATTTCTTGTCCGCCGCGAGGAGTACTTTGTCCACATGTACCAGAGACCAGTCCTCCTTATCGGCACGGGTGGCCTGCCGTTTAAGTTCTTCAGCTACAGCACGCATTTCCGTGGCAGCCTTCTTGCTGTCGTTCGCATCAAATGCCTTGCGTGCGGCAGCCAAGTGCCGGCTGACATCATCGACCATCGGCGTGTAATAAGTGGTGTCGTCGTAGATGATCCAGTCGTCTGGCGATTTGGTTGAGATTGGCGTCTTGATCGCTGTTGGCGCGGGCTGAGCGACTGACGCGGCGGGTGTTTTCAGGATCTGCGCGTACGCTATGCCAGCGAACTGAGTGGACGTAACAAGTAATGCGATTGCAATGGGTTTGAGTGTGAAATTCATGGTGTGATCATTTCGCCGCGAGAGTCGCTGTTGATTACCGGTGTGCCGCCGAAGGAACCTCATTCCCTACGCGGTGATGGTCGAACGAAGAAAAGCCGGAAGTTGCCTTATGGAGCGATCGGCCGAGAAGGCTTAAAACCTTAGGGATCACCATAAGCGCTGCTTACCCGAGCGTCCGTGCGCTAGCGCACTTATGATGTCAATGCACCCTAGTACCCATTTTCAGTGTGCGTAGATGAAAATGAAATATTTTCCTGTCCGTGCCGGGAGTTGAAATTGTATGGTTCGATGGCAAGTCGATCTAGCTTGGAATGATGGGCGTCCTCTGCGGAGGAAGGGATCAAATGCCCCAGATTACCGGTGTCTTGTCTGTCATGGAGCGCTCCAGCAGTTCCAGAAGCGGCAGCGCACGCTGGAACAGATGGACACAGCTGCCGGATTCGCCTTCCTCCTCCTTATTTTCCGGCTCCTTGAGTCTTGCCTCATCCGCCTTGATGGCCGCCTTGAGGGTAGTTATCGCGTTAGGCAACTGTTCAACAGTGATAATGCCCTTGACGTCGGTGGAATCCTTGCCGAGGACGCTCAGCATCTCCTTGCCATTGTTTTCGAGCATGATTACATCGCCGCTAGCGCGGGACTTGAAGATAATTAGCATGGTGGTCGATCCTTTCAGTGGACTTTTTCATTGTAGGCCTGTTGTTTGGCCCGGGCGAGATAAAGTAACCTCTCATCGATCAACGCGCACCGCATGCAGGTACTCTGAACCATGAGCAGAAAGAAACTGTCCATCGAAGCCGATCTGGAAATTCTTCAGCGCAAATCATTCAGCTACTTTGTGAATGAGACGAACCCCGCCAACGGGCTGGTAATCGACAAGACAGCACCAGATTGGCCCGCCAGCATTGCTGCCACCGGCTTCGCGTTGACTGCGTACCCGGTGGGGGTAGAACGTGGATTCATGTCGCGTGTCGCCGCTGTGGAGCGTACGCTGGCGACGCTGCGTTTTTTCTGGAACAGTCCGCACGGCCCGGAACCTGATGCCACCGGCTATCAGGGTTTTTATTATCATTTTCTCGACATGCGGACTGGGCGACGCGCCTGGCAATGCGAACTATCGACGGTAGACACTGCTTTTCTACTGGCCGGTATGTTGACGGCGAGAAGTTATTTTGACGCGAAGTCGGCTGAAGAGCTTGAAATCCGTACCCTTGCCGACCGTCTCTATCGCCGCGCCAATTGGCAATGGGCGCAAAACCAGGGCGCAACGCTGACGCACGGCTGGAAGCCTGAAAGTGGCTTTCTAAAATATCGTTGGGAGGGATACGATGAGGCGCTTCTGCTCTACATGCTTGCGCTCGGCTCACCCACGTATCCGCTATCTGACAACAGCTACGCAGCGTGGGGTTCGACGTATCAATGGCAACACAGTTACGGATACGACTACCTCTACACCGGATCGCTTTTCACGCATCAGCTGTCGCATGCCTGGATCGATTTTCGCGGTATCCAGGACGAGTTCATGCGCGATAAAAAAATGGATTACTTCGAGAACAGCCGCCGCGCCACCTATGTACAACAACAATACGCAATCGACAATCCGCTCAAATTCAAGGGCTACAGCAGCTGTTGCTGGGGGATCACTGCGAGCGATGGTCCTGGGCCTGACACCATCAAGGTCAACGGGATAGAGCGACAGTTCTTTGATTACGTAGCGCGCGGAGTTCCGTACGGCCCCGATGATGGCACCATTGCGCCTTGGGCTGTCGTGGCGTCGTTGCCGTTTGCGCCCGAAATCGTATTGCCGACGATTGAACACTTTATTCATCATCTTGAACTGAAGGTGGTCAATGCCCATGGCTTCAAGGCGACGTTCAATGCGACGTTTCCGGGGAAATCTGGTAACGCATACGGCTGGGTATCTCCTTGGCATTTCGGACTGAATCAGGGGCCGATTGTGCTGATGATCGAGAACTATCGTAGCGGCTTGTTGTGGCGATTGATGCGAAACTGCCCATACATTGTCAATGGCCTGCGACGAGCGGGTTTTACGGGAGGGTGGCTATGAAACCTTGTAACTCGATTGGAGCACGTCCTCGGTGTATTGTCAGTGCCAGATAGCGCGAAGATCACTCCTTCACATTGTCGCGGTTTCTTCCCAAAATGATCTGCTTGAGACCGACATAGGAAGGCGTTTCGGCAGGAATTGGTTCGTCGGCAGGCAGACGACTTTCAATGTTGGTAATGGTTTCTTTCTGGTGGTTACAGGTGCTTTCCAACTCGGACACGCGCTTATTTAGCCTCTTGACAGTCCATTGCCGACGTAGCGTCGAAGGTGTCGAGACCAGCGCCACGATGAGACCTCCAATCGCAAGCGCTAGCAGCAGCACGATGGCAAGAGAACTGTCGAAGCGCCAAAGAAGAAATGTCACCGTGACGGGTACATTATTTTGCAGCGCGAAGATCACGGCGCAAGCAGCGAAGAACATCGCGGTAATGGTGATTAGCTGCATGATGCCCTCCTCATTTCAGCGTCTGACTTGTCCGTCGGAGAAAACTGGCGCGAACGCAAACTTCCCTTGCCGCTTTCCTTGACCTCGTACATCAATTCGTCCGCCGCTTTCAGCATTGCGAGGAAGGTACGATCTGCCACACCGAACCACGCGACGCCAATACTACAGGTTACTGGTGGGAAGTTACGAAGTGCGTGATTTACCGCAACGGAAATCTTGCACCCTGCTTCTACCGCTGCATCGTACCCAGTTTCGGGGAGCAGTACGGCAAATTCGTCGCCCCCCAATCTCGAGGCAAAATCCGTTGAGCGCAAGGTAGCGAGCAGCGCTTCTGCCGTCGCCCTCAGTGCCACATCCCCAGCGGCATGACCTTTGGTGTCGTTAAGTTGTTTAAAGTCATCCAAATCAAGAAAAACTACGGGCAAAGGATGCTCGTAGCGCTTTGACCGTTCGACTTCAAAATTACCAAACTCAAGAAAAGCACGCCGGTTGTGAAGCCCGGTCAATGCGTCTTGAGTAGCGTGTTCGTGCTCTCGTTCAAGTAGCAGGCGAAGCTGCGCGGCAAGAAACGCCACCAGGCTATATGTCATCAAACGCGTTAACGCGTTTACCCAGGGAATCCATGCGGCGCTAAATTCGGTCATTGATGCGAAATCGCCTGCGGCCAATGTTGCTGCTGTAAGGAAGGCCACAACCAAGCCATTCCTCCTTCCCCCGATCCACGCAATGACTAGCACCGGCAGCAGCGCTACGGATGCAAAAGTCAGCTTCGCGTCAGTTGCTGTATGGAGCACGCCAAGCAGGAAAATGAAACCTAGACAGATCGACCATACCGCCCAGCGCCGCCAACCGGTCCAGCGGATATGAAGGAAACCGGACATCCCATGTCTGTCCATTTTAGTTTTACGAACGAGGCCGCGACGACTGCAGGGCGGGAGGTAGGGCGATCTCGACAGCGGGAATAGCAGCCTCGGCTAGTCCGAGTCTTGGTATTGCGCTGCCGGTGCGCGACTGTACGGAAACACCATGATTGATAAGCCATTTGCCAACCCGGGTAACGCGCCGCTTTGACAGTGCCAGAGAACTGCGCTTCTTGCCGTCGACATGGCCTACCAGAACCACTTCGCGCTGACCCCAGCGCTCCAGGGTCCATGTGGCCGCCATAAGTCGATTTTCTGCATCGGCGTTCAAAACATCACTGCCCGGCGCAAAGTCGATTGTGGGAAGTCCTGCCACCGGCGGCACCAACATGACATGCCAATCCGCATGATGCTTGGCCAGAACGCTTTCGATCTCCCGCCAGGCACTGAGACCTACATCGGCCCGTGAATTGGGCAGCACGACAACCGACCGCCGCTCAGCGTCAACCTCGACGGCCGTAAGTGGGAAGGGAACTTCGCTACGCAGGGACGCCGTCAGATCGCGCTCCTCATCGGACAATTGAGCCTTGGTTCGCTCGACCTCAAGACCTGCCGCAAGCTTCGCCGGATCATCCGCGCGTAGCTGGGTCAGATGCAGGATTACAGGAACGCCTAAGACCTTTTGCATCTCCCCGCGCAATTGGTCGCCAAGGCCGGGGGGCGATTCTTCACTGACAACGATCGCCTCAACAGAGGGCGATGCGCTGTCACGAAAGCGGATATGAACCTGCGCCAACTGCCCGTTCTTGAGTTGCTGCACATCTTTCTCAAGGATCCTACGTACCGTCATATGGACGCGGCTTTCCCAGGCGATACTCTTCAGCGAGAAAAACAACGGCACTGTCAGCGGCGCCAGGATCAGAAGTGAAATCAGCGCCTGCATGGCGAAACGCTTGCGCAGGCCGCCACGCCCGAAGCCGTACCACTCGGCAATCGCCGCGACGGCCAAGGCGATGGCTACCATATTGGTAACGAACAGTAATAGTGCGCCACGGATGACAGGCCATTGCCATGTGGCCAGGCCATAGCCGACCACGGCGAGCGGTGGCATCAATGCAGTGGCAATCGCTACACCAACGATGGCGCCTCCGCGACCGCGGATCGTGGCATATCCGCCCGCAGCACCCGAAAGGATCGCAACGGCCAGGTCGAGCAAATTGGGCCGAGTTCGCGCGAGGATTTCCGGGGTCAGCTCCTTGACCGGCGACAGGATTACGATAGCGGCGGCAAATCCGACTGCGGTCAGGGTTCCCAGCAAGAGAGTGCGAACCGCACACTTGCCGAGATCCACATCGAAACTGGTGATGGCGAAGCCGGCGCTGACGATGGGACCCATCAGCGGGGAAATCAGCATGGCACCAATGATTACGGCTGGCGAGTTGAGCAACAGTCCGATGGTGGCGATGCCGGAGCCGATTGCCACCATGAATACGTAGTTGAAGTTCAGATTTCCTGATCCCCCGCTCATTCCGACTGGCACTTTTTCTGAGAGCTACACGAGGGAATAGATCAATCTGTCGCCGGTTTCTGGGTGGCAGAAATTGAGTTCGTTGAGATCCGTCAGTAGAGCGGCAATGGCACGGTCATGAACCGGGCTGGCCATGCGGTGAATTTTGACCGCAAGGGTTTTGCTCTGGGCATCCGGCGCGAGGTCGGCAGAGGACACAAAGAGCGCGCGTACCAAAGCACGAGCCTCGTCCTCCTTGTGCAGATGACGGCGCAAGATGGCCACCAAAGCGGTCTCGGCGCGGTAAGCAACCATCTTCACTGTGTCACAGAGCATCTTGTTCAGTGGCAGCAGTTGTGTCGGGCGATTTTCTGGGGATAGCGAGTCCAGGGTAATCCTGTGCTCCAGCCCTTTTCGTTTGGCGCGCGCATCTTGCAGGTTGATCTCGGCAAGCTGGATGTCATGCAGGCACTCGGCCTTTTGCGCAATGTCGGCACCGTCCTCCAAGGCCGCATAGGCCCCCAGTTTTGTTTGCAGTTTGCGGACGTTTTGTCGAGCCGTACTGACGGCCTTCTCCGCCTCGCGCCACAGCGGGTTGATGATCGTTTCAGTGCCGGGAATCTCCTGCGCGCCGTACTGCACAAGTCCATCGATATCATAGTGTTGCATCATGTAGGCGAAGAAGTTTTCTTGGCACCATCGCGAGAACATGCGGCCGGCAATCCTGATGGGGTCCAGGCCGTGAGCGGTGCTGATGATCGCTGTTTGATGTCCGGTTGGCGTCAGGCGACGAACCTCCTTGACGGTCAGGGTCTCGCCCAGCCGGGTTTCACGCATCGCCAGTTTCATGGCGAGTTGAATGCCGTCGGGCATGACCACGTCGGTTGCGGCAAATTCGCTCTCCGGCCACACATCCTTGACGTTCTTGCGGTAGGTGATGGCACCGATGCGCTGCTGCCATAATGCCTCCAGCAAGACCGCCGTCGCGCCCTCGCGATCGAAGACCAGAACGAAGCGATGCAAGCGAGGATCGTCGGCCAGTTGTTCTGGCGTCGGCTGCCCGGGAACGCTCTCCAGCAGCTGCGGCACAATGTCCTTGAGCAAGGCATCCCCCAGTCCGGCGGTGATGGCTTTGGAGACGACAAAGAACGGTCGCCCGAGGGCGTCATTGATCCAGTAGTCGGTGGTTCCCCGCAGGCACAGCCGCTCGCGCGACACATACCGTCGTGGCAGGACGGCCTGATCGCCGTGATAGACCCGAACGTGACCATCGATGTATAGATAGCCCGCCTCGGTGGGATCGCTCGCCATCCAGGTCGTCGCGAGTTCTTTCATCCACGCCGCCGGATCACCGCTCGTTGCCATGAGAGTGATCTTCTCGCGCAGGGTGCGCACTTCGGGCACGCGGTCAAGACCGATGACCTTGCCAAATTCGCCGGGAGGAATATGCCGCAGTCCTTCGGGACGCCGTATGCGCGAGAGTGCCATGAATCCCAGGGTGAGCAGGATATGGAGGCAACTGTAGAAGCCTGCCGGCAGTTTCAAGTGCCGATCAATTCCGCTCAACAGTCCGTTGGCACATAAGGCGGGTAGTCCAGCCAGCAGACCGCCCAGACTGACATCGGTTGCCGCTTCAAAGCGTGTGGCGGCACTGTGCGCCAATCCCAGCGCCGCCGCCATGCGCTCATCCGCACGCGTGCAGGCGGTGCCGATCCCGTCGGCCGCCTCCGCATCAAGTCGGCTGCGCTCGCCCTTGGTGCTCCCCATCAGTGCCGACGGGGAATCCGCGTCGTTGGCGGCAGGTATGACTTCGGGAACGATGCGCCCGGCGGCGATGGCTTTACGCAGCGTGGATTCGCCGATGCCCGTTTGTCGCGCGATAGCGGCGGGACGATGTCCTGCCGCCAGCAAACTGGCGCACTGCGCCACCACCGCAGGCGTTATCACCCGCGGCTTCTGTCGGGCCGCCTCAACGTAAAACGATCCTGGTCCGGCTTCCCGGTATTGCGCCATCCAGTTCATCAGGGTGCGGTGCGGAATGCACAGCGATGACCGCTCCAGGTCCGCCGCCCGCACATGCCGGTTCGCCATCAGGCTCGTGAGCGCAAACCGCTCTCCGCTTCGGTCGCTCTTTGCATGTGAGAAGTAGTTGTCGCTCCCCACATAGTAGGTAACCGTGCCTTCTTCCATCAGAATGCTCAGCCCGTTACCAATCTTCTCCGCACCGTGCGGAAACCCCGGCAAAAATGCTTGCTTCATGGTCTCTGACTCGTCGTGCATGATCGCGCTGGATCGATGACGCAATTTTGCACTGGCAACCATTTCATCCTGTCAGAAAGAGTGCCACTACCTTTCCGGTTCAGGCCATCAGAACCCCGCCGGGATCAGGAAATCTGAAGTTAAAGGCGGCATCTTCTTCAGTCCTGGCCAGAATTTCCTTGTGCCCTACAGTCCGCACGAGAGCTATCCACCAGCGTTTCCAGGCGCGGGGACCGAGCAGGATGATGTGCAGAAAGCCACGTGCCGATTGCGCGGCATCGACTGTCGAACGACCATTGTGTCCGGCATCAGGTAAAGGTAGCGGTGGCTCCGTCTTTTCGTTACGCATGGCGGCAGTAATTGAGATTCGGCCTAGTTTGGTGGTTAGAACTGCCTGACGACCGTGCCAATCGTCAGGCCCTGGCAAAGCATGGTGTATTCAAAAATGTCATCCTTGATGGTTTCCTGAAATTGATACATTCATCGCGGCTTTTGCAAGAGGACGGACTCAGTCAGTTTATTATTCATGCATGGTCGAAAAAGCCAAAAAAGCTGTAGGGCGCTCCATGCACCGTACTCCAAAAGTACAAAGCTCGGAGGGTGCTAGGTCCTGGCGCGACGCTGAATCTCACTGCGGATTTTTCGAATTATGGCCTTAATCTTTGCCTCGTTGGCAAGGCCCAAACGGATCATGATTTTCTGGCCGGCGGAGAGGGCTTCAAGATCGTTATCGGCAAATTCATACAACACCCTTGGCTGCGCTACGCCAACTGGCGCTGACACTTCAGGCGCGTCCAAAAGGTCATTCAATGTTTCCATGAGACGATCATTGAAAACACCATCGGGATAACCGAGTTCGCGATACGCTTGCTGGCATAGCGGGTACAGCTGGATATATAAATCCACAAGTGATTGAACGCTGACTGCCTGGATGAGATCGACATACCCCACATATCGCTTGCCGTTGCCAGGATCAATGATTCGTTGACTTAGACCAGTCTCAGTAACCATGAAATTACCAGACACCGGCTTTAATACCATCATGCGTTGTGGTGCCTTCTTACGCGGCAAATTATCAATCGTCGCGACAAAGCGTCTGATTATCTTGTCGGACTGTAAATAAGCAAACAGATTTTCCCTGCCAAACAGATGGGTTAGTTCGTTGGTTACGTTCGTATCACTATCGTCCAGCTTTGGCAGCGTTGACGTCGGCCGTGCTGGCCGGATTTCGACAGAACGGTGCGGCACCGGGTCAGGAACTGACGGACTATATCCCAACTGGAATTCCTTCGCTACGACTGGAGCGGGCTGAGGTTTCTGCTCAGAATTCCATACGTAATATGTAAATCCACCGATAACCGCGAGAATAATCATCAACCCCAGGATTATTTTCAAGTCCACCTCCAATTGTTTGAGAATAGTAATAGGCATATTTTCCAAATACCCTACCGTCGACGAATGACAAATCCGTTTCTATTACCTAGTCAGGTGTAGTGACAAGCTAATTATGTAAGTCACTCTTTTGTTCACCGCGAAACCCCAACGCCAATTGCTGATAAAGCTCAGGGGAAATTCGAGAACTCACGGCCTTGGCAATCAGCGTGATTGCCATCAGGCTGATGACCATCTCATGTCCGTCAACCATTTCCATGACGATAATGGCTGCCGTGATTGGCGACTGGGTGACGGCAGCCAGAAATCCGGCCATGCAAAGTGCAATCAGAGGAATTGTATCGGCAGTAATTCCCAATACATGCGCTATGTTTGAGCCCAGCGCCGCACCGACAGCCAAGGAAGGGGCAAAGATCCCGCCGGGGATTCCCGAGTAGTAGCTGATTGCAGTAGCAAGAAAGCGGGTAATGGGCGCATGCCAAGGAAGATTCAGTTGCCCGGATACCACGTGTGATGTAATTGAATAACCACTGCCGAAGGAAAGGCCTCCTCCGATCCAACCGATGAGTGCCACTGCAACACCGCACAAGCCTGCAAACCATACCGGGTGCCTTTCTCTCCAGCGCCAAAGGACAAATCCCTTGCTCTTCTGCGGCAATAACAAAAGCCAACTGAAGGCTCCGCCCAGTAGCCC
>JBASWL010000134.1:0-3367 GCA_049276455.1 Georgfuchsia sp. | reverse complement strand
CCCCAAAGACAAGGTGATCGTCCATTCCGATCAGGGTTGCCAATACACGAGCTATGACTGGCAATCCTTTCTGAAAGCGCACTGTTTGGAGGCCAGCATGAGTCGGCGTGGTAACTGTTACGACAATGCAGTCGCCGAGAGTTTCTTTCAGTTACTCAAACGGGAGCGGATTCGTCGGAAGATCTATGCTGATCGAGAGGATGCCCGGCGTGACATCTTTGACTACATCGAGATGTTCTACAACCCGAAACGCCGTCATGGACATGCAAACAGCGTTTCTCCGGTAGAGTTCGAAAACCAGTTTCTCAACAGGCAACAGACTGTCTACTGAAGCCGGGGCGATTCACCCTGGCCAATTCAGGAAATCGCGCCACCTCGGAAACCAGAACGCGGTGGAACGAAATTCCGGTGCCACCGAATACTTTCTCACGATAAGCGGCAGCAAAGCGCAACAAGCACGAGCGAAGGTCCGCCGGCTCTTCGTCGAGCGAAACCCGGACGCTTTCCGCCATGCATCTGACTGTCTCGGCGAACAGCGCATCCTTTCCCGCAAAATGATGATAGATCGTTTGCTTGACGACCCCCGCCCGCCGGGCAATGTCGTCGACACTCGCCCGATAGCCGCTCTCTAAAATGGCATGGAACGCGGCATCGAGAATTTTCTGTCGGGTTTCTGCGTTCATAAACCAAGAGCATCGCCAACCTACCGAATATGTTGATTGAAGTGTATCATAAGTAACTGAAGACTTATTTACGTTTACCGCCAACGGCTATGTCTAAAAATACGCAGTGCCTATCTGACAATCCGTCCAGTTCCCCGCGCTGGCACCGCCGCACAGCTGACAGACCAGCGGAGATCATCCGCGCCGCTTTGGAAGTTTTTGCGCAAAAGGGGTTTTCGGCTACCCGGATGGAGGACATCGCCCGCCAGGCAGGAGTGAGTGGCGGAACGATCTACCGTTACTTCGATAACAAGGAAGATGTGTTCAAGGCTGCGGTGCGGGAAACCTTGGTGAGCACCGTGAACCGAACTGAAGAAGCCGTCGCCAACCATGATGGCAAGGTTGACGACTTGCTGCGACAGATTCTTGGTGGATGGTTCCAGTCCTTGGTCGGGAACCCGGCCGCCGCCATTCCCAAGGTGCTCATTACGGAGGCCACCAATTTCCCGGAACTCGCGCGTTTTTATCTTAAGGAAGTGGTCGGTCCCGCCCGTCGCGATCTTGGCGCCTTACTAAGCCGAGGCGCTGCCGATGGGAAATTTCGTCGGATTGATCCCCGGTACGGAGTCACTCTTCTCACCGCACCGCTAGTCTGGTTCTTCATTTGGCAGGAATCCCTGGGCGCTGTCGATACCGATCCTCTGGATGCCGAACCCTACTTCAATGCCTGTATGGACTTATTGCTTGATGGTTTGCGTCCGCGAGGGCAAACGACGGCTTGAATCACCGATACGCGGGCTCACGGGAGGTGCCGGTGGATAGACCGAGAAACTCCAGGAGTGAATGGCCCGGCCAGGGACTGGTTCTATCTGAGTCGAATAGGAGAGCAACTGTGGCGAAACAGAGAAGTCACACCGCGAGTGACCAGCCTCATAGGCTGACAACCGCCGGATCAGCCGTACCGAGCGAACGCTCGGAGACGCCGTAATAAGTTGCCATGAAAACAGCCTCCCCGAAAGAAATATCGATTGCCGATCTGGCAAGATTGTTTATGAAACATATGCCCCATGGCAGCGACATCGGGCTGCAACTGATGGCTCCTGCAGCCGATGGCAAGTCAAGGATGCGATTGCCTCCTCAACCATTCCTTTCCGGCGATCCGGGCGCGACGTTCTTCTTTCCTGGCGTGTTGTTCAGCATGGCTGACTCGGCCTGCGGCATGGCGGTCTTTCACGCGTTGGGGCGTTACGTTCCGATTGCCACCCTGGATATGCGTATTGACCATCTGGCGCCGGCGACGATGGATTCCGATCTTGTCGCCGTGGCCGAGTGCTACCGAATGACAAAGTCCATCGCATTTGCACGCTGCGAATTGCTCAGCGGCCCTCAATCAAAGGTGTCGGCGATTGCTGTAGGCACGTTCATGCTGTCGTCGAGTTCGGTTCGTATTTCTGACGCGGCAAGTTTCTTGGGAGGCAAGCCGTGAATGGAACAAATGAACGATCGGGCACCGACGCTTTGCGGATGCATCAGCGAATCGCTGCCACGCTGGAAGCCATCCCCTATGCGCGTCATCTTGGTATCCGGTTGATCGATCCACACGAATCGGATGAGGTTGCTTATCACATGCCCTTCGATGCCCGCTGGATCGGCAACCCGATCCTGCCGGCGCTCCACGGTGGCGTGGTCGCGACCTTTATGCAAGTGGTTGCGCTTTCGGAGACCTACGCCCTGCTGCGTGATGAACTACTACCCAAGCTGGTAGATTTCTCAATTGACTACCTGAGTACCGCCGAACCAAGAGATTTGTTCGCAAGATGTGAGATACATAGGGTTGGCAAGCGTGTCGCAGCCGTTGGGATACGCTGCTGGCAGCGTACCCCGAATGCCCCCGTGGCGCTTGGGCGAGCGCATGTATTCGTGGCTCCGTCCGCTTCGGATGCGCTCTGTCCACCGCCGTGAATGAAGGCGCGATTGTGCGCGGGCCTCGATAACGATGGACATTCTGGCGCATGGCCTGTGGGCATCGGTAGGGGCGCAGGCATTGACGCAACACGGGCAGCCCGTGAGTACGCGGGGCGCGATTGCTTGGGGAATCGCACCCGATCTCCTGGCTTTCACGCCGCTGCTCGGATTCATCATCCTCGGCGTCGTCGACGGAAACCTGACGTGGGCTCAATTCTCCAACCCCGAGTCCCTGATACATGCATCCTTGAATGATCACCCGATTTTCCGGCTGACCGTCATCCTATACAGTCTGGGCCACAGTGCCGTCGTCTTTGCGGCGGCTCTCGTCTTCGCCTGCTGGTGGCGCCGTCGCCCTTGCTGGGAAATGGGCGGATGGGGACTACACATTCTGCTCGACATCCCTACCCACGCCCATGACTTCTACCCCACGTCATTTCTGTGGCCCCTTTCGGATTGGACGGTAGACGGCGTCTCCTGGACGGAGACATGGATGCTCGGACTCAATTATATTGCCATTGTTATGTCCTGGGCATGGCTTGCCACAATGTCGCCCAGTCATCAAGCGCGGGGACGCAAGCGATAAAGGGCGGTTAAACCGAACTTTGAACGACTGAAATAGCCGAGCCCTTGAGCGGAGGGGTTTCGGCTATTTTTTCGGGCTGAAATGTACCCACGTAAAGTGACGTTTTTGGCTTACTTTCTGGTTTCGTTATCTCGCGCCCAACCCGGCTTCATGA
>JBASWL010000133.1:0-5487 GCA_049276455.1 Georgfuchsia sp. | reverse complement strand
CCAGGCTGGATTGCTCCACCCATGCGTTCCGTCTTTTCGATGTTATTCATCATCGACACCAGTCGATCGATTTGCTCGCGCGCCTTGGGCATCAGCACCAGATCCGTCAATTCCGGGCCGACCTCACTCCGGGCGACGCCTTGCACTTTACGCAAGCACGCCAGCATAGTGGTGAAAGTGACCTCCCTGACATCAAGCGCCCGGACTTCCCGGCCGATGGCTTGCATCCGTGCCGTCGAGAAACCTTCGAAGTGGCGAGTAGCCATTTCCAGAGAGCCTTGAGTGAAGGCCGTATCCTTTGCGACAGCGCGACGCAACAAGCCCATACGTCCTTCGTAGTCAGGCGGCGGGATGGTCAACTTGAGATCGAAACGCCCATCGCGGCTACCGGCGGAATCGAGGCGATCCGGATAGTTGGTGGCTGCCACCAACACCACCCCCTTGCCGCGAATTCGCACCGCCTCGGTCAGGATGGCGGCCACTGTCTTGCCATCTTCACTGTCAGGATTGGTGATCTTGTCGCGGTTGCCCAGAATCGCATCGAATTCATCGATGAACAGTACACACGGCGCCTGTGCTTCGGCATCCTTGAACGATTGAACAATGCGTTCGGTCTTTTGCCCGACCCACATCGATTGCAGGTTGCCGATGGTCACGGTGATAAGCGGAATGCCGAGTGATCCGGCCAGACATTCCGTCAGAAAAGTTTTGCCATTGCCGGGTTCGCCGGAGAGCAGGGCGCCGTTACGGAACTGCTTGCCAGGCTCCGACTGCCGAATCTTCCTGATGTCAGCATCCGTCAGCAGCGCTTCTTGACCGAATTTAAGCAATTCAAACTTGATAGGGTCATGTCCATCGACATCGTTGAAGGTGGTGCGAGAATGAATGGCCGGATATTCATACCGCTTCCCACTGACACCTTGCTTACGTTCGGTTCCCGGTTTTTCCTGACTGGTGCTGGCGACAGCTGGTGCGTGGACATTGGCATCAGACGGATCAAACATCAGGTGGTCAGACAGCAAGGCCCACGGAACACACAAGGTAAAAACGATTGACGGCCACAGCAGTGCATAGGCGCTATGAACGATCATGTAGAAGAGGAACAAGCCGGCCGCTGCAGCAGGAAGGACATCGAAGCTGGGGGGTAGTGGGTTGCTATGGGGTGCGGTAGCGCGGTATAGCAAAGTCATCGCCAGCACCAGCGAGCTCAGCGTGATCGGCCATAGTTGCGAAGGCGAAAAAGTTTCCGGGAAGGCTTCGAAGTAGCCGCCATCCCAGCCACAGGCCCAATTCAGGAAGAAGGCCGCCAGCCAGCCCAGAAGAACACCGGACCCCAAAATGACTGGCGCCAAAGAGAGCAGGTATCTGAAGCCGACGAATACTCCCAGGATGGCTTCCAATAGCCCCTTCAAAACTTCCGCTGCCATGGTAATGACGCGTTCCAATTCAGACCTCACTGACCACGACGGGTCGGGTTGTTCCTGACATCCACCTTGAATGTGGTTTTGACGGCAAATCCAAGCAGTCCGCTGGACTCGTCCGCCATACGCTTTATTACTTCAGTTGCTGTGGCGCTATCGATCCTCGTACCGGTAATCCGATAACTCACGTATCGATGTCCCTCATGCCAATTGAAAAGTGGTTGTGCGGACACCGATTGGCACCCCGCTATGGATTGACAAATCCGGCCGGTAAATTCGCTTGCGCGGCTATCGACAAGGGCATATCGGACCAGCCAGTCGCCGGTCGACATGCCCACCATATAAAGCGACAAGGCCAGCAGCGCCAAGGAAAACAGGGCGGAAGACAGGTGGGCGGAGAGATTACTGGTTTTCATCGTCATTGCCAATTCGAATATCCCATGGAATTATTGTACTGATTTCCCGGATTACGCAACCCGAATGTTGAAACGTTCGATACGGCAAACGACAATCAGGATCAATAAACCCAGGACCCGCAGAAATAATCGCTTCGTCGTCGGCCAAGCCGACCTTTTCTCGACGAGTCGATATGTTCAAACGAATTCTTGTCAGTGCCGTCGCGCTGATGTTCGGGGCAGCCTGTCAATTGGCAGCTGCCGCACTGCAACCGTCCGGCTTTTCGGCGGACATCACGGCTGACATCGCCGGCCAAAACGACTCTCTCCCGGATATTCAGGTCAGTGCCGTTTCCGTCAGGAACGCTTCGGCTTTCGATGCGCTCCGTCTGGTATTGGAGAAAAGCGGCAGCGGCATTGGCCTCACCTACCGCGGCAATGGCGGGGTACCGCCCTCCCTGCGCCGACCGGTCGTGGCCAGCAACCTGGAAGGGAGGCTGCCCCAACTGGTCGAGCAACTGGCCAGGGTCGCCGGCTTTTTCTACCGCTATGACGCGGCAAGCAAGGTACTGAGTGTCTACCAGGAGCAGCAGTTTCTAGCCTACCCGGCACCCAGCGAGCCGGCGACGATGACGGCCATCAAAGACCAAATGATCAAGCTGGGCGGCAAGGAGCTGACGGACGATCCCATCCTGGGTGTCATTTCATACCGCGCCGGCCGGCAGGATCAAGAGTGGATCGAGCAATACATCGAGGCGATGAACATGGCGAAAGCCCAAAAAAATGAGGTGGGCAATACGAACCGAGCGGACACCGTGTCCGCTCGACAGACCCTCAAGGGAAAGCCGGAAAAGGCGCAGTCATGGGTTATCCGGCAGCAGGACGGCTATCTCTCGAACGTCCTGAAGCGCTGGGGCCAGGAGTCCGGTTGGCAGGTGGTCTGGGATGCGCCGAAAGACTTCCCCGTGGTTGCAGAGGCCTCCTTCTCGGGTTCCTTCGAATCAGCGGTCGAATCCCTGGTTGACTCGCTGAGCACCACCGATGCCCCCATGCAAGCCAGCTTCTATGCCAACAAGGTCGTCCGCATCAGCCGGTTCAGCGGCCAGACCAGCGATCTGCGGAGGTAATCGTGACATTCTCCATCAAGTCCACTGTCGTATTGGCGATCGCATCCATTCTGCTGCAAGCCTGCACCGGTTATCAAGCTGTGCGTGAGAGGGCAGACAAGGATTTCCAACAGAAGGGTGAGCAGATCGGTGCCATCCAGAACAAGGCGTTCGTAGCGCCTGAGCGGGTATCGCTGGTCCAACATGAAAATCGGGCCTATGTCGCGACGAAATCGATTTCCCGCGACAAGTTCGACCGCCTGCCATCGAAATTCGACCAGGTGACCCTGCGCTTTGGTGAGCGGCTAACCATCGCCTCCGTTGCCGAAAATATTCAGGCGGCGACAGGGTTGCGGGTAATGGTGCATCCGGATGTGCTGGTCGACCAGATGAAACTGATCCCGGCCAACGGCGGCATATTCTCCAGGGGAAGTTCCTCGGCGAGCACTACTACGTCCGCCGCAACGACCACCGCGACCACTACGTCGTCATCACCGGCTGGCGTTACACAACCTGCCTCGGTGGGCACGGCTCAGTCGGCCACGGGCGGCGACTTCTATGTTGACATCCCGGTCAATTTTTCCGGTCCCTTGGCGGATTTCCTGGATCAGCTCGCGACCCGACTCGGCGTGGATTGGGAATACCAGGAAGGGCAGATTGATATTCGGCGCTTCGTCACCCGGACGTTCTCGATCGTGGCGATTCCGGGTCAGAATACGTTCACTGCGTCGCTCGGTAAACAGGGAAATACCGCGGCCGGCACCCAGGCGAGCGGTGCCAACACGTCATCTTCCAGTTCCGGCACGTTCAATTCCAACATGAACGTGTCGCTCGATTCGACGGTGAATTACTGGCAATCGCTGGAAGGGCAAGTGACCGCCATGCTGTCGCCGCTGGGGAAGATCGCGGTCAACCAGGGATCAGGGACCATCACCGTCACGGATGTCAAGGATGTGGTGGACCGGATCGGCCGCTTGCTGGATGAAGAAAACCGCGTCGTCACCCGGCAAGTGCTCTTCGACGTGCAGGTCTACACCGTGCGCGGCAATGACGGATCCGATTTCGGGGTCGACTGGAACCTGGTCTATTCGAAGCTCTCGAACCTGACTCCGGACTGGACTGCCACGCTGGTAACGCCGGGCGATCTGGCTTCAGCGGCCGCCGGACAAATTGGGATCAGTCTGCTTCATGCGCCAAGCAATGATGCCGGACTGTCGGGCCGGTTGAATGGTTCGAAGGCATTCCTCAATGCCCTGGCTTCGGTGGCGAAGCTGTCGCGAGTGACCAGCCAGAAGGTCATGACGCTGAATAGAAAGGCGGCGCCCGTCGCCATCATCGACCAGACCGCCTACGCCGCCGCCACCACGCCGGGTACCACTACCGGAACCGGTACCGCCAGTACCTATGGCATCACGCCCGGGACGGTGACCACGGGCTTCGTCATGAATCTGGTGCCGTCGATCACCGACCGGAATTCGATGGTGCTGACCTTTTCGCTCGACATCAGCGACTTGAAGCAGATCACGAATTTCACCAGCGGCAGCGGTGCCGCGGCGCAGTCGATTCAATTGCCGCAGGTATCCGCCACGCAATTCATCCAGAACGTTGCGCTTAAGTCGGGGGAAACGATGGTGATCACCGGCTTCGAGCAATTGACCAACAGCTACAACCAGCGAACCCTCGGCCGCGATGTCTCGCCCGGGCTGGGCGGCTCGTTCTCCGGCAGTCAGGACCGGCAAAGCATGGTGATCCTCGTGACGCCGATCATTCGCGAGGGACTATAAGTGGCCAGAATTGTTTCCCTGCATGGCCGCTCGTTTGTCCATGATTTGGTATGGACTCGGCTGCCGGACAGTTCTTCCAGCACGATAGCGGCGAACTCAGGCGGAGCCGACATGGCAGTCGCCATCAATGTGGGCGACATGGACGTGAGCGCCGGGTTCCTGCACACGCAAGGACTCGATGCCAAGGCGCTCAAGAAGCCCGTATCGTTTGCCGCGCTGGTCGCCACGATTTTCAAGGCGGAACCCTCCGTATTGCTCTTCGTAACGGTGGACGATTCGGGCGACGCCATCATGGTCGCCGCGAAGGGCGGCGCCCCGGTACCTGACTACGATCGCTACGGTCCCGCGCAAGATTTGATCGGAACGGCGCGGGCCTATCTCCGTGAAAACCACGGCAGCAGGATCATCAGCAACACCGAGTTGTTCGGTGAGGCCGAGGATTTCGATCTCAGCGGTTTTCTGGCAAGCCCGATCACGAAAAAACTGTTTGCGAAAGCCACGCTCTCCGAGATCGGCAAGAGCCATCGCGCTTTCTACCTGATCCTCGCGTTGGTGCTGTTCGCTGGATATATCGGCTACGACCAATATGCGGAGCGCCAGAAAAAGGAAGCAGCGACCAGATTGGCTGCTCAGCAACAATCACCGGAGACGATCTATTCCAAGGCATTGCCTGATGCGATCGCCGGGGAAGGCTTTTTGCCCGTCGACGCCGCGAAGATGATGGAGGCCGTCAAGGGCATTGACGTCACATCGGCAGGGTGGCGGGTATCCAAGATTCAAT
>JBASWL010000132.1:0-2201 GCA_049276455.1 Georgfuchsia sp. | reverse complement strand
AGCTTGCACTGTGCAAGAAGGCAATCCTTGTTGAGGGCGACGCCGAGTTCATTCTCCTGGACGCCCTATACAAGAACAGTACCAAGGGTGCCAGCATCAACGCAGACGAAATTCATGTGATCTCTGTCGACGGTACAAGCTTTAAGCGCTATCTCGAACTCGCGAAGCTGCTCGGCATCAAGGTCGCCGTCATCCGTGATAACGATGGGGCCTACCAGGCGAACTGTGTTGCCAACTATGCTGACTACGCCTCGGCTTCCATCCAGGTTTTCGCAGATACCGACGATGCACGGCGCACATTCGAAGTTTGCATGTATCAAGACAACAAAGCCGTTTGCGATGGCCTTTTCCAAGCGGGCCGCAAGACGCTGACCGTAGAGGATTACATGCTGAAGAACAAGACGGATGCCGCATTTCAATTGCTTCAGGAAAAAGGCAACGAGCTTGTCGCGCCGGGGTATATCCAGCAGGCCGTCACATGGATAAGAGCGTAATCTTTGCTGTTGCGGGATCCGGCAAGACCTCCCGCCTCGTTGCAAACCTTGATGACGTGCAACGCTTCCTCATCGTCACGTACACGGAGTCGAATCGCGATAATCTGCGCAGCAAGATCATCCAACGATTCGGCTACTTTCCGGCGAACATCACGCTCTACACCTACTTCAGGTTCCTGCACAGCTTCTGCTACCGGCCGTTCCTTCGATCGAATAAGAACACCAAAGGCGTGACGTTCAAGCTTCCGCCGACATTCCCGCGGTATGCATTGACAAACGACCGACGCTTCATAACCCCCAGCCGCCGGCTCTATGCAAACCGGCTCGCTAAGTTCATTGACCAATCCAATCTGGTCGACGCTGTCGTTGCACGAATGGAGAAGTATTTCGATGTCTTCTTCGTGGACGAAGTCCAGGACTTCGCAGGGCATGACTTCAATTTTCTGATGAAAATTAGCGTTGCCAAGCTACACACCACTTTTGTTGGCGACTTTTTCCAACACACGTTTGACACGAGCCGTGATGGGAATGTAAATGCTAATCTTCATATTGACTACAATGCCTACAAAGCCAGATTCATAGCGGCTAAGCTGAAGGTCGACACAGACAGTCTCAATAAGAGCCATCGCTGCAGCAAGAGTGTCTGCGACTTCATCTCAGAAAAGATCGGCATCTCGATCGAAGCTCACGATGATCGGGAAAGCGTTGTCAAGTACGAGGATGACCCAGAGGCGGTGCTCGCCCTCTATAAAGATCCGCAGACGGTGAAGCTGTTTTACAAAGAGCACCACAAGTACGCCTGCTACTCCAACAATTGGGGAGCGTCGAAGGGCGTGGACCGGTATCAGAACGTCTGCGTAGTTCTGAATCCTGTCAACGCAAGAGCTTTGCAGAATGGGGGCTTTCGAGACATCAACACAGAAACCCGCAACAAGCTCTATGTTGCCTGCTCTAGGGCAATGGGCAATCTAATGTTTGTCCCCGAGTCTCTGCTCAAGTCCTACAAGCGATCCTAGAGTGAGCCGGAGCCAAAATATGGACGTTCAGCCAAACCTGCGACCGATTAACAACATAGAGCAGACGCTCTTGCAGACATCCTTGAACGGCAGCATAGGCCGAGGACTTGTCGGTGAACAGTCGTATGGAACGGCGGCTGAACTTTGTTAGTGTTCCTTAATGCCAGTCTGATCGCCTGCCTGATGAGGATATGGCACTCAAAAAACACCCGTTCCGGCTGGGCCGCGCCGCTATCTCATCCTACGCTGAGGCCCTTTTGCCGACCCTGCACAGGCCCTTATGCGTTCCAGCATCCAGCGACGACATCAGCGATCTGCAATACAACGACGAATCGCTGCGCTGACACGGGCTCTGGATGAAACGCAACGCTTGCTGCACCAAGATGATCTTACGCCGCTGCTAAATCGGCGCGGTTTCCGGCGCGCTTGCGACCAATGGCCCGGCAAGGGTCCTGCGGCGGCCTGCTGCGTGATGATCGACCTGGACGGATTCAAGACCATTAACGATCGGCACGGCCACCCCGTGGGCGATGCCGTGCTGGTGCACTTCGCGGACACGTTGCGCCAGCATATGCGTCTCGCCGACGCCATCGCGAGACTGGGTGGCGACGAATTCGCCCTGATCCTGGTGAATTGCAGCGGCGACGACGCACGCAAAATGCTGGAACGCCTGCAGCAGGCACTCGCCGCA
>JBASWL010000131.1:0-44936 GCA_049276455.1 Georgfuchsia sp. | reverse complement strand
CGCAATGACGGCGTTTGGTGGGTTGCCGCGTCGGCTATGCCTCCTCGCAATGACGGGGCTTCGTGGATTGCCACAGGCCTTCGGCCTGCCACGCTACGCTTGCAGCAAGCTTCACCGCAATGACGGAGTTTCTTGACGTGGCGGCTACTGTCTGCCGCGCTTTGATCAGGCCTGTTGGCACAACAGGCCATGCCTTATGAATAATGTGTAATTGGCAAGTGGGCAAGTGAGTACAAATCACCCTTGAAATCTCATGACCCAGGCCTATCGGTTCTGCCAAAATAGCGGGGTAGCCAGGTGGCCCTGTCATCAGTGCTACAGTGATAGCTGGTGCGCAAACGGGCGGCTAACAGCATTGAACCAGCAACCGAACAACGAGACAGGTGGAACATGACTCACGGGGAAAATGGAATGTCGAAGCAGTCGCGCGGATTCACGCTGCTCGAACTGCTGGTGGTCATGGTGATCATTGGCCTGCTGGTGGGCTATGTAGGGCCGATGTATTTCAAGCAGATCGGCAAGTCCGAGGTGAAAACCGCACGCGCCCAGATTAATGCCTTCGGCAAGGCGCTTGACCAGTACCGTATCGATACAGGGCATTATCCGAGCACCGAAGAGGGGTTGGCGGCGTTGAATGAAAAGCCGGCCAACGAAAAGAAGTGGGACGGCCCCTACCTGAAGAAGGCGGTACCGCCCGATCCATGGGATACGCCTTATGCCTACAAGTATCCCGGTGATCACGGCGAGTACGACATCATTTCCTATGGCAAGGACGGGGCAATGGGCGGTAGCGGCGAGGCGGCCGATATCGGCAGTTGGGAATAGCGCATGATCTACTTGAGGCCGCCTGTTCATGCACTTTGAGGTGCGCGTTCTCAGGTCGGGCGCCAGTGCGTCGACCCTGCAACTTGATGCCACCGATGCCGATGCTGCTACTTTGCAGGCTCAACGGCAGGGCTATGCGGTTCTCAAGGTCAAGGCGCGACGTACCCTGGCCGGACTGGCCTCTTCCGAGGCCAGGTCTTTTCCGCTGGATCTGTTCAGTCAGGAACTATTAACGCTGCTGGAAGCCGGTCTGTCGGTGGTCGATTCGATCGAGACGCTCAAGGAGAAGGAAAACAAGGCCGAGCGCCAGCGCCTGCTGGCGCAAATCGTTACCCATCTGTATGAGGGCCATTCGCTGTCGAAGGCACTGGAGCAGTTTCCTGCCGTGTTCCCGCCGCTGTACATCGCCACGGTGCGCGCCAGCGAAAGAACCGGCGATCTGCCCGAGGCCCTGGGCCGCTATGTGACGTATCAGGCCCAGATCGACGTGGTGCGAAAAAAAATTGTCAGCGCAGCTATCTACCCGATGCTGCTGGCCGTGGTCGGCTCGCTGGTGATCATTTTCCTGATGGGCTATGTCGTGCCGCGTTTCTCGCGCATTTTCGAGACGATGGGCGGAGAGATCCCGTTCGCGTCGCGCATGCTGATCAAATGGGGAAACCTGGTGCAGGACCATGGCTGGACCCTGCTGCTGATAGCGCTGACTGTTGCGGCAGGCGTGATCCTGTGGCTGCTGCAAGCGCGAACCCGGCAATGGCTGTTCGAGCAGATAACAGCGATTCCGGCCATCGGCGAGCGTCTGCGCATGTATCAACTGGCGCGCTTTTATCGCACTGTCGGCATGCTGTTGCGCGGCGGCATACCGATCATGCCGTCGCTGCAAATGACGGCCGAATTGCTGCAAGGATCCTTGCGCCACCGCCTGTCGGAGGCTGCCAACAGGATTCGCGAGGGCATGCCGATTTCGGTGGCGATGGAATCTTTCGGCCTCACCACCTCGGTTTCGCTGCGCATGTTGCGCGTTGGCGAGCGCACCGGACGCATGGGCGAAATGATGGAGCGGATCGCACGCTTTTACGATGATGAAATCGCGCGCTGGGTTGATTGGTTCGTGCGCCTGTTCGAGCCGCTGTTGATGGCCTTTATCGGCATCATCATCGGGGCCATTGTGGTGATGATGTATTTCCCGATTTTCGAGCTGGCCGGGAGCATTCAATGAGCGCGGTTGCGGATAAAACAGTGAAGCCATTTTCCGGCGCCGAGCTGGACCAGGCGCGCAAGCTGGCACGCAGTTCGCAGCGGGCGCTGGTCGAGGTGCTGGAAGAACAATCCGGTCTCGAGCGCGCGGCTTTTCTTGCTGCGCTGGGCGCTACGCTGCGCCTGCAGGTGCTCGACATGGACGCGTTGCACGACATGGCGCCGGCCTTCGATATCGTTCCTTTCAACGAGGCCATGAAGCGGGAATGCCTGTTGTTGCGCGGCAATGACGCTGGCTTGTGCCTGGTCATCGCGGATCCTTTCGATGCGAGCTTGCAGTCCTGGGCCGAAACCCGCGTGCGGGAAGACTTTCAGACCTGTCTTGCCCATCGCGCCGATATTGGCGCCTGGCTGTCGCGCCATGAAGAAAGCCTGCATGCCATCGACAGTGCCTTGCCGCAGGCCACCGCCAGCCACGGCAATACGGAATTCGTCGAGGAACTCAGTTTTCGCGGCATTAGCGAGGACACCAGCCCGGTGGTGCGCCTGGTCAATTCGACCATTTACGATGCCCTGCGCACCGAGGCGAGCGACATTCACCTTGAATCCGGCCCGGCCGGCATATTGATCAAATACCGCATTGACGGCGTGCTCAGCGTTGTCGGCTCGGTGCCCTCCATCGAACTGGCGGAGCAGGCCATTTCCCGCATCAAGGTCATGTCGGAGCTTGATATTGCCGAACGGCGCGTACCGCAGGACGGCCGTTTCCGCGTCAGCATTCACGGCCGCGAAGTGGATCTGCGCGTATCGATCATGCCCAGCATCCACGGCGAGGATGCGGTACTGCGCATTCTCGACAAGCAGTCGCTCACCGACCAGATCAAGGGACTGCAACTGACCAGCCTGGGCTTCGACGACAAGATCGCCACTTTCCTGCGCCGCCTGGCCAATGAACCCTATGGCATGCTGCTGGTGACCGGGCCAACCGGCAGCGGCAAGACGACGACGCTGTACGCGGCAATTACCGAAATCAACCACGGCCGCGACAAGATCGTCACCATCGAGGATCCGGTCGAATACCAGCTCCCCGGCGTGCTGCAAATCCCGGTTAACGAAAAGAAGGGCCTGACCTTCGCGCGCGGTCTGCGCTCGATCCTGCGCCACGATCCCGACAAGATCATGGTTGGTGAAATCCGCGATGCCGAAACCGCGCAGATCGCCATCCAGTCTGCATTGACCGGCCATCTGGTGTTCACTACGGTGCATGCCAACAATGTCTTCGATGTCATCAGCCGCTTCACGCACATGGGCGTCGATCCCTACAGCTTTGTGTCGGCACTGAATGGCGTGCTGGCGCAACGCCTGTTGCGCGTCAATTGCCCGGATTGCGTTGCCGACGATGTTCCGGACGATACTTTACTGGCCGACTCGCGGTTGAGCCGGGAGGACGTTGCCGGGTTCAGGTTCCGTGCCGGGCGCGGCTGCGGCAGTTGCCGCGGCAGCGGCTACAGGGGGCGCAAGGCGATTGCCGAGGTGCTGCATCTGAACGATACGATCCGCGAACTGATCGTGGCCCGCGCACCGATCAGCCAGATCAAGGAAGCGGCACGGGCGAACGGTACCCACTTCCTGCGCGAATCGGCGCTCGACCTGGTGCGATTGGGCGAAACCACTTTAACGGAAATCAATCGTGTCACCTTTGTCGACTGAGAGCCTTTCAGTATTCCTCTCGCCCGCCGAACTGGTGGCGGTGCATTGGCGCGGCCTGCCACGGCAGATTGTCGACAAGCGCAGCTACCCGGTGACCGCACACGCAGGCAATGACTGGGCCGGCGCCATCGAGGCTTTGGCTACGGTGCTGCACGAAACGGCGTGCCAGCGACTGCGGGTGATTCTCTCCTGTCATTTCACCCATTATCTGCTGGCGCCGTGGCGCGATGACCTCAACGACAACGAAGAGGAGCTGGCCGCGGCCCGCCTGATGTTTGCCGATACCTTCGGTGATATTGCCGCACGCTGGAGCATCCGTCTCAGCGACGAGCCGCCCGGTACGGCGCGCGTGGCGGCAGCGGTGGAGACCGAGCTGATTGGCGCCATCGAGCAGACGGCAAAGACGACGAAGACACACCTGATCTCGGTTCAACCCTATCTGGCGGCTGCGGCAAACAGCTGGCGCAAGCACTTCGATCAAGGCCGTACCTTATGGCTGGTACTGCAGGAAGAAAATCGCGCCTGTCTGGCCTTGATCGAGCAGGGTCGCTGGCGCTGGATTCGCTGTGTACGCATTGGCGCGGACTGGCCGCAACGGCTGCCGGAACTGGTCGAACACGAGGCACTGCTGGCCAACAGCGATGCGGTATCGACCGAAGTGCTGGTGTTCGCGCCGGGACACCCGGAGCTGACGATACCGGTCGGCACACGCCTGCCGTTCCGTCAGTTGCGACTGGAAGCACGCACGGGCTTTTCTCCCATCAGCGACGGCCGCTTCGGCTTCGCCCTGGTCGGATAACGGCGATGCGGCGCATGCATCTTGATTTTGTTGCCAAGCGGCGCCCCGCCGGGCCGGCCGGCTGGCTGCTGTTGTTGTTCGGCGTGCTCGGCGCGGCGGTTTTGATCACCTGGGATATGGCACATTTGCAACCCATCAATGCGGCCAGGGAGCAGAAGCTGCGCACGCTTCAGGCTGCCATCGAAGGACGCCGTGCGGCTGTTCCCAAAATGGATGATGCGCAACTGCTGGCGGAATGGACTCGGGCCATGGCTGTTGCAGACGAGCTCAACCTGCCCTGGGAAACGCTGTTCACGACACTGGAGGCCGCCGCGGAGCAGCCGGTGGCGATCCTGTCGCTGGAGCCGGATGCCGTCAAGCACGAACTCGTGCTCGGCGGCGAGGCGAGAAACCTGGAGGCAATGCTCGCCTATTACCGACGGCTCCAGCAGCAGCCCATTTTCTCGGGTCTGGAACTGCACACCCACCAGATCAATCGGCAGGATCGGGAAAACCCGATCCGCTTCCGCATCACGGCAAAATGGGCGGAGAAATCATGAACGCCGCTTTGCTGGGCCGCAAAGCGAATTACTGGCTGCGCTACCTCGGCTTGCCGGGCATGTTCGGGCTGGCCTTGATTGCCGCTGCCGCCGTCTATCTGTTTGCTGTCATGATGCCGGCACATGCCCGCAGCCGTCAGGTGGAGCAACGCATCAGCGAGGCCTCGGCCAGGCTGCAGGCCGACGGCAAGACTGATCGCGAGAAGACGCCGGCTGAACAGTTGATGGACTTCTATCATGTCTTCCCCAAGGGAACGACGATACCCGACTGGCTGGGGAAAATTTATGCGATCGCCGGCCAGCAGAACCTCGATCTCGATGTCGGCGAATATTCGCTGACCCAGGCCAAATCAGGCCGCCTCGACCAGTTTCGCATTACGTTTCCGGTCAAGGGCAGCTATCCGCAGATCCGCCAGTTCATTGGCGCGGCGCTGGCAACGGCGCCGGCACTGGCGCTGGACAGCCTTTCGTTGAAGCGCGACAAGGTCGGCGATGGCTACGTTGATGCGCGCATCGTATTTCTGCTCTATCTGGAGAAGGCCGAATGAAGCCGGCACACGTTCGCCTGCTTTTGGCTTTGGGCCTGGCGGGCACGCTGGCGTTGACCTGGTTTGCACCACGCGACGAGGAGGGTGTCAGCCCCGCCGATAAAACGCGGCAGGGCCGCAATGCGACGGCCAAACGCAGTCAGGTGGTAGGCAGGGAAACGACGCCTGCAACGATGACTGACCGCGGCCAGTTGGCCAGCCCCGAGCGGACTGTACCGGCGGCCGAGGTTACCGATCTGTTCAAGGTTTTTTCCTGGTACGTACCACCACCACCGCCACCACCTCCTCCACCGCCGCCACCACCGCCGCCACCGAGGGCGCCGCCACTGCCGTTCACCTTCATGGGTCAATATGAAGATGACACTCGTAAAGTGATTCTCCTGACCCGCGGCGACCGCGTGATGACTGTCGCTGTTGGCGAGGTCATCGACAATACCTATCAGGTCGTGGGCATCAGCGGCGGCCAGCTGGTGTTCATCTACCTGCCACTTGCCACCAGGCAAACGCTCAACACAGGGGTAATTCCGTGAAGCCATTACGACAAATTATGCCATTCGTTTTCCGCAGCACCGGGCTCCTGAAGCAGGCAGCGCTTCTGTCCATGGCGCTTATCCTGCTTGCTGCCTGCGCCAGCGAGACACAACGGCGCGAGGGCCTTGATCTGGTCATTGAAGGCCATTACGAAGAGGGACTGGCCAAACTGGAGCAGGCGCAAAAGACCGACCCGGATAATGCCACCGCCCGGCGCGACTACTTGCGCCAGCGCGAGCAGATTCTCAATCGCCTGCTCGTTGCTGCCGGCAGCGAACTGGCGCAGGAGCACTATGATGCGGCCGAAGCGCAATTACGCCGGGTGCTGGCCATTGATCCGGCGAATGACGCCGCAACAAATGGCCTGGCTGCCGTCGACAGCGCCAGGCGCCATGACAAGTGGCTGGCAGAGGCGCAGGCGCTGGCTAAAAGTGGCGACATCGACGGCGCCAAGGCTTCCCTTGACCTGATTCTCATGGAGGCGCCGGACAACAACAAGGCCAACCAGCTGCGCCTCACATTGGCCGAGCAGACGCTGAAGGAAAACATCGCCGGGCCGACACTCAATATCCAGGACCGCAAGCCTGTCACGCTGCAATTTCGCGATGCCAACCTGAAAATGGTCCTGGAGGCGATTGCGCGGATAACTTCGCTCAATATTCTGCTCGACAAGGATGTACGCAGTGATGCCAAGGTCACCATTTTCGTCAAGGACACGCCGGTCGAGGAAACCCTCGACCTGATCCTGCTGCAAAACCAGCTTGAAAAGCGCGTCCTGGGCGAAAACACGGTGCTGATCTATCCCTTCAACCCGAGCAAGAGCAAGGATTACCAGGAGCTCAAGGTGCGCCGTTTCTCGCTGACCAATGCCGAGCCGAAACAGGTGCAGACCATGCTCAAGACCATCCTCAAGACCAAGGATATTTTCGTCGACGAAAAGACCAATGCAGTCATCATCCGCGATACCCCAGAGGCGATCCGGCTGGCCGAGAAAATGGTGGCGTCGATGGATCAGCCTGAAGCCGAGGTGATGATCGAGCTGGAACTGCTCGACATGGATCGCAACCGGTCCCTTGATCTGGGTGTCAACTGGCCAACGTCGGTGAGCTGGATGCTGCCCGATTCAATGACGCTGCAGGAGTTCCGGCACAGATCGGCATCCGACGTCACGCTAAGCGTCAAGCCCTTTGGTGCAACGGTGAAAGCGCTTGAGACCGATGGCGACACGAGGGTTCTGGCCAATCCGCGGATCCGGGCGCGCAACAAGGAGAAAGCAAAAATCATGATCGGCAGTCGCACGCCGGTCATTTCCAGTGCTGCCGTTCCCAACACCACCGGCCAGGCATCGGTCTATAACACGAACATCCAGTACATTGACACCGGCATCAAGCTGGAAGTGGAACCAACGATCTACCTTGACGGTGACGTTGCCATCAAGCTGAACATGGAAGTCAGCGATTTGGGGGACAAGTTTGAAAATGTCCAGACCGGTACGCTGGCTTATGCCACCACGACCAACAATGCTTCCACCATCCTGCGCCTCAAGGATGGGGAGACGCAGATCCTTGCCGGACTGGTACGCGCTTTCACCAGCAATGGTGCCTCGCAAAAGGTGCCGGGGCTGGGCGACATCCCCCTGCTGGGCCGGCTGTTCGGGATCGATTCGGACAAGTGGCAGAACCGGGAAATCGTGCTGGCGATCACGCCGCACATCATTCGCAACAATCAGATTGCCGAAGCGGACCTGCTGGAGTTCTGGTCGGGCACCGAAGCCAACATCAAGTTTGGCGAATCGAAACTGATGGCGGCCGGCACAGCCGGGCTGATCAGCCAGGGCCAGACAGGTGGGAGCACGGCGGCTCAGCCGATTCGGGGAACATCTTTCCGCAACCTAATGGCAAAACCGGCGAGCCCCATCCCTGCACCTGCGGCTGCACCGGCAGCTACCCCGGTGCCAGCGCCTGCTGCCAATGCGGCGGCTTCCCCACTCATGGCTACCCTGTCGGGGCCAGGGCAAGCCAAAATGGGCGACAAATTCACGGTTTCGGTCAATGCACAGGGTATGGCTGCGATCAATGGCATTACGCTCGAACTCCAATATGACGCTGAATTGCTGAAGGCAGTGGCCGTCACGGAAGGTGACTTGATGCGCCACGCTGGCGTCAAATCGACTTTTGACGGGAATATCGACGAAAGCGGCGGGAAAGTGACCGCCGCCCTGAGCGCCGAATCCGGCACTGCGAGCGATGCTGGTGGCATTGCCAGCATCGAGTTCGAGGTCATCAGCGACAAGGGCAATGCAACTGTGGTTGTTTCCTCCATTACCGCAACCGGCGACAACGGCTCAGTAGTGGCGGTCAGCACGCCGCGCCCATTGACAATTTCGATAGTGCCCCAGCAATGACCCTGACTGCACCGGCACCAAAGGGGCGCGGCTTTACATTGATCGAGATGTTGATCACGGTGGTGATCGTCGGCCTGCTGGCTTCGGTTTCTTTCCCCATGGCTGAAGTCGCCGTACAACGCAGCAGGGAACATGATCTGCGTGATGCGCTACAGCAGATCCGGCATGCGATCGATGCCTACAAGCAGGCAGCCGACGAGGGGCGCATCATCATCGAGGCGCAAAAATCCGGTTATCCACCGACGCTGGAGGCACTGGTCGAAGGCGTCGACGATGCGAAAAGCCCCAACAGGGACGATAAAATCTATTTTCTGCGGCGCATTCCGCGCGACCCGTTCGCGGACGATTCTTCCCTGTCGGCCGAAGCAACCTGGGGCAAACGAAGTTATGCCAGCCCTCCCGACGATCCACAGGAAGGGGATGATGTGTATGACGTCTACACGCTGTCTTCTGCGACCGGCCTGAACGGCGTTCCCTATCGCCAATGGTAAGCGGCATGAATCGACGTTTCGCTCATCTCCGCCCGGTCAATGGTTTCACGCTGATCGAACTGATCATTGTGCTGACCATCATCGCCCTGTTGCTGTCCATTGCCTCTCCGCGTTACTTCCACAGTGTCGACAAGTCGAAGGAAACCGTGCTCAGATCCAACCTGGCCATGACGCGCGATGCGCTCGACAAGTATTACGGCGACAACGGCAAGTATCCCGATCAACTGGAAACGCTGGTCACCAAAAAATATCTGCGCAGTCTGCCGCTGGACCCCATCACGGAGAGCACGACAACGTGGACGGTCGTGGCACCAGATTCGCCGGAAAAAGGCGGGGTTTTCGACATCCACAGCGGCGCGGAGGGTAGCGCTGCCGACGGGACGAAGTACAGTGAATGGTAGGGATTTCAGGCAGGCGGGATTCACTTATATCGCCCTGCTGATCGCCGTCGCCATCATCAGTGCCACGCTGGCTACGGTGGCCGAAGTGACGCATACCATGGTCCAGCGCGACCGGGAGAAGGAGCTGCTGTTTATCGGCAACCAGTTCCGCCAGGCCCTCAATCACTACTACGCCAACAACCGGCGCTATCCACTTAGTCTGGAAGACCTGGTGCTCGATGATCGCAATGTTGGAATCAAACGCCATTTGCGCAAGATATTCTTCGATCCGATGACCGGGAAAGCCGAGTGGGGAACGCTGAAAATGGCGAACGACCAGATCATCGGCGTATACAGCCTGTCTGAAGCCGAGCCTCTGAAGAAGGCGGGGTTTCAACTGACAGAGGCCGGGCTGGAGGGCAAGGAGAAGTATTCTGAATGGGTATTCACGGCTGCGGTGAGCGGGGTCGTCAATACGATGCCGAACGCTGCTTCAGCGGGCCAGCCCAAAGCGTTCTCGAAGTAAACAGGAAATCGGTGGGGCTTGGCAGGCCGGCAACATGCCCTGCTGCGCGACGGCCTGCTGTGCGGGGCATGAACTGCGGGGGTCAACGACGGAAACGATAGCCCTTGTAGCTGAAAATCGAAGCGTCACCGAGGATTTTTTCGAGGCGCACACCCGGTGCCACTTCATCGCCCTCTGCTACCAGCTTGTCATTGATCATCGCCAGGCTCTTGCCCTGCTCGTTGCGGATGTAGCCGGCGATGTCCAGCGCGGGCAGATCATTCGGCGGCGATTCGTCAACCGGTTCTGTCTTGACAGCCTCGACCATGCTCGGCTGCACCTGCCGGATAGCCGCCCTGGCCGGAATATCGGTTTTTTCAACCTCCTGCCCAGACGCAGGCTTTGCCACCACCACCGGCTCGGCAGGCACTGCCACCTGCGGCGCGATGACAATGCTTTCTTTCGCGGTCACAAGAAGGTCTGGGGGAATGTCTGGCGCGGGCGTTTGCCGCAACAGCCACCAGGCCATGGCTACTGCGAGAATCACAAGCGCAGCACCCACCAGTAATGTGGGGGCCAACCAGCTCCTTCTTTGCTCGACCATGACCGGATACAGAATGCCGGTACTTTGCCCGGCGGCCATCTGCCTTTCCTGCTCTGACTTGCGCAATGCTTCGAGAACGTTGGACATGCTCAGCCTTTCCTGCCAGCGCTCAGGCGCGGGGCGCCCTGTCCGCTGCGCACATTGAGCCGGATCGCCGTGAGCGGTCCGACCCTGCCGTCAGGCTGAACGCCTTCGGCCAACTGAAAGGAACGGACGCGCTGCACGAGCGGGGCATCGAACACGTCGGGGCCGTCCCCAGAGAGGCCATCTATTGTTGCCATGGTCTGCCGCAGCCAGGGCACAGCGGGACTCTGCTGATTCATGACCAGTTCGTCGCGAAAACCGGGGGGTGTTTTCCAGATCAGGACATAGCTGCCTGTCCATGATGTGGCCAGATCGTTCAACGCTACATGCTGCTCGACCCCGCCAACCATCAGGGTCGCCGCTTCATGTTCCATGTCGAGACTGACGAGTGTCACCGAATATTCACCTCCGTCCGGCAATAACATGCGCATCACGGCCGGCTGATCGAGCAGAAGCAGGTCGGAGAGTCCGCCGCGCCCGGCATAACAACGCATGCCCAGGGTTTCTGCCTGATGGCAGGGGTCGCTCGCGGAAAGCAGATCAACGTTCATTCCATAGCGCTGGAACAGGGATTGAAAGGCCAGCGCTTCGCTGCCGGCAAGCGCTATGCTGTCCGGCCACTTGAGGGTTGCGCCTGATTGTGGCTTGACCACAACAGGTTCGTTGATGTTTTGCTGCGCCGTTGATGCCGCCGACGCAGTCTGCGGCATGACTGCTAACCGGGGTGGTGGCCAGTCGGAAAGGAAATCGGTCAGCCCCGTGGCCTCGACAATTGCCGCACTGGCCAAGGCCAGCACACCGGCAGCGACAGCCCATCGATAATGCCGCGGGCGGCTTGCCGTGCCGACTTCTCTGACTGCCTGGCGCAGGATCGACGAAGTAACCTGCTGGCGCCCCTGAACGTAGGTAACAAGCAGGGCACGATCGCAGACGAGATTGATCAGCCGCGGGATGCCGCCGCTGGCCCGATACAAGTGCTTCGACAGCGAATCCGGGAAAATGCCCGGGGGAGCGCCGGAAATGCGCAAGCGGTGGGCAACGTAGGCATTGATTTCCGATTGACCCAGCCGTGTGAGGTGATAGCTAACAACTACCCGTTGCGCGACCTGGCGCATTTCAGGCCGTGTCAGCATTTCCTTCAACTCCGGCTGACCGATCAAAAATATCTGCAGCAATTTGCGCGTGTCGGTTTCGAGATTGGTGAGCAGGCGCAGCTGTTCGAGTACCAAGGGGTCGAGGTTCTGCGCCTCGTCGACGATCAGGATTGCGCGCCGTCCCCGCGCATTGGCGGCGAGCAGATGGACGTGGATGGCATCGACAAATGACTTGGTGCCCGTGCTTCCCGGTGCAACTGCAATGTCAAATTCTTCGCAGACGGTTTGCAGCAACTCCCCGACGTTCATGCGCGGGTTGAGGATAAAGGCGACGTCGATGTTCTCCGGCAGCTGTTGAAGCAGGCTGCGGCAGATCGTTGTCTTGCCGGTGCCGACTTCACCGGTAAGCAATACGATGCCGCCCTCACCCTCCAATCCGTAGAGCAGATGTGCGATGGCTTCGCGATGCCGGTCGCTCATGAACAGGAACCGCGGATCTGGCGCTATGGAGAAGGGCATCTCGCTGAGCCGGAAGTAATTCTTGTACATGGACGAAAGATTCGGAATAGGTAAAAGACGGTCAAGCCGGCATCAAGGAAACACCGATCAAGTCCGATTCTGTCATTGCGAGCGCAGCGAAGCAATCCAGCCTTTTACTTATTGAGCTTTTCTTAAAACATTCCAAAGTGGCACCATGCCGACCAAATCAGAGCTTTTGCTGCCCAGTCTGTCATCCCACGGGGATTCCCTGCGGTCATTGCGAGCCCTGGAGAGGCGTGGCAATTCAGCATTGGATCGCCACGGGCCTATGGCCCTCGCTATGACGAACTTAATGGTGTTTCCTTAATGGCATGTCGGTCGGCTTGATTGACTCCTAATGCAGCACCCTCGGCATCGAGAGCACGAATTCGGCGATAGGTGCTTCGAACTGGATGCCATCCTCGGCAGCCATCTGATAGCTGCCACGCATCGAACCGACAGGCGTCGTCAGCACACAGCCGCTGGTGTACTCAAAGACCTGCTCCGGTTGCAACAACGGCTGGAGACCGACCACACCGAGGCCGCGCACTTCCTGCACCTGGTTGTCGGCATCGGCGATGATCCAGTGCCGTGAAATCAGTTGCGCCGCGACACTGCCAGTATTGGTAATCGTGACGGTGTAGGCGAAGGTAAAGCGATCCTCTTCCGGGTGGGATTGCTCCGGCAGGTATTGCGTCTCGACGTCGACACGGATTTCATATTTTTTTGATTCGGCCATGGGGCATCATTGCACACTAAAATGCCGGTATCTGCAATGCAGCCATGAAAAGAGGTCGGGGCATGTACCAAATCGCGCCAAGCATTCTTTCCGCCAACTTCGCCAAACTGGGCGAGGAAGTCAATAATGTCATCGCTTCCGGCGCGGACTGGATTCACGTCGACGTGATGGACAACCATTATGTTCCCAACCTGACCATTGGCCCGCTGGTGTGCTCAGCGATCCGGCCGCTGACCAAGGCGGTCATCGACGTGCATCTGATGGTGCGCCCGGTGGACCGACTGGCACAGGATTTTGCCAGGGCCGGCGCGAATGTCATCACCTTTCACCCTGAAGCCTCCGAGCATGTCGACCGCACCCTGAGCCTGATCCGCGAAGAAGGCTGTCTGGCCGGGCTGGTATTCAATCCGGCGACGCCGCTCGACTACATGGATTTCGTCATGGACCGGCTCGACATTGTGATGCTGATGAGCGTGAACCCCGGCTTCGGCGGCCAGCAGTTCATCCCGGCCACGCTCGACAAGTTGCGCGCGACAAAGGCGCGGCTCGACGCCTATGAGCAGCGTAGCGGACGCAGGATCATGCTTGAAATCGACGGCGGGGTGAAGGTAGATAACATTGCCGATATCGCCCGCGCCGGGGCCGACACCTTTGTCGCCGGTTCCGCCGTGTTCTGCGCCGGCAGGGATAGCGACCCGCATCGCTACGATTCGGTCATCGCGGCACTGCGCGAAGCCTTGAATAAGGCCTGAAACAATCTTGGATTTTCTCCTCCCTATCCGCTCGGTCACCTTTGACCTTGACGGCACGCTGCTCGATACCGTACCTGATCTGCATTCCGCCGCACGCGCGACGCTCGCCGAACTCGGCCTGCCGCAGTGCAGTGAAGACGATATCAGGCGCTGGGTCGGACGCGGCATCATGCATCTGGTCAGTTGTTTCGTCGACTGCAAGGATGATGACGCCCTGTATGAACGGGCCACGCAGATATTCCGCAGACATTATGCGCATTTCAACGGCCGGTTGGCGAAGCCCTACCCCGGCGTGATAGAAGGTCTGGAAAAATTCCGCGCCATGGGCCTGAATGCGGGCCTCAGGATGGCCGTCATCACCAACAAGTCGGCTACGTTTACCGAGCCGCTGCTGGTGTCGAGCGGACTGGCGCACTATTTCGAGTTTGCCGTGTCGGGCGATTCTCTGGCCGAGAAGAAGCCGCATCCGCTGCCCTTGCTGCATGCCTGTAAACGGCTGGGCTCCACGCCAGCGTCCAATCTGCATATCGGCGATTCGCGCCACGACGCCGGCTGCGCGCGGGCTGCGGGTTGCCCGGTGTTCCTTTTGCCCTACGGCTACAACGAGGGCGGGGACGTGCGAAAACTCGATTGCGATGCTATAGTCGAGTCACTTGAAGAAGCTTTCGCCTTTGTGACGGCCGCTTAAAACGAGATATTCCAAAGTGCTTCACGACAAACTGCAATCGACGAAGAAACCTGCCCTTGGGGCGGAGGCCTGGCCCTGGCGCCGCTGGCGTTCGCATTAGCATCCTCGCGCGTCGAGCCTTGAGCTTGTGCGCCATGTCCCGGCAGTATTTTTATCTTGTTGTGGAGTCATCATGACCGAATCCGATTTCAACCGGCTAGCCGCGCAAGGCTTTAACCGAATCCCCGTCAGTGTCGAGACTTTCGCCGATCTCGACACCCCGCTATCGATTTATCTCAAGCTTGCCAATGCACCCGATTCCTACCTGCTCGAATCGGTGCAGGGTGGCGAGCGTTTCGGCCGTTATTCCTTCATCGGGCTGGCTGCATCGACCCGCATTGTGGCGAACGAGCGCAGCGTGCAGGTTGTCACCGGCGGCCATATTGTCGAACAACACGACGATATCAATCCGCTCGATTTCGTCACCACTTACATGGCGCGCTTCAAGGTACCGGACCTGCCGGAACTGCCGCGCCTCTATGGCGGCCTGGTCGGCGCCTTCGGCTATGACACGGTGCGCTATGTCGAGCCGAAACTTGCCCGGACGCGCAAACCCGATGTCATCGGCACACCCGATGTGCTGCTCCTGCTGTCCGAGGAAATCGCCGTCGTGGACAATCTTTCCGGCAAGCTGACCCTGGTGGTATATGCCGATGCCAATGTGGCCGGCGCCTACGGCCAGGCACTGCAGCGGTTGGCCGCACTGGTGGCAGCCCTGCGTCAGCCGGTGACGATGCCGGTTGATATCGTTGCGCCCAGTGCCGAAGCCGTATCCGAGTGCGGCGCAGAGGCCTTCAAGGCTGCCGTAGTGCGCGCCAAGCAGTACATCATTGATGGCGACCTGATGCAGGTGGTGCTATCGCAACGCATGAGCCGGCCCTTCAAAGCCTCGCCGCTGGCACTGTATCGGACGCTGCGCGCGCTGAATCCTTCGCCCTACATGTTCTTTTTCAACTTCGGCGATTTTCATGTGGTCGGCGCTTCGCCCGAAATTCTGGTGCGGCTCGAAGACAACAAGGTCACGCTGCGACCGATTGCCGGCACACGCAAACGCGGCGCCACGGTGGAAGAAGATCTGGCGCTGGAGCATGAGTTGCTCGCCGATGAAAAGGAACGCGCCGAACATTTGCAGTTGCTCGACCTCGGCCGCAACGATGTCGGGCGTGTCGCAAAAATTGGCAGTGTGCACGTCACCGAACAATATGCCATCGAGCGCTATTCGCATGTGATGCATATCGTCTCGAACGTCGAGGGCGAGTTGCGTGAAGGCGAAAACGCCCTGTCGGTACTTAAAGCTTCATTCCCGGCCGGCACCGTATCGGGCGCACCGAAGGTGCGGGCGATGGAAATCATCGATGAACTGGAACCCACCAAGCGTGGCATCTACGCAGGTTCGGTCGGTTATCTCGGTTTCAACGGTGACATGGACTTGGCCATCGCCATCCGCACTGCGGTACTCAAGGATGGCCGCCTCTATGTACAAGCGGGGGCAGGCATCGTCGCCGATTCGAATCCGGATTCGGAGTGGGAAGAAACCCGCAGCAAGGCGCAGGCCCTTTTGCGTGCTGCCGAGATCGCCGAAGCCGGTCTCGATACCCGGTTCAAATGAGGAGGATGCCATGTTACTAATGATCGACAACTACGATTCCTTCACCTACAACCTGGTGCAGTACTTCGGCGAACTCGGCGAGGACGTGCGCGTGTTCCGCAACGATGCCATCACACCCGATGAAATTGCCGCGCTGAAGCCCGACCATATCGTGATCTCGCCCGGCCCCTGTTCGCCCAATGAAGCCGGCATTTCAGTGGCGGTGATCAAACGCTTTGCCGGCAAGGTGCCGCTGCTCGGGGTCTGCCTTGGCCACCAGAGCATTGGCGCGGCCTTCGGCGGCGAGATCGTGCATGCCATCAAGCCCATGCATGGCAAAACCTCGCTGGTGCATCACCTCGACAAGGGCGTCTTCGCCGGACTGCCGAACCCGTTCACTGCCACGCGCTACCATTCGCTGGCAATCCGCCGCGAGTCCCTGCCGGACTGTCTGGAAGTCACGGCATGGACCGATGACGGTGAAATCATGGGAGTGCGTCACAAAACGCTTGAAGTCGAAGGTGTCCAGTTCCATCCGGAGTCGATACTCACCGAGCATGGCCATGCCATGTTGAAGAATTTTCTGACAAGCCGAGGACAGTCATGATTACGCCGCAGGAAGCCTTGCAACGCGCGATTGAACATCGCGAGATTTTTCACGAAGAAATGCTGCACTTGATGCGGCTCATCATGAAAGGGGAAGTCTCTCCCGTTATGACGGCAGCCCTTCTGGCTGCGCTGCGCACGAAAAAGGAAACAGTCGGCGAGATCACGGCCGCCGCCACGGTGATGCGCGAACTGGTGGTACCGGTCGAGGTGGCAGGTGACGGAAATTTCGTCGACATCGTCGGCACCGGCGGCGACGGCAGCCATACTTTCAACATCTCGACGGCATCGATGTTCGTCGTTGCCGCCACCGGAGCGAAGGTGGCCAAGCATGGCGGGCGTGGCGTGTCGTCAAAATCGGGTGCGGCCGACGTGCTCGAAGCGCTCGGTGCCAGGATTGACCTGAAACCGGAAGAGGTTGCCGACTGCATCGCCATTACCGGCATCGGCTTCATGTTCGCGCCCAACCATCACGGCGCGATGAAGAACGTCGCTCCGGTGCGCAAGGAAATGGGCGTGCGCACCCTGTTCAACATCCTCGGCCCGCTCACCAACCCGGCCAGTGCGCCAAACACGCTGATGGGCGTGTTCCATCCCGATCTGGTCGGCATCCAGGTGCAGGTGATGCGACGCCTCGGCGCAGATCATGTGCTGGTCGTGCATGGCCGGGACGGCATGGACGAGATTTCGCTCGGTGCACCGACGCTCGTGGGAGAGCTGAAAAACGGGCAGATTTCCGAATACGAGATTCACCCCGAAACCTTCGGCTTTGCGCTTGCCGCGACAGATGCCCTGCGCGTCACCGATGCCACCGAATCGAAAGCCATGCTGTTTGCCGCGCTCGAAAACCAGCCCGGCCCGGCGCGCGACATCGTCGCGCTCAACGCCGGCGCAGCGCTGTATGCCGCGAATGCGGCTGACTCGATTGCAGACGGGGTCAACACTGCACGCGAAATGATCGCCAGCGGCAAGGCACGGGCCAAGGTCGATGCCTTCGTTAAATTCACTCGACATAACGCCTGATGTCCGACATTCTCAAGAAAATCCTCGCCACCAAGGCCAGGGAAGTGGCGGCAGCGAAAGCGGCAAAACCACTCGCCGCTGTGCGGGCAGATGCTGAAATACAAGCGAAGCCACGCGATTTCGTCGGTGCTCTGCGCAACAAGATCGCTGCCGGAAAATCCGCGGTGATAGCCGAAATCAAGAAAGCCAGCCCTTCGAAGGGCGTGCTGCGCGAAGATTTTCGCCCGGCAGAGATTGCCGCCTGCTACGAGCGCGGCGGTGCGGCCTGTCTCTCGGTGCTCACCGATCGCGACTACTTTCAAGGCTCGCCCGATTTCCTGCGTGCCGCGCGTACGGCTTGCACGCTGCCTGTGCTGCGCAAGGATTTCCTGATCGACCCGTATCAGGTCTATGAAGCAAGGGCAATGGGCGCCGACTGCATTCTGCTTATCGTCTCTGCACTCTCGCTCGAACAGATGCGGGAGATGGAAGCCATCGCCGATCAACTCGGCATGGCGGTGCTGGTCGAATCGCACAATGGTGATGAAGTAGGACAGGCCTTGAAACTCAAAACGCCGCTGATCGGCATCAACAACCGCAACCTGCGCACCTTCGAGGTGTCGCTCGATACCACGCTGAACCAGCTCGACCGCATTCCCGCTGAGCGCATTGTCGTTACCGAATCCGGCATTCTCGTTGCGGCCGATGTCGGGCGGATGCGCAGCCACAGCGTCAATGCCTTCCTTGTCGGCGAGGCCTTCATGCGCGCATCCGATCCGGAAGCTGAACTGAGGCGGCTTTTTTCGTAGCACAGGATCATCCCTTCGTTCGACACGATTGGCTCCCGGTGTATTCTGTTCGTCATGTCGCTTGCCCGCAGCTTCCCTCCGATTGAAAACCGCAAAGCGCGCATCCTGATTCTCGGCAGCATGCCCGGTGCGGCATCGCTGCACGCCGGACAGTATTACGCACATCCGCACAATGCCTTCTGGCCGATCATGGATGCGCTGGTCGGCGGTGCCGCTACTGCACTGCCCTATCGCATTCGCACGCTGGCGCTAAAAGCAGCGGGAATTGCGTTGTGGGATGTGCTCGCGAGCTGTGATCGGGAAGGTAGTCTCGATGCCGATATCCGCCGTGACTCGATTGTTGCTAACGATTTTGATAATTTCTTCGCCGCTCATCGGCATATCACAGACGTACTTTTCAACGGCAGCATGGCGGAGGCCTGTTTTCGCCGCCATGTGATGCCCTTCATGGACTGCACGCTGCTGCGGTTCACACGCCTGCCATCGACCAGTCCGGCCAACGCATCGTTGTCACGCAGCAGGAAACTCGATGCGTGGCGAACTGTGTTTACTGAGCGTGGCATCATCCCGGCAATTCGAAAGGATTCACCATGAAACTTGCGACATGGAATGTCAATTCGCTCAAGGTTCGCCTGCCGCATGTGCTGGACTGGCTGGCGACAGAACAACCGGATGTGTTGTGCCTGCAGGAGACCAAACAGGAAGACAAGGCCTTCCCCTATGATGAACTGGAAGCTGCAGGTTACATAGCCATCCACAACGGCCAGAAGACCTACAACGGGGTTGCGCTGCTGGCCAAATGTGCAGGTACTGATGTAGTCCGGGACATACCCAATTTCGACGACCCGCAGAAGCGCGTGATCGCTTCGAGCCATGACGGGGTGCGAGTGGTCTGCGCTTATATTCCAAACGGCAGCGAAGTCGGTTCGGAAAAATACGAATACAAGCTGCGCTGGCTGAAGGCGCTGCACGACTGGCTGGGCGAGGAACTGCAACGCTACCCGCAGCTGGCGCTGCTCGGCGATTACAACATCGCACCGGATGATCGCGACGTACATGATCCGCTGGCGTGGAAAGACAAGGTACTTTGCTCCGAGCCGGAACGCGAGGCGTTCCGGAAGCTTGCGGCGCTTGGGCTCAGCGATGCTTTTCGCCTGTTTGAGCAGCCGGAGAAAAGCTTTTCCTGGTGGGATTACCGCATGATGGGTTTTCGCCGCAACCACGGCATGCGCATCGACCACATCCTGTTGTCAAAACCGCTGGCCAGCCTATGTACAGCGTGCCGGATCGACAAATCACCGCGCAAACTGGAACGACCGTCCGATCATGCGCCGGTCGTCGCAGAGTTGACGCTTTGACGGTTAGTGGAACATCCAACTGCTACTGCTGTTGCAAATTTTGCTGGAGGTTGAAAAATGGCAAAGCGCGTACTGACGATCACTTTGCAACCGGATTGGCGGGTTGCGATTCGTACTGCCGCGAGAACTGCCTTCCAGGGCATGGCGACCTCCTCTTGAAGACTGCCGTGCAGGAAGAAAGTACCTCGCCCGCCGGGGCGAGTCCCGGCAAACGCATTCACCCCCTCTCGGCTCTTCGAGCCACTCTCTCCCACAAGGGGAGAGAGAAAACCTGGATTCCCGTTTTCACGGGAATGACGAAATTCATCTCACCCCCTGATCAATTCCTTTACATGCGGCCACTGGCGGCGGCTTACCGCAATCGGCTCATCAACGCCTCTCAGCAACACATTCCAGGAGGGTTCGCCCTCGGCATCGGCGCCACGCTCGCAACCAATGATGGCCTTTCGCGCCACCAGGCAGTTGCGATGCACACGCATGAAACTCGCACCGAATTCGGCTTCAAGTTGTGCCAGCGAGTCATCCAGCAGGTGTTCGCCGTTGCCGGTGCGTGCCGCAACATATTTCATGTCAGCCTTGAAATAGAGTACATCGTCGACAGGAATCAGTAGCACGCGGCCATGTTCGCTGGAGCGCAGATGCTGGCGGCCCTCGGGCGCCAGCATCTGTAGCGCTTCGGCAGATGGCGCACGCATGGTTCTGAGGGCAGTCTTCTTCAAGGCCTCGGCCAGGCGTTCGGCACGCACCGGCTTGACAAGGTAGTCGACAGCAGAAAGTTCGAAGGCCTTCACCGCATACTGGTCATAGGCAGTTGTGAATATGATCGCCGGCGGATGCGCCATGCGCGAAAGATGTAATGCGAGTTGCGTGCCATCCATGCGCGGCATGCGAATATCGAGCAGGGCGACATCGGCGGCGGCATGCTCGGCCAGATCCAGCGCTTCCATGCCGTTTGCAGCCTCAGCGACAATTTCCGTGGGCACTTGCGCTGCAATATCGGCCAGCAGGTCGCGCAGACGGGCGCGCGCCGGGGCTTCGTCGTCGACCAGCATTACCCTCAGTGTGTCCGACTTGTTCATGCCATGCGCTTTCGGTAGGGCAGCACGATGCGCACCGTATAACGGCCTTCACATACCTCGGCATCGAGGTGGGCGGCTTCGTCATAGAACAACTTCAGCCGTTCGCGAATATTTGTCAATGCCATCTGGTTTCCCGCCAGGCGCGCAGAAGAATTCTCATTCGGCGAGTTTCCGTGCGGATTAGATATCACGATCACGATCGTGCTGCCGCTGTGCAGCAGTTTGATCTCGATCACATCGGGATCGGATGCGGGCTCGATGCCGTGATAGACCGCATTCTCAAGTAGCGGCTGGAGCATCAGCGGCGGCATCAGCGCATCGGGGGGACATTGTTCGATGTCCCAATTGACACGCACCCGCTCACCCAGGCGCAGACGCTCCAGCTCTATGTATTGGCGGCACAGCGCTATCTCGGCTGACAGTGGCACCAGTTCGCGCGGATCCTGCATCAGGGCGCGAAACAACTCGGCCAGTTCTTCGATTGCCTTCTCGGCGCGACGGGGGTCGCTACGGATGATGCCAAGGATGCCGTTCAGACTATTGAACAGGAAATGCGGCCGGATGCGCGCCGTAAGCGCCATCAACCGGGCTTCGGCAAGGACAGACGATTGTGGCTGCCGGGAAAGATGCCACCAGACCGCGATCAGGGATGCCATAGCGGTCGCAACCGAAAACCAGCGCACAAGAGCATCCGCGCTGAACCCGGCCACCAGCGCGATCAATACATTCGCCGTTAATAGAATCTTCAGTCTGGTACCGAAATTGCGCATAGAAGGCGGCCCTGCCAGCCCGGAGGCTGAAGGGTTTTGCCGTATACTGGAATCCTTCTCAACCATTTACCCGATCTCGTTGAATTGACGGTGGATTTCGATTTCATTATGACAGAACAACAGGCAGGTACTGACAAAAGCAAGGCATGGTCGGGTCGTTTTTCGGAACCGGTATCCGATCTCGTCAAACGCTATACGGCATCGGTGCATTTTGATCAGCGCATGGCCTTGCACGACATTCGTGGCTCGCTGGCGCATGCGCACATGCTGGCGCAGCAGAACATCATCAGCAACCAGGATCTTGCCAGTATCGTACACGGCATGGCGCAGATCGAGGCCGAGATCGCGCGCGGCGAATTTGTCTGGAACCTCGACGACGAGGATGTTCATCTCAATATCGAGAAGCGACTCACTGCCCTGGTCGGCGACGCCGGCAAGCGCCTGCACACGGGGCGCTCGCGCAATGACCAGGTGGCGACCGACATCAGGCTTTGGCTGCGTGATGCCATCGACATCATCGACAACCTGTTGCGCCATTACATTCTTGCCCTGCTTGATCTGGCCGAACAACATGCTGCGACACCGATGCCGGGCTTTACTCATTTGCAGGTGGCGCAACCGGTCACCTTCGGCCATCACTTGCTGGCCTATGTCGAGATGGCGAAACGCGACCGCGAGCGCATGGCCGACGTGCGCCGCCGCGTCAATCGTCTGCCCCTCGGCAGTGCTGCATTGGCTGGGACCACCTTCCCTATTGACCGAGCCTTTGTCGCACAGCAACTTGGATTTGATGCAGTCTGCGAAAACTCGCTTGACGCCGTGTCGGATCGCGACTTTGCCATCGAATTTTCCGCCGCTGCTGCGCTCGTGATGGTGCATCTGTCACGGTTTTCGGAGGAGCTGATCCTGTGGATGAGTCCGCGAGTCGGGTTCATCAATATCGCCGACCGTTTCTGCACCGGCTCTTCGATCATGCCGCAGAAGAAAAACCCCGATGTGCCCGAATTGGCCCGGGGCAAGTGTGGCCGTGTTTTCGGCCATTTGATGGGATTGCTGACCCTGATGAAGGGCCAGCCATTGGCCTACAACAAGGACAATCAGGAAGACAAGGAGCCTCTGTTCGACACCGTCGATACGCTTTCCGACACGCTGCGCATCTTCGCCGACATGGCAACGGGAATTACCGTCAAACCCGAAGCGATGGCAGCTGCGCTCAAGCAAGGCTTTGCCACGGCGACTGACCTGGCTGACTATCTGGTGAAACGTGGCGTTCCATTTCGTGATGCCCACGAAGTGGTGGCCCGTGCAGTGCGCGCCGCCGAGGCCAAGGGTTGCGATCTCGCCGATCTGGCATTGAATGAATTGCAGGCATTCTCGCCGCTGATCGAGAAGGATGTATTCAACGTTCTGTCCATTGATGGCTCGCTTGCAGCACGCGACCATATCGGTGGCACTGCCCCGGCGCAGGTGCGAGCGGCGATTGACCGCGTTCGCGCGACGCTACCGGGTTAACCCGCGACCGCAATGGAGCGGATTGGCAAATACGAAATCAAGAGCAAGCTCGGCGAGGGTGCCACCTCGACGGTCTATCTCGCCCATGACTCATTTGCCGGACGCGATGTCGCGGTTAAGTTAATTTTCCCCGAGGCGCTGAAGGACCGCGAAAGGGGACGCGCTTACCGCCATATGCTCGTCAACGAAGCTTCACTTGCCGGCAAGCTGCTGCATCCACACATCGTGCAGATCTATGATGCGGTGATAGATGAAGACCAAAGCTATATCGTTATGGAGTACGTGCCCGGCGGCACGCTGGAGCAATTTTGTTCATCGCAGAACCTGCTACCGCTCAACCGCATGGTCGAGATGATTTTCAAATGCACCCGTGCGCTGGAATATGCAAACCAGCTTGGCATCACCCACCGCGATATCAAGCCAGCCAACATCTTGCTTGCCACGGCCGGCAACACCGGCGACATCAAGATTTCCGACTTTGGCGCGGCGTTGATGGCAGACAGCAACCAGACGCGCACGCAGGTCTCAGGGGTCGGATCCCCGGCTTATATGTCGCCCCAGCAGGTGCGCGATCAGCCGCTCAATCACCAGACCGACATCTACTCGCTCGGCGTGGTGATGTACCAGTTGCTCACCGGGCGCCTTCCATTTGCAGCGACCAACAACTACAGCATGATCTACCAGATCACCAGCCACGAGCCGCCACCGCCGTCGACCTTTCGCACCGAGATACCGCCAAACCTGGACGCCATCGTGTCGCGGGCCATGCAAAGGGAACTCGATGCGCGCTATGCGAGCTGGGAGGAGTTCTCACATGATCTGGCACAATCCTTTCGGAACAAGCAACTTTCGACCAAGTCGCATGAAGTGCCTGATAGCGAGAAATTTGAGACGCTGCGTAGCCTGCCATTTTTTGCCGGCTTCAGCGATGTTCAGATCTGGGAAGTGGTGCGCTTCTCCTCTTGGGATGATGCCGTAGCTGGCACAGTGGTAATGAAGGATGGCGAAACCGGCGATTTTTTCTGCTTCCTGGTCGATGGTGAATTGCACGTCTCCAAACGTGGTCGTACGCTCGGCATCCTGATGCCCGGCGACTGCTTCGGTGAGATGGCTATCATCAAACGCAGCAGCCGCAATCGCGGCGCCGACGTCATGGTGAAAACATATTCACGTCTGGTAACCATCCGCGCCGAAGCATTACGACATGCCTCGGAAGCCTGCCGCATGCATTTCTACCAATCATTCCTTGAAGTCATCAGCGCCCGCCTGCATCAGGCCAACGCCCGACTGGCTGCGATTTAGCCGCTTACAGTTCCGGCGGCAGCGGCCGTTTCTTGCCTTGTTTATCTACAGCCACATAGGTCAGTTGCGCATCTGTCACCTTGACGATGACCGGATTCTTCGGATTACGCTCTGCATAGACATCGACCTGAACCGTAATCGAAGTCTCACCAACCCTGATGATTTCCGCATAGAAACTGACCAGATCGCCCACGGCGATCGGCTGTCTGAACTGGAGCGTGTTGACTGCAACAGTGACAACCCGGCCGCGAGCGCGGCGAAATGCCGGTATGGCGCCTGCCATGTCGAGATGCGACATCACCCAGCCACCGAAAACATCGCCTGCCGGATTCAACTCGGCTGGCATCGGCACAAGGCGCAGAGCGGGTTGCTGATCGGGAAGTTGCAGGGAGGTGTTCATGTTCATGTGATGCCTCGCAGGAAATCGATGAAGTGTAGCGGCTTTGCTCGCGAAGGCCAATGGCAGGGTCCGGCCAGCTGATACACTTGATTGATGCGCCGTTTTGCAACCAGCTCCAGCCTGCCTTCCCCCAGCCCTGTCGTACGACATGACTGGAGCACCATCCGCCAGTTGTTGCCCTATCTGTGGGAATGGCGTGGACGCGTCATCTTCGCCCTTATCTGCCTGATCGGGGCCAAGCTCGCTAATGTCGCCGTTCCGCTGATCTTCAAGAATCTGATCGACATCCTTTCCGTGCCGCCAAAACAGGCCTTGCTGCTGGCGCCTCTCGGGCTACTCGCTGCCTATGGCGCATTGCGCTTTTCCACTTCGGTTTTCACCGAGCTGCGGGAAATCGTCTTCGCCCGTGTCACGCAACGAGCGGTACGAACCATTGCGCTGAAGGTGTTCGAACATCTGCATGCCTTGAGCCTGCGTTTTCATCTTGAGCGTCAAACCGGTGGTCTCACGCGCGACATTGAACGCGGCACTCGCGCCATCAGCTCTTTGATCAGCTATTCAATCTATTCGATCCTGCCCACCATCATCGAGGTGACACTGGTCATGGGAATTCTGATCGCCCGTTATCCGGGGCGCTTCGCACTGATCACGGCGTCAATCCTGACCACCTATGTACTATTTACGGTCTTGGTGTCGAACTGGCGCACCGCGCTGCGACGAGAAGTCAATGAACTCGACTCGGCCGCCAACATCCGCGCCATCGACAGCCTGCTCAATTACGAAACCGTCAAGTATTTCAACAACGAGAACTGGGAAAAAGCGCGTTACGACCAGCAACTCCTGAAATGGGAAAGCGCGCAAATAAGGAGCCAGAAATCGCTGGCTTACCTCAATCTCGGTCAGGCTGCAATCATCGCCGTCGGTGTTACGTTGATGATGTGGCAGGCAGCGGAAGGCGTTGCCAGCGGCATCATGACCGTGGGCGACATCGTGCTGGTGAATGCTTACATGATCCAGCTTTACATGCCGCTCAATTTCCTAGGCGTCCTGTATCGGGAAATACGCCAGTCGCTGACCGATATCGAGCGCCTGTTTCGCCTGCTCGACGAGCATCGCGAAATTCAGGATGCGCCTGACGCCCGTACCCTCGAACCGGGCCCCTGTGCGGTACGTTTTGAGCATGTCGGCTATCACTACGAAAGCCGGCGCCAGATTCTGCACGATGTCGATTTTGAAATTCCGGCCGGCAGCACAGTCGCCGTGGTTGGCCACAGCGGTTCGGGCAAGAGCACTCTGGCGCGGCTGCTGTTCCGTTTCTACGACGTGCAGGAAGGCTGCATCCGCATCAATGGCCATCCGCTGCAGCAACTCACCCAGGCATCACAGCGCGCAGCGATCGGCATCGTGCCTCAGGACACGGTGCTGTTCAACGACACGATTTTCTACAACATCCAGTACGGCAGACCGGCGGCCACACGCGACGAAGTCATCGCTGCCGCCCACTCGGCGCATTTGCATGGTTTCATCGAGCGTTTGCCCGACGGCTACGAGACTCGCGTCGGTGAGCGCGGTCTGAAGCTTTCCGGTGGCGAGAAGCAGCGCGTTGCGATTGCGCGCGCGCTATTGAAGAATCCGCCGATCCTGATTTTCGACGAAGCAACCTCGGCGCTTGATTCGAAAACCGAAAAAGCGATCCAGGCCGAACTGGAAGCCGCCGCGATCGGACGCACCACTCTGGTTATTGCACACCGTCTGTCCACCGTCATGAACGCCGACCGGATTCTGGTTCTCGATGGTGGCCGTATTGTTGAACAGGGTCGGCACCGGGAACTGCTCGACCTCAACGGTGCCTACGCCCAGATGTGGGCGCTACAGCAACAGGAGGCAAAAGTGAAATCCGCAATCACTTTATAGTTAACAATATGTTATTAAACATATATACTTATCAGTTATTAAGAAGTAACTATAAATTCTTTCATTGAATTAAGGGTAACAGGATAAACTTGCTTATCCCCAATTGGCCTGCTTGCCGATGTTGATGGGCAGCAGGTTGCTCAAGTTTTATCCTCAGGACACTATATGTATCAGTACGATGAATATGATCGACAAATTGTTCGCGAACGGGTTACCCAGTTCCGTGACCAGACGCGTCGGCATTTTGCCGGTCAATTGACTGACGATGAGTTCAGGGCATTGCGTTTGCAGAACGGGCTTTATATTCAACGTCACGCCCCGATGCTGCGCATCGCCGTGCCTTATGGCCTGCTCTCCGGCAAACAGTTGCGCCGACTGGCGCATGTCACGCGCAAATACGATCGCGGCTATGGCCATTTCACCACGCGGCAAAACCTGCAACTGAATTGGCCCGAGGTTGAGCATGTGCCAGATATTCTCGAAGAACTGGCCGAAGTCGAGATGCATGCCATCCAGACCAGTGGCAACTGCATTCGCAACATCACCTCCGATCCGTTCGCCGGCATCGCCCCCGACGAGATCATCGATCCCCGCCCCTTGTGCGAAATACTGCGCCAGTGGAGCACTTTCCATCCCGAATTCGCCTACTTGCCGCGCAAGTTCAAGATTGCGGTGAACGGTGCGGAAGCCGACCGTGCCGTCACCTACCTGCACGATATCGGCCTGCACGTGCTCAAGAACGACAAGGGCGAAACAGGCTTTCGCGTGCTGGTCGGTGGCGGTATGGGCCGCACGCCGGTAATCGGCAAGGTGATTCGTGAATTTCTGCCCTGGCAGCATATCCTCAGTTATTGTGAAGCGATACTGCGCGTCTACAATCGTTACGGTCGGCGTGACAACCCGTTCAAGGCACGCATCAAGATTCTGGTGAATGCCACAGGCCCGGAAAAATTCGCTGCTCAGGTTGAGGAAGAGTGGGCCCATCTCAAGGATGGGCCATCCACCATCACCCAGGCTGAATACGATCGTGTCGCGACGCACTTCACGCCGCCTGCTTATGCCAACCTTCCCGCGATAGATGCCTGTTTCGAGGCCATGAAGCGCGATAGTGTTCCTTTCGCCAAATGGGTCGAGCGCAATGTACGTGCGCACCGCGTGCCGGGCTATACCGCAGTCACGCTATCGCTGAAGAAGCCCGGCATGGCGCCGGGCGATTGCACCTCGGACCAGATGGATTTCATTGCCGACCTTGCCGACAGTTATAGCTTTGGCGAACTGCGCGTCACGCACGAGCAGAATCTGGTGCTCTCCGATGTCGCCCAATCCGACCTGTTTGAGTTGTGGCATAAGTTGCGCGAAGCAGGCCTTGCTACACCGAACATCGGCCTGATCACCGACATCATCTGCTGCCCCGGCGGCGACTTCTGCGATCTCGCCAACGCCAAGTCGATCCCGATCGCCAACGCGGTCCAGGACCGTTTTGAAGACCTGGATTACCAGCATGACATCGGCGACATTGAGATCAACATCTCGGGCTGCATGAACTCCTGCGGCCATCATCATGTCGGCCATATCGGCATCCTTGGCGTCGACAAGCACGACACCGAGTGGTACCAGATTTCGATTGGTGGCCGACAGGGTAATGCAACCAGCCTTGGCAAGGTCATTGGCCCCTCGTTCGCCGCGACAGATGTACCGGATGTGATCGAAAAGCTGATTGCGGTTTATCTTTTTCAGCGCCACGATGACGAGCTGTTTATCGATGTTGTTGAGCGTCTTGGCATCGAGCCATTTCAGAAAGCCGTATTCGGCGAACGCACGCGTGGCGTACACGGCGGGAGGAAAGTGGCCAATGGCTGACATCATCAAGGATCGTGAAATCATTGCCGATGATTGGATCGTAATACGTCTGGCTGAAGGCGAAACGGCTACGGCTATTGCCCTGCCGGAAGGCAAGTTGATTGTGCCTCTGGCTGTGTGGCAGTTGCGCCGCGATGAGTTGTCCAAGCGCGGCACATTGGGCATCTGGCTCAGCGATAGCGAAGGCCCGGAACTCATTGCCGATGATCTGGAATATTTTGAGGTGGTTGCCATCGATTTCCCGAAATTTTCCAATGGGCGCGGCTATTCAAGCGCCTCACTATTGCGTACCCGCTACAGCTACCGTGGCGAGTTGCGCGCCATCGGCGATGTGCTGCGTGACCAGATGTTTTATCTGCTGCGCGTCGGCTTCAATGCCATTGCTCTGCGGCCAGACCGCTCGATTCAGGACGCGCTCAATGCGCTCAACGACTTTAGCGTGACCTATCAGACCTCGACCGACGAGACGCAACCGCTGTTTCGGCGTGTCAATCGTGTTGTCACAAGCCGGGAACCAAAATGAATGTTGACCTTAATGACGTAGAATTGCTGGCGACCGTTGATCGTCAAGCTGAGGCAGCCACCAGGTTGTTAGCCACAATTGCGTCAGACTATGCGCCGGCCACGCTCGCTGCCGGCCTTGGCGTTGAAGGTATGGTGCTCACCGACATCATCATGCGCAACCAGTTACCAATCGAGATTTTTTCCCTCGACACCGGCCGCCTGCCAGCCGAGACTTACGATCTGATCCAGCGCTTGAGGCGTCACTATGGCCTGACGCTGAAGATATTCTTTCCGCGCCAGGATCTGGTTGAAGCATACGTACGCGAGCACGGTATCAATGCATTCTACGAGTCGGTCGAATTGCGCAAGGCTTGCTGCCATGCGCGCAAGGTCGAGCCCCTGCAGCGTGCGCTGGCGGGAAAGAAAGCCTGGATCACCGGCATGCGCGCCGAACAATCCGAAACGCGGACGGAGCTGCCAGTACAGTTCTACGATGCTGCCAATGGCCTTGAGAAGTTCAACCCGCTTGTTGGCTGGACCGAGGCCGAGGTATGGGCCTATGTCAAGACACGCGATGTCCCCTATAGCAGGCTGCATGACAAAGGTTACCCTAGTATCGGTTGCGCACCCTGCACGCGCGCCATTGCCCCAGGCGAGCATGTACGTTCCGGCCGTTGGTGGTGGGAAGATCCTTCCAGCAAGGAATGCGGTATTCATGTAATTCCGGTTGCCAAGAGCGCGTCGTGAGAGTGGCTCTCCCCCCGCGTGCATTGTTTGCGCTTACCCTGATTGGCCCTGTTGCGCTGGTCGGCGTTGGCGCGGTACTTACTTTGCGCTATAACATTGCCGCTTGCCCACTCTGCATCCTCCAAAGGATGCTTTATCTCGCAATTGCATTAGTGTCCGCATTCGGGCTGGTTTTTGTCTCGCGCCAATCCATCCGCATTGTCGCAGCGTTATCAACTGCGGCCCTCGCTGCTTGCGGAACGGCGATCACAGGCTACCAGATCTATTTGCAACGCCATCCCTTTGCTGCCACCTGTGGCGATGGCATGGCATGGTGGGAACGTCTGGTCGAACAGGCTGGACAAGTGCTACCGACGCTATTCAAGGCCGAGGGATTGTGCTCCGACGATTCATGGTCCCTGTTCGGGCTGTCCATACCGGAATATTCACTGCTGGCCTTTTGCGGGCTGTTTATCCTTGGAATTGTGGCTCTGTTTTCCCGCCAGAAACCGTAAACGAGCAAGGCCGGGTAGCGCACCCGGCCTTGCTTTGATGCGATAAATATTGCTTATTCTGCGATGACGGCTTCGCCTTCCGGCCTGTCCATCAACTCCACGTATGCCATGGGTGCGTTATCGCCAATGCGGAAGCCCATTTTCAGGATACGCAGGTAACCGCCATTGCGTGCGGTGTAGCGCGGGCCCAGTTCGTCAAACAGCTTGACCACAATCTCACGGTCGCGCAGGCGATCGAAAGCAAGGCGGCGGTTGGCCAGATTCGGCTTCTTGCCCAGCGTGATCAGCGGTTCGACCACGCGACGCAGTTCCTTGGCCTTTGGCAGCGTGGTCTTGATAACCTCGTGGCGCAACAGGGAGTTCGCCATATTGCGCAGCATCGCCAGGCGATGTGACGAGGTGCGGTTGAGTTTTCTTAGTCCATTACCGTGACGCATGATGTTACCTCTCGTTTGTCGGGTCGCCGCGCGCTGCAAACGACCCGTTAATCGTTATTTAAGAGTGTGGGATTTATCCCAATTTTTCCAGCCCCGCAGGGGGCCAATTTTCCAGCTTCATTCCCAGACTGAGACCTCGCGAAGCCAGAACTTCCTTGATCTCGTTGAGCGACTTGCGGCCCAGGTTCGGGGTCTTCAGCAGTTCGGTTTCGGTGCGTTGGATCAGATCGCCGATGTAATAAATGTTCTCTGCCTTGAGGCAATTGGCCGAACGCACGGTGAGTTCAAGGTCGTCAACCGGGCGCAGCAGTTCTGGCGCTACCGGCATCTGCTTCTGTTCCACCGGGGCAACGCTGGTGTCTTCGAGGTCAGCAAACACCGAAAGTTGATCCATCAGCACGCGGGCCGAATAGCGAATGGCTTCTTCCGGATCAATAGCGCCGTTGGTTTCAAGATCAATGATCAGCTTGTCGAGGTCGGTCCGCTGTTCGACACGGGCCGATTCAACCTGATAACTGACGCGGCGTACCGGGCTGAACGACGCATCCATCAGGATGCGGCCGATAGTCTTGCCTTCTTCATCGTTGATTGTACGCACGTTGGCTGGTACATAACCACGCCCAGTTTCAACCTTGATCTGCATTTCCAGCTTGCCGCCTGGGGCGATATGCGCAATGACGTGGTCGGGATTAATGATTTCAACATCGTGTGTGGTTTCGATGTCGGCGGCCGTGACAATGCCCTCTCCATTTTTGAACAGAGTCAGCGTGGCTTCAGCACGGTTATGCATCTTGAGCACAACGCCCTTGAGGTTGAGCAGAATGTCAACAACATCTTCGCGCACGCCATCAACGGTGGAATATTCGTGTAGCACACCGGCGATCGATACTTCGGTCGGTGCAGTACCGGGCATCGACGAAAGGAGAATTCGGCGCAGAGAGTTGCCGAGTGTGTGTCCATAACCACGCTCGAACGGTTCCATAACGACGCGGGCATGAACCGGCGACAGGGTCTGAACGTCGATGATGCGCGGTTTCAGAAGTGCATTGCTTTGCATCTGCATTCCTTCAAAAAGAAAAACGCCCCACGACTCCGGACAACCGGGCGCAGGGTTGGGGGTTAGCGCGAATACAGTTCGACCACAAGACCTTCATTGATCGAAGGCGGCAGTTCTTCCCGTGCCGGATAGGCCTTGAATATGCCCTTGCCGGCATTGACATCAACTTCAATCCACTCCGGGAAGTTGCGCGATTCAGCAGCTGCGAGAGCGCCCTTGGTGCGCAGCTGTGCCTTGGCATTGTCGGTGAGTTGCACCACATCGCCCGGCTTCACACTGTATGACGGAATATTGGTACGTTTGCCATTGACCAGAACGCCGTTATGCCGAACAACCTGGCGCGATTCTGCGCGCGAAGCACCAAAGCCCATACGATAGGCAACGGCATCCAGTCGACATTCGAGCAGTTTGAGCAGATTCTCGCCGGTCTGGCCTTTCTGGCTTTCGGCCTGGGCAAAAGTCTTGCGAAACTGTCGTTCAAGGACACCATAGATACGGCGGATCTTCTGCTTCTCGCGCAACTGTTGGCCGTAGCCGGAGAGGCGCTGACCAGATTTCTGGCCATGCTGACCAGGCGCATAGGCACGCCGTTCAACGGCACACTTGTCGGTAAAGCATTTCTCGCCCTTGAGGAAGAGCTTCTCGCCTTCACGACGGCACTGACGGCATTTGGGATCAAGATTACGGGCCATATTTACTCCTTGACCTTAGATGCGACGGCGCTTGGGCGGCCGGCAACCGTTGTGGGGAATCGGGGTGATGTCGGTAATGCTGGTGATCTTCATGCCAAGCGCGTTGAGCGCACGTACCGCAGACTCGCGGCCGGGGCCGGGGCCCTTGATGCGAACTTCAAGATTCTTGACGCCACACTCTTGCGCAGCCTTGCCAGCGGCCTCAGCTGCAACCTGCGCAGCAAAAGGCGTACTCTTGCGCGACCCCTTGAAGCCGGCACCGCCGGAAGTGGCCCACGACAGTGCGTTACCCTGACGATCAGTGATGGTAATGATGGTGTTGTTGAACGAGGCATGCACATGGGCGATGCCCTCAGCCACGTTCTTCTTGACCTTCTTGCGAACCTTAGTATTTGCGGTCTTCGCCATATCGATTCCTGGTTATTTCTTCGCCGCAGCGATTGCCTTGCGCGGTCCCTTGCGAGTGCGGGCATTGGTACGTGTGCGTTGGCCGCGCACCGGCAGGCCGCGACGGTGGCGCACGCCACGATAGCAGCCAAGATCCATGAGACGCTTGATACTCATGGTGACTTCACGACGAAGATCACCTTCGACGGTAACCTTCCCCACCGCTTCACGCAGCTGCTCTAGCTGGCTGTCGGTGAGATCCTTGACTTTGACCGAGCGATTGACGCCAACCGCGTCGCAAATCTTCCGCGCGCGTGAGCGGCCAATGCCGTAGATCGCGGTTAACGCAATCTCGGTGTGCTGGTGGTTCGGTATATTGACGCCTGCAATACGGGCCATTTTCTTACCTTGTACTTATTTGTCGCCGAAATTCGGGGAACTGGAAATTATATCCGACACAGAATGTCTGATCAACCCTGACGCTGTTTGTGACGCGGATCAGTACAGATGACCCGAACCACACCCTTGCGGCGGATGATTTTGCAATTGCGGCAGATGCACTTGACCGAAGCTAATACTTTCATGGTGACTCTCCGGAAAAAACTTACTTGGCGCGAAACACGATACGGCCCTTGGTCAGGTCATATGGTGTCAGTTGCACTGTTACTTTATCGCCCGGCAGGATACGAATGTAATGCTTACGCATCTTTCCCGAGATATGCCCCAACAACACATGCCCGTTTTCGAGCTTGACACGAAACGTCGCGTTGGGAAGGTTTTCTAACACCTCTCCCAACATCTCGATAACGTCTTCCTTTGCCATAAAAACTCAAAACTCAACGAATCGGCAAACCCGATCCCTTGAAATTCGCCTTCTTAAGCAAACTCTCATACTGGTGCGACATGACGTAGGCTTGCACCTGCGACATAAAATCCATGGTAACTACCACAATGATCAACAGGCTCGTGCCACCAAAGTAGAACGGCACATTGAACTTGAGAATCATGAATTCAGGAATCAGACAAACGGTCGTGATGTAGATCGCGCCAACCAGCGTCAGCCGCATCAGTATCTTGTCGATGTAGCGCGAGGTCTGCTCACCTGGGCGAATTCCAGGGACAAAAGCGCCACTTTTCTTCAAATTGTCTGCGGTCTCCTTCGAGTTGAAAACCAATGCCGTGTAGAAGAAACAGAAAAATATAATGGCTGTAGCATAAAGCATGACGTAGATCGGTTGGCCCGGCGACAGTTTGGCAGCAAAATCCTTGAGCCAATAGACCTTATCGGATGATCCAAACCACTGAGCGATGGTAGCGGGGAAAAGGATGATCGAGGAAGCGAAGATTGGCGGGATCACACCCGACATATTAAGCTTGAGCGGCAAGTGGGAACTCTGTCCGCCGTAAACCTTGTTGCCGACCTGTCGCTTGGCATAGTTAACCAGAATCTTGCGCTGCCCGCGTTCCACAAACACCACAAATGCAGTAACCGAAGCCACTACCAAGCAGATAAGCAACGCCACTACGGGGTGCATGGCGCCAGTGTTCACGAGCGAGAGCAGGCCTGCCAGTGCGTTTGGCAGACCAGCCACAATACCGGCGAAGATGATGATGGAGATGCCGTTGCCAAGGCCGCGCTCGGTAATCTGCTCACCAAGCCACATCAGAAAAAGCGTACCCGTCACCAATGTTGCTACTGTAGTAACGCGGAATATCATGCCAGGATCAAGCACCAAGCCTGCCTGCGATTCAAGCATCACTGCAATACCTGATGACTGGAACAGTGCCAAGCCAACCGTGCCGTAACGCGTATATTGCGTAATCTTGCGCCGGCCTGCTTCGCCCTCTTTCTTAAGCGCCTCAAGTGTAGGCACCGCAATCGACATCAACTGCATGATGATCGACGCTGAGATATAGGGCATGATGCCCAGCGCAAAGATAGTAAAGCGTGATAACGCGCCGCCTGAGAAAAGATTGAATACGCCGAGAATACCGCCCTGCTGCGATTGAAACAGTTCAGCCAGGCGCATCGGGTCAATGCCGGGTACTGGTATATGTGCGCCGATGCGAAACACGACCAGCGCGCCAAGCAGAAACCACAGCCGGCGCCAGAGATCGCCGAACTTGCCTGCAGGTTTTGCGTTAGAGGACACGGTTTCCGGTTTTCCTTTTGTATCTATTACTCTACAGCTACCGAGCCGCCCGCGGCTTCGATCGCTGCCTTGGCACCCTTGGTCGCGCCAACACCCTTGAGTGTCACCTTGCGCGTCAATTCGCCAGAGAGAATCACCTTGGCCGATAGCGCATCTCCTGGCACAACACCGGCTTGCTTCAGCGCCAGTAGATCAATCTCCTCCACCGGCAGTTTAGCCAGTTCAGAGAGGCGCACTTCAACATTACGCGCCGCTGTCAACGAGACGAATCCGCGCTTCGGCAAACGACGCTGCAGCGGCATCTGACCGCCTTCAAAACCCACCTTGTGGAAGCCACCAGCGCGGGACTTTTGTCCCTTGTGCCCACGGCCGGCTGTCTTGCCCAAGCCACTGCCGATACCGCGTCCGACGCGGCGCTTGGCATGCTTGGCGCCCGTGCCAGGTTTGAGATTATTCAGTTCCATGATCCTTAACCCTCGACCTTCACAAGATAAGCAACCTTGTTGATCATGCCGCGCACTGCGGGCGTATCTTCCAGTTCGACGGTATGCCGTATGCGACGCAGACCGAGACCGCGGACAGTTGCGCGATGATCCTGCTTGGTACCAATAACGCCCTTGATCAGCGTCACCCTGATTTTTTTGTCGGCCATGACTTACTCCAGAATTTCCTGCACTGTCTTGCCACGCTTGGCGGCAAACTCGGCCGGTGTGCTTGTTGCCAGCAAGCCTTTGATGGTGGCGCGCACAACGTTATAGGGATTGGTTGGGCCGAGTGCCTTGGCGACAACATCGGTTACGCCCATGACTTCAAATACCGCGCGCATCGCACCACCAGCAATCACACCGGTACCTGGTGCCGCAGGTTGCATCAATACTCGAGTCGCACCATGTTTGCCAATGACAGTGTGATGCAGCGTACCTTCCTTGAGGCTGACCTTGCTCATCTGGCGACGAGCTTCATCCATAGCCTTTTGTACGGCAACCGGAACTTCACGCGACTTGCCCTTGCCCATACCGACAGCACCATCGCCATCGCCTACCACGGTCAGTGCGGCAAAACCGAGAATCCGGCCACCCTTCACCACCTTGGTGACACGGTTGATGGCAACCATCTTCTCGCGCAGGCCGTCGTCACGCACTTCTTGAGCCTGATGTTGCTTCCTACCTTGCGGTTTAGCCATTTTGGTCTCCGCCTAAAACTTGAGGCCGCTCTCGCGGGCCGCTTCGGCCAGCGCTTTGACGCGGCCATGAAAATGAAAGCCAGAGCGATCGAAGGCGACATCGTCGATGCCCTTGGCCTTGGCACGCTCAGCGATCATCTTGCCGACCGCCTTGGCTGCATCGACGTTACCGCCGTTCGGAATCTGCTTGCGCACTTCGGCTTCTGCCGTAGAGGCCGCAGCCAGAACCTGCGTGCCACAGCTGGAAAAAATCTGCGCATAAATGTGGCTGTTGGTGCGATGCACCGCCAGACGCACGCGCTTTTGCTCGGCGATTCTGGCGCGGGTTTTACGCGCCCTGCGCATACGAGTCTGCTTCTTATCCATGGTATAGCGCCCTTATTACTTCTTCTTGGTTTCCTTGATCACCACCTTCTCGTCGGAGTAGCGCACACCCTTGCCCTTATAAGGCTCTGGCGGACGGTACGCTCGAACTTCGGCGGCTACCTGACCGACCCGTTGACGGTCGATCCCCTTGATCACGACTTCAGTCTGCGTCGGTGTTTCCACTTTGATGCCCGGCGGCATCATATGCACTACAGGGTGAGAAAACCCCAACGTCAGGTTAAGCTTATCGCCCTGGGCCTGAGCACGATAACCAACGCCTACCAGCGTCAGTTTCTTCTCGAAACCCTTGGTGACGCCGCTAACCATGTTATTCACCAGTGCGCGCATGGTGCCGGACATGGCGACAGCATTAGGCGCACCTGCCAAAGCCTTGCACGTCAACTTGTCGCCTTCGTGCTCAATGCTGACTGAAGGCAAAACGAAATGACTTATGGTGCCAAGCGGGCCCTTGATGCTAATTTCGCTAGCACTCAGCGTAACGTCGACACCTTTGGGAACGTCGACCGGATATTTGGCAATACGTGACATTGCGCCGTTCTCCTCAAGCAACAACGCAAAGAACTTCGCCGCCAACATTGCTGGCGCGTGCCTTGCGATCTGTCATGACGCCCTTCGGCGTAGAAACTATGGCAACACCGAGGCCGTTCAGCACGCGAGGCAGGTCATCCTTGCCTTTGTATACGCGCAGACCCGGGGTCGAAATCCGCTCAATGCGGGCAATGACGGGACGACCGGCGTAATACTTAAGCTCGATATCGAGCTGGGCCTTGCCACCGTTCTCGCGCACTACGTATTCGCCGATGTAGCCCTCGTCCTTAAGCACTTCGGCAATTGACACCTTAATCTTGGAGGACGGCATAGTCACAGAAACTTTTTCAACCATCTGCGCGTTGCGGATGCGGGTCAGCATATCGGCAATGGGATCGCTCATACTCATATCGTCCTCCTTACCAGCTGGCTTTGGTCATGCCTGGCACTTCGCCGCGCATGGCGCTTTCGCGCAGTTTCAAACGGCACAGGCCGAATTTGCTGAACACCCCGCGCGGACGCCCGGTCAGCGCGCAGCGATTGCGCTGGCGTACCGGACTCGCATCGCGCGGCAACTGCTGCAACTTGATGCGTGCTTCGAAGCGCTCTTCGTCGGACAGCTTGACGTTGTTGATAATGGCGAAGAGAGCAGCACGCTTGGCGGCATACTTCGCCACCGTCTTGGTACGCTTTTCTTCGCGATTCTTGATTGCCATTTTCGCCATGGTTCCCTCAGTTCTTAAAGGGGAATTTGAAAGCGGTGAGGAGTGCCTTGGCTTCCCCATCGGTCTTTGCTGTCGTCGTGATACTGATGTTCATGCCACGCAACGCGTCGATCTTGTCGTATTCGATTTCGTGAAAGATGATCTGTTCCTTGACGCCAAGGTTGTAGTTGCCGCGACCATCAAAGCTCTTGCCCGAAATGCCACGGAAGTCGCGCACGCGCGGTAGCGCAACAGCCACCAGGCGATCAATGAATTCATACATCTGACGACCACGCAGTGTCACCATGCATCCAATCGGATAGCCTTCGCGAATCTTGAAGCCGGCAATGGCCTTTCGAGCCTTGGTGACAACGGGCTTTTGGCCAGCGATCTTGGTCATGTCACTGACCGCATGCTCGAGTATCTTCTTGTCACCGATGGCTTCCCCGACACCCATGTTGAGAGTGATCTTGGTAACACGAGGAACTTCCATGACCGATTTGTAGCCGAATTGCTTTTGCAGTTCAGGCACCACGGACTCTTTGTAGTAATTTTGTAAGCGCGCCATATCGGTTCCTTACGCGTCGACGTTTTCGCCGTTCGATTTGAATACCCGAACCTTGCGACCGTCTTCTAGCGTCTTGAAGCCGACGCGGTCTGCCTTCTGGGTGGTCGAATTGAACAGCGCCACATTGGAAATCTGGATTGGCATCGTTTTTTCAACGATACCGCCAGGTTGGCCTTTCATCGGGTTCGGGCGCGTGTGTTTCTTGACCCGATTGACCCCGTCGACCATCACGTGCTGCGTGTCGAGCCAAGCCAACACGGAGCCGCGCTTACCCTTATCCTTGCCGGCGACAACAATCACACTGTCACCTTTACGAATCTTGTTCATGTGCCGAATCCTCAGAGAACTTCAGGAGCGAGCGACACGATCTTCATGAAGCGCTCGGTACGCAACTCGCGCGTTACCGGGCCGAAGATGCGGGTGCCAATAGGCTCCAGCTTGGTGTTGAGCAGAACGGCGGCGTTGCCGTCGAACTTGATCAGCGAGCCATCAGGGCGGCGAACGCCCTTGACGGTGCGGACCACTACGGCGGTATGGACTTCGCCCTTCTTGACGCGACCACGCGGGGCAGCATCCTTGATGCTTACCTTGATGATGTCGCCGACTCCAGCGTAACGACGCTTGGAGCCCCCCATCACCTTGATACACATCACCTTACGTGCGCCTGTATTGTCGGCCACGTCAAGGACGGTTTGCATTTGAATCATCGTAATTTCTCCAACTTAATCCGCTTACACATCGACATGCTACAGCGGTCAGTCTTGGTGCCCGGCGAACACATTTCTCCGGGCCATCTGCCACAGCACCGCCACCTAGTCACAGCCAAAACTCCTCTAGTGCGGCACAAGCAAGGGGGCGGATATTACTGATATACGCCCTTCACGTCAACGCAATACTGAAAATAAACTGCATTCGGCGTACTGCCGTACTTCAAACTGCGCGCGATTTCTCGATCACACGCGTTACCCGCCATGCTTTGGTCTTGGAAATAGGTGCTGTTTCCTCGATTTGCACCAGGTCGCCGTCATGTGCCTCCAAGCCTTCTACGTGCGCATGGTATTTACGTGAACGGGTCAGCACCTTGCCCATAAGAGGATGCTTGACGCGGCGTTCAATCAACACGGTCACAGTCTTGTTCATTTTGTCGCTGACTACACGGCCCTGTAGCGTGCGGTGCACTACTGTCTTGGTCTCACTCATTTCGCCGCTACCTTTTCACGCTGAATGGTTTTTACGCGCGCAATGTCCTTGCGCACTTTGCCAAGCTGGCTGGTATTGGTGAGCTGCTGAGTTGCGATCTGCATGCGCAGCGAAAATTGTGCACGCCGCAAATCGAGCAGTTCCTTTTCCAGTTCGGCGCCGTTTTTCTGTTTAAGTTCAATTATTTTCATGTCTTACCCCAAATGGCGTGTGACGAAGGTGGTCGCCAAGGGAAGCTTGGCAGCAGCCAGGCGGAACGCCTCGCGTGCCAACGCTTCATCGACACCATCCATTTCGTATAGCACTTTCCCCGGCTGAATCTCGGCGACCCAGTATTCAGGGTTACCCTTGCCGTTACCCATCCGCACTTCGGCCGGCTTCTTGGAAATCGGCTTGTCCGGGAAAATGCGGATCCAAATGCGGCCACCGCGCTTGATGTGACGCGTCATGGCGCGCCGTGCGGCCTCAATCTGGCGCGCCGTAAGGCGGCCGCGAGCGATCGATTTGAGGCCATATTCGCCGAAACTGACTTTGGCACCGCGCGTTGCAAGACCGGTATTGCGGCCTTTCTGTTCCTTGCGGTATTTTCTGCGTGCTGGTTGCAGCATTACTGTTACTCCTTAACTTCCTTGGCAGCCCCATCAACCACTTGAGTCTTGGGTTCAGCCTTACGCACGCGCTTGACAGCGGCCTTGACTGCATCGCCTGATTTCTCTGCATCGGGCTTTGCTGCGGCGCGCTTGGTTACGGTGGGCGCGGGTTTGGCATCGCCTCCAGCCTCGGCCTTGGCCGGACGTGTAGGTTTGCGGATTTTCTTGCTGGGTTCTTCAGGTTGATCCGGCGCAGTAGTCGGCAGTTCGCCTTTGCCTACCGCCTCGCCCTTGAACACCCATACCTTGATGCCGATAATGCCGTAAGTAGTCTTCGCTTCAGCAGTACCATAATCAATATCGGCGCGTAGCGTGTGCAATGGCACGCGGCCTTCGCGATACCACTCGGTACGCGCGATTTCAGCGCCGTTCAAGCGGCCTGCGCTCATGATCTTGATGCCCTGAGCACCGAGGCGCATGGCGTTCTGCATCGCGCGCTTCATGGCGCGACGGAACATGATGCGCTTTTCGAGCTGTTGGGCAATCGAATCAGCGATCAGTTGCGCATCTGTCTCCGGCTTGCGGATTTCCTCGATGTTGACATGAACCGGCACACCCATGCGTCTCTGCAGTTCGGCCTTGAGCTGCTCGATGTCCTCCCCCTTCTTGCCGATAACGACACCAGGGCGGGCACTAAACACGGTAACGCGGGCATTCTTTGCCGGGCGCTCGATGACAACACGGCCGACAGATGCATGCGCCAGCTTCTTCTTCAGGTAATCACGAACTTCGATGTCTTCCTTCAGCATCTTCGGGAAGTTCTTGCTGTTTGCATACCAACGCGATGTCCAGTCACGCGTGACGGCGAGGCGGAAGCCGGTCGGATGAATCTTCTGTCCCATACTTTCTCCTTAATCCCCGACAGTCACGAAGATGTGGCAGGTAGGCTTGACGATACGATTGCCACGGCCCTTGGCGCGCGCGGTGAAGCGCTTGAGTACTGGCCCCTTCTCGACGTAAATGGTCTTGACCTTGAGGGTGTCAATATCAGCGCCATCGTTGTGCTCGGCGTTGGCGATAGCCGATTCGAGCACTTTTTTCAGTATGGTGGCGCCCTTCTTCGGGCTGAAGGCCAAAATGTTGAGCGCCTGATCTACCGGCTTGCCTCGAATCTGGTCCGCAACCAATCGGCCCTTCTGGTCAGAGAGGCGAACACCACGCAAAATTGCTTTGGTTTCCATGGTCATTCCTTATCTCTTGCCCGCAGCGGCCTTCTTGCCGCCGGGGTGGCCCTTGAACGTACGCGTCAGCGCAAATTCGCCAAGCTTGTGGCCCACCATGTTTTCCGACACATAGATCGGGATGTGCTGCTTGCCGTTATGCACCGCAATCGTAAGTCCGATGAAATCGGGCAGGATTGTAGAACGACGCGACCAGGTCTTGATCGGGCGCTTGTCATTGCTGCCACGCGCGTTATCGACCTTCTTGACCAGATGATCATCGACGAACGGGCCTTTCTTGATGGAACGTGCCATGGCTTACCTCTTACCTTTCGGCCTGCGCTGGACAATCATCACGTCTGTGCGCTTGTTATTGCGAGTACGATATCCCTTGGTCGGCTGGCCCCACGGACTGACCGGCACGCGACCCTCACCCGTCTTGCCTTCACCGCCGCCATGCGGATGATCAACCGGATTCATTACCACGCCGCGCACAGTTGGGCGAATACCCCGCCAACGGTTTGCGCCAGCCTTGCCAATCTTGCGCAGGCTGTTTTCTTCGTTACCAACTTCGCCAATAGTTGCGCGGCACTCGACGTGAATGCGACGAATTTCGCCAGAGCGTAAACGAACCTGGGCGTAGCTGCCTTCTCGTGCCAGCAATTGCACCGAAGTGCCTGCCGAACGCGCCAGTTGTGCGCCCTTGCCCGGCGTCATTTCAACGCAGTGAATGGTCGAGCCGACTGGGATGTTGCGCAACAGTTTCGAATTGCCTACCTTGATCGGTGCATTTGGCCCGCTCATGACTTCCTGCCCAACAACGATGCCCTTGGGTGCAATGATGTAGCGGCGCTCACCATCAGCATAAAGAAGCAGGGCAATATTGGCCGAGCGGTTCGGGTCATATTCCAGACGCTCGACCTTGGCTGCAATCTCGTCCTTGTTGCGCTTGAAGTCAATGATACGATACTGCTGCTTGTGACCACCGCCCTTATGCCGCGTTGTAATATGGCCATGCGTATTGCGTCCAGCCTTGCTGATCTGACTTTCGGTCAGGGCATCGTGCGGACGACCTTTGTGTAAATGCGGATTGACAACCTTGACGACAGCACGGCGGCCGGGCGAGGTCGGTTTGACTTTGACGAGTGCCATTTACGCGCCCCCCCCTTCGGCGAAATTGATTTCCTGTCCGGCCTTGAGGCAGACGAAAGCCTTCCTGACATCGCTGCGCCGACCCATGAAACGTCCAGAGCGCTTGGCTTTGCCTTTGAGGTTCGACACCTGAACCGATGTGACTTCGACCTTGAACAATAATTCGACAGCAGCCTTGATCTCGGGCTTGGTGGCATCAGGCACGACAATGAAAACGACTTGCTCGTTCTTGTCGGCAAGATAGGTCGCCTTTTCTGAGATTTGTGGTGCAACCAGCACCTGGAGCAAACGCTCCTGATTGAAGTTCTTGCTCATGCCAGCAACTCCTCGATCTTGACCATGGCGCCCTTGGTCACAATCACCCTTGGAAAACGAATCAGCGACACAGGATCGGCATGCTGCGCTTCGAGCACCAGTACATTGGGCAGGTTGCGCGCAGCAAGTAGCAGATTCTCATCAATGCTGTCGGTGATGACGAGCACGGAATCGAGCCCCATTCCCTTGAGTTTGCTCGCCACGAGCTTGGTCTTGGGCGCATCGACGGCAAAGGATTCCACGACGGCGATTCGGTCTTCACGCGCCAATTGCGACAGAATTGCGGCCAAGCCGGCACGGAACATCTTGCGGTTGACTTTCTGCGAGAAGTTTTCTTCCGGCGAGTTCGGAAAAATACGGCCACCGCCACGCCACAATGGGCTGGAGGTCATGCCGGCACGAGCACGACCAGTACCCTTCTGTTTGAAAGGCTTCTTCGTGCTGTGATGAACTTCTTCGCGGTCTTTCTGCTTGCGGTTACCGGAGCGCGCATTCGCCTGGTAGGCCACGACGACCTGATGAATCAGCGCCTCGTTGTAGTCGCGTCCAAACAGCGCATCCGAAGCGCTGAACTTGGCGGCTTCCTGGCCTTGATCATTGATGAGTTTAAGTTCCATGGTCGCCCCTTATGCCTTCACTGCGGGATGTACGACCACGTCGCCGCCCTTGGCGCCTGGCACCGCGCCCCTCACCAGCAACAACTGACGAGCTTCGTCAATACGCACGATTTCGAGGTTCTGCGTTGTGCAAGCCCTGTCACCGAGGTGGCCCGCCATGCGCTTGCCCGGAAACACGCGGCCCGGGTCCTGCGCCATGCCAATCGAGCCAGGTGCATTATGTGATCTCGAATTACCATGCGAGGCACGCTGCGAGGAGAAGTTATGGCGCTTGATCGCACCGGCAAAACCCTTGCCGATCGAAGTGCCACTGACATCAACCATTTGGCCCGGCTGGAAGATCGACACGGAAACCACGTCGCCCGGCTTGAAACCGGCGAGTTTCTCCGCTTCGATGCGAAATTCCTTGAGGATAGTACCGGCTTCGACGCCGGCCTTGGCAAGGTGTCCAGCGGCGGATTTGATCACCCGGCTGGCGCGACGCTTGCCAAACGTCACCTGCACCGCAGCATAGCCGTCGATATCAGGCGTCTTGATTTGTGTGACGCGGTTATTCGACACATCGAGCACCGTAACCGGGACGGAAGCACCGTCATCGGTAAAGATACGCGTCATGCCGACCTTGCGTCCGACAAGGCCCAGACTCATTTTTTTCTCCAAATCTCCGGCTACGATTGGCCAGAACCTATACAACAATTCACTGCAACAACCACTCTATCGAGTGGACACAAAAATTACTGCAACTTGATTTCCACGTCGACACCTGCTGGCAGATCAAGCTTCATTAATGCATCGACAGTCTTGTCGGTGGGATCAATGATGTCCATCAGGCGCAGGTGAGTACGAATTTCAAACTGGTCGCGGGAGGTCTTGTTCACGTGCGGGGAACGCAACACGTCGAAACGCTCGATACGCGTCGGCAACGGAACCGGGCCGCGTACAACAGCGCCGGTGCGCTTTGCAGTATCCACGATCTCAAGGGCCGACTGATCGATCAACTTGTAGTCGAAGGCCTTGAGGCGGATACGAATTCTTTGGCTTTGCATAACAATCCTTAAAGAGCGGTCGCAATATCCTGCACCTGTTGCGAGAGGCCGGCATTCTGCCACTGCCTCTGCTGTATTGCAAGAATTACTTTCCAAATTGGCAAGAAGTTAAGAGCAAGTTTCGGGCACCTTCGGTGCGTCTTAATTTACGCTCGGCTCTTAACTCCCGTCTGCCTTTACTTTTACTCGATGATTTTTGCGACGACGCCGGCGCCGACGGTGCGGCCACCTTCGCGGATGGCGAAGCGTAGTCCCTCTTCCATCGCGATCGGGGCAATCAGCTTGACCGTGATCGAGACGTTGTCGC
>JBASWL010000130.1:0-1838 GCA_049276455.1 Georgfuchsia sp. | reverse complement strand
GTTCATGATTGATTCAGAAGCCTCGTTATCAGGCGCACTTGCAAGGCTCACGCAGTCACAGCCAGATCAAAAGTTTGACCCACTAACACCTTCTCAAGAGCATCTTCATGAGGGGCATCATCATGATTAAACACATTATTCGCTGGTCGGCGGCTAATCGACTGATGGTGTTATTAGTGACGCTACTGGTAACGGCATGGGGCATGTTTGCCATGCTGAGAACGCCGCTGGATGCCATTCCTGACCTTTCCGATACGCAGGTGATTATTCGCACACAGTGGCCAGGGCAAGCGCCGCAGATTGTCGAGAACCAGCTCACTTACCCGCTGACCACCACCATGTTGTCAGTGCCCGGAGTGAAAACCGTGCGTGGATATTCATTGTTCGGTGACTCTTATGTTTATATTTTATTCAATGATGGCACCGATCAATACTGGGCGCGCTCGCGCGTAGTGGAGTATTTGAGCCAGATTGCAGCCAACCTGCCGGCAGGCGTCAGCCCGAGTCTGGGACCAGATGCGACAGGGGTCGGCTGGATCTACGAATATGCATTGGTGGATCGTAGCGGCAAGCACGACTTAGGTGAACTGCGGGCGTTGCAGGACTGGTTTCTGAAATTCGAACTGAAGACCATTCCCGATGTGTCCGAGGTAGCGACATTGGGCGGCATGGTGCGCCAATATCAGGTGCAGGTGAATCCTGACAAGCTACGCAATTACCGCATCCCGTTATCCAAAGTGGTATCGGCAATTAAGGACGCGAATCAGGAAACCGGCGGCGCCGTAGTGGAATTAGCCGAAGCCGAATACATGGTGCGCGCCCATGGTTATCTGGAGTCACTGGACGATTTCCGCCATATCCCGATCCAGGTCAGCGATAGCGGTACGCCGATTCTGCTCTCCGATGTCGCGCACATCCAGATTGGGCCAGAATTGCGACGCGGCATAGCCGAATTGAATGGTGAGGGTGAGGTGGTTGGCGGCATTATTGTGCTGCGCTCTGGCCGCAATGCCTTAAAAGCGATTGATGCCGTTAAAGCCAAGCTTGCCACGCTGAAAAAGAGTCTGCCGCCAGGGGTGGAAATAGTCACCACTTATGACCGCTCACAACTGATTCAACGTGCCGTTGATAATCTCACGCATAAGCTGATTGAAGAATTCATCGTCGTAGCATTGGTCTGTGCCCTATTCCTGTGGCATATCAGGTCAGCATTGGTCGCCGTCGTCGCCTTGCCGCTGGGCGTGCTGATGAGCTTCATCGTCATGTATCATCAAGGCATTAACGCCAATATCATGTCGCTAGGCGGCATCGCCATTGCCATCGGCGCCATGGTCGATGCTGCGATTGTGATGATCGAGAATGCGCACCGTAAGCTTGATCAATTCCAATCCCAACACGGCAAGCCCAATCAAGCCAAACGTGTGGCACTGATCATCGAAGCGGCGAGCGAAGTCGGTCCAGCGCTGTTTTTCTCGCTGCTGATTATCACGCTGTCCTTTATTCCCGTATTTACACTGGAAGCGCAGGAAGGCAAACTATTTGCGCCATTGGCCTTTACCAAAACCTACGCCATGGCTGCTGCCGCTGGACTGTCGGTCACACTGGTGCCGGTACTGATGACCTTTTTCATACGCGGGCACATTCGCTCCGAGCATGACAACCCGCTCAATCGCTGGCTGATTGCGCTATATAGGCCGTTACTGGGCGGTGTGTTGCGCCACCCAAAAACCACGTTGATCATCGCCTTATGCGCAGTGCTACTAACCTTGTGGCCTCTGAGCAAGCTCGGTAGTGAATTCATGCCGCCACTGGATGAAGGCGACCTGCTTTACATGCCT
>JBASWL010000129.1:0-21285 GCA_049276455.1 Georgfuchsia sp. | reverse complement strand
CTGTTCACCGGCGACCATATCATCCAGGGATCGACGGTCGTCATCATTCCGCCCGCCGGCAGCATGACTGCCTATCTGGCATCGCTGCAGGCATTGCTGCGGGAAGACATCGAATGGCTGGCGCCCGGACATGGCCATTTGATGAATCATCCGCAATGGGTCATCCGGAAAACCATCGAACATCGCCTCATGCGGGAAAAGAAGGTTCTCGCCACGCTGCGCGATTTATCCCCCGCCGATACGGACACGCTGCTCAAGCGTGTATATGACGATGTCCCTGCATACAAGCATCCTGTGGCGAGACTTTCCCTCACGGCCCACCTGATCAAGCTGGTCAACGAAGGGACGGCCACTGAAAGCGATGGTCTGTGGCGGCTCCGATAAGCCCGCCCGCTTGCCCGCTTCTCGAATCCTGTTTCTCCGGTACCTCGAACGTTCGGCCGTGCCCACCTTCGGGAATTGTGTAAGGCTGCTGGCGTATTTAATTATTTCTGATCTGAACCTGCCACCAGAGATCAAATCAAGGAGTAATTGAAAATGACGCTGTGCCCAATCGCAATAATGGCAGGCCGCAAAAAATATCCGGCTTTCAAAGTCCGCCCTCTCAAGGGTGTAGTCGGGGATTACAAAGCAGAAGACGAGCAAAACACAAAGCAGCAAGCAAAGAAGACATCGAGCAGCAGCAAGAAACCTGGCTGAGTTCTGACGCTTGTCGATCTTAGAGGCGGGAAGCGTGGCCTCAATCGACGTAGGCCAATAACACTCTACAGCATCGTTTTATACTCGCTACTGGTCGCCACAATCCCAACCATGAAAAAGAATAATGAGCAGCGAAAGTAAAGAAGTTCTGAGCAAGGTTCCAGAGAGTGCCTTGGGTCAAGATCGGATAAGCTTGTCCCGCAAAATTTAGAAATACTGCCTACTTACTGTTAAGCTGAACCAGCATGGACAGCAAAAGCATCTTTTCAAAAACAGCCAAAGGGTTGCGGGAAGTTTCTGGCGAGTCGAGTAATTTGCCCCGCCCATTGCGCGCCATTCTCAAAGAGATTGATGGTAAGCGGACATTTTCCATTTTGCAGCAGAGGTTGCAAAAGCATTCCGAAGCCCAACTCAGGCAGATGCTGGAAAATCTGGAGACAGACGGATACATTCGCAACACTAGTCAGGTGATCCATACAACTGTTTCTTCTTTGTCGCCACCTCCAGTTAAGGAAGATGTGCAGGGCGATTTCAGCGATCTTGATTTCACTGCCATGGCGACCAAGCCGGCATTGTCTGCGCCCCATCCATCAAGACCTGTAGCAGATAGGGAAGCGCTTCGTAGGGCGCAGGTAACCAAGATCGAAGCGGAGGCGCGGGCACGGAAGGAAGCTGAGGAAAAAGCGCGGCGTGAGGCGGAAGAGCGGGCACGCAAAGAGGCGGAAGAGAAGTCGCGCCGTGAGGCAGAGGAAAAGCAGAAGCGCGAAGCGGAAGAGAAGTCGCGCCGTGAGGCAGAAGAAAAGCAGAAGCGCGAAGCGGAAGAGAAGGCGCGGCGCGAAGCGGAAGCCAGGGCCAAGATCGAAGCGGAGGCGCGGGCACGGAAGGAAGCTGAGGAAAAAGCGCGGCGTGAGGCGGAAGAGCGGGCGCGCAAAGAGGCGGAAGAGAAGTCGCGCCGTGAGGCAGAGGAAAAGCAGAAGCGCGAAGCGGAAGTAAAGGTTGCCAGGATATCTGAGCGTGCGATTAGCCTTGCACAGATCAGGTGGCCAAGGCTTATCAAGCAGTTATCATTACCGCTGGCCACAATCATTCTTGTTGCAATTCACATTGTCCCTTTCAATGGACTAATTCCAGGTCTGGAAAAAGTCACAGGTGAACAGTTCCAGCAGCCAGTAAAAATCGATGGCTTGCATCTTTCACTGTTTCCGCAACCGCATTGGCGCCTGGATGGTGTTAGCGTCGGCAGTGAGGGGCAGATCAAAGCGCCGCAAGTGAAAGCCGTGATCGACTTGGGTGAGGTATTTGGCAAGGGGATGGCTTACAAGTCCATCGAGTTTGAGTCGCCGCTTTTGAAAGAGCAGGCGGTTGGTTGGTTATTGCTAGGCAGGCCACAAGGGCAGGCGATCAGAATTGCACATATTCGAGTCAATGACGCTGCGTTCGAATCGGAGAACATCGATCTACTACATTTCGATGCCAACGCCGACATTGGTGCAGACGGCAATTGGCAGAAGGTTGTACTTGAGTTTTCCAACAAGGACATCTATGTGGAGTTGCATCCAGATGCTGATCGCGTGCAGTTCGAAATCAATGCCAACAAATTCCTGTCACCCTTGGGCGGTTCGTTGCAGTTCGACGATTTCATGGCGAAGGGTACGTTCGGTAGCAAGGATATGAGGATTACGAAATTCGAAGGCAGAAATTTCGGCGGATTTTTCCACGGTAACGCTATCCTTAATTGGGCTGGTGATTGGAGTATTGACGGTAGCGTGAACGCAAAACAGGTCGATACCAAAAAACTGGTGCCGGCTTTGCTGGGCGCCGGTATAGTTGATGGCAGTGCTACTTATGCAATGCGGGCAAAGAATGCGAGAACTCTGTTTGTCACGCCTCACTTGGAAGGCAGTTTTGTAGTTGGACAGGGTGAATTGCTTGGTGTGGATCTGATGCATCTGCTGCAACATACTGAGGATTCTGGCAAGACTGGTTTCCGTTCGCTAGAAGGTGCTTTTGTGTGTAACGGCGATATCATGCAACTTCAGCAGTTACGTCTGGATGCGGGAATTATTTCAGCTGGCGGGAGTGCTGAGATTAACGCAAGCGCCAAGCTGCGTGGCAGTTTGGCTGCCACCTACCGATTCGGCAATCAACAGGCCCATGCCAGCATCAGGCTGACAGGTACTGTTGGTGCCCCGAAATTCAGCCGTTGAGAATATGTAATCCATTATTGGAGTGCACGCCCATCCCTCATGCGAGTGACGTAATGAATAATTTGCCGCGATTAAAAAACGGAGAGAGATGAGTAGAGGGGCTAGAGTAAGAGTGAAAGGAGTTACTGCATACATCCTGCCGGAGTCTGATAGTGAGAACAGCCCATTCAGGCCTGATTTGGCGAAACGGTCAAGAAATGTATAATGACAAGCTGAATGTCCAGCTTCATCGTGCCTGATGCGCCTTGACGGATTTAGAACGGCAACTGCCGGCGTCCTGTTTGGCGAGCCAATGGAATCAAATGCATAGCCCGTTCATTGGAATGGGTACTTAGTTTGTTTGCTATGGCGTTCGTAAGCACTGTGTGGTTTTTGCTGGTCAATCGTGGCGGGACTATCTCCCTCCGTTTTGCCTAAGAGGAATTCCACATGCACGCAACCCCAATCCTGCAATATTTGCGCAAGCACGGCCAGCGTCTCGACTCGGAGATTGCTGCTGCAACGGGAATTTCGCTTTCCAACGTGCGCCTTTCACTGTCAGACCTTTCCGCCCGTGGTGAAATATCCAGGTGCAGGGTCACCAGATTCAACGATGACAAACCCATCGAAGGTGTGCTATGCAGAATTGCCGGGTCAATTCCACCCAAGACCCCTGGCCGGAAGCCCGGAGCAAAAAGCTAGACAGTCCAGTTTAGATGGCGGGTCGTGATTGATGCATGGGTTCTTCAAAATGAGTTGCCCTGTCAATGCTTGAGAACGGTTTCTTGATTTTTGCTTGTTAGAACTGGCTGCAATCGGAGAAGGATATGGCCGCATCCCAGGAAACCATTAGCATGGCACTGTTCTGCGACTTCGAGAACGTTGCGCTTGGCGTGCGAGATGCCAATTACGATAAGTTCGACATTAAGCCGGTACTTGAGCGACTGCTACTCAAAGGCAGCATTGTCGTCAAGAAGGCTTACTGTGACTGGGATCGTTACAAAAGCTTCAAAGCCACGATGCATGAAGCCAACTTTGAGTTGATAGAAATCCCGCATGTGCGCCAGTCAGGCAAAAACTCGGCCGACATTCGTCTCGTCGTAGACGCGCTTGATCTTTGCTATACGAAACTACACGTCAATACTTTTGTCATCATAAGTGGCGACTCTGATTTTTCGCCACTTGTCTCCAAGTTACGTGAGAACGCCAAGCAGGTGATTGGCGTCGGTGTCAAACAATCAACCTCGGATCTACTGATTGCCAATTGTGATGAATTTATTTTTTATGATGATCTTGTGCGCGAGAGTCAGAGAGCGGCTGCAAAACGCGGGACGAAGGAAGTCAATCCGGTCGTCAAGCACACTCCTGATGAGGAGAAGCGACGCAAAGAAGAATTGGATGCACGCAAGAGCAAGGCCATTGACATGGCAGTCGAGACATTTGATGCGCTGGTATCCGAACGTGGAGACAGCGGCAAGATATGGGCTTCCATGCTGAAAGAAGCGATAAAGCGCCGCAATCCCGGTTTCAGCGAGTCCTACTACGGTTTTCGCGTCTTTGGCAACTTGCTCGAAGAGGCACAGGCACGTGGCCTGCTGGAACTGGGCCGTGACGAGAAATCGGGCGCTTATGTTTATCGCAGTAGCGGCGGAATTGCCGCAAGTGCACCAACAGAAGCCGTCCTGCAAGAATCAGGAGCCAAGACAGTTCGAAAGCCTGCAACACGTACCCGGCGGCCACGTAAAACTACGGGTATGCCAGAAACTGTTTAAGCAGGCATCGCAGCAGTTGCAGGCTGGTGTAAAGCCCATTTGTCAGTGTAAAATTACAGATTATTTAAATCTAAATCGTCGGCGCAATTTTTGCCGGGTCGTATGCAAGGTTTGCAAATCAAGTAGGAGAGAAGAGTGAAAATTCTGGTTCCCGTGAAGCGTGTCATTGATTACAACGTGAAGGTCCGAGTCAAGGCGAATGGCAGCGGTGTTGAACTCGATAACGTAAAAATGAGCATGAATCCCTTCGACGAAATTGCCATCGAAGAGGCGTTGCGTTTGAGAGAGGCAGGTGTTGCCACCGAAGTCATCATTATCTCTTGTGGCGTTACCGCCTGTCAGGAGACGATACGTGCTGGTTTGGCCATGGGGGGCGATCGCGGCATTCTGGTCGAGACCACGGCTGAATTGCAGCCCTTGGCGGTCGCCAAGTTGCTCAAGGCGATTGCCGAAAAGGAACAGGCGCAACTGGTGATTTGCGGCAAGCAGGCGATTGACGATGATGCCAACCAAACCGGCCAGATGCTGGCTGCATTATTGGACTGGCCGCAAGCGGCCTTCGCCTCGAAAGTGGTTGTTGCCGACGGCAAGGCCAGCGTAACGCGCGAAGTCGATGGCGGCCTTGAGACCGTCGAATTGACGCTACCGGTCGTGGTCACCGCCGACCTGCGCCTCAACGAGCCGCGTTATGCGACGCTGCCCAACATCATGAAGGCGAAGAAGAAGCCGCTCGACATTACACAACCTGAGGCGCTAGGCGTTGATGTGACGCCACGGCTGAAGACATTGAAGGTCGTCGAGCCACCCCAGCGCAAGGCTGGCATCATGGTGCTGGATGTTGCGGCGCTGGTCGATAAACTCAAGAATGAAGCAAAGGTGATCTGATATGTCCGTACTCGTTATCGCTGAACACGACAACGCCACCCTCAAGGGCGCCACTCTTAATGCCGTGGCGGCCGCCGTCCAGTTGGGCGGCGACGTGCATGTGCTCGTCGCCGGCAACAATGCCGCTGCAGCCGCCCAGTCGGTGGCGCAAGTTGCTGGAGTTGCCAAAGTACTGTTGGCAGAGGCGCCGCATCTCGCCGACGGTGTGGCGGAAAACCTGGCCGAGCAGATTCTTGCCATTGCCAAAAACTACACCCATATTCTTGCGCCAGCCACGGCCAGCGGCAAGAATGTCATGCCGCGCGTCGCCGCCAGGCTCGATGTAGCGCAGATCTCCGAAATCACCAAGATCGACAGCGCCGACACCTTCGAGCGTCCGACCTATGCCGGCAATGCCATCGCCACCGTGCAGAGCGCCGATCCGATCAAGGTCATCACCGTGCGCACCACCGGTTTCGACGCTGCCGCTGCCACCGGTGGCAGTGCCGCGGTGGAGTCGATAGCCGCCGTTGGTGATTCCGGCAAGAGCCGTTTTGTCTCACGTGATCTGGCCAAGTCGGATCGCCCTGAACTCACTGCTGCCAAGGTCATCGTTTCCGGTGGGCGCGGCGTCGGAAGTGGCGAGAACTTCCACAAGCTGCTGGAGCCTCTGGCCGACAAACTGGGTGCTGCATTGGGTGCCAGCCGTGCTGCCGTGGATGCGGGTTTTGTTCCGAATGACTATCAAGTGGGACAGACCGGCAAGATTGTTGCGCCGACGCTCTATATTGCCGTGGGTATCTCCGGTGCGATCCAGCATTTGGCCGGCATGAAGGACTCCAAGGTCATTGTTGCGATCAACAAGGATTCTGAAGCACCAATCTTCCAGGTCGCTGATTACGGTCTTGTGGGTGACATGAATACAGTGGTGCCGGAACTGACGGCTGCGCTCTGATCCAGCCCCATTCGTGGTTTGCAGACTCGCTGCGAATGGAGAACAGCAACATGCTTAACGCCATTTATTTGACTCAGGAAGGCAGGGCCACTCGCACAGAGTTGAGACAACTCAACGAGTCGGAACTGCCTGATGGCGACGTAGATGTGCGCGTCGATTATTCGACGATCAATTTCAAGGATGCGCTTGCCATAACCGGCCGCGGTGCGATTGTGCGCAGTTGGCCTATGGTGCCGGGCATTGATCTCGCCGGCGTTGTTGAGGCGAGCCGCGATCCGGCGTGGAAGCCGGGTGACCGCGTGGTTGTTACCGGTTGGGGACTGGGCGAGCAGCATTGGGGCGGGCTTGCGCAAAAGGCACGGCTTGCTTCGGGCTGGCTGCTGGCCTTGCCTGAAGGCTTTTCGACGCGTGATGCGATGGTAATCGCCACCGCCGGATTCACGGCGGCGCTTAGCGTCATGGCGCTGCAAAAGCACGGCATCATTCCGGGCGAAGGAGAAGTCCTGGTCACAGGTGCTGCCGGAGGTGTCGGCTCGATCGCGGTCGCTCTGCTTGCCAGCCTGGGTTATGAAGTGACGGCTTCGACCGGCCGTCCACAGGAAAGCGACTACCTCAATTTCCTTGGTGCGACAAACATAATCGACCGGGCCGAGTTATCCTTGCCGGGCAAGGCGCTACAAAAAGAACGCTGGGCCGGTGTGGTCGATACGGTTGGAAGTCACACCTTGGCCAATACTTGTGCCCAGACCCGAGGGAACGGCGCGTTAGCTGTCTGTGGTCTTGCTCAGGGCGCGGATTTTCCAGTGACGGTAATGCCCTTCATCCTGCGCGGTGTGACACTCTATGGCATCAACAGCATCTTCGTACCCAATGATGTGCGTGCCAAGGCCTGGGCGCTGATCGCACAGCACGTTGATCGAGCCAGACTGGAAAGGATGACAGTCGAGATTGGTCTTTCGCAGGCAATCGACTACGCTCCCTTGGTGCTGGATGGCAAAGTGCGTGGCCGTACCGTAGTTGACGTGAACCACTGAATAATGCTGCAGGAAGCAACTGGTTCGATATAACGACGCAGTACTGCCTGACCGCAAGGAATCCGGAAATCTTGTGCTTCAGAGGGACAGGATTCCGTTCCCGTTAATTGGATGGTTCAGCACGGATCGCCGTTTGCGGCGCTAGTCCAGGTTCAAAATTTACCTCGATCAGCATCTGGCTTTTGACAGGAATATCGGCGATTGATCCGGGGGCGAAGACGGCATGAGTAAATGCCGCAATTACCGATGGATCGAACTGATCCGCAGGCTCAGATTCGAGAATCTTGTAGTCATCGATGCCGCCTTTTTCATTAATGAACAGTAACAGCAACACCTTGCCGCGAACTTCTGTCAATTCCGGCGGATAAACTGGCCAGATAGGCCTGAGCGGTCGCGGCTGGCGATGCAGATAGCGGCTGGTGAAGTACCAGGGACCCAAAACCAGACCGGGCCGATGGTGAATGACCTCGGGCATCGCATTCTTCCGTGGCGGCGCATCGAGTGTCTTTGACGTGGGTGCCACAGTGCTGTGCACTACATGACTTTTAGCCGGTACCAGCAGCGTCAGCGAAATTGGCTCAGTGGGATGCCCGTTGCGTATCCTGTCGGCAATTAGCAGCCGGCCAGGATTCAGCAACACGGCCGCATGCAGAACAAGTGATAGGGCCAGTGCGGCAATCAGGCGGGAAGGAATGTGTTCCTCTGCTGGGCAGGTAATGCCCCCATGCAACAGATATGGCAGCTGCATGGGGCTTGTCGTTTATTGCATGATTTCGCGCCAGCTCACTCGTTTGCCGGTCGGTGGCGCTACGTCGAACGGAGTTTCTACGGTGATCTGTTCTGCGGCCGAGGTTGTGGCAATAACAACCGTCTTGCCGCTCGGCAGACGCACAATATTCAGGCCTACAGCCAGCGATTCAGTGCCTTCCTCACCGACTATCTTTCTGCCTACATTGTTGCTGGTGGCGACTGTACCGCCGGTGCTGCTGGCAAAGTAGTTGAGCCAACTATAGCCGCCGATATTGCAGGCGTTGCTTACAGGCACATTGCTTGCGACCACCAGGGTATTCAGTTGCAGTTTGATATCGACGTTTACGCGTTCGCGGCTGTCGGGCAGATCACTGAACCAGCCGAGAGTGGAATCGCAGGCATTGATGCAGGCATTGGTTCGGTAGGATGTTGTGCCACTGCCATTGTTGGTGATCTGCCATTTTGCGAGCGTCGTTCTCAGGTTGGTGACCGCAGTCTCGCTCATCGGATCGCCGATTGCCCACACCGTCTGGGTTTGCGTGTTGCTGAGGTCTGTTGAGCCAAGATAACGTCCGGTTGCTACATAGACAAAGGGAGAATCATGCACCTCGGACAACTCCGGCTTGGTGGTAATCGGTTGAGGAACGCCAGAACCATCAACTACCTGTGCTACCAGTGTCGCCTCGCGCCCGGCGGGATCGTATAGGTCATTGATGTCGAAACGCCAGATGTTGCCGTTCAGGTCTCCGCCATAGACCCGGTCGGTGATATTGTTCTTGAGACTGTTGAGATTGACCCAGCCGTTGATGTGGTTCAGTCCGCTGGGATTGGCTGCCGTTCCTTCGCCAGTGCCGATCTTGTAGATGATTTGCCCAGTGAAAGCGTCCAGAACATAGAGATAACCCTCGCCGTCTCCCGTCAGCGTGGGTGAGTTGACATTGTTGTAGCCGGAGGTAACAAAGACTACCCATCGCCCATCGTTCAATTTGCTGATGATGGGGTTGTTGAAGGTGTAGCCAATATGGCAGTCGGCACCGTGCGTTGCAGAGTTGGCAGCGTCATAGCAGGTAGTGCTGTACTTGAATTCCCAGAGCGCCCTGGGGCTGGCAGGGTCGGTGATGTCCAGCGCGTAATAACCCTTGCCGCCCTTGTTCAATCCGGAAACCAGAATGGTCTTCCAGCAGTTTTGCGGTGATACAGGCGTGACTTCCGCGCAATCGGCAGACGCCGTGGTGTCGAAGGCATCGCCTACCGTTGGGGTGCCATCGGTATAGAAGATATGTTGGCTCGAATAGTTGCTGGAGGCCAGTTTGTAAAGTTCCGGTAACACCATGGTTGGCATGAAGGCCCAAGTCTCGACGCCAGTTTCAGCGTTGTAAGCGTGCAGCATACCGTCGTTGGCTGCTGAATAAACTATTGGTGCGCGCGCCGAGTTTGCGGTCTTGTAGTCGGCATAGCCAGCGTCGTCGTATTCAGCGAACGGACCTTTGACGAAGACCGGCTGCGCATTGATGATATCGCCCAGCACATGCAGACGGGTGCGATAGAGGTCGGTGACACTGCTGCTGTCGCTGGACCAACCCTCGTTGCCGCGCTGGCCGCGCAGAAAATTGACCAGATTGGCGTCTTGAGCAGCGGTTTGCTGTCCAGCCGTCATGCTGGAGTATTGGGTCAGCAAGGCCACCTTCGATGCGGCAAAGTAGGCCTTCTCCGAACTATCGAGTTCCGTTTGTGCAGAGCCAGTCGGGTTGCCGTCGATATCACAGGCATAGGTATTCCAGCTGAAGTTGACCAGGTTGTTGGTTGCTCCCTCATGAAAAAGTTTGATGACTCGATTGTCGCAGGCCGCTTTGACCTTGGCATCAAGCTGTGTCTGCGCTGACCAGAGATTGTTGGTACCGACGGTGCCGGTGGAAAGGTTGATTTCGCGGGCCACGAGTTCGCCGACCCAATCCTGGGTGACATAGCTGGCCGTGTAGGCGAAGTTGTCACCTGCTACGGGCTCCAGATTTGAGGTTGCGGCCGCAGCAGCCGAACCGACGCGGGCGCTGATGCCGGACAGGGCTGTCGACAGGGCATCAGCCACGCTGGTAGGATCGGCCGCACTGAAGTATTGCCCCCGACCATTCACCGCCGCATGCCAGAGGTCATCGATTGCCGTCGCTGAATCAGCCTGCGGCCCCGGCCAGTCTGAAGTCCCGTTGCGAATATCCTGGAAGTCGAGCCGCCCCGTGATCTGGCCGTCCACATCCGGCCAGGTCACTATGTTGGTCGGAGAGTCCCCCCGGTAGGTAGGTGAATACTCTACGGTGCCGGTCACGCCCAGGCCCATGGTGAATGTAGTCATGTGCTGCCAGTTGGCACGGTCATCTTCGTTGCCAGTGCCGGTAGAAGGTACGTTGTTGTCGCAGACGCTGACACCAAGCCCTCCAGTACAGTTGCCTTCCGTCGCGTTGCGCAGATCTGTCTTGTAGTAGTACTGCGCCACATCTGCGAGGGAATTGCTGCTGCCCTGACTGAGTGAGGCAGTACCAGTATGGTCAGAGATGTATGGATTTGTGCTGACCTGATAGCTGAAGTGAGTGCTGTCGGGAATGTCGGTAATGGGATATGTCCCGCGATACGCCGAGGTTACGCCGGTGATGTTAACGACCTGGCCGACAATAAAGGGGTGGGCGGAAGAAGTGCCGGCGGTCACTGTATAGGGGTCCGCGCTGCCAGAGACAGAAAGTGAATTGATTGACGCACTGACGCTGGCGCCGCCAGCGGAGGCGGTTTCACAGGGCCACACCTGGAAGCCGCTGAGGCAGTCATCGGGCGGGGTAGGCGGGCCGCCATCAGTAATCTCTCCATCACTGGGCAATGCCGGCTCCGAGCCATCCGGATAGCAGGTGCCCGTATCGTCAGTCCATGGATCAGATGTCGAATCGGGGCCACTCAGGATCGTGCCAGCCTTGTTCGGTCCGGGGTAGACGGTTGTCGTAGTGGTGGCCTGATACTGAATTTTTTTTCCTGACGGAATTAAGGCAGTCTGGCAAAGCACTTCCTGACCGCTTGTGTCGGGGCCGCTTGGGGTGCAAGAGTCAACATTAGCCCATGCGACAAGATCGACCGACTGGCATTGCAACGTGGCGCTGTCCGTGCAGGTTCCCGTAGTATCGGACCAGGAACCGTAGCCCGTTTGGCATTCCCGCGCGGTACCGACGTTATAGGGGTCGCTGTTGTCCTTCGCTACAGCCGTGCAAGAGCCGACATCGGTCCAGTCGGTCCAGTCCGTGTATTGGCAGTTGCGTGCTGTGCCGCGACTCCATGTGCCGCGGGTATCCTTGCTGATGACATCACAACTGCTGACATCGCTCCATGCGGTCCAGTCGGTGTATTGGCATTCCGTCGCCGGCCCGCTCCAAGTCTGATTATTGGACGTATTGGTACCCTGCGATTGGGGTGAGCAGGAGCCAGTGTCGCTCCAGTCGGTCCAGTCCGCATATTGGCATCTCCTGCGACCGCTGCCGGAATTGTCCCATTGACAGGAGGTCGTGTTTGACCAGGAACTCCAGGAAGATCCGCTATTGGAGGAGGTAGATGTTTGCAGCGTGGCAGTCCTTGCCTGAAGCGTGGAGGTCTGTGCTTGCAGGCTGGAAGTGCGTTCCTGCGTAGATGCCGCGCGCGATTGCCATTGCACGGTCTTGGTTTGCAAATGGTTGTAACTGCAACTGGCATATTGGTAGGCGATTTGCGCTTCGTTCCAGGTATAGGTCTGGCTGGCGCCGTCAAAAATGGGGCGCGGCGACATGGCATACTTGCTTCCCACCGGGCGGTAGGCATCCAGTTCCGCGAGGACCCCGTCCTCGTTGTCCATGGTGGTGGTGCCGTTGAGCATCTTGCCGCCGCCACTGTTCCAGTAACCGTCTGTGGTCAGGATGGTGAAGTTCTGCTGGCAGGAATACTGCACGGGGTCATCGGCCTCTGCCGGAACCATGCCCTTGTTGATAAGATCGTTCTTGCCGGCGTAGTAGCGGCCTGCCGTCGACAGGGCCGAACGCAGCGGGGTGTAGCTGGAGGTGCTCTGGCCGTAAAGTATTGTGTACCAGTCATCCCTGTGGTCGGTGTCAAAGTCGGCAATCTTGAGGAATTTGCTGCTGCTGATCGAACTACCGGTGGCGGCTCCGCTACTATTCTGGTCATTGCCATAGGTGCCGGGACTGATGGTCATGAAGCCGACCCGGTAGTTGTCCGAAATGTCCTGAAAAGCCTGTCCGGCGGCAGCCTTCATCATCATCAGACGCTTGCGGTAGTAGCTGTACCAGTTGGCATAGTTCTGCGCGTCGCTTGATGCCGAGTCCTCCGTGATTCGTCTCCAGACCAGCGTTCTGGGCGAGGTGCATGATGCCGGGGTGTTCGTGACATAGCTGCCGTCGCTGCAGATGCCGGTCTTGCTGGTGTCAGAATCAAGCGTGCAGTCATTGCTGCCACTCGTCGGCCATGACAGGGCAGTATTGGTACCGGTGTACTCCCAGTAATATTTGGTACCGAGGTTTGTGCTGCAGGAAGAGCCACTGAATCCGTTACTACATGCGGCGGTATAGGTGGCTGGAGAGGCGTTGTGGAGTGGGGTACCGCTGCTGTTTTTGGGAACCTCATAGGTGAGGTTGGGGTTGTAGTAGATCGTGTTGCAGCGATGATTGAGATAGCCGGCCTTGGAGGTGTTTACGCTATCCGGCATGTAGTCCCTATCCATCGACCCGGAGTCATCGAGTATGAAAAATATATTCGGCTTGACTGCATCCGCTGATGAACTGGCCAGCGGAACATCGCTCAGATCGGTAGCGCTGGCAGCGGGACCAAGAATGGCGGTGGCAAGGCCGATTGCAATGAATCGTCCTGCCTTGTTGATGAGTCCTGGGGTAGCGTTCATGTCCTTGCTCCTCAATCAGTAAATCATGGTCTGTGTATAGACCACGGTGTTCATGGGCCCGGTGACGCGGGCGGTGATTCTGAAATAGGGTTGCATGGTATTGGTCAGGGCCTGGGTGCCGTAGCTGGCCGAGCCATGCGAGCCGCCGCTGGTGACCGAACCGATAGTGACGCACTGCTGGCTGGAGACGTTGATGCCACCGGGGATGCGGCACAGGCGATGTATGACGTATTGCACCCGGTTGCCGGCGCCGTCGTCGGCAATGGCCTGTACCGAATTGGCCCAATTATAGGTAGCGGGTACAAAGGTCGAGGGCGGCGGTTCGGCGCCGCAATTATCGAGAGTGCCGTCTTCGTCTTCGTCGGGCACGTTTGACGCATCGACGGAGACATTGCACCAGGCCGGATAATAGCCTTGCGCGATGATGGGTTGCTCCAGTGCTCCCGCACCTTGTGCAACCAGCCAGGTGCGTGCGGCCTCAATGCCGCGGTCTGCGGCTGTCGTGGCGCTCTGCCTGAAGGTGAGGTTGCGCGCGATGATGATGCCGGTACCGATCTGGCGGAACATGACGATGCCGGCCAGTGTCATGGAGACCAGCATGATCAGGGCGATCAGCAGGGTAACCCCTTGTTGCCGCCGGTGCAGGATGAGGTTTTTGTTTCTCATGGCGCAGTTCCCCAGACCATGTTGCGTAGCGGTATCACGGTTTCATAGACGCGATAGCGATAGTGGCGCCAGTCGTTGGCGTCGCCAGGATTTGAGTCGGCAGTACCGTCAAGATTGGTCATGACAAAATCGCCACCGGCCCAGGCCGGTGCTGCGGGGGTGCATGGTGGCACAGTGGCGGCAGTGCAGTCGTTGGGGAGGGAACCGTCGGGATATCGGTATACGGCGGCCTTCTCGTATTGCTGACCGCGCGCCAGCAAGGCGATGCGCACCGCGCGCACTGTTGACCATGCGCCGGGTGCTGTGGCTTGCCATGTGTCGATAATCGTGTCGTTGTTGGTGTCGAGACCATAGACGGCCTGAAGGTTGATAATGCCATCGGCGACCTGCACCCAGTCGTCATCGCCATCACCGGTGAGATTCAATTCGTTTCTGGATTCCAGGGCGTCAATATTGATCTGCCAGACGTTATTTCTGGGCGCCAGGCCCATGTTGTACAGTGTGCCGTTGGTAAAGGCGATACCCAGCCCGCCTGCGGCGTTATAACGCGCTGTGGCGGCAACTCCCTGAGCGTCGACGTAGTTGCCGCTGTTGTGGTTGATGGTCAGATTGTCGGCATCAGTGTTGTCGGTAATCTCGATCAGGCCGCAGGTTACGGCATTCTGCACTGCAATCAGCAGTTCCCCCTTGCTGATGCCGTTGCGGGTTTTGGTGCGCTTGCTGGTGCTTGTGGACGAGGTGAAGCTGAGATCCCCCGACATCGTCGACGAATCGCCATACAACACCGTGATGGTGTCTGGCGCGCCGCCGGCACCGTCGTTGATGGCGAGGGGCACCATGGGAAAGTTGAAGGCAGGCGTTGTTCGGTTGGAATCGTAGGCGGTGACGGTGCAGCCGACATTGGCCGAGGTACCGAAGCCGAAACCGGCCTGGCGGATGTCCTGCTCAAGCCGGTAGAGGGCAATGGAACCTGAAATCTGCGCATCGCCGGCGGAGGTGGAAGATCGCTTTCTGGTCTCCCAGTTTGCGGTCATTTGCGTCATCATGAGAATGCCGATCAGTCCGATGACGACTGAGATAAGAATTTCCACCAGCGAGAAGCCGGCGTTTCGCCGGGTTGTCAGGGGGGAGAGGCGCTGAATGCGCGGTCGTGAATTGGCCATATCAGTTGATGTAGGCGATGACGCTATGCTGGCGTGTAACCGCATCGCCCGGCGCTTGCCAGCAAACGGTAACAGTGATGCGATTGAAGGTTCCGGGGGCGACCAGGATTTGCTGCATCGCCGTGGTCGCACCGGGGAAATAGGTGGGCAGAGTGTCGTCTGTCATGGCATCCACCCAGTCGCTGACAGCTACGGGAGCGGTTCCGGATACAGATTCGGTACCGCCGCTGAAGTTGCAAGCGCCGTCAGTAGTGATGTTATAGGCGTAATCGGCCAATGTGGTCTGTGTTGTGGCAGCGCTGGTACGATCAACATTAAGGTTTATTTCACCAATGATCTGGTCGACCCGGTTGGCTGCCTCGATGCGGTACTGCGCATCAGCCTGCGCTGCAATGCTGGTGGCCTGCAATGCGATCAAGGTCAGCGCACCGATCAAGAAAATTACGATGGCAATCAGGGCTTCGAGCAGCGCGATCCCGCATTGATTTGTTCTCGATCCAGTCATTTCAGCATCCTCGCGTATCGCCGGCGGGAACGGCAGGATCGCAGAGCTTGATCCTGCCGCCTGTGGCGACCATGACATTAAGGCAGCGCACCGGGCCGCCGTCGGCGACACAGTCACCAGCCGCATTATTGGTAAATTGAAAAGTCGCGGTGTCGAGCAGGTCGGTGTTGCCCAGTCCGTTGAAAGTAATGGACGAAACGCTGCCTCTGACTTCGACCGGCGACCTGCCACTTTGGGCGCTTGAGCTTCCTTCTGCCGCAGACTTGCCTTCAATGAATGCACTGGTGTCGGCAGTCCGAATCATCCAGTTGGGGTGATTGGGGGGGAGGTCAATATCGTCGGCGAAGGCGGGATCGGTAAGGTCGGCTGTGTCGGTAGCCAGGTTGTCTACGGTAGGAGCGAGGATGGTCAATATGAATTCAACCCTGGCATTGCGCCTGACGGCATCGGCGCGCGCGAGTTGCAAGCCTGAGAGAAAGCCTTCTGCAGTTGTGCGTACCTTCAGATTAGCGAGATAGGCCGTGAATGAAGGAATCCCCAGCGCAAGCAGAATCGCTGTGATTGCGATCACGATCATCATTTCGACGAGTGAAAAGCCGCCCCGTCGGCATGGCATCGGCTTCACGGGCTTAACAGGCGCCATTCTTTTTCAGTACCCAGCAGGTATTGCCACCACCTGACCAGCCTGTGCCTACCGAATCGGTTGTTCGCGTATTGTCCTGATCAATGGTGTAAACAAAGCCGGCCATCGACCCGGTACCGGTGGCGGTAACGGTGTAATTCAAACTATCCGGGATGTCGCAAGTAAAGTCGAAGCTGGCGGTATCGGCAGGAATTGGCGCCAGAGTGCCGGCTGTGCAGGCGCCGGTATAGCTCCGGTTGTCCTGAAAATACTGCTCCATTTTGACGCGCATGTCGGAGAGCCCCGCAACTGCCTCGGTAATGCGACTGCGCATGACGTATTCGTTGTACGAGGGTATGGCGACAGCGGCAAGAATGCCGATAATCGCCACTACGATCATCAGTTCAAGCAAAGTGAAGCCGGAATTGCGTTTGGCATGGGCCAGCATGGCAAAAACTCCTTTTACGATGGGTAATTTAGCTTGACAGGCAATTACCCCAAAGCACCAGCCGACAAGTGGTGGGGATTGCCCTACAAGCGGCGATTATGCCTGCCTTCTGCCAATTGATCCGGCCTTGCGTATAATGCGCGCCTCGCGCTGTTGTAGCTCAGTTGGTAGAGCAACTGATTCGTAATCAGTAGGTCGCCAGTTCGATTCCGGCCAACAGCACCACCCTATCGGGCCTGCCTGTTCCGGCAGGCCCTTCGTCATTGAGGGGTCGTGGCTACCAACTGCTACCACTGCGGCCTGTCTGTTCCGGCTAATGTCGATTTGTCGGTGGTTATCGCCGACGTGCCACAGCCCATGTGCTGCAACGGTTGCGTTGCCGTGGCTCAGGCAATTATCGGCAATGGCCTTGATGACTACTACCGCCATCGCGATGCGCTGCCGGAAAGCCCGCGCGAAGCCATGCCGGCGCTACTTGGCGATCTGGCCCTGTATGACCACCCGGAAGTGCAGAAAAACTTTGTTCGTCCTGCTGGCGAATTTGAGCGCGAAGCGGCGCTGATACTCGAAGGCATTACCTGCGCCGCCTGTGTCTGGTTGAACGAGTCGCACCTCGCCCGTCAGCCGGGGGTGGTGGCGGTGGATATCAATTACGCCACGCGGCGCGCGCGGGTGCATTGGGATGAACGCAAGATCCATCTCTCGCAGATTCTTGGCACCATTGCCGCTATAGGTTACCGCGCCCATCCCTATGATGCGAACAAGCTGGAGCAATTGGCGCAGAAGGAGCGCCGCAGTGCTTTGTGGCGCCTGTTTGTGGCCGGCTTTGGCATGATGCAAGTGATGATGTATGCGCTGCCTGCCTATATTGCCAGCGCAGGCAGCATGACGGCAGATATTGCCCAGCTGATGCGCTGGGCCAGTTTCGCACTGACGCTGCCGGTGATGTTCTATTCTTCTGCGCCGTTTTTTGTGAATGCATGGCGCGACATCCGTCTGCTGCGTGTTGGTATTGATGTGCCGGTGGCACTGGGTGTTGGTTCCGCATTTCTGGCCAGTTCATGGACAACGGTTTCGGGTGCCGGCGAGGTTTATTTCGACTCGGTCACCATGTTCATTTTCCTGCTGCTCGGTGGACGTTATCTGGAAATGATGGCGCGGCAGAAGGCGGTGCGCAATGTCGAGGCGCTGGCGCGGGCAATGCCAGCCATCGCGGAACGTCTGCACCTCTATCCCGCTTACGATACCGAGACCATCGCCGCCGCGGATCTGAAATGTGGTGATGTCGTGCTGGTTCGGCCGGGCAGTGCCATTCCGGCTGATGGCAAGGTGATCGAGGGGGAGAGTCAGACCGACGAGTCATTATTGACAGGCGAGAGCCATCCAGTTCCCAAACGGGTTGATGACGAAGTTATTTGCGGTAGCGTTAATGTCGACAGTCCGCTGACGATACGGGTTACGTGCACTGGCGAGCAGACGCGTCTGGCAGCGATCCGGCGCTTGATGGATCAGGCTGCCATGGAAAAGCCGAAGCTGGTGCGCATGGCCGATCGGGTGGCGGCGTGTTTTGTTTCTGCCTTGCTGGTGCTGGCGCTGATAACTGCAGTTGTCTGGTATTTCATCGATCCGTCGCGCGCGTTGTGGGTTTTTGTTTCCGTGCTGGTAGTGAGTTGTCCCTGCGCACTGTCACTCGCAACGCCGGCCGCGCTGACGGTGGCTACCGGGACGCTGTCGCGACTAGGCTTGCTGGTTGCCCATGGCCACGCCATCGAAACACTGGCGAAGGCAACACATGTCATGTTCGACAAGACGGGTACATTAACGCGTGGGCAACTGCAGATCATCGAAGTGTTGCCATTCTTGGATCATGGCAAAGATTCATTGTGTGCCTTGGCCGCAGCTCTGGAGCGTGGCTCCATGCATCCTATAGCGCGTGCGCTTGGGCAAAGCGCCCCAGCTTCAACCTGCATAATTGAACATTTGCGGGCACATACAGGCGGTGGGGTAGAAGCACTGGTCGATGATGTGCGCGTCAGGTTGGGTAACCCCGATTTCGCGGCAGTTTTGCATGTGCAGTCTTTGCCGCCGGAGATTGCTGAATGGCAGTCCAGTGGCGCAACCGTTGTCGCGATGGCGGATACGCAAGGTTGGTTGGGTTTCTTCCGTCTCGCCGATAGTGTGCGCACAGATGCCGCAGACATGGCTCGCGAACTGCATGCGATGCAGCTGCCGCTCGGTATTCTCAGTGGTGATTCGAATGAGGCGGCGCAGCTGGTGGCGAACGAGCTTGGGATCGAACATGCCTCAGGTTGTCTTTCTCCAGAAGCCAAGTGCGAACACATCAAGGCAGCGCAGCTTGACGGAGCCGTTGTCGCCATGGTGGGCGACGGCGTTAACGATGCACCTGTACTGGCTCAGGCCCAGGTCTCTATCGCCATGGGCAGCGGTACCAATCTGGCACGTACCCAGTCTGACCTGGTGCTGATGGGCGAATCGCTGATGCCCCTTGTGGACGGCATCAGGATTGCCAAGCGTACACTCGTCATCGTGCGACAGAATCTGGTTTGGTCATTCGTATATAACATCATTGCCATACCGTTTGCGATGGCGGGTTGGGTAACGCCGTGGATGGCCGGTATCGGCATGTCGGCAAGTTCTTTGCTGGTTGTTCTGAACGCACTGCGTTTGCAAAAGAGGTAAGAGGCAGCAATGGAAATACTCTATCTACTGATCCCGATGTCCGTTGTGCTGGTATTTGTGATTGCGTTCATTTTCTGGTGGTCAGTGAAGAGCGGTCAGTACGAGGATCTCGAAGGTCCAGCTTATCGCGTCCTGATGGATGACGATGCTACGAGTACGCCATCTGGCGTCAAACTACCCGAAGAAAGTAACTTGAGAAAACCGGATAGCCAGCAAGGTCTTTGATCTGGATCAATTGAAGAATAAACCTTGACCCTAAAATTGATATCGGAGTTTGCAGGGTGGCCGTTTATTTGAACGGTACCTGACTCTCCGTTGGGGTTTTGGGGTACGCCTTGCGGCGTGCCCCATTTTTATTTGTGCGGATTCAAGAAGACTGCAAATCTTCCATCCCTCCTTTTCAAGGCAGGCGTGGTGGGTTGGACTTGCGCAACTTGCGTTGCAGGGTTCGCCTGTCCATGTTAAGGGTACGGGCCGCAGCTGAAATGTTTTTGTCATGCTGGAGCAGGACGCGCTGTATGTGTTCCCATTCGATCTGCTGTATCGAAGCGGGTTGTCCATTAGCTTCCTGACGCTCAATGATTCCAGCCAAGAGCTGGAACGAGCGGGACGACAATTTTTCATGGATGTCTAGAATGGTATTTATCAGCACGCTTACGGCGCCAGACATTTCCAGATCAACCCGCATTTTAGCCGTCACGATTGGCATGCCTGCCTGTACGGCCAAGATGACCCTGGCCATGCGCCTGTCATCCTTGAGAATGTGATTGGCCAGCCATTTGCTCAGGAACGCAACGATTTCTCCAATCTTCTTGTCAGACGTTGTACTTTTGCACTGGCGCTTCAGGCGGTTGACTTCCCGCGTGAATTCTCGATGGGTCAGTTGATGGTCGGATTCAAGGGCATCACCGGCAATGACCTGCCCCATGAGATTTTCTTCAGTTTGAAAATGATGGATCGCATACTCGCCCAGTTCCCGAAAAATCTCGTCGAAAGAGAGTTCGTCGGACTGCATGACCAGGTTTCTGGCAAGCCTGTTGAGCAGGCGTACGAGTATCTGATGCTGTTCGTCTATAGGGGCAATGCCCGTCTCAAAATCGGCAATCCAGGGAAAGATATCGAGAGACTCGACCTCTTTCAGCGAGAAGGTTTGCTTGCCTTGAGTTGAACCTCGTTTCATCGTCACATCTTGTCTAAAAAATAATGCGAGAAGGGAGTGACCACCAATTATTCTGGTAAAGACATCAGGCGCGGAGAGGCGCCGCCACGCTTGAATCGCGAGAAAGAGGTCATGCTGATGCAACTGATTAAGGGGGCTGTTGCTGATTTCATGTTTGACGTATTTTATTGATGTTAATCAACTTGGCTATCGCGATGGTGTGGCATTTTGCCACACCTGTGGTATTTGGTTGTATACTTGAAACTGTCTGTTTCAGTGAATGTGCAGGGGAGGCTGTGTTGGCTGCATCATTGTGCTGGCATGCTTTAATATGCCATATGAGGCATGCTCGCTTGCGTTGTTCTTTTCACGTGTTTCCAATATCCACTCTAACGCGTCTTTTTCTGTGAGGTAATTCAACATGCAATCGGAAGCGACTTATAACTATAAGGTCGTGCGCCAGTTTTCCGTGATGACCGTCGTGTGGGGTATTGTAGGCATGCTGGTCGGTGTGATTATTGCTGCCCAGTTGGCGTGGCCTGAACTGAATGTCGTCGAATGGCTCAGTTATGGTCGCCTGCGGCCACTGCATACCAATGCGGTGATTTTTGCCTTTGGCGGCTGCGCGTTGTTTGCGACCTCCTACTATTGTGTGCAGCGAACTTCGCATGCTCCGTTGTTCGCGCCAAAGCTCGCCGCATTCACCTTCTGGGGCTGGCAGCTGGTCATCGTTCTGGCCGCAGTGACCTTGCCGCTGGGTTTTACCTCAGGTAAGGAATACGCTGAACTGGAATGGCCGATTGATATTCTGATTGCCGTGGTCTGGGTGTCCTACGCGGTGGTGTTC
>JBASWL010000128.1:0-5712 GCA_049276455.1 Georgfuchsia sp. | reverse complement strand
GCGTTTCATGCCCGGCGAAGCGCTCTATGAAGTGGCTGACCTGTCCTCCGTTTGGGTTCTCGCCGACGTCTTCGAACAGGACATCGGCCTTGTCAGGACTGGGGCCAAGGCCAAGGTCATGATCAGCGCCTATCCGGACAAGGTGTTCGAGGGCGCCATCACCTACGTCTATCCGACGCTGAACGCCCAGACCCGCACCGTGCCAGTTCGAGTGGAGCTCGCCAATCCAGGCTTGTTGCTGAAGCCGGGCATGTTCGCCCAGGTGGAATTGCCAGTGCTTGCCAAGGGCAAGGTGGTCACTGTGCCGGTTTCCGCCGTCATCGATAGCGGCACACGCCAGATGATACTGATCCAGCTAGGCGAAGGCCGCTTCGAGCCGCGCGAGGTCAAGCTCGGCGCGCGCAGCGACAGCTATGTTGAAGTCGTTGATGGAGTGAAGGACGGTGAACCGGTGGTGGTCGCCGCGAATTTCCTGATCGACGCCGAGAGCAATCTCAAGGCGGCGGTGGGCAGTTTCGGTCCTGCCAAAGAAAGTGGCGCGAGCACGCCACCGGGAGGGACCGCGACTGTGGATCATCACGCCGAAGGCAAGCTCGACACCATCGACGCCAAGGCGGGGACGGTGACCATCACGCATGGTCCGATAGAAAGCCTCAAATGGCCGGGCATGACAATGGATTTCGCGCTGGCCAATGCCGCGCTGCTTGGTGATTTCAAGCCGGGAGCACGGGTCGCGTTCACCTTCGTCGAACGCAGTCCCGGCGAGTGGGTGATCATCAAGCTCGAAGCCGCCGACGCCCCGGCCCATTCAGGCCACTGAGGCGGGGAACGCCATGCTGAGCAAAATCATCGACTGGTCTGCCAGGAATATTTTTCTTGTCCTGCTCGCCACCCTGTTTGTCACCCTCGGCGGCATCTATGCCGTTGTCAAAACCCCCATCGATGCCCTGCCCGACCTCTCGGACGTGCAGGTCATCGTCTATACCGAGTATCCCGGCCAGGCGCCGCAGGTGGTCGAGGATCAGGTTACCTATCCGCTCACCACGTCAATGCTGTCCGTGCCGAAATCCAAGGTGGTGCGCGGCTTCTCGTTCTTCGGTGCCTCCTTCGTCTACATCATTTTTGAGGACGGTACCGACATCTACTGGGCGCGTTCGCGCGTGCTCGAATACCTCAATTTCGCTTCAAGTCGCATGCCCAAGGGCGTTACGCCGTCGCTCGGACCGGACGCGACCGGCGTTGGCTGGGTCTATGAATACGCACTTCTCGCCAAAAACAAAACCCTGGCCGAATTGCGCACCATCCAGGACTGGTATGTGCGCTATCAACTGACCAAGGCGCATGGCGTCGCCGAAGTGGCCTCGATTGGTGGCTTCGTGCAGACCTATCAAGTGACGGTCGATCCGGTGAAGCTGCGCTCATACAACGTCCCGCTGATGAAAGTCGTCCAGGCGATCCGCGATTCCAACCGCGATGTGGGCGGCCGCGTCGTCGAAATGGCCGAGACCGAGTACATGGTGCGGGGCAAGGGCTACCTGCGTGGCCGCAGCGACATCGAGAACCTAGTCGTCAAGAGCGAGAAGGGTACTCCCGTGCTGATCCGCGATATCGCCCGCGTCGAACTTGCTCCCGACGAGCGGCGCGGTCTCACCGAACTTAATGGCGAAGGCGAGGTGGTGTCCGGCATCGCGGTGGCCCGCTACGGCCAGAATGCGCTGGAAGTCATCCAAAACCTGAAGGACAAGATTGCGGAGATCGGCCCTGGCCTGCCCGAAGGTGTGACGGTGCAAACGGTCTACGACCGTTCCGAGCTGATTTACCGCGCCATCGACACACTGAAGCGGACCCTGACCGAGGAGTCGGTGATTGTTGCCCTGGTCTGCTTCGTCTTCCTGCTCCATCTGCGCAGCGCGCTGGTGGCCATCCTGATGCTGCCGGTGGGCGTGCTGATTGCCTTTACCGCCATGCATCTGCTCGGCATGAGTTCCAACCTGATGAGCCTGGGCGGCATCGCCATCGCCATCGGCGCCATGATCGACGCGGCCATCGTCATGATCGAAAATGCGCACAAGCATCTGGAGCGCCTTCCAGTTGGTCACACGAACACCGATCGCGCCAATGCCATGATTTTGGCATGCAAGGAGGTTGGTCCGGCGCTGTTCTTTTCGCTGCTCATCATCACCGTTTCCTTCTTGCCAGTGTTCAGTCTGGAAGGCCAGGAGGGGCGGCTGTTCTCGCCACTCGCGTACACCAAGACCTTCTCCATGGCCGGCGCGGCGATGCTCTCGGTGACGCTGGTGCCGGTGTTGATGATGCTGTTCATTCGCGGCAAGATCATGCCGGAAGCGAAAAACCCGGTGAACCGCTTTCTGATCTGGATCTATCGGCCGATCATCCAGTGGGTGATGCGCTGGAAAAAGATGACCATCGCCGCTGCCTTGGTGATGCTGGCGGTTTCTCTTTACCCGGCCTTGAAACTCGGTTCCGAGTTCATGCCGACGCTGAACGAAGGCACGCTGTTCTACATGCCGACCAGCTTGCCGGGCATGTCCATCACCAAGGCAGCGGAACTGCTACAGGTGCAGAACAAGATCATCAAGAGCTTCCCCGAGGTGGCTTCGGTCTTCGGCAAGGCCGGCCGCGCCAACACCGCGACCGACCCGGCGCCGACCGAGATGTTCGAGACGGTGATCAACCTCAAGCCGGAATCAGAATGGCGCCACGGCATGACCACCGACAAGCTGATCGCCGAACTCGACAAGGCGCTGCAATTCCCCGGCGTGGCCAATTCCTGGACCATGCCGATCAAGGCGCGCATCGACATGCTATCCACCGGCATTCGCACGCCGATCGGGATCAAGGTTTTCGGCAAGAATCTCGACGAGATGGAAGTGCTGGCCAAGCAGATCGAGGCTGTGGTCAAGACCGTTCCCGGTACCAGCAGCGCGTTTGCGGAACGCATCACCGGCGGCTTCTATCTCAACATCGAACCGGACCGTGAGCAACTGGCCCGCTATGGTCTTTCGGTCGGAGAGCTGCAAGACGTCATCGGTACTGCCCTCGGCGGCGAAATGGTTACCACCACCGTCGAGGGACGGGAACGCTTCGGCGTACAGGTGCGCTATCCGCGCGAACTGCGCTCCGACCCGCAGCAGATCGCGCGCGAGGTGCTGGTGCCAACCATGGAAGGCGCGATGATTCCGCTCGGGCAACTGGCGAAGGTCGAGGTGGCCAAGGGCGCCCCGTCTATTCGCACTGAGAATGCGCTGCTCTCCGCCTATATCTATGTCGACATCCGCGAGCGCGACATCGGCAGCTACGTCGCCGATGCGAAACGGGCGGTGGCGCAGCAGGTCAAGTTTCCGCCCGGTTACTACATCACCTGGAGCGGCCAGTTCGAATACATGGAACGGGCCATCGAAAAAATGAAGATCGTCATTCCAGTAACCTTGTTGATCATCTTCCTGCTGCTCTATCTCAACTTCCGGCGTCTGACCGAAACTATCATCGTCATGCTCTCGGTACCCTTCGCCCTGGTCGGCGGGGTGTGGCTGATGTGGTTGCTGAACTACAACCTCTCGGTCGCAGTAGCTGTCGGCTTTATTGCGCTGGCCGGGGTGGCGGCGGAAACCGGAGTGGTCATGCTGATTTACCTCGACCATGCCTGGGAAGAGGTCAAGGCGAAGTGCCATGGATCGGGCCGTGCGCCCGGCGTCGGCGAACTCTACGAGGCGGTGATGGAAGGCGCCGTCGAGCGCGTGCGGCCGAAGATGATGACTGTGGTGGCGATCATGGCGGGCCTGCTGCCGATCATGTGGGGCACCGGCACCGGCTCGGAAGTGATGAGCCGCATCGCCGCGCCGATGGTCGGCGGCATGGTGTCCTCCACCATTCTGACGCTGATCGTGATTCCGGCCATCTACGCGCTGGTAAAACAATGGCGGTTGAAGCGAGGCATCGAACACTGAACTACTTTTCAACTTTAGAACTTTAGTGCTGGGTCCGAGGAGGTGGTAGCAATGGAGAATATGAATTATTGCAAAGTGACCGCGTTTATCCGCAGCAATGCTTTGGAGCAGGTTGAGCACCACCTGCGAGAACTTGTGGTTTCCGGCATCAGCGTAACGCAGGTCAAGGGCTATGGCGAATATGCCAACTATTATGCCCATGAAGGGATAACGTCACACGCCAGGGTGGAAATCTTTATCGCCGCAAAACGTGTAGAGGCCGCTGTGCAAGCCATCATGGATGCGGCCCACACCGGCTTGGAGGGTGATGGAATCGTGGTCGTGCAGTCGGTGAGCAAGATATATCGAATCCGCCATCGAGCGGAAGTGCGGCCGGGCGATCCAGAGGAGCCGCTGAACAGGTAGCTACATGGGGTTATGGCGAGTTGGCATGGCAATCCTTTGCCAGTGCTTCTCCTTTTCTCGAGGTAAAACAGATGGCGAAAATATTATGGTGATCTTTTGCAGCGTTTGGCGCCTTGTCGGCGATTGGAACCGGCATTTTTTATTACGCCGGGCTTATTGACGTTTCGGTGGATACTTCCCATAGCGCAATCGTATTTGCTGCCATTGAAAGTGTGCGAGAAATCCATCGCCCATCAGGCCCGCAATGTCCCTGTCCCGAACGACTTGTCAGACTCCGAGCGTGCCAGCTGCCTAACATCACTCGCATCAGACCCACAACCATTGAATGACGAAAATGTAATCTTTGCGTCATGCGGCTGTTTGTTACGGTGGCCTAGACTGACATTAACCTAGTTCAGCATTCACATCGATTTTGATCAACGACCCACAATTGAAAGGAAATAACGTGAATACCCTGTCCCGCCATGTAATGACACTTGCTCTGACCGCAGCTTTTGCTGCACCCATCGCTGTGTTGGCTGCCGACAAGCCGGCTGGCGATCATGCCAGCCATCATCCGGAGCAAGCCCAGACCGAGAAGGCATCCGGTAATCAGATGCAGGATCACTCAATGAAAATGCATGCCCGAATGGAAGCGATGCAAGCGCGCATGAAGGCCATGGAAAAAACCAGTGACCCCAAGGCGCGCATACCGATGATGAAGGCACAAATGGAGGATATGCAGGCCGTGATGAAAGAGATGGATAGCAACTGCCCCATGGCCGGTGGAAAAGACGGGATGGACAAGATGGGTGGTAGCCATGACGACATGATGGGCCACGACATGCACGGTGGCGGCATGGGGGGTAATGGCGATCACATGAAGCAACCGGCAAAGTAAGGGCGTTTGATATCCATCATCCCTCGATAAATTTGTCAGGGGTTGATGGGCCGGCTGGCGGTGATGATGGTGTTTCACCTTTTGAAGGAGGAATGTCATGGATACTGAAAGTCTGAAAAGTCTCGGCTGGCTGCTGCTGTGGGGCGGTCTGTTCTTTGCGATGATGCGTTACGGTTGCGGCGCTCACATGATGGGCGGTCACGGCCATGGCAGTCACGGCGGGCATGGAGACAAACCGCCTGACGGAGATACCAAGGATCCGGTATGCGGCATGTCGGTCGAGCCGCAAAAGGCGGCAGCGGCGGCCGTGCGGGAAGGCAAGACCTATTACTTCTGTTCCTCCTCCTGCCGCGACAAGTTCGCACAGGCGCCGGAAAAATAGATCGGCGCTGCCGCACCGAGCGTGCATGCACAAGGGGGACATCATCATGGGTAAGCTCTACTGGCGTGATGTTGGCG
>JBASWL010000127.1:0-2513 GCA_049276455.1 Georgfuchsia sp. | reverse complement strand
TTCTTCGACGCCGTCGCCCCTTCCCTCTCCGCCGTCAAGAACGGGGCCATGCCGCCGGCCCGACGGTTCTGGCTGGAGCGGACCAAGAAGACGAGCAAGGACGCCGACGTGGCCTGCTGCCTGATGTGGCTGATGGCGTTCGCCGAGAGGCCGATCCTCGTTCAGGTCTGTGCCGCAAACAGCGAACAGGCGGGCATCATCGAGGACAGGGCGAGGGCGATTCTGTTCCACAACCCCTGGCTGAACGACCGGGTCGAGATCATCGAGAGGATGATACGGTCGAAGCAGTTTCCCAAGACGACGAAGGTTCAGATCGAGCCAACGGGTTCTGCCGGCTCCGCTCAGGGACCAACCCCCGATGTGCTTGTGCTGAATGAGCTGGTTCACGTCGATCGCTGGGACGTGATGAAGGCCCACATGAACAACGCTGCGGGCGTTCCGATGGGCATCGTGATCGTTGCTACCAACGCAGGCGTGAAGGGGACGCAAGCCGAGGTGTGGAGGAACAATGCGTTGTCCGAGCGGAGCAGGTGGCAGGTTCACATCTGGAACAAGAAGGCTCCCTGGCTGTCCGACGAGGACATGGCCGACGCGAAGAGGATGGACCCGATCGGTGCCGAGTTCCAACGGTTGTGGCTGGGCAGGTGGATCAGCGGAACGGGGTCGGCGGTCGATCAGGATTCCATCGACAGGTGCTTCTGTCTTGAAGGATTCTTGAGCGGACCGGAACAGGGATGGAGGTACGTGGCGGGACTGGACCTCGGCGTGAGCCGCGACCATGCAGGGTTGGTCGTGCTCGGTGTTAATGAGAGGGAGCAGAGGATCAAGGAAGCGTGGATGAGAGGATACGTTCCGTCCGTTCCAAATGACAAGGGAACACTGGAAGTTGACTGTGATCAGGTTGAAGAAGATGCTTATGATTTGTGGAAGGTGTTCCACATCGAGCATTTTGGTTATGACCCAGCTGCTGGCGGATCTTTCATGGCTCAGAGACTCCGCAAACGTGGAGTACCGATGCGGGAGATGACGTTTGCGTCATCTGTCAACCAGACCGCGATGGCCAAGGCGTTCGTTACGTCGGTGAAGGATGCCAAGTTGGAGTGCTATGACGACCCGGAGGGCAGGATGCGAAGGGACTTCGGGAAGTTCAACATCGAGCACAAGCCTCCGTCGAAGTACAAGTTGACTGCGATCTCAGACGAGCACGGTCATGCCGACGTCGGCGTGTCACTGGTGATCTGCCTGCCGAGGGCGGTCGAGATGCTGGCCGGGTCGAGCAGGCTGCTGTCAGAGGATACGATTGCGATGGACGCGGGCGAGGATCTGGACGAGAAGGAAGTCAATGAGATGCCGGCCGAACTGAGGGAGATCTACGAGATGGGACAGGAGGAGGATGAGGAGTGGAGAAAGAAGAAACGGCCCAAGATTTCTGATATCTGGTAGCGGGACGAATATGTATAGGAAATCCGGGAATGCCCGACTATAATGGTTGGCTGACGAACTTGGTGCGATCTTTTTCGAGAAACAGGAGACAGGTCATGATGCGAGCGATTCTGATTTTGGTTTCGTTGCTCATTGCGAGCGCGCTGACGGCCGGTGAGCCGCAGCAGATCATCATCTGGCGGATCACCGACCCCGGCGACTACGTCGTGTCCGGTTCGCAGATCACCGCGTACAAGCCCGGTGGCCCCGTGGTCCCTCCAGTAGTTCCCCCGACGCCGGACCCTACGCCGGATGCACTGACGGCGCGGTCCAAAGCAATCAAAGCGGCGGCGGAGAAGGCGACCAGCGACCCGGACATGGTGACGACGGCGTGGAAGGTTGGGACCGCCTACCGGGAGATCGCAAAGAAAATCGCGGTGGGGCAGATCACTGGTCAGGAGGTAATGGCCCTATGGGTGAAAACAACGACGGACATGCTGATCCAGGGCAACGCCGCGACGACGGCCTGGAAGCCGATGCGGGACGTGTTCAGCGAACAGTGGGCCGCGATGATGAACAAGGGGGCGCAGGACGGCGAGTACGCACTGCTGCTGGCCGAGTGCGCGGCTGGGCTCGAATCCGTCGGCCCTAAGCCGAAACAGTCCGAACTGGCGATGTCGCGAGGCGATGTGGTCGAAGCCGCTGCTGCTGTCGTCGAGGCACTGGAGTCGCTGCCCCAAGCGATGAGTTGGGCGGAGATCCTGAAAATCGTGTTGGCGATTATTGAGATGCTTTCGACGCTGTTCTAAGGGGCCTGTGTCGTGACCAACTCTTTTCTCAATTCGATCATCCCAGCCGACAACCGGATTGAACTCCCGCTGTTCCGTGCCACCGCGTGGGCCGCCACGGACATCCTGCAAGCCGCCTACCAGGACGGCAGCGGCTTTATCGGCTGCTTCATGGACGAAGAAGGTCAGCCGACATGGGCACGCCGCGCTGCCCGCTACCTCGATGACGAGTTCGACGATTCCGGCGGCACGCTGATGTTCGGCGACGTGCTGCCGTCTATCGACGACGACGGGGCCGGCAAG
>JBASWL010000126.1:0-7205 GCA_049276455.1 Georgfuchsia sp. | reverse complement strand
CGAACCAGAGAAGGTAATCGCACCAATCAGGATACCGACGTAGATTTCGATCTCATGGATGCTCTTTTCAGCGCCGCCAAGCTGGATGGAAGTGTCGATGTAGCTGGCATAGCCGACCAGACAGGCGGCAAGGCCGACCAGACTGTGCATCAGCGCCACCAGTTCCGGCATCTGCGTCATCTTCACGGTGCGTGCAGCATAGAGGCCGATTGCAGCGCCGACCACCATGGCACCGATGATCCAGGGAATGCCGGCCATGCTGACACGCGGCCCAAAGACCGTCGCCAGCACGGCGATGGTCATGCCGATCATGCCGTAGAGGTTGCCGCGGCGGGAGGTCGCCGGGTTGGAGAGGCCACCCAGGCTGAGGATGAAAAGAATCGTTGCTCCGATATAGGAGACGGTTGCCATTTCTGCAGTCATATCGTATCTCCCTGGGTTATTTGCGGAACATGGCCAGCATGCGCTGGGTGACGGCAAAGCCGCCGAACATGTTGACCGCGGTAAGTGTGATGCCTCCCACCGCGAGCCAGTGTATCCACTGGCCCGGCGGCGGCATGCCTTCCGCCAGCGGCGGCGCTATCTGCACCAGGGCGCCGATGGCGATGATGCTGCTGATCGCGTTGGTAACGCTCATCAGCGGCGTATGCAATGCCGGCGTGACATTCCACACTACCATGTAGCCAACGAAGCAGGCCAGCACGAATACCGTGAAGTGGGCAAGGAAGGCGGTCGGGGCATTGGCGCCAACAAACCAGAACAGTGCCGCTGCAACGCCAAACATGATGGCCAGTTTGTTGCCCGCCATCGGTTCACTAGCACTGCCATGGCCGTGCCCCTTCTTCGCCGCTGGTGCAGCGACTGCCGGCTTGGCGGCAGCCGGTGGTGCCGCGGAAGGTTTTGGCGGCGGGGGCGGCCAGGTGATGCTGCCTTCCTTGATGACGGTCAGGCCTCGGATGGCTTCGTCTTCCATGTTGACGTCGATGATGCCGTCCTTGGTCTTGCAAAGTTCCTCGGTGAGGCGGAACAGGTTGGTGGCGTACAGCGTCGACGACTGTTTGGCCAGGCGCGAAACCAGGTCGGTGTAGCCGACAATGGTCACGCCATGCTTGACTACGACCTGACCGGGTTCGGTCAGTTCGCAGTTGCCGCCCTGCTCGGCCGCCATGTCGACAATGACGCTGCCCGGCTTCATGCTCTTCACCATGTCGGCGGTGATCAGTCTGGGCGCAGGCTTGCCGGGGATCAGCGCGGTGGTGATGATGATGTCCACTTCCCTGGCCTGCCTGGCGTACATCTCGCGCTGGGCCTGCTGGAAGCCCTCGCTCATTACCTTGGCGTAGCCGCCGCCACCCGATCCTTCTTCCTCATAATCGACCTTGACGAATTCGCCGCCCAGCGACACGACCTGGTCGGCCACTTCGGCACGGGTGTCGTTGGCGCGCACGATGGCGCCCAGGCTGGCGGCAGTGCCAATCGCCGCGAGACCTGCCACACCGGCACCAGCGATGAAGACCTTGGCCGGCGGAACCTTGCCCGCGGCGGTGATCTGGCCGTTGAAGAAGCGACCAAAGGCGTTGGCTGCCTCGACGACGGCACGGTAGCCGGCAACACCGGCCTGGGAAGTCAGAGCGTCCATCTTCTGGGCGCGGGAGAGCGTGCGCGGCAACGAGTCGATGGCCAGCACCGTGACCTTCTTCGCCGCAAGCTGCTGCAACAATTCCGGGTTCTGCGCCGGCCAGATGAAACTGATCAGGGTGCCGCCTTCACGCATCAGACCGACTTCTTCCGTAGTCGGCCCACGCACCTTGAAGACGATGTCGGATTTGGCCCAAAGCCGGGCGGCTTCCGTGACGATCTCTGCGCCAACGGCCTGGTAGGTTTCGTCGCTAAAATTCGCCGCATCACCAGCGCCCGATTCCACGGCGACCGAGAAACCCAGCTTGATCAGCTTTTCAACAACTTCCGGAACGGTAGCGACTCGCTTCTCGTTTGGAAAGACCTCTCGTGGTACTCCGATTAATAGAGACATTAACCCCCCTGGCAAAATATAAAGAAAAACTGTTTAAGGAAGAACACTTGGCGCACTCATTTGAAAGAAGGGGATAACGATTCAAGCCGCAAATCATGCTGAACTTGGGAGCAAGCAAACATCTGCGCCATTGTTCCCCTGCAAATTTCTACTTTTTCCAACTGAGCCTGCAAAACTTGTCAATTATCCTACACTAGGACCATTTTATGGTTGTTATGGTTGATTTAAGTCAATTGACCATAGCCATTCATCAGCAATGCGTATTGTTTGTTAACGGAATATCCAGCCGTTAATTATAGTTACCCAGACTACAGCAGAGCCATGCGTGGCCCCTAATTGAGACGGCCTGAATATGTTTGAAACATTCGCGCCACAAGACGAAGCAACTTGTACAGTTTGAGTTCAAACTTCATAGGGTCTGATGTAAATAACACAGGCATTCACAGGCCGACTGCTTTTTTGATTAATGGCGTTAGCGCAATGTCCGAGAGCGCAAAGGCTCGACCGCGTGGCGACATCTTGCGCCAGGTCTTGGTGATGATGCCGAGCCATTTGGACTCGTCGTACTCGGGATGCTGGGCCACGAAATCCGCCATGTACGATTCGATGAACACCAGCGCGGCGACATCTTCCATTATTTGCGTCGCCGGATCGGCGAGGCTTTCCTTCTTCAGCATCGCGGCAACGCGCGCAATCATGGCTTCGTCGTGGCCGGCCTGGCGCATCAACGCCGTAGCGCGATCGGCATGGAAGCCATACAGGGTGATGCGCCACTTGAAGTACCCCGCACGCGTCATCGGATAATCGCCGCGTGGAATCTTCCAGCGCTCGATATGCTGTGCGCGCACGGCAAGACGAACCGCTTCATCAGCTTCCGGCGCATAGCGCTGCAGCATAGTGCTCATGCGTTTCGCGTAGAGTAACTCCCTGGAAACGGGCTTGCCGTCTTCAAGCGACATATTGGGATCGGCAGCATTTGCTGCATCGAATAGTTCGATGGCACGGATCATGCGACTCTTACTGCCGTTACTGCTGCCAGCACTCGACTTCATGGCCTTTACCTTTTCGCTGCTTGCTAGAATGTGAGCAAGGATAAACCCATGCCAGAGATCAAATCCACTTGTTGTTATTGTTGCACCGCTTGCACTTCCCGCATGCCCAAGCATCTCTTGGCCTAGTGACGACAGACAACGTGAGTTCCCCAATAGAAAACAGGTCATGGTCGTATGAAACTCTGCGCCGCTGCGTGCAGACCGAAGATGACGGAACATTCCGCGCCCGCTATCACGACTATCGGATCAGAAGCCATTTCCAGCCCATCATTAGCCTCACTCATGCGCGGGTGATCGGTCACGAAGGGCTGATGCGTCCTGCTACCTCGCACCTGCAGTTGATCGCCCCGCATCAGTTACTGCAGCAAGCAGAGCACAAGCCCGCAGAACTGCTGAAGCTGGACCGATTGAGCCGGTTGCTGCATATGGCAAATGCTAGAGAGGCAAAGCAGGGCTGGCTGTTCCTCAACATGCATCCACAGGTTTTTGCGGCCCGGCACGATCATGACCAGAGTGGTTTTTCAACAAAGGCCTGTCAAGAATTCGGCATTAAGCGCAGCCATGTCGTCATTGAAATACTTGAACATTCTCTTCCCGATGAAAGCGAATTTGCCGATGTTGTTCTGAATATCCGCGAACATGGCTATCTGGTGGCGCTTGACGACTTCGGCGCAGGCCATTCCAATTTCGATCGTGTCTGGAAAGTGTCTCCCGAGATCGTCAAGCTTGATCGTGTTTTCGCCTTGGGCGCAGAAAACGATTCCCGCATTCGGCGCCTGTTGCCACGCATCGTCGCGCTGCTACACGAGGCTGGCGTTTTCGTTGTACTTGAAGGCATCGAAACCCGAACCCAGGCCATGATTGCGCTCGATGCCAACATCGATTTCGCCCAAGGCTTCTATTTCTGCCGACCGCAACCCGCCCCACTCAAGATTCATTCGGTAATCAATGCCGCGGCAGAACTCTGGCAGAACTACGACAGCGATATTGCTGAGCAACAGCGCCAAACCGAAACACGCCTCAAGCCTTACCGGACGGCAATTCTGCAAGCTGCGGACAGGATTGCGACAGGCTTCTCGCTGGCCGACGCCTGCTCGGCATTCCTGACGTTGCAGGATGCCGAATGCTGTTACCTGCTCGACGGTGATGGCCGTCAGATTGGTAGCAATGCTTGGCGTCCGGACTACACGATCGGCCCGCTTGGCGCACGCTTCCTCCCCATCACCAACATCGGTGGCGCACGTTGGGCGCGGCGCCCCTATTTTCGTAAGGCCATCGACAATATTGGCAAGGTGCAGGCAACCATACCCTACCTTTCAGCATCAAGCGCCCACGTCTGCATCACCGTATCATTCGCCTTTCATCAGGGCGAAGACATAAGGGTTATCTGCGGCGACATTGTCTGGGAATAAATGGCGTGGCGGAAATGATCTACGCCTGACATCGCGATGGGTTGGCCTGATGTTTTGTTTTCGAGTTATTGAAGAAACCAGTAACAGTTTCCATGGCATGACTTATGTCGGAACTGGCCATGAATTGACGAGAGAATCATTCGACTCCCAAGTATCTTCCTCGGTTCAACCGGGCCTGATCAATACCGAACCTGCTCTGGCGCCCGGCGTTGAAGACGATGCTGATGCACATCCAAGTCTATCGCGGCGCGAGCATTTGCCGCACCAGCTTGCCGCCGGTGGGCCGGCCCGGTGGGCATCACATTACAAAGTCATGAAGGCCGGCGCCATGGCAAACGTATTATTGACGGACGCTACCTGACCGCTTCCAGCACCACCACGGGAATTTCACGCGCGGTAAGCTTCTGATAGTCGTTGTAGGGCGGATAAACCCCGGCCATCAGCTGCCACAGCCGCTGCCGTTCTGCGCCGCTCGCCGTGCGCGCCACGGCACGGAATTTTTTATCCAGCACCTGCACATCAACCTTTGGCTGGGCCGCCAGATTCAGATACCACGTCGGATGCGCCGGTGCGCCACCCTTCGAGGCAACGACGATGTAATTCGCGCCGTCCCTGCCATAGATCAGCGGCAGCGTGATCGGCTTGCCCGACTTGTGGCCCGTGGTGGTCAACAGCAGGGTCGGTGTATTCGGCTTGCCGCCGTTGGCGGTGAAATCCTTCAGATGACCCTCGGCGCCGTTGGTTTCAAGATAACGATCCAGATGCTGCTGCATCCAGTCAGGAAGCTTTGACTCGCTCATGGTCTTCTCCTCTTGTAATGATCTAAAGAAGATTATGCGGCTGCTTTGCCGCAATTCAAAACGACGAGCCCGGTGTCGCCAGAAACGCCATTTCCTCAGCCGACGACACTCGCCCCAGAACCGCATTGCGATGCGGATAACGGCCGAAGCGGTCAATGATCGCCTTGTGCCGCATTTCGAAATCGAGCACCGAGGCATCGCCCAGCGCCGTGAACAGCCGCACCGCTTCCTCGTGGATCGCGCGCGACTCGCTGTGCATATACGGCATGTAAAGAAAATGCCGCCGCTTCTCCGCCAACTGCATATCCAGTCCCCGCCGCACCGCTTCCTGCGCCAGCACCAGTGCCAGCGCATCCTGCGCAAACGCCTCGGCCCTATCGCGAAAGATGTTGCGCGAAAACTGGTCCAGCACAATGATCTCCGCCAGCGCGCCTGTCGCGCTCTCGCGCCACGCATGCAACTCGCCGACGCGCGCTCTGTCGAGCACCGCGCCGAAGCGCTCGGCGATCAGCGCATCGAACGCAGCATCCTTCTTCCACCAGGCTGCTGGCTGGACTTCTTCAAACCAGAAGTGGATGACTGGTTCTGGATTTGTCATTGGTAAAAGTCAAAAGTAAGGGGCTCATAGATCAGGGCACCTTCGGCAGATGTGCCAGCGAGGCGTCGATGGCTTCCTTCGGGTAATCGTAGTCTTCGAGCTTGCCCGCCAGGTAGCGGTCGTAGGAGGACATGTCAAAGTGGCCATGGCCGGTAAGGTTGAGCAGTATCACTTTTGGTTCGCCGCTGGCCTTGCAGCGCAAGGCTTCGTCAATGGCTGCGCGGATAGCATGGCAAGCTTCGGGGGCGGGAACGATGCCTTCGCTACGAGCAAACTGGATACCGGCTTCGAAGGTGGCCACCTGCGGCACCGCCATGGCTTCAATGATGCCTTCATGCAGGAGCTGTGATACCAGTGGCGAATCGCCGTGATACCGCAGCCCGCCGGCGTGAATGCCGGGTGGCATGAAGTCGTGGCCGAGGGTGTACATCTTCATCATCGGCGTGTAGCCCGAGGCGTCGCCGAAGTCGTAGGCATAGGCACCCTTGGTCAATGTCGGGCAGGAGGTCGGCTCAACCGCTACGCAGCGCAGGTTTGCGGCACGCTTGTCTCCCGCTGCCTTGTCGGCAAGGAAGGGAAAGGCAATGCCGCCAAAACTGGAACCGCCGCCGCAGGGACCGTAGATGGCATCCGGATACAGGCCAATCTTGTCGAACTGTTTTTTCGCTTCGAGACCGATTACAGTCTGGTGCAGCAGCACGTGGTTCAGTACCGAGCCAAGCGTGTAGCAGGTGTCAGGACTGGAAGCCGCTTCTTCCACGGCCTCGGAAATGGCGATGCCAAGCGAGCCTTCGCTATTCGGATCCTTCGCCAGCGCGTCACGGCCCGCCTGGGTCAGCGTGGAGGGACTGGCAAAAACATCGGCGCCCCAAGTCTGCATCATCGAGCGACGGTAAGGCTTCTGCTCGTAACTCACTTTGACCATGAAGATGCGTACCGGCAAGCCGAACATTTGCCCGGCGAGGGCGATAGAGCAGCCCCACTGACCGGCGCCGGTTTCGGTGGTCAACTTTTTGGTGCCGGCGATCTTGTTGAAATAGGCTTGCGGCACGGCGGAATTGGGTTTGTGGGAACCGGCAGGAGAAACACCTTCGTACTTGTAGAAAATTTTTGCCGGGGTACCCAGCAGTTGTTCCAGTCGCAAAGCCCGACAGAGGGGGGATGGGCGCCACAGCGCATAAATCTGGCGGATTTCTTCGGGAATCGCAATCCAGCGTTCAACCGACATTTCCTGCTCGAGCAGGGGCATCGGAAAAATCGCACCCATTTGTTCCGGCGTTGCCGGCTGCCCGCCTGGCCCGAGAGGGGGTG
>JBASWL010000125.1:0-2390 GCA_049276455.1 Georgfuchsia sp. | reverse complement strand
GCATCCACCTTGATCGATGCCAAAACCCCCTGACGGACAAGCCAATCCCTGACGGTGTCGGCACGCTGCCTCGCCAGCCGATCATTGAAAGCCCTGGTACCGATGTCATCGGTTCGACCGATCACCTTGATGCGGATCGATTTCTTGGCTTCAGGCAGAAGTGCCTTCATCTTTCTTTCCCCGATCTCGGTCAGATGGCTTTTTCCGAAATCGAAATGAATGACATGTACATTGACCGCCTCACTCGTCAGCGGCGACGAAGGGGCAGGATCAGATGGCAGTTGCGGCGAGACTGTGGTCGCACTTCTGGATCGCTCGATGACGGCTAGGGTCTTTTGCGTGGGACGAGGACAGTTCGCTTCCGCACATGTCGAGAATTGACGATCTATCCAGCCGATCCCGTGGCGGATCTGCTCCGATACCGGATGTTCAGGTGCGGTGCTACAGCCCATCAGAGCGAATGCCGATCCGAGGCTCAACATGCGCATCAGGATCGCCATGACTTGAGTCGGGCCGCTACTCGGTGGGAATAGGCATTACGCTTGGCCGGTGAGCGTGCGTTATAGGCACCTACTGCCTCCCAGCCGTATCCATGCTGGCGAATGTTCTGCGCAAGTATCCAAGCGCCGACATGCGTGTTGAGACAGGGATCAAGCAGCTTCTGTCGATCAATTCCGTAGCTGGAAAGAATCCCCAGCCAACGACTGTTGATTTGCATGTGACCAAGATCTTCGCTGCCATCCCGGTTCAAATTCCGCGCTTGCGGATTTCCTCCGGACTCGACGGTCGAGATGGCTTCCAGCAACACTGGAGCGATGCCATAGCGTGCCCCAGCCTGTTCAAAACAATGGGCGTGGCTCGAAAGCGAAAACAGCAGAAAGTGGGCTGCGACCAGAATGCGATTCATGGCCGGCATGGTAGGGAGCCACCGCCCTCCTGCGCGGCCGAAATGTGACCTTTACGGGCGGTTTTCGACGGCCACAAGCGTGTGACTTATGAAGGGGGACTTGGCCTGTTATCAGGCGCTTTCGCATAAGGATGTCAATCCGTGGCCATCGACGCGGAGGTCAAGACACATCGAATCAATGACAGCATGGCGCCCTGAGGCCGCAATTCGCCGGTTCGATCATCCACCGGTTGAATCCGCAACGCAAAGCAGACATTTTCCAGCGAAAGCGGCGGAGGCCTCGAGCACACACGCTCTGTAGACGGAACGCACCGTGCGGTCCCGCGGCGAACAGGACGCGCCTCAACCTACCTAGCCGGTGCTCCGTCCAACATCAGCCACTTGCCTGGGGCATCCAGCCCGAACAGATGGTCTGCGAACTTAGCCGTCTTCTCCTCCGGCTTCTTCAAGGCACGAGCAAACAAGTCCCTGTTCGACCGCAGGTGGATTCGCGAAGCCGGTCCAATTCCGTCTTGGGCTCCGGCCGCTGAGACCGCCATACCCAGGCTCGCCTATCAGCGCTGCCAAGGAACTGGTCAACGCGTGCTGAACGAGCAATATCCCATAGAAATGTGGATTGGCGGATAATGCCGCAAGTCGTTTTTAAGAAGAACGTACGACAGGCGAACTTATGGATGAGGTTTTCTCCGTGTCCGTCCAGAAGAATTTGGCGGAAACCGGCGGTGGGCACAACCAAAAGGGTGTCGAGTTTCAACGGCACTGGGCCTTGTCGCGCATGTTTGAGCTTGAGTCCGCGGGAACCCCTGATTTCCTTTTCCTGTTTGAGTCGGTGCAGGACGTAGCCGAGTTGGATTCGGCCACTGCACCCTCCTCCATCAAGATTTATCAAGTCAAGAAAAAAGACCGGGGCGAATGGAGTTGGGCGCTGCTGACCAATCTTCACGACCCTGGTAAGAAGAAGACGAAACCGCTAGTCGACATCAAGAACAGCCCGCTCGGCAAGCTGTATGCATCTGTCCTCGCGTTCAAAAAACTGAAAAGCTCGGGGCATTTCGTGTCGAACAACGGTTGCGCGCTACCCCTCAAGGGCGGCGGAGAATCCGGTCAGCACGATCTTCAGCACGGCGACCTCATCGATCAGGCGCGCGCTGAGCCGGGTGTGTTCGCGCAGCACCATGCTGACGTTCTCGGTCACGGTCAGCGAGCTGAACAGCGCGCCGCGTTCGAACATCACGCCCCAACGGCGCCCCAACGGCGCCGCAACGGCGCCGCAACGGCAGCGCTTGCTCGTCGCTCAGCCCGACCACTTCCCGTCCGAATACCCGGATCGAACCCGACGCCGGCTGCAACAGCAGAATGATGGCGCGCAGCAGCGTGGATTTGCCGCAGCCGCTGCCGCCCACCAGCGCGAATATCTCGCCCGGCTGCACCGTCAGGCTGACGTTGTCGTGCACCACGTTGTTGCCGAAGCGCGTGTTCAGAT
>JBASWL010000124.1:0-12858 GCA_049276455.1 Georgfuchsia sp. | reverse complement strand
GCGATCGGGGATCGCTGCCGGACGGTGACGGGAGTCGGACACCATCGAGGGAAAATCGGGCGAGAACGGTGAATCTACGGGCCTCGTAGTGACGGGACGGGAAACTTCTTGGGATAGGCTCTGATGCAGCATCGTTGGCTCCATGAAAAAATGGAGACAACGCGCACCACGACTTGGGGGCAGATGCCCCCGTGGGGTAAGGAATGGCAACCCGCTACAGGCGGGACGGCGCTATGGGAAGGAAACTAAGGGAATGAACTCTGGGGCTGGCTTGAACAAGCGGTGCGAACCGCCGTGATCGGTGTGCCAGCAACCGATCAGGAAAGGCTTTCGGGGCAAGGGCGCGTTGGCAATATCACTCCCCTGCTTCGAAAGCGCACCCCGATCAGGGGTGGCGTCCAGTGCAAGACTTGACAAAAAAACTCCAGGGCTTGCTTTGTTTGAATGCAGGGCCAGCTGCTGCATGACGTAAAGGTAGTACCGGGAAATGGCCGGGTCAAGAGCGAAATGGCGCCCGGATCGAGCCCGATGCCGAAAGCCCCCTCAAGCGGCGGCCATTTCCGGTGGCGAATGTATCCGGCGCTGCGGATGATCATCCCGAAGCGATATTTCAGGGAGCATGGCATGCCGGAGATTCAGATCGTCAAGGTGGATCAGGGGGGCGTCAATGCCCGCATCCTCGCCAAGGAGGCAAAGGCCGACTTCCGGCGCGTCGAGGCGGCCAGCCTTAAGCTGCCGACGCGCTTTACCAGCGCCGAGGGCAAACGTTTTTTCGCGCGGCTGTTCAATACCCTGCAACTCAATACGCATTTCATTTCGGTGATCGCGCGAACGCGGCTGGACCACGAGGACGTGGCCAAGATCGAAGATGCCATTCGCGCCCAGATGGACGCCGTTTCCGAAAACCTGAACAAAGCCATCGACGGCGCCGAAGCGCTATTCAAGGCGCATGGCATTACCAGCACGGCGACCTATGACACGGTGCCGTTGGATATGGACGTCCACGTGCTGTCGTCGATCGGCCGGCGCTTTCTCGAAGTCCTGGGCAAACTCGACCAGTTGATGCCGCTGTTGCAGACTCTGGAAATCCACGAGGTGATTACTACCCAAGCGGTAGACATCCAGCGCGCGAGTCTCAAGCGACAGGTGCGCGATGTGGCCAATGGGGCGCGGAATTTTGCGATGGGCCTGCGGCGGCGGATGAACGCGATGGGGGGAGGCGATGGCGAGGAACGTAGTGCTGGAGCTGCGATGGTGGTTTCGGTAGATGCGGCGGGCGAATCCGGGCCGGAGGCGGCGGTGGACGCGCCTGAGAAGAATGATTCCGACATGCCATCGGAAATCCTGGAGCGCGCCGGGTTAGCAGCCGATAGTTAGCGTTGCGCCAACTGAACAGAACAAACGTCACACGCCAGAAAACACGACGTCCAGGGCACGGATGATGTCAGCGCGTCTATCCGCAACGGCAGTAACCACTTGACCCAGGCGCTTCACCGGGATGCCGGCCATCTCCGGGGTGAGCATCAAGAACTTTTCACCCTCGATATCGAGGACAGGACTCAGAAAATGTGCCGGCTTGCCAATAGCTGCCTGCCTGGCGAGGGGAACCACTACCCTCGTTGTCAGCCCATTCAACAAATCCGACTGCACATTGAGTAAAAAGGGAATGTTTTTCGCAGAGGCGGAATTGGGGTTGTGGTGGACGTCGAACTGAGCCATCAGAAAGTTCTCAGTCCATTACTGAAGACGCCATCGCGTTCGATGTGAGCGTTATACGCATCTAGGGCTTCGCGATTTTCTGAAAGCCACTTCTCTTGCCTGCGCTGTTTGACCACATCGGCCAGGTGAGTCTCAAATTCACGCGACAAGTTGATGTCCAACTCTTTGGCCTCTTGTACCAAAGTGCTATTTACCGTCAGATTAACGGCGCGCTTGGAGGGAGTCACTAGCATGGTTATCCTCGCCATCAGTGTGTTATATGCGCATACATTGTACGCATTGTGCTTCTTTTTGCAACTCTACTCCTGGGTCAGGTGAGGGATCGTTATAAACGAGCCCTCTGGGAACACGGTGAAATTCCGTGACGGGCCTACCGCTTTAACCGGGGACGAACGTTGCTAGATGCCACTGGGAGACTGGAAAGGCGCAACTTAAGACTGATCCGGAAACCAGAAGACCGACTTGACGAATTTCTTGAAACCTGTGGCAAAGGTTTCGCTGCCGTGCATGGCTGCCGGTAGCGAAACTTTTTTCACTTTTCCGGAGAACGAATCGGATGCATTCCCTCAATTTCAACATCGTCGCGTTTGACCGCAGCCTTACGGCTTCCCTGCAACACAAGATCGACCAGAAGACCAAGCCGCATGGCGCCTTGGGTCGGCTCGAAACGCTGGCTCTGCGACTGGGCCTGATCCAGCACACACTATCTCCTCGCGTGAGTTCACCCCATATCCTCGTCTGCGCCGGCGACCATGGCGCCGCCAAGGCCGGCGGCGTGTCCGCCTATCCGCAAGAGGTTACTTGGCAGATGGTGGAAAACTTCCTCGCCGGCGGAGTAGCGATCAACGTGCTGGCAAGCCAGGCTGGGGCTGAACTGGTGGTCGCCGACGCCGGGGTGGCTCACGATTTCGGCACAAGGCCAAACCTGCTCGATGCCAAGGTAGCGCACGGCACGGACAGTTATCTCGATGGCGCAGCAATGAGTGAAGAGGAATGTCAAAGCGCGATCGCGTACGGCACAGTTGCTGCGAATGATATTGCCGCGCGCGGCTGCAATGTCGTCGGTTTTGGTGATATGGGAATCGGCAATACGGCATCGTCGTCGCTGATCACGCATTGCCTGACCGGTGCACCGCTCGTGGATTGTGTTGGGCGCGGTACAGGGCTGGACGAAGCCGGGGTGGCACGCAAGCGCGAATTGTTGCAACAAGCACTGATACTCTACAAGGGATCACATGACGATGCCTACGCTACTCGCTGTCCTGGCTCGCTTCGGCGGTTTCGAAATCGCTATGCTCACCGGCGCGATGCTCGCTGCAGCACAAGCCCGCATGACGCTACTGATTGACGGATTCATCGTCATGGCAGCTCTGCTGGTCGCGTACCGTATTTCGCCGCGGATCCTCGACTACTGTGTTTTTGCACATCGCTCTGGTGAAGCCGGTCATCGTATTCAGCTAGATCATCTCGGTGCGCAACCGCTGTTGGATCTCGGCATGCGGCTCGGCGAGGGAACAGGTAGTGCGATGGCCCTGCCGCTGCTGAATGCTGCTTGCGCGTTCATGAACGAAATGGCGAGCTTCGAGTCTGCCGCCGTGTCGGAGAAACTGTAATTCGCCGCGAACTGGAATATTTCATCGCCGCGCTACGCTTCTTCACGAGGCTGCCGGTGCCGGGCTGGGGCGGACATTCGCAACAATAGCTCGACCACGTCGCACGCTACTTTTCATTGGTAGGCGTTGTCATCGGCGCGATCGGCGCAGGCATCACCGAAGCGGCAGCGTTACTCCTTCCGATCTCGCTGGCGATACTGCTCGGCATGGGGGCGACGCTGCTCGCCACTGGCGCTTTTCACGAGGACGGTTTTTCCGACAGTTGCGACGGTTTCGGCGGCGGGTGGGAGAAGTTGCAAGTGCTGTCCATTATGAAGGACTCGCGCATTGGCAACTACTACTCCCCCATCTTCTATAGCTGTTCAGATAATCGAATGGTAACATCGCACTTCCATTCATCGTTTTCAAGAACCAGATGTTCCTGACCGAATAAAATGTGGTGGCCGCCGCTGACCGGTTTGGCCGATGAACTGCCGAAGTGCAAATTTTTCAGAACGAGCCTGATTCTCGGAGGGCACATGATGTCCAATTATGTTCACAATCTGATTGCAACACCGCTGAAATATGCGGTGTCACAGGTTCGGTGGATACGTTAATGGGAAGCGTGCGTTCCGCATGGCACGTGTGTATGTGGAGTTCCAGAGGAATTTAGTCCGCCAGTACTTCTGGGCGGGGGATGTGTCGACGCTGGGGCGAGACTAAGAGGTGATTCGGAACTACATCCGAGACCAATAAAAGAGGATGATAGATTGGATCAGATCAAGCTTATTCAAGAGATGTTCATTGGAAGGTGGTGCCAAGAACTTGGGGCCGAGATATCGTCCCCATGCCGGCTCACACCAGGAATGTCCCCGGCTTTCTGCCGGGGGATTGTTACTTACTAACATAGGAGCACGTCTGCCCATGCCAAAAGACGGAGAATTAAGTCGATCTTCATTACGCGCGCTGGAGATTTTCGAAGCTTTCCGCGATGCACGACGGCCGCTCTCTCTCACAGAGATTGCGCGCTTGACAAACATGCCTATCTCGACATGTCACGGTGTATTCAAGGCGCTGGAACAGCGCGGCTTCCTCTACTTCGACTCCGCCCGAAATGCGTACCCTACGCGTCGGCTATTTATTCTTGCAGAAGAGATCAATGATCACGATCCTATTATATCTCGCCTCGCACCGGCACTCATGAAAATGCGAGACAAGGTGGATGAAACGGTCATTCTCGGAATTCGACATGGCGACTCGGTCATTTATCTGCTCGTTCTGGAGAGTTCACAGGCTATTCGCTATTCGGGCAAAGCGGGCGGGCGTACTTCCATTCATTCCAGCTCAATTGGAAAAGTAATACTCGGAGCGATGCAACCCGATGCACTCGACGCGTGGCTTCGCTCTGCTAAGTTAAACAAGATTACTGAACATACGATAACTTCCACGACACGTCTTAAGGCAGACCTCTTTGCGTCGAAAGCCCGTGGCTACTATGTAACGTACGGCGAGAATGTATCCGAAGTGATGGCGGTGGCTGCACCACTGAAGATCGGAACAACCACTTTTGGAGTTGCCATTGCAGGGCCACTGCAGCGCCTAGCCAAGAAAGAGGAGGTACTGGGGAAGACGCTTGTCCGAGAACTTAAGGCGATTGAAGACTCAGGGCAATAGGTAGTAGGCCCTTCAATATTCGATTTACGCCGAAAGTGTCGGCATCATTACCACTGAACATTCAACCAGGGCTTGCATAGATCTAGTCGTCCGCATGAATCGCAAGCAACAATTCTCCCGCTGCAGTATGCGGACTCGTACTCCGAGCATCTAACTTCGCCAGCAATTCCGCCACTCGGCCGTCGCGCTGTCGCACAAAGCGGGCATGCAGAATTTCCTCGCAAGCCTTCAGCAGACGGCACTCGTTTATATTCGTGCGCCGGGCCAATATTCCGCCCGTTAGATTCAGGTTTTGCCAGTGATCGTCGATGGCCTTCATCAGGGTGTCGACTCCCTCAGCTTGCTCCGCGCTGGTACCGATGACCGGTACTTTCCAGCTTTCCTGCCGGTGTATCTTATGAGCGAGGTGGAGCATAGTATTTAGGTCAGCTATCGTGCGTTTTGCGTCCGACCGGTCGCATTTGCTTACAACGTGAATATCGGCGATTTCAAGGACACCGGCCTTGATCGCCTGAATATCGTCGCCGAGTCCGGGTGCCGAAACGACTATCGTGGTGTGCGTTGCGCGGGCGACATCGATTTCGTCTTGACCCACTCCGACCGTTTCAATTAGGACTATGTCGTATCCGGCTGCGTCGAGCACGTCGACCGCATCGAGTGTGGAATGGGCTAAGCCGCCCATTGCGCCACGTGTCGCCATGCTACGAACAAATACGCCCGGGTCACCAGCAAGAGCACCCATGCGAATGCGATCACCCAAGATGGCACCACCGGAATATGGGCTCGACGGATCGATAGCGACAATTGCCACTTTGCGACCAGTAGCACGAATTTTAGAAGTCAAGGCTGCAACTAGTGTAGATTTTCCGCTGCCTGGAACTCCAGTGATGCCAACAACATGCGCACGCCCCGCCATCGAAAATATTTTGTCGAACGCAGGACGACTATTGGCATCCCCTCGTTCAGCTAGTGTCAGCAGCCGTGCGATCGCAGAAGTCTCTCCCGCGCGCGCGCCAGCGACTAATGCAGACCAAGAAGGCTCATGGGCTTTCATATGCGGGCATGCCGAGTCTTCATTGGCAATCGAACTATATTGACCATTTATATTCATCATTGTGAATAATTATTCAAAAGTTTATAATAATCTATATATCTAGTAAAGCTGTCTTATGGCAAGTTTCAATATTAAGGAGAATGATATGCGTGGACTGAATGGTAAATCCTACATCGTCACTGGCGGGGGCAGTGGTGTTGGCAGAGCGACCTCTGTTAGGCTGGCAGCGTTTGGTGCCAATGTGACCGTGGCCGATTGTTCGGAGGCAACGGCAAATGAAACAGTTGACATCATCAAAAAGACCGGCGGTACCGCACATGCCATTTGTACTGACGTTAATGTTGAGGAAGACGTGAAGATAATGGTTAAGAGTGCTGTAGAAAAATATGGACGACTCGATGGCGCATGCAATTCCGCCGGGATATGTCAGCGCGGCAAGATCACCCACGAACTTTCGACTGCGGAGTGGGACGCTTGCCACGGAGTGAATCTGCGTGGACTTTTCTTATGCAATAAATATGAAATTATCGCTATGCCTGGAGGCAGGCGGAGGGGCTATCGTCGACATCGCATCGGCCTTGTCGATGGTCGCCGTCGCAAATAGTGCTGAGTACACTGCGAGCAAGCATGGTGTGCTTGGTCTCGTGCGTGGCGCGGCTCTGGATTATGCAACGAAAGGCATTCGGGTAAACGCAATCTTGCCGGGCCTCATAGATACGCCGATGCTACAGACAGCAGTTAACGGCGATCCAAACCTCGAGAAAGCGTTGATGGAGGTATGTCCGATGAAGCGATTCTCGCAACCGGAAGAACAGGCCGCTGCCGCTTGTTTTCTCCTGTCGGACGAAGCGAGCTTTATAACGGGGGCAGCGCTGTCGGTTGATGGCGGAATGCTTGCCCTTTGACTGTGTTCAATTATGGTGCTTTCTGTGAGGGTGCCCGCAACCAGCATGTTGTGCGACGATATGTTACGTTCTGAAAGGTATTGAACAGTGAAGATTGAGGACAAAACGTTTTTTATCTCTGGTGCCAATCGGGGAATCGGCAAGTCGCTTGTCGCTGCGCTGTTGCGGCGGGGGGTCAAGAAAATCCATGCGGGCGTTCGCGATCCGCAAAACGCCCCTGACTTCGGTGATCCTCGTGTAGCGTTTGTCGAACTCGACATTACCGATCTCCAGAAGATTGAAAGCGCTGCTCGCCAGACTCCGGATACCCAGATCCTGATCAACAATGCCGGAGTAGCGGCTTATATCGGAGCGTTCGACGGCCCGCGCGATCTCATTCACCGGGACATGGAGACGAACTATTTCGGCACGCTCGACATGATGCGAACATTCATTCCGGTTCTCGAAAAGAATGCCGAACCGGGGATCGTCAACATCTTGTCCTTTGGGGCGTTTGTGCATTTTGCTGAATTGGGAGGCTACTGCCCATCGAAAGCCGCGTTGTTCTCCGTGACGCAAGGGGCCCGATTGCTCCTGGCGAAAAAGGGATTCAGCGTGCACAGCGTCAACCCCGGCCCCATAGATACCGAGATGATCGCGTCGGCAAATATTGATAAGACCAGCCCCGAGGATATGGCAGAAGCCACGCTGGATGCGCTTCAGGCTGGGGAGCCTGATATTTTTCCGGACCAGGCATCGCGGGATATGTGGGAGATTCTGAGCAGGGATTTTAGCGGTATTGAACGCATGCTGGCGGGCGGATAGTAGTCGTGTCCCCGGCCGGAAATCTACAGCGTCTGCGCGTCATCGAGGATGATTTCCGTTCCCGTCATTATCCGGCATTTGCCCGAGCACAGCATCAACAGCATCTCATCGACATCCTCAACCTCACCGACGCGATGCCTCGGGAAACTGTCGATCATCGCCTTGCCCAATTCGGTGCTCAGCCAGTCGCTGTTGATCTCGGTGCGGACAGAACCTGGAGAGATGGCATTGACGTTGATGCCATACGGCGCCCATTCCTTGGCCAATGCTTTCGTCATCATCACCAGCGCGGCCTTCGACATGCAATAAGCGATAAATCCCGGCATGGCGTTATGGGCGCCGGTGGAGGCAATGTTGACGATTTGTCCGCCGCTTTTCCTTTTGATCATGCGCCGTCCAACCTCCTGCGCGGCAAAAAAGGCACCGGCAACGTTCGTCTTCAACGTCATGTCGAAGTCGTTTTGGGAGAGATCGACGGCCTGCGCCTGGATGCCGATTCCGGCATTGTTGACCAAAATGTTTATCGCCCCGAGTTCCATCTCGACCTCGTGCACGACTTTCCTGATGTCGTTTGGATCCGTGACATCAAGCGCAAAGGTCGCGGCCTTGCCTCCTGCGGCTAGAATTTTGTCGTACAGGGCGCGCAGCCGATCTACGCGCCGCCCGGTGAGGGCCACCGTAGCACCAGCATTGGCGAGTATCCAGGCAAAGCGCGCGCCGAGGCCCGACGTCGTCCCCGTGACCAGTGCGACCTTGCCGGAAAGGTCTGGCAAGGTTTCCGGCAAGGGGAAAGCTGTTGCATCCATCTTCCCAATCCTTTTCTCTAGAGGATTAACGTTGAGTTGTGGGACAGCAGGAGCGATCAGAAAATATCTCCTGATTCCTAAAACGCCATTGCTGTTCCACTTCTAAACATTCAATAATGTAAAAATTCAGACTTGATCTGACAGTTGCCCATTTTGTAGTGTGCCAGTGGTCAGAGCAAGTCTGTCTAAGCTTCTACGCTTTACCAATTTCACATTGATCATTAAATGCCTTCGATAGGGGGTATACACGATTTAATCATCGACAATGTTGATATTGATGTGGATGCCAGTCAAATTCGACGTACCGGCAAGCTCGTCAATTATGTTAGCTGGAACGAGCAGATTGCGCATGACGCCCTGGACTTGCGGCTCGGTGCCGCCCTGAGGATCGAACAGGCGCGATCCCCAACCGTGATCCATGCTTAGGATGCCGGCTGGAACCTCGTCTGTAATCCGGGCTTTGGCCTTGATCGTGCTGATTTCTGAAGTTAGTGCAACAATTTGACCGTCTTCTATCTTGCGAGTCTCAGCGTCGGAGGGATTGATATCGACGACGTCACCATACACCCGAGGATGCTTTGTAGTTTCCACAAGCCATGAGTTCATCATTGAAACTCGTCGCTGGCTGACTAATTGGAATGGGTAGGTGTTATTGAGTTGCGGCAGGGGCTCGGCCAAGCGCTGCTTCAACACTGTCATAAATTCGTCGGGTGCAGCGTGAATGCGTCCGTCCCTGGTTTGCAAGGTGGGGCGAAAATGGCCGTAGGTCTTTTCCTTGCGGTAAATGGTTCCCTGGGGGTCTTTGGTCACAGTTTTCCAATCAGTGACGCCAAACATCTTCAGGAGGAAAATCCATATCCAGCGTGGGCTGAAGGCATGGTGAGGGTTGCCGGTAAGACGCGACAACCAGCGGCTGATGCGAATCACGCTATTCAAGCCGCGTATACCCATGAAGGGCGCACCCATTTCCACAGCCAGATCGCGGAAAAACTCCCACTCTGGCTTGATGCCATTCAGCGGTTCGACCGCCTTACGTCCCAGTTGTGCAAACGATGTCTCGAATAGAATGCTGAACAGAGCAAGAAACTCTTCGCGTTCGAGAAAATGGCAGCCGGGAATCAGCCAATGGGCATGGCGATGGCTTTCGCGCTGGAATATGTCGACTGCAATCAACAGATCGAGTTCCTTTAGCGCCGTATCGAGGCGAGCCCCATCCGGACCGCTGACCACCGGATTTCCTGAGTTGATGATCAATGCCCGTATTTGATCCCTGCCAGGCGTGAGGATTTCATCGGGCAAAATCGCCAAGGGATAACCGCCGCCGACGAATCGGTAATTGCCGATTCGGCTACGACGCAGCACGGGTGGCCCTAACGAGTTGGCAACTTTCATCGAATTCTTGAACAAGCCAGGCTGATAGTAACGCCCCCCCTTGCGATCTATGCGCCCGGTAATCAGATTTAACGCATGGCTCAGCCATTCGCCAAGGGTGCCGTTACGGTTCTGCGAAACGCCGGTACGGGCAACGCATACGGCGGTTTCTGCGGTGGAAAATCGTCGTGCTACGTCCTGTATTTGAGCAACCGAAACATTGCAACGTGAGGCAAGTTGATCGAGAGATGTGCTTTCGGCAATGTTGCGCAGGATATCGACGCCATTGGCTTCGTCGCAATCCTGCTGGTGATGCCAGCCTCGTTCAAAAGTCACCTTGATGACGCCCAGTAGAAACGCCCAGTCTTCTCCCGGACGAATCACGATATGGGTGGTGGCTTTAAGAGTGGTAGGCGTCTGGCGTGGATCCACCACAATCAGATCGGCCCCCTTCTGTTTTGCCGCAAGAACGCGCTTCCAGCCCTCGGGGATCGTGTCCATCCATGCCATATTGCTGATGGCGGGATTCATGCCCAGAAACAGAAAACACTTTGCGTGGTCGACGTCGGGAATCAAGGTGGCGATTTCGGAGCCGTACATCTCCTGACCGACAAGATGGAAACTGTTTTGATCAACCGAACCAGCGTTGTAATGGTTCGCGCTCCCAATGGCGGCAGAGAAGCCTCCTTGGAAAACATGATTCGGAGAGTTAGATAGTCCCGGGTTGCCAATAAATGTTCCGATAGCATTGGCGCCGTGCTTTTGACGAATCACGTTGAGCTGTTCTGCGATTTCCTTGATGGCGACCTCATAGCTGACAGGAATGTACTTGTCCCCGACACGCTTCATCGGTGTTCTCAGTCGTTTCGGATGGTCGCGCACCAGATGCGCGGAGGCCCCCTTGGCACAATAGTCGCGCCAGTTATATGGATGGCTTTGATCTGGCAGAATGCGCACAATCTTGTTGCCGTCCTTGACCACATCCAGTCCGCAAAACGCGATGCAGATACGGCAGAACGTTTTGGTTGTGGAGAGGCTTTCATTCATAGCAGGCTTTTTCATGTGTTCTTTCCAATGTAAAGCGCGGCGGTTTCAAGTCGAAGTGCAATTTTGATTAACAAGGAGGAAGGGCGAGATGCAATTGCATCTGAGCTCCTAGACTGCCAAGACAAAGTTGCTTGGAATGAAACTACACACATCTCACCCAAGACGAACGGTACCAGGTTGCCATTCTCCTCAAAGCCGGACATCGACAAAACGACATTGCTTGCGTGACCCCCTGCGTCAGAATAGTTGTCGCCCCGATATGATCTTGAACTTGGGGGCGATAAGGGATAACGATGGCACGGTACGGAGAAGCATTCAGGAACAGAGTGATTGCGCGGTTGTTGCCGCCGGAGAGCGCCAATGCGGGATTGGTGGCGAAGGAAATTGGAGTGTCAGTGTCGACACTGGAACGATGGCGTGAGGATGCGCAGACCAGGCCCGCCCGAGGGCGGGTCTGGTCTGCGCGCGCCCGGCTTGAAGCGGTCATCACCACAGCGGCGATGGACGAATCGGGCAAGAGCGCGTGGTGTCGTGAGCACGGCATATATCCGACCGAACTGGACAAGTGGCGATTGAACGCCACCACAGCATTAACAGAGCCCGAGGAGGCCCGCGCCAGCCCACAAGCCACGCGACAAGACAAGAAGCGCATCAAGGAACTCGAACGCGAGCTGCTGCGCAAAGACCGGGCTCTGGCCGAGACCGCCGCGCTGCTCGTTCTGTCAAAAAAAGTCGCGGCGATCTTCAACAAGGGAGAGGCCGAATGATCGGCCTCGAAGATCGCCAAGCGCTGGCCCGAGACATCCACACCGCGCATGCTGCTGGCGCGCGACTCAAGCCGGCCTGCGAGATTACGGGTATTGATCTGCGCACTCTGCAACGCTGGAAAGCCAAGGATGGCCTCATCAGTGGCGATGGTCGGCCGCAGGCAGTGCGGCCGATACCCAGTCATGCGCTCTCCGAGGTCGAGCGTACGCAACTGCTTGCCATCGCCAACGAGCCGCGCTTTGCCGCTGTACCGCCGGCGCGCATCGTGCCCATGCTGGCCGACGAAGGTATCTACCTGGCCAGCGAATCCACCTTCAGTCGCGTACTCAAGGCACATGGACAAACCGCCCACCGCGGGCGAGCTAAATCACCCAAAGCTGTCAGGCCGCCGACCACACACATCGCCACCGAAGCGTGTCAGGTGTGGTGCTGGGATATGACCTATCTGCCTGCACAGGTGATGGGGCGGTGGTTCTACTTGTATCTGATCCTCGATCTGTACAGCCGCAAGATCGTGGGCTGGGAGGTGCATAACGCCGATCACGCCGACCATGCGGCGCATCTGGTACGCCGCACCGCGCTGGCCGAGGGGATTGCCACCATGAATGCCAAGCCCGTGCTGCACGGCGATAACGGCTCCACTCTCAAAGCCACAACGGTGCTGGCGATGCTCAACTGGCTGGGCATCAAGCCCTCGTACTCCCGGCCTCGTGTGAGTGACGATAACGCCTATGCCGAGTCACTGTTTCGTACCGCCAAGTACCGGCCCGAGTTCCCTGCCAAAGGGTTTGTCGATCTCGACGAAGCTCGCGCCTGGGCAGCCAGCTTTGTGCATTGGTACAACTTCGATCACCGGCATAGCGGCATTCGTTACGTTAGTCCGGCTCAACGCCATGCCGGGGAAGATCACGCAATCCTGTCTGCCCGACAAGACCTGTACTGCAACGCGCGCAAACTCAATCCGGCGCGCTGGTCTGGCAACACGCGAAACTGGGCACCGATCGGCGCCGTAACGCTCAACCCCGAACGCGACTCCATCATAAAGACGCATTTGGCTGGTCACAATATTCAGCCGTTGGCTGCATGAACGAGGCGACAACTATCTTGACGTGCACCGG
>JBASWL010000123.1:0-7889 GCA_049276455.1 Georgfuchsia sp. | reverse complement strand
TCCGTCATTGCGGTGAAGCTTGCTGCAAGCGTAGCGTGGCAGGCCGAAGGCCTGTGGCAATCCACGAAGCCCCGTCATTGCGAGGAGGCATAGCCGACGCGGCAACCCACCAAACGCCGTCATTGCGAGGCCCGCAGGGCCGTGGCAATCCATTTTTTTCAGATAATTTCCGGGTAAAGATCCTTCCATTCCTGATTAATCGATTCAATCAGGCCGATTTTCTTTTTCCTTGATCCGGCCTTGATCTGTTTCTCCCGAGCAATCGCGGCTTCCATGCTGTCGCACAGCTCAAAATACACAAGGGCATGCACTCCATGCCTCCGCGTGAACCCGTCAACCAGATCGCTCTTGTGCTCCCATAGGCGACGTACCAGATTGGATGTCACACCGGTATACAGCGTCCCATAGGGCTGGTTGGCAAGAATGTAGATCGCAGGCTGTTTTTCATGCATGACAAAATAATAGATGATTCTTTCCCTCCCTACAATAACAGTCCTCGCTATCCACAAACTTCGTCATTGCGATGAAGCGAACCCGATATGCCAATCCAGGAAGCACCGTCATTGCGGCGAAGCTTGCTGCGAGCGCAGCGTGGCAGGCCAAAGGCCCGTGGCAACCCTCAAATTGCCGTCATTGCGAGGAGCCGAAGGCGACGCGGCAATCCATGGATTTAAAAAAATGGATCGCCACGCTATGCTCGCGATGACGGCGCTCCGTGGATCGCCATGGTGTTTCTCTTTGTCATTGCAGTAAGACAGCTTCTAGCCTTTAGCCTTGAGAGTAGCGTGGCGCCCAGCCCGACTGCCCGTAACCGACACGTCAATCCAGGAAGCACCGTCATTGCGGTGAAGCTTGCTGCGAGCGCAGCGTGGCAGGCCAAAGGCCCGTGGCAATCCTCAAATTGCCGTCATTGCGAGGAGCCGAAGGCCCGTGGCTATCCTCATATTGCCGTCATTGCGAGGAGCCGAAGGCGACGCGGCAATCCATGGTTTTAAAAAATGGATCACCACGCTATGCTCGCGATGACGGCGCTCCGTGGATCGCCACGCTATGCTCGCGATGACGGCGCTCTGTGGATCACCACGCTATGCTCTCGATGACGGCGCTCTGTGGATCGCTACGCTTCCCGCCACGCTATGCTCGCGATGACGGCGCTCTGTGGATCGCCACGCTTCCCGCCACGCTATGCTCGCGATGACGGCGCTCTGTGGATCGCCATGCTTCCCGCCACGCTATGCTCGCGATGATGGCGCTCTGTGGATCGCCATGGTGTTTTGCTTTGTCATTGCATGGATGCTTGCTTCAATCCACAAGATTTTGATTTATATTGCCCCTTGAACTTTTCCCATCGAGTCCGCATTCATGAAAATTCTGGTCACTGGCGGCGCAGGCTTTATTGGTAGCCACACCTGTGTCGAGTTGTTGGGTTCGGGTTATGAGGTTGTAATTATCGATAACCTGAGTAACAGCAAAGCCAGCGTGGTTGATCGGGTAGCCACCATCACCGGCAAGCGACCCCTGTTTGTCAAGGCAGATGTGCGCGATCAGTTTGCGCTACGCGGCATTTTTACCGAGCACGAGATCGATGCCGTAATTCATTTTGCAGGGCTCAAGGCGGTGGGTGAATCCGTCCGGCAGCCGTTGCAGTATTACGACAACAATATTGCCAGCACCTTGGCCTTGTGTCAGGTAATGGCCGAATTTGGCGTGTTCCAGCTGGTGTTCAGTTCTTCCGCCACGGTTTATGGCGATCCGGCGAAGCTGCCGATCAGCGAAGATTTTCCGCTCAAGGTAACCAACCCTTATGGCAGATCGAAGCTGATGAACGAAGAAATCCTGCGTGATTTATTCACTGCCGATCCGCGCTGGCGCATCGCCCTGCTGCGTTATTTCAATCCCGTGGGCGCGCACCAAAGCGGCATGATCGGCGAAGACCCGAACGGCATCCCCAACAACCTGATGCCCTATTTGTCACAAGTGGCAGCAGGCAAGCTGAGCGTGCTGTCAGTGTATGGCAATGATTGGCCAACACCGGATGGCACCGGGGTGCGAGATTACATCCATGTATCCGATCTTGCCAACGGCCATAAAAAAGCATTGGTAAAGCTCAACCAGGCACCGGGTGTTTACACCTGCAACCTTGGCACAGGTCAAGGCTACAGCGTGCTGGAAATGATCGCCGCCTTCGAGCGGGTGACCGGGCAGCCGGTGCCTTACCGCATCGCCGGCCGGCGCGCAGGCGATATCGCCGCGTGCTATGCCGATCCCACGTTGGCCAATACGGAACTGGGTTGGTCAGCAATCCGCGGCCTGGATGAGATGTGCAGGGATTTATGGCGTTGGCAGCAGTTTTGTACCCGAAGTGTGTAAGTGCCCTTACACCTTGTACGTATAAATACTTAAGTTGCAGGCATGCAACAACTAAAAATATTCATAAGATAAATAGGGTTATTCCCGGATGTGCTGTAAAGGCAATTACTCCATCGCAAGCAAAGCCATTATTTTCATGCGCTTGGAAAAACCATTATTAAAACAGTGATTTTGTCTCCGCATTTTACGCACCATTTTGATGCAAAATAATTAGACTTGTCATGCAGATACATCGACTCACTCTTCTCGAAATGTCTTTACAAAATTTGAAAATTAAGTAAGGTGGAACCCTGCGACGATTTGTCGCAGAAGCGCGACAAATGATTGGGTGGCGATGTCGCTGAAAGTGCTTTTGAGAGGGAAGGGGGCGGTTGCTAATGTTATCAGCATATTATGGCCGTACGGTTACAGGCCTTGGTTTGGCTTGTATTTAACGCATTTGGCCGAATGAAACTTAAAACATTATTAGTAGGAATGGCAACCCTGTGCGGGTTGCTTCTGTCTGTTTACGCGACAGCAGCGGATCAGCCTGCCGATCAGCCCGTGCTGAAGACTGAGCGCGACCGCGTCAATTACTCCATGGGCATTAACCTGATCAGCAACTTCAGGAAGCAGGGGATCGATATCGATCTCGACAAGGTTGTCATGGGCATGAAGGACGCGCTCGCCGGCAACAAGTATCTGTTGTCCGATGAAGATATCCGCATCGCCATTTACAAATATCAAACGCTGGTAAGACAGAACATGTCGCCGACCAAGATGAGAGCGGCGGCAATTGCCGAGAAGCAGGGCGTAGCTTTTCTGAAGGCGAACAAGACAAAGGAAGGTGTCATAACGCTGCCCAGCGGCCTTCAATACAAGATACTCAAGGCCGGCGAGGGCAAGAAGCCCGCCGATGCCGACGCGGTGGAAATCAACTACCGCGGCACTTTCATTAATGGTAACGAGTTTGATAGTTCTGCCGCAGGCAAACCGGCAACCTTCAAGCTCAGCGAAGTCATTCCTGGCTGGAAAGAGGCATTGAAACTGATGCCGGTTGGCTCGAAGTGGCAGATCTTCATCCCGACGAGGCTTGCCTATGGAAGACAAGGCAAGGCTGAAATGGTCGGGCCGAATGAGACGCTGATTTACGAAATTGAATTGCTCGGCATCAAGTAATCAAGGGACAAGGTTCAAGAGACAGGCATTTGTTGGCATTAGTTAATTTTGAAGCACGCATTTATCAGGAGGAAATCGTCATGAGCAAACTCAACATATTGGCAGCGGGGGTTCTGTTTGCATTTGCCGTCACCGCGGCGAATGCAGTGCCACAACCTGATCCGAATGCTGCGAACGCTAACCAGACCCATGCAAAGAAAAAGCATGCCCGGTCTGCCGGGACACCTCAGGATGTTTTGCAGTGGCACGAAAAATTGAAAATGCGGCGCGAGGTTCAGCAAAAGGCTTCGGCCATGAGGCAGCAACTCATTCTTGAGGGCTCGGCAGGCGGACCGCCGCTGCCGCAAGAAACGCAAAGCAGCAACCGCCGTAGTAACCAGAATTGATCAGTGTCGGAACGCTTGGGGGGAACAATCATGAACAACCTGAAAAAATTAGTCGCCACAGCCTGTCGCTCAGCGGTTATTGCAACCTTGCTCGGGGCAGGCAGCGCAAGCTGGGCGGCTTTGCCCATCACATTGGCGCCAATAGTGCCTGCGCCGGTAGATCCGGTCACTCATGTTATTGACATGAAACCCGGTTATACCCCGGACTATTTCAATACGCCCAACTGGGCCTTTAGTCCGCCGCTGACCAAGTTCGTCGATACCTTGGGGGGTGTCTACATCGCCGGCTCAACGGGGGATTGCAGCACGGTGGCGAACAATCTGGGGCAATACCTGCCGGTGGCCATCCCCGATACCACCACCTATCCGGGCTCCGACTACTATGAAATCTCGCTGGTCCAATACCGCGAGCAGATGCACTCTGAACTTCCGCCGGTCATGGTTGACGGCAACCCGGTCATAGGGGGGTCGATGGATCCCGCCGCGACGGGCGGCACGCTCATACGCGGCTACGTACAGACCAATACGACGGATACCTGCCTCAAGGACAAACCCCATTTCCTCGGGCCGGTCATCATCGCGCAAAAGGACAGGCCGGTACGCGTCAAGTTCACCAACAACCTGCCCATCGGTACTGCAGGAAATCTTCCCATTCCGGTTGACGAAACACTCATGGGTGCCGGTGAATACGAGATCAATTACGATCCTGTTGCCAAGACATTGTTCGAGAATCCCGTCGAAACCCACACCGGTAAATTCACCCAGAACCGTGCCACGCTTCACCTCCATGGCGGGCGCACCCCGTGGATCAGTGACGGCACCCCGCATCAGTGGACCACGCCGGATGCGGAGTCTGGCGAATACTGGCGCGGCGTAAGCTCACAGGAGGTGCCCGACATGCCGGCACCGGGCGGGCCTCGCAGACCTATTACTGGACCAACCAGCAAAGCGCCCGCCTGATGTTCTACCATGATCATGCCTGGGGCATCACGCGTCTCAACGTCTACGTGGGCGAAGCAGCGGGTTACCTCATTACCGACGATATGGAACAGGCGATGGTCACTCCCAAAGCAGGCGGCGACACTCGCCCCTACGCCGGGGTTCTTTCCGATGTCGGTATTGGCCTGCCACTGGTGATCGAGGACAAGACCTTTGTCGATCCTGACACCATCGTAGATAACGACCCGACCTGGGCCTGGGGTTCGCAACCTTGGACTGGCGTCCTGGGTGATGCCATGACCCCGGTCAAGGGCGACTTCTGGTGGCCCCATGTCTACATGACGGCCCAGAACCCGTACAACCCCGATTTCAGCGGCATCGCAGCGTATGGCCGCTGGCACTATGGCCCCTGGTTCTGGCCGCCAACGCCAGTATGCGGGACTACGGATACCGCCGTGAAACCCTGGTGTATTTCCGAAGGGCCGCGTCCCAACCCCTATTACGATGAAAATTGTGATCCTGGAATCCCCGCCAGCCTTCCCCCCAGTGGTGTCTGCCAGCCCCCGGAAATCCCCGGTGTGCCAGACGTGTCCTGGACTGCGGAAGCTTTCCTCGACGTCATGACGGTGAACGGGACCGCCTATCCCAAGCTGAACGTGGATCCGAAGCCCTATCGCTTGCGCATCCTGAACGCTTCGCACGACAGATTCCTTAACCTGCAACTCTACAAGCCCGTCCCGATTGTCAGCAGCATCACGGTTGGCAATCCTGGTAGCGGCTACGACCCGGATGTACCGCCTGCCGTCACCATCACGGGCGGTGGTGCTGGTGCCAAGGGTGCCACTGCAGTTGCAATAGTGGACCCTGATGGCACCATTGCCGCCATCGAAATGGCGACTGTCGGCAGTGGCTATAGCGCTGTGCCTACCGTTACCATCGATCCTCCTGTCAGCGGCACGCAGGCGACCGCAACGGCTGCCATCTGGACCAACCCGACGGAAGTCGGCATGGTTCCCGCCGTTAACACCCCCGGCTTCCCCTCCAGATGGCCGCGCGACAGCCGCGAAGGCGGTGTGCCTGATCCGGCCACCTCCGGACCGGCGTGGATATACATGGGGTCAGAAGGCGGCTTTCTGCCCAAGCCGGTGCTGATCAAAAACAACCCGGTGGTCTGGAACCTGGACGTCACCATGTTCAACGTCGGCAACGTTTCCGATGGTTCGGTGATCGTGGCGCCTGCCGAGCGGGCCGACCTCATCGTCGACTTCTCCCAGTATGCCGGCCAGACGCTGATTGTCTACAACGACGCCCCCACGGCCTTCCCGGCGCTTGACCCGCACAATGACTACTACACCGGCGCACCGGACCGCACCGACATGGGCGGCTACCCGACAATTCCGCCCGGCGTTGGCCCCAACGTACGCACCGTCATGCAGATTGTGGTCAGCGGGTCTGGCGGAACTGCACCCGCCAACGACTACAACACCACGACACTGGCAACGCTGAATACTGCATTCGCGACCACTGGCGATCCTGTAACAGGGGCAGGTCTGGTGAAAGGCGTATTTGCCGAATCGCAAGAGCCCATCATCGTCGGTCAGACTGAATACCATGATGCCTACAACCACACTTTCCCGTCCGTGTGGCCGTATTGGGGTGTCTCCAGAATCGGCGACAACTACATGAGATACGAAACCGTTGCAAATCTGAGCGGTAATTTCACATTCACCAAGATCGGCGCTCCGGGTCTATACCCGGCTGTGGGAACGCCTGAGTTTGATGCATTCGACAAGGGTACGGCAATGTCGCCGAAGGCCATCCATGATGAAATGGGCGGCGCCTTCGACGATTACGGCCGGATGAGCGCCAAACTGGGCCTCGAAGTCCAAATGGCCACAGTCGGCAATTCCACCTTTGCCCTGCAGAACTATGTCGACCCCGCTTCCGAGACGATGTTCGAAGACGGCGTGCAGTTATGGAAGATCACCCATAACGGCGTGGATACGCACCCCATCCACTTCCACCTTTTCGACGTACAGGTGGTCAACCGTGTAGGCTGGGATGGCTTCATCCGCAAACCGGATCCCACCGAGCTGGGCTGGAAAGATACCGTCAGGATGTCACCGCTGGAAGACACCATCGTCGCCATCCGGCCGGTCACGCCCAAGGTGCCCTTCGGCATACCCGAAAGCATCCGGCCGCTGAACCCGATGTACCCGGCATTGAGCCCGACCGATGACGGAACATCTTACGATCCGGCTTTCCTCGAGTTGCTGAATGAAGGCTTCTCCAATGTCGACCAGTCAACGGGCGGCGCACTCGCATCCAACACGCTGAATAGAGTCTTCGACTACGACTGGGAATACGTGTGGCACTGCCACATCCTCAGCCACGAAGAAAACGACATGATGCGGCCGATGAGTTTCCGCTTTGCCGAGACCTTGCCTGCGGCTCCAACTGGCCTGGCTATAACCGGTGGTGCTGCCCCGGCCAGCTTGGCTCTCAACTGGACGGACACAACGCCATGGAATGGGACAGGCCCATCGACGACGCTTGGTAACCATGCCAATGAAATTAATTTCAAGATATGGCGCTCGCGTACAGGGGGGGAGCCATACACGGAGATCGGGACTGCTCTCGCCAACGCAACCAGTTTTGAAGACGTTGATGCAAATCCAGTGGTTTATCAAAATACCTATTATGTAGAGGCATGCAATGCTGCCGGCTGTTCGAGTTCGGGGTCTCTGCTCCAAACAGCCGTTACGGTTTCGCCAGCTAATTTTACATATGACAACCAGTTACAGGGGACCACTAGTGGAACAGAGATATTTACGCTGACCAACACGGGAAATGCAGCGATATCGATGACTTCCAATCCTGTGGCGTTAAGTGGCGCCAATCCCGCTGATTACTTGATTGTTGGTCAGACCTGCACTGGTAATTTAGTTCTGGCGCCTAGTGCGGCTTGCACGGTGACGATACGATTCAAGCCAACAGCACCCGGCGCACGACCGGCAACACTTTCCTTTAATGACA
>JBASWL010000122.1:0-31326 GCA_049276455.1 Georgfuchsia sp. | reverse complement strand
CCTCTCACCAATGGTGACGGTCGCTTTCGTGCCAAGGCTCCAACGACCTGGTGAATCGCCTGGCGATATTCTTCGTTGAGATGCTGCGCGGCGAAGGCGTCGACCAAGATTGTGATGGCGGCGAACTTCTCGGCCAACGCTTTTGGGATTTTTACGGGCATGATGGCTGAAGCACGAGTGGGAGCCGGCATTTTCACAGATCAGGTTGTCGAAATCCACCCAGCTTGCCGGTGTCAGATATCCTTTTTGGAGTTCAACGGGATCGGACGATCCAAATCCAAGTGGCTGCGTTACCGAGGGAAATTTGAGTTAGCCAATGGACGAGTTCGGCCACAAGCGGAAATTGGTCTCCACCGGATAGCGGCCACTGGAATGGCTGGTTCTCTCGAAAACCTGCCGTAACGTCAATTCACACAACTCGGCCTATGCGGTCATTGGCGGCTTGTTGCTTGAGCGGCAGCAACAATGCGTATTGCCGCCGTTCATCAAATCACCGGCAAAAAAGTCTGGGGCGATAAATCCGAACGGCCGGTTATCAAAATCCGCTACTCACACTTTGTGCCCTGAGCAGAAGAAGAAAAGTGTGGAACCGGACGTTCAGCTTTCCACTTGAGAGGCCTGCCCGTTGATGCTGTTGTTAGGCCTGTGCTTCCAAATATTCTGCGAGCTTTGTAACAAAGGTACTGATTTCATCAAGCGAAATCTCAGCGTGAAAACCATTTTTATCGCGAAAAGAGAACCCAACTACATTTCCAGCATTATGATGCGGCTCAATTCTGAAGTGAGCCACTGCGTTACGAAGCCGCCGGACCAGTTGGCGCAAATTGGGACGATGCTCATGCCCATACTCACATCGACCAACTTTTTTTATCGAGCTAGGGTTGATACCCCAATCCTTTAGTGATTCAAAATCAGTGGCCGGAATTCTCTCAATCAGCGTTTCCTTAGGCACGATTAGAAGACCAACGAGACAGTTAATGAGGAGTGTAGCGTCAAGTGAACCGCTGTAGTTTCGGGCAAGCGTCAGAGTTCGTTGCATGAAACTGCGAGTAAATTTTTTGTCATATTCCATCGGCTCTCCTACTAGTCTTGCGATCACATTAAGTGGCCTGCTGAAGCTAAGTTCAATTTAATAAAGGGTTAGCCTTGCGGTCGCTCACGGCGGATCAAAGCAGTATGGTTGAATTTGACTTCCGATGCGTAGAATAAAGTACTGAACTGACGAGTAATCTATTCCTTTTGCTTCGACAAGGCGCTTAATTTCGTATCTATCGAGTTTGTTGCGACGAAGCCCCTCAAGATCTGTCTCGAATCCATCAGCATCGAGTTTTCCTAATCCTTTGGTCATTATGTCCCCTGAAGGGAGAAGGTAATTTGCAGACAGTGATGCGATCCGTGCGGCGGGTTTAGTTACAGGCTCTGATCTCAGCCCCGCTAATTTTTTTGCAAGAACCCGCTGATTTTCACTGATGGGCCATGAAAGATTCTCGTGATACTCCTCTGGCAACACAGTAATGAATGTACCAGTTAACACATCTCGGATTGTCACAAAGTAAGCATCATCAGGGATACTGTAAAACATGACAAAACTCTTTGTCATTCCTGGCTTGGCACCAAGATCAACAAACTGTCCTGCATCGATCAAACTCGCGACCGCCATCGGAGTAAGTGTTAGACGCTGCCTTGTGCGGTCGAAAGCGTGAGTGGTGAAATGAGGAGGTCTTTTAGGCAAAATGGGTAGGTCTATAGTTTCAGGTTAACTTTTTCTACAGCCTCAATATGAATGCAACAAATCCACCGGGGCCTATCAAAGGGGCCGGCGTCGAAATAAATACAAGAAGCATTTTGACGACACACCCCACGGATATTAATCGACAATCGTCAGCGTCGGCTATGGGGCGGAAGTCTCACCGGCCGGTTCTGGCCGATTGTACGCGTTGGGAATCGCCATTGCATAGCAGCCATTCAAAGCCCAATATTTTTTGCATCGTCGCAAAATCGGATTCCGTTCAACCGAAAGGAGTCTGAAATGGAAACCACAAAATCCCACGATGCATGGAACAAAGGAAAGCTCATCGGTCAGAAGCCACCCCTGAAACCGAAAGATATCTGGGCTATACGCATTAACCTGCAGCGTGACCAGCGTATCCGAGACCTTGCCATGTTCAATCTCGCTATCGACAGCAAGCTGCGCGGTTGCGATCTGGTCAGCCTCCGGGTCCGCGATGTCACTCATGGTAGTCAGATCATGAACCGGGCCATGGTCATGCAGCGAAAAACGCAGCGTCCAGTGCAGTTTGAACTGACGGAGCCCACCCGAGATGCCGTTGCCGCCTGGATGGCAAAAGCCAACCTCAAGTCTGACCAGTATCTATTTCCGAGTCGGCTCCATAACTCTCAGCACGTCTCAACACGGCAGTACGCGAGAATCGTGCATCAATGGGTCGGTTCGATCGGTCTGGATTCATCAGCCTACGGAACACACACCATGCGCAGAACCAAGGCGACCTTGATTTACCGTCGCACCAAGAATCTGCGTGCCGTTCAACTATTACTTGGCCACACCCGGCTGGAAAGTACCGTGAGATATCTCGGCATAGAAGTCGATGACGCTCTGGAAATATCAGAACAGACGGAAATTTGATCGTGCTACAGGGCGAACGGTGGTTGAGTTGTATCGCATTTCCATCGTCCGCTTTGCTACGCTACAATCAAACGCGTGCAACCGGCCACAAGCAGCCGGTCGAGGTAGCCTTCTGATTCAAGTCCTCTGACTCTGTTGAGTGACCGGTTTACGGCGAGCAGATTGAATTCAACATTGCCCTGATTCGGCCAAAAGCGGACTGATTGGATTGCCATTCCATTCGCTTAAAGATATCGATGCATCAGGAGCTAAGTAATCAGATTGTCGGCGCCCATTAGAAGCCGGATTGCCGGAAGCTTGCAGCCTCGCAAACAGGTGTTCAAATAAATTCCATTTGTTTGTGGCAGAATCGATGCTGGAGATGGCATTCCTCCCGACAAACGCAACACTCGTCGAACCGCCCATCAATTGGGCTGATGATGCCTACGCTAGACCTGGATGGGTCGCGTAGGCTTTACGCGTACCTGCCCAAGAACAACAGAACAAGGACAGGACGATGTGGAAACCAGTATTAGCCATTTCAATGGGCGCGGCCCTCGGCGCTGTGTTGCGCTGGGCTCTCGGCACCAAGCTCAATAGTCTCTTTCCTGCCATTCCGCCCGGTACGCTTACTGCCAACTTGGTGGGGGGCTACATCATCGGCATTGCCGTCGCCTATTTCGCCCAGGCTCCGGATATCGCGCCGGAATGGCGCTTGTTTATCGTGACGGGTTTTTGCGGCGGCCTCACCACTTTTTCCACGTTCTCGGCTGAAGTGGTGACGCTATTGCAGCAAGAACGTCTGACAATGGCGATGACCGCCATCGCAACCCACGTCAGCGGCTCGCTCTTTATGACGCTACTGGGACTGGCGTCATGGCAATGGCTCAAAGTACGCTGAACGCTTCATTGAGGAGACAAGCATGAACGGCTACCAAATCACGTTCTTCACTCAGCAAGACCATCGACATCACGGCAAACCCCTTGCCGATTGGCTGGTACACCTCGCCCAGGAAATGGGCTTGCACGGCGCGACCATGATTCCCGCCAGCGAAGGGTTTGGGCATCATGGCCGCATTCACTCCGCCCACTTTATCGAGCTTGCTGACCAGCCACTGGAAGTCCTGATGGCGGTTACGGAAGATGAATCCCGACGTTTGTTCGAGCGCCTGCGCGCCGAAGGGGTACACCTGTTCTACGTCAAGACCCCAGTCGAGTTCGGCAAGTTGGGCGAGGACGCTCCATGACCGAGATTTGGGCTCAAGCATCGCTCTGGCTCGGCTTGGCGTTGCTGGCCTCTCTCCTGTCGATTTGGCTGCGCATCGCAACAGCCCTATCTGAAATCGTCATCGGCACTATCGCCCAACTGCTGATTGGCGCCGCTCTAGGGGGTGCTCTCTTGGCCGGAGATGCAACCTGGGTCAAATTTCTGTCGGGGGCCGGCGCTATACTGCTGACCTTCCTGGCCGGCGCCGAACTCGACCCCGCTGTGTTCCGCAAGCAGTGGAAGCAGGCGACTGCCATCGGACTGGTCAGCTTCGCCGGGCCCTTCATCGGCTGCGCTGCCATAGCGCGCTGGGGGATGGGCTGGTCGACCGATGCGAGTTGGTTGGCCGGCATCGCCATGTCGACTACCTCAGTTGCCGTCGTATATGCCGTGATGCTCGAATTCGGTTTTAACACGACTCATTACGGTAAGGTTGTGCTGGCGGCATGCTTCATCACCGACCTTGCTACTGTCGTCGCCCTTGGAGTTATCTTTGCGCCATTCACTTGGAAGACGCTAGTCTTCCTGGGAGCGGGGGCTGCCGCGTTCGTAGTGCTGCCGTGGCTCACTCCGCGCTTCTTCAAACGCTATGGCGGCAGACCATCGGAGCTGGAAGCCAAGTTCCTCATGTTCACCTTGTTCGGGCTCGGCGCTCTGGCTACCTGGGCAGATAGCGAAGCGGTGCTGCCGGCATATCTGCTGGGTATGGTCTTGGCAGGAACCGTGGGTAAGGACCACGCCCTGATTCGCCGTCTGCGCACGCTGACATTCGGACTGCTTACGCCTTTCTATTTCATTCGCGCTGGGTCGCTAGTATCGCTTCCAGCGCTCGTAGCAGCACCGCTGGCATTTCTTGCGTTACTGGCCGGAAAGATGTTCACCAAGGTGGCGGGGGTCTATCCGGTGACCCGAGCCTACAAGTCGCCGAAAGGAGAAGGGATGTATACGACGCTTCTCATGTCTACAGGCCTCACCTTTGGAACCATATCGTCTCTGTTCGGCCTGTCCCACCATCTCATAGACCAGGCCCAGTATTCGGCGCTCGTGGCGGCTGTCATTGGCAGCGCTGTAGTGCCGACTTTAATCGCCAACGCCTTCTTCCTGCCACGGCACCTGCTTAGCCGGACGGAAGAAGTCTCTCTTGAAGGAAGCTCCAATGCCGAAAAAAATACTGCTCGCGTATGACGGTTCCGAATCCGCCGGTCGCGCCTTCGACCAGGCCCTTGATTTGGCTACGCGTTATGGCGCTGAATTGACCGTTCTCGCCGTAGCCAGGCTCCCTGATTACGGCGACGAAGTGGAAACCGAGGCTGTCGTCGAGAACTCGCGCAAGCACTATCTACATGTGCTGAAGCCCCTCAGAGACAAAGCCCCCAAGGCTCGTTTCGAGGTTGCGGTAGGACATCCCGCAGTCAAGATTACCGCCTACGCGGAAGCTAATGGCATCGACCTCATCGTGCTCGGCCATCGAGGCAAAACGATGTTCGAGCGATGGCTGATTGGCTCGGTGGCGAAGAAGGTGATGAGTTATGCGCCATGCAGTGTGCTGGTGGTGCGTTGAACCAACCCTTTCAAATACTGGAGACCCTATGACTGCACAATGAATTTGTCCACGCGCTCGAAATCATTTATTCACGCCGTGATACCTCTTGCAACCGCAAACTTTGTTCAATTAATCACCGAACTATAGACCTCATATCATGAAAAAACTCTCGATTCAGAGCGCATTATTCCTCTCAGTCTTCTACGCTACATCTGCATTTGCTGCTGGCAACACCAAAAGAACCGGTGATGTCCTTACCGTCCTATTACCCATAACCGCTGCTGGTCTTTCCTGGCATGACAACGACACTGAGGGGGTGTGGCAACTTGTCAAATCCGAAGGGGCAGCTCTGCTAATCACCGAAGCATTGAAGTCTTCAGTTCATGAAATGCGGCCAGACCACAGTGATAACAAAAGCTTCCCATCGGAACACGCGACTGCGGCTTTTGCGGCAGCGCAGTACCTACAAATGAAAGGAGGTTATGAGTTCGGCATCCCTGCTTATGCAGCGTCAACATTCGTGGCCTATAGCCGCGTTCATTCCCGCCAGCATTACTGGAAAGATGTGATAGCAGGTGGTGCCATAGGAATTGGCTCTTCCTATTATTTCACCAAGTCGGCATCAGGACCACGGCTCAGTTATGTCGTTGGGCCAAATCGCTACACGGGGCTTCAGTTTAGTACCAATTTGTAGAAGCTACTGCTACCGTTCACCTTGGCTCTAGGAGATTTAAATGAAACGTCACATCGAAAGCATTACCGCCCTCGAAATTCTTGACTCCCGCGGTTTTCCCACGGTGCGTGTCCGTGTCGCCCTGGAGGACGGAACCGTTGGAACTGCATCCATTCCTTCCGGTGCTTCAACTGGCGCTAATGAGGCGACTGAACTGCGCGATGACGACGACAAGCGCTACCAGGGGAAAGGTGTCCTTACTGCCGTGAATAACGTGAACACGGAAATCGCGATGGTGTTGGTAGGGCGCGACGCAACAGAGCAAGCGGCCATCGATGCCGCCATGATTGAACTCGATGGCACGGAGAACAAATCGCGGCTCGGCGCCAATGCCATCCTCGGCGTCTCCCAAGCTGTGGCGCGGGCAGCCGCCCAATCCTGCGGAGTACCGCTTTACGCCTGGCTGGGAGGGGTGGGTGCCCGACATTTGCCGGTGCCAATGATGAACGTACTGAATGGCGGCAAGCACGCCGATTCGAGTTTGGATTTTCAAGAGTTCATGATTATGCCGAAGGGCGCACCGACCTTTGCCGAGGCGCTACGCTATGGTTCCGAGACTTTCCAGGCACTGAAGAAGCTCTTGCATGGGAAGGGGCTGTCTACGGCAGTGGGTGACGAAGGCGGATTCGCGCCACAACTAGACGGCGGCAACGAAATGGCCTGTGAACTGATTGTCGCTGCCATCGAAAAAGCGGGCTTCTGCCCAGGTGAAGACATCGCCATCGCTCTCGACCCCGCAGCCAGTTCCTTCTACACGGACGGCAGATACCAGCTGACCCGCAGCCGGCAGGGAGACAAAAGCAACGACGAGATGATTGCCCTGTTCAAGAACTGGGTCAGTCGTTATCCCATCATCTCCATTGAGGATGGATTGGCGGAGGACGACTGGACAGGCTTCGCACGGATGACGGCTGCCATGGGCGACAAGACTCAGATTGTCGGGGATGACATCCTGGTCACCAATCCACGCTTCATCGCGCGTGGCATCAAGGAAAAGACCTGTAACGCGGCGCTCATCAAGCTCAACCAGATTGGCACCGTCAGCGAGACGGTCGACGCGATTCATCTCTGCCGTCAAGCCGGGTGGGGCTTCGTCATTTCGCACCGCTCAGGCGAAACGGAAGACGCCTTCATGGCCGACTTTGCTGTAGCAATGGGCGGCGGCCAGATTAAGACCGGTTCGGTGTGTCGTTCTGAGCGAATCGCCAAGTACAACCGACTGCTGGAAATCGAAGCGGAACTGGGAGCCGTGGCGCGCTTCGGCGCCTGATTAAGTCAGCAGCCATTGCTTCGCCATACTTAAACTCAATAACAAATATCAATGCCCATTTTTTCATCTTGGCAAGCTTTTGCTCTCGGCTCGGCGTTCTTTGCCGGTTTAACGGCGATTCTCGGAAAGCTCGGTGTCGTAGGCCTCAACTCCAATCTGGCAACGTTAATTCGCACTGTGGTAATAATGGCCGTCACTGCGGCTATCGTTAGCGCACGTGGCGAATGGGTCTGGCCAAAAGACTCTACGTGGCGCTCTATTGGTTTTCTTGTTGCGTCTGGCGTTGCGACTGGCCTATCGTGGTTGTTTTACTACCGGGCGCTACAGATGGCGCCAGCATCGCTCGTCGCACCGATTGACAAGCTCAGTGTCGTGTTCGCTATTTTCCTTGCCATTGTATTTCTTGGCGAAGCATTCACTTTGAAACTAGCCATCGGCGGCACGCTCATTGTGATTGGTGTGCTTGTCCTTGCCTGGCCATGAACGTACAGTAGCACTTGGGAACGTGTTTAGCATGCTGCCGTGATGTCCGCTATTGAGAATTCTGGGCTTCCACTTTGGGCACCGAGCACTCGGTGACGACTGGCCGCTTTTAGCAATTGGAATTTCACTGACCGCTTTCTGGCGATGAATCCGATTAGAGGACGGTCGCTTGTGTGCCCATTGCCGTCACATGACATGGGCAAGCCCTATGGCGGCTTACTGATCACATAGCTGCCTCCCACGAGAATTGATCGTCGGACAGCGGTTCGGCCAATGCCGACGTAGTGAATTTAGGAAGCAGTCATTCATCCTAATTCGCCGAATTGGAAAAACGGCCATTCGAAGAAGCTTGAAATTCTCGGTTCACGTCGCAAATGCCAACGGCAAGTCCCAGCAAACTTCGGTCAGTGGCATCGTTGGGATCGACGGCCGGTGATGAGTTTACACCGGTCGTTGCCGAAGAAAGAAATCGCATGTCGGGAGTTCAATCCGCCTCCGCACCACCAATTCCTTGTAGTCAAACCCCGCTATGGTCTTGATTATAGCCCATCGAAACCCCACTGCTGGTGTGGTTTGCGGGTTTCGTGCGAATGTCGGCATCCTCCCGAATCACCAAATTGCGGTGCAATTTCCACTCTCCGCACTCTCCGTTCTCTGTTCTGCGAATGCGACACGCGCACAACCCCCAGGTATTGGCACGGGGTTCCGGCCGCGAGTTGTAGAGGTAGTTTGCTTGTCGGAGGCGACCGGTGACAAACTTTGGGTGGTTGCAGCAGCCAATTACCTTGGTAAGCAGTAAAATTCAGCATGGCATCTACCACATCAAACGAGGCTGCCGAGACGGACATGTTCGCCTTGGTTAAAGAGGCGCGGCTTTGGTGCGACAACAGGTGGACCGCTTGCGTCATCAAGAACGAAGGCGATGACGGTCGAGCGGCTCGAGTTCCTCGACGACGCCTATCGGCTGTTTCGCTGCCGCACGATCATGAACTGTACGGAAGTCTGTCCCAAGGGATTGAGTCCGTCGCATGCGATCGAGCGCATCCGGCAGTTGATGACGAAGCGGGGGCCATAAGTCACAGGGGGAAGCAATGGAGGGTCGGGGGATTGTCTGGTTCCGCGTTCTCACGCCTTCAGCCGCGTTGGCCATCGGCCTCAGAAGATTTCATCGTTTTTTGCGATGATTGCCAGCGTGGATAGATGCTGCGGCGAGCTTGACGTCGTCCACAGCAGCACTCACTTAAGGTTCTAAGGCATGGAGCTGGGAAGAAATGGGGCAATCCGTAGCCCAAGTTTGCAATGGAGCCGACACTTTTTGAGTGCGACTCATTACCGTCGATAGGCCACAGATGAAACTCAAGCGATTTCTGAGCTATGAATGGGACGCGATTGCAGGAATCGCAACCGCTGTTGTGGCCACCATCCTGCATCTGTTGCATATGGTCGACGAGCATGTCATGCTGCCCATCGTTCTTGCAATGATGGCCTTGCTGTTCATCAACTTCATGCGCCACACCCGCAACAACGAACTCACTGCCGAACAGGTGGATCGCACCGAGCATGCGGTCCGCAAGATCCAGGCCGGACTGAAACTGCCCGAGGTGATCCTGGTGGGCCCCCAGCACTTGCGCTCTGCCCACGAGCACTTCGTGAAGCACATGAGAGGCGACACGATCTGGTTCAACGTCTGTCTGTCGATGTACCGACCACAGGCGCTATTCGACACGTTGCTGCGGCCGGTCGTGGAAAACCCCATGGTTACCTCGATCGAGTTCGTGCTCGATGAAAGCCAGCAGGACCTATGGCAGCACGTCGTGCTGCCCAGGGTCGCCGGCTGTGCCGGCCACGAAAAGGTCAGGGAGCCGCGCTGGCGCCAACTGAAGAAGAACATATCCTTTATCCTCGCCGACAGCCATTTGAGCGACGGAACCGAAGCACTGCTCAGCTTCTGGGGTGAGCCCTTCATGGCCGAAGCATCGAAAGGACAAGTGCCGCGTTACATTTTCCACGTACAGAAACACTCTGAACTTCTCCCGCATTTGGTGGAATTGGAGCGTAGCTGCGTGCATGCACCACGAACAAATGTATGATCGGGTGAAGGCAGGCCCTTAGTCCGCCTTTCCCATACCAGCTGCCATGCGGGGTCCGCACGGGGTGGTTCATCGATTCGATAGAGGCTTAATGGAAAATTCAATTCACAGGATTTGTGATCTCTTTCGGCAATTGGGCTTGCCTGACGACGTGGCGTCTATCGAGAGATTCATTGCCACCCATCGACCACTGCCCAACGAGGTTCCGGTAGCGGACGCACAATTCTGGACGTCGAGTCAGGCTCAATTTCTGCGGGAAGAGATAGGCAGAGACGCCGACTGGGCGGAACTGGTGGATATCCTGGGTTCGCTACTAAGCCAATAGAGTACGTAGTTTTGAACTTCACGGCACATTGTGTCGAGGCGTGCTAGCTGCGCACCAGTAGGGCCTTCAAACCGCGCGGCGCGCGCACCAAATCGACCAGCGTGTATTTGTCCAGCACCGCGTAGAGAGCGTCGAAGGCGTGCACCAGAATCCCCGTGAGCCGGAAGGCCGGTGCGATGCGGCAGGCCCCGCCATCGTCGGACATGCATTCGACAATCGGCGCGCGGCCTTCGCTGGCGCGAACGATCTGTCCCAGCCGGATGGCCTCGGGTTCGCGTGCCAGGCGAATGCCGTCGCCCTTGCCGCGCACCGATTCGATGATACCGGCGCGCGCCAGCTGATCAGTGCTTGCCATCAGGTGCCTCCATAGTATTTGCCATAGTTCAGCCCGTAGCCTGCGCGGTCGACGCTGCGGGTCTGCTTCTGCCAACAGGTGTAGCCGGCGCGCACGGCTTCGATTTCAATCTTGAATTTGCCGTTGATGCGGCCCAGTCCGCTGTCCGTCGCTTCATCGGTGGTGAGGTAACTCCAGGCTGTCGTCGAGAGGTCCGTGACGGCCTATTGCAACCCGCTGTTCTCGTTGTAGACGCGTGCCGTGTAGGAGGTGTCGGCTTCGGGACCGATATTGGCATCCGTTTGCGTCACCAGATAAACCGTCTGCTGCATGCGGTCGCGGGGTGAGCCCACGTCAAAGCAATCTGGCCAAGGATCCGATTGACTGCATGTCGAAAGTCTCACGAGCCGGATCCGCTCCTGAAGAGACATTCGTCCCGTCTGGCAGTTGTCAGCCTTAAGTTGCGGATTGCACATTCTGAAAATTAGACTTTGGGTGTGTATCTCGGCCGAAACAGATGGTCAGAATTACCCGCAAATCAAACTGAATATCGAGTTTTCATATTCCGCTATCCGAAATGCGAGCTGGCGCTATCATGTCCGCACTATTACATTTTGGCTACACCTGCCTTCCTTCACCAGCCTCCTCAACGGTTTTGCCATCGCGAATGCGATAAATGCGTCGGAAGGTCGGAATGATCTTCTCGTCATGGGTAACAACAATGATGGCAGTACGGAACTGGACTGCCATTTCATTCAAAATCCGCACCACGGTCAATGCACGTTCACTATCCAGCGGAGCAGTCGGCTCGTCGGCCAGGATCACCGGCGGATGATTGGCCAGAGCGCGGGCGATGGCCACCCTCTGCTGCTCGCCACCGGAAAGCTGTGATATCTGGGCGCTGGCCCTATGGGCGACATCCAGCGCTTCCAACAGTTCCCGCGCTCTTAGGCGAGCTTGGCCGTTGGACATTCCGGCCAGCATGGGCAAGAGAGCAACGTTGTCGGTAACATCGAGAAAAGGAATCAAATACGGTGCCTGGAACACGAAGCCGATCTGGTCGCGGCGCAGTGCGCGCAGGTCTGCGATTTTCCAGCTATCGTCGTAAATTGTCCGGCCGGAGATTTCCATACGGCCAGAACTGGGTTCGATAACGGCCCCCAGGCACTTGAGCAGGGTGCTCTTGCCCGAACCGCTGGGACCGATCAGGCCGATCACCTCGCCCGAAGCAACGGTCATGTCCACACCCTTGAGGGCATCGACGGCAGTTTCGCCTGTGCCGTATCGCTTCTTCAAACCCTGAAGTCGTATCGCGGGCGCGTTCATCTTAACCGCCGATGGCTTCGGCCGGATCGATGCGCAAAGCGGCGCGAATTGCAACGACGCTGGCCAAAGCGCAGATGATCATGACCACGACGAAACCACGCAAGGCATCGCCTGGCAGAAGCAATACGTACTTGGGGAACACCGGCGCCCAAATCCCGGCGACGATACGGCCGACGATGAAGCCGATCGTCCCCAGCCCCAAGGCTTGTTGCAGGATCATTCCGGCGATGGTGCTGTTTGTGGCGCCGATCAACTTGAGCACTGCAATCTCGCGCACCTTGTTCATGGTCAGGCTGTATATGATGAACGCAACGATGGCTGCACTGACTACGGACAGGATCACCAAGAACAAGAAGATCTGCTTGGCCGAAGTGGCGATCAGTTTGACCACCAGAATGTCGTCCATTTGTGCCTTGGTGTATGCCTGAAGCCGCTTCCAGCGGCGGATGTTTTCGGCCACGACTTCCGGGTCGGCATCCGGATTGAGGCGCACAAGGACAGCATTCACCTGATGGCTTTGGGCTTGGCTCCCCTGCACGGCCTCCAGCAGGCCGGGTACGTTGGGCCGGTTAAAAGCCGGGTTGGCGGCGGTACGCGCCCTTTCGTTGAGCAGGGCATCGTTGTCCTTGAGGAACTGGACTTCCTGGGCATCCTTGAGCGGTACAAAAATCATCGGATCGCCGCTGGCCGAGACCATGCGCCGGGTTAGCCCGACGACTGCGTATTCATGCCGGCGGATATGCACACGGTCTCCAACATGGAAGCCGGTTTTCTCATCGGCTATGGCTTCATAATGGCTGCGCGTTACCGGCCGCCCAGCTATCAGGTAGCCGGGTTGCCCGGGTCGTCCCGACTCGAAGCCGACCAGCATCACGCGTACATCCTTGACGCCTTGGCTCACCTGCATGCTAAGGTAGGCAGCATTGCCGACCTGGGCCACTCCCGGCAGGCCGACAATGGAGCGATAGACGTCATCCCGCAGGTTGGAGGGTTCGGCATAGGGCCCCAGGGTGCCCTGCTGCACCACCCATAGATCGGCGCCGCTGTTGTCGATCAACATCCGTCCGTCTTCCACCAGACCGCGATAAATGCCGGCCATGGACAGGGTTAGGCCGACCAGGAGGCCCAAGCCGATACCGGTAAACAGAAATTTGCCCCAGCCGTGCAGGATGTCGCGGCTAGCGAGATTGATCACAGCGAGTCTCGCACCAGCGTATCCACCACTTTGACCGGCATATTGGAAGTCAGTGGCTTGCTGCTATGAAGGATTACCGCTTCCCCCGCCTTCAGGCCGGAGATTACTTGCACTACGCCTTCCAGCGAGGCGGCTCCTATGGTAAGTACGCGAAAGACCGTGCGGCCGTCCTCAAGTTGCCAGACGCCTTCCTCCCTGCCCAATTGTTTGATGGCGGTGGCAGGTATGGCCAGAGCATGTTCGATGGGTGGTCGCCGCAGAGTCACTTCGGTCAATTCGCCGATAGTCAATCCAGCGGGCAGTTGCACGAACCCGATGTTGGCGATGCGTTCCTCGGCCACCGCATCTCCCACCAGATCGACGCGCTCGACGCGCCCCAGCAGGATCTGCCCAGGCTTGGAGCGCAGCACGATCTCGGCCGGCAGACCGACGGTCAGACCTGCTGAACGCCCCTGGTCGATGCGCGCGCGCACCCAGAGGCTGCTTGGATCGATCACTTGCATAAGCATCTGACCGGCGACCAGAGTCGATCCCGGCTCCGCCAGGCGCGAGACAACCACGCCATTGACCGGGCTGAACAAGCGCAGTTGGGCACGCAGCTTGCCGGTGCCCGTACGGTCAGCCAATGTCCGGCGCATCTCGTCGCGTGCCGCTGCCAGGGCGGCCTCGGCGCCGGCGCGACCTGCCTCGGCGGCATTCGCCTCGTGAGGCTTGGCGTCGGCAGCTTCCTGGCTGATGAAGTTTTTGCGTCGCAGTTCAACGAAGCGGTCGGTACTGGCCTTGGCTGTCCGGGCTCGACTTTCCGCTTCGGCCAGGCCGGCCTCCGCAGATCTGACATTGTGGGCTGCCCGGTCGGCAGCGGCTTGGCTTGCCTGCATCCGCTCTTCCAGATCGATCGGGTCCATTTCCGCCAGCAACTGGCCGACGGTGACCTTATCGCCCTGATCGACCAGCACCTTGGTCACACGTCCCGTGGCTGAGGGACCGATGTTGTAGCTACGCCGCGCTTCGACAGTGCCAATGCCGAAGATAGACAGCGCCAGAGTAGTCTCCTTGGCCTGGGCCACGGTGACCTTGATTGGGGCCAAAGGTCCTTGAGTGGCGATCACCCAGGCCAGACCACCCAGCGCAACGGCAATGACGGCACTGATGGCGAATGCACGGCGAGTCGGGAGATTCATGACCGAACTCCTCGAAAACCATACAGCAGCAAAGGAAAGAGCCGCTTTGCCGCTGCCAGCATACCGGCCTCACCGTGAAACAGGGTGCTTTGCACCACCAAGCCCTGCACCGTGCCGATAAACAGCACCGCTGCGGCTTCCTCGTCAAGCGTTGGCGGTAGTTGTTTGGTCCGCTTGGCTTCGGCCAGCAGTTTGCACAGCCGCTGACGGTAGCCTCCCACCATGCGCCGCACGCGCTCATGCAATGCAGAATCGGTTGGGCGCTGAAGTTCGTGGAAGAGGATGCGCGGCACTCCAGGGTGATGGCAGACGAAGCCGACATGCTCCAGAAAAACATGCTCCAGCACGGTCAATGGATCGCCACCTACGACGAAGGCATTGTCGATAACCGCTCCGAGCTGTTCCTGTACCCAGTCGAAAACCGCCGTCCATATGGCTTCCTTATCAGGGAAGTGCTTGAACAGCGCGCCGTGGGTTACGCCGACGCGATCGGCGATGGCCTGAGTGGTAATCCCCTCGGGGCTGGATTCCCGCGCCAATTCAAGCACCGCCGCGACAACTTCCAGCCTTCGCTCAGGTCCCGAAAGGCGTTTGCGTTTTCCCACCACTTGATGCATGAGAGTTTTTCCCATTCTTTTCTTGACAAGTAAGTAACTAGTTACTATCTTATAGCATGTACTTAACAAATTCAAGTTTGCTTGTGTTGGTGTGCGAACGTGGCCGGGAGGGCGCTCACTCACCACAGCAAAGTAAGCAGCAGGAAAGGGGCGCACCAGATAACCCAATCATCAATACGCAATGGAGAAAAGGAAATGAGCGATATCCAGAAACTATGTTTGCTTGATATGGCGAGCTATCAAAAGGACGCTGTTGTCAGCAAGACCCTTATCGATAAGAAGACGGGGACGGTAACCCTGTTTGCCTTTGGCCAGGGTCAGGGGTTGAGCGAACACACTGCACCTTTTGATGCTTTGGTTCAGGTTCTCGATGGTGAGGTAGAAATCAGGATTTCTGGCAATCCGTTTCATCTGAAACAAGGTGAGATGATCATCATGCCCGCCAACCAACCACATGCTTTGAAGGCCATCGAGTCATTCAAAATGTTATTGACCATGATCAAGTCATAGGTCGAGGATTCTATTGGAACCCTGACCGAACAGGAGTCTGGCCATGGTTATGTGGGGTTTGGCAGGGTTGCTCTTGCCGACGGAAAGTCATTCCATGGTTTAACCTGAAAGATTCATCGGAGCAACAAGATGATGCCAGAAGGGACCCCACCGTTGTTAGCTGTGTTGACAAAGGTCAAAGGGGATAAGGTCGTATCTGGTAGGGTATTCTTGATTTATGCAAATCAACAGTGCTAGGTTTTGTCGCAAATGACGGTTACCGTTCATGTTTTTGTTCGGGATACCAAAGCCCGCGCGACTCGCGCGTTCAGTGCTGAGAAAGGAAACTCCATGAGATATCACAACACCATAGCCCGTTTGACCGCGATCGCGGTTGTCCCTCTCGCATTATTGTTTGGGGCCACCACGGCTTTCGCACACTGTGATGGTTTGGACGGGCCGGTCGTCAAAGCCGCTCGCCAAGCACTCGACACGGGAAACGTGAACCTTGTTCTGATCTGGGTGCAAAAGGACGACGAAGCGGCGATCAAGAATGCCTTCCAGAAAGCGGCAGGCATCAGAAAGCTCAGTCCGGCAGCCAAGGACATGGCTGATAATTATTTCTTCGAGACCTTGGTGCGAGTGCATCGCACCGGAGAAGGCGCGTCTTACACCGGGTTGAAACCAGCGGGTCGCGATCTCGGCCCGGCCATCCCGGCCGGCGACAAGGCTCTCGAGACGGGTTCGGTGGAACCGGTAGTCAAGTTGCTCACGGACGCAGTTCAAAAAGGCTTGCGCGAACATTTCAAAGTCGTGATGTCCAAAAAGACCTTCAACAAGGACAACGTCGCAGCCGGGCGGGAGTATATTGAAGCCTACGTCGAGTACATCCACTATGTTGAGGGGCTCTATGGAGCAACCAAAGACCCCGCTAAAGGGCATTATCCCGAGTCCGGGGCACCTACCCATAAGGATTAACGCGGGACAGGCTGCCATTTCCTCAGGCGTCGTTCAACCGCAACGAGACTGAGAGGGTCTACCATGGGTAGCGAATTGGCAGACGTGAAACGGTTAGGCAAACAGGGTCAGGAGCCGCGCCGGAGTATGCTTAGAGCACCAACCATATCCTTGATACCGCACGCGAGGCATCTGCGCCAGGTATATTGATGGGAGAAACGACAATGTCGACCCAGATCAGAAAATGGAAAGCCGAACACACCGATTTCGTCCGCCTCCTCGGCATTCTGGAATCGCAGATCGGTTTATTTCAAGAAGGGGCGGAGGCGAATTATGAACTGATGCTCGACATCGTTTATTACCTGACGCAATTCCCCGATCGGTTCCATCATCCCAGGGAAGATATCGCATTCGGGAAGCTTGCGGAACGGGATCGATCGACCCGGATCCGTGTTCGCGAACTTCTTGGCGAGCATCAGGTGATTGCCGCGGCAGGCAAGCGGTTAGTCGAACAACTGGATGGAATACTGGGCGGCGCGATACTGGCGCGGAAATCGGTCGAAGTGGACGCGGCAACCTATATTGCCTTCTACCGCCAGCACATGGCTGGGGAAGAAACCGATTTGTTTCCACTCCTTGAGGGGGTTCTCAGCAATGAGGACTGGAAGGCAGTCGGTGATGCCATTGCGCCCGAGGTTGATCCTCTGTTCGGAGCTAAGGTCGAGCAGCGCTACCAGCAACTGCACCGGCAGATCATGCTTGCGTAAGACGCATTGAAATGGCTTAAAGCGACAAGGCAATTGAAATTGATGTCCTGCGCTATCGGCTATTACTCCGGCGTCTGCGAGTATCTTGTCTATCGAAATAACCGCAATGAGTAAATGGGTGCAAGGCACCGTGGTCAACAAGCGGCAGTGGACCGACCGCCTCATTTCGCTGCAAGTCGAGGCGCCGGAGGTGACGTTCGTCGCCGGACAATTCGGCCGGATCGCGCTGCCGGCGCCGCCAGGATCGAAGGAGGATATGGTCGGACGGCATATTCGTTTGTGAATAGTCCGGAAGCATCGCCGCATGAGTTTTACTTCATCACCGTCCCGGAGGGACCGCTCACGCCACGACTCGCGGCGCTAGCGCCCGGCGATCCGGTCTGGCTGCTGCCGCGCGGTAACGGTTTCTTTTCGATTGGCGAAATCCCCGAAGCCGACGTGCTTTGGTGCCTGTCGACCGGTACCGGCTTGGGGCCGTTCCTGTCCATTTTGCGCACCACAGAGCCGTGGGAGAAATTTGGCCGCATCGTTCTGGTTCACGCAGTGCGATTCGTCAGCGAACTGACCTACGGCGATGTGATCGTGGATATCGCAGCCGCGCATCCGGGCGCGTTCACCTACATTCCGATGGTAAGCCGCGAGACAAAGGGCGACGTGCTCGCGGGCCGCATTCCCGATGCAATCCGCGACGGCCGATTGGAGGCGCGCGCGGGCTTGAAGTTGAATGCAGAAAATTCGCACGTAATGCTGTGTGGCAACCCGGCAATGGTCGACGACACGCAGAAGATTCTGGCCGCACGAGGGATGAGGCGGCACCGGCGGAAAGAGCCGGGGCATATCACCGCCGAAACCTATTGGTGAATAGTCCTCGCGGCGTTAGGCGGCTACAGAGTCGCGCTCATCCGTCCCCCTCTCTGCCAAGAAAGAAACCGCCATGCCTGAACACGGAACGTTCATATGGAACCAACTGGTAACGTCAGACCAAAAGAAGAGCGGCAAGTTCTACTCCGAACTATTGGGCTGGAGCAGTCGTGAAGTAAATGCCGGCCCCTTTGGCACCTACACAATATTCAGCCGCGATGGCAGTGATGTAGGCGGCATGATGAACCCAACAACCGATCTTTCTCGCTCTCGTCCGTCCTGGTGGCAGGCATTCATCGCCGTTGCGGATGTTGACGCTTGCGCCTCTCGCGTTGTTGAACTCGGCGGCTCGGTAATCGAGCCGCCGCATGAGATTCCGGGTGTGGGGCGCGCGTGCATGGTTGCCGACCCATTGGGGGCCGTAGTCCAACTCATGTCGCCGGTCTCAGGCAATGGTTGAGACTACGGGATTCAATGTCCCCGAAGGCTATCGGGATCTTCCGGTCACGGTCTGACCTATCTCGCCATCATGTCGTGATTGCCTGTGCAATCGGTGGATGTTCTCCTTTCGAAGTCGGTTGTCGTCGTCCTGCTATACCGCAGGGTCTCCGTAGCATCGATCGCCAGCGGTTCCTCTATAACCAGAGGCGAGCGGCGCTGTGGAAAACCCGTGTTCATGCCGCTATCCCGTAGTTTGCGTCGTACTCCCGGTCATGCGCCAGCAGCGCCCAGATCGTGCGTGTGTTTTTGTTGGCCAGCCTTCCGCGGCGATATTCTTGTTGCGCCGCGCGAGTAGCTTCTTGATCCTAGGATCGGCATCCGGTTTGTTCTCTGCCGTTCGGATTACCGCCCGGGCACCGTGAATGAGAAATTTGTGCAGATACGCGTCCTTCCGTTTAAGTGGTTGTCACCCAACTCCACTTTGGCACTTCAATGCCGTTTCGGGAAGGGGCGACCATCCCATTAGTTTTGGTAGGGTCCCCCTGTTTCCGCGTGACCCCACGGTTCTTTCCACCTCCGTTTGCCGATCGGTAGCGCGGATTTGCATCGTCACTCCCCTTCGCTCGTCCCGCTGGGTGCGTGCGGGCTTATGCATTCCGGCATGCGCGGTCTCAGCTCTCCAGCGTCAGCAACGTATAGCCGGCGATTACCGTACCGAGAAAGGCGGGCCCATAGCAACCGAACTTGACTAACGCAACCGCGTGCACGCCAAAATCGTGCAGCAGGATTGCGATGCGATGCGCTGCATGCCACATGAACAACGCGATGACGGCAAAGGCAATTAACTTGCCGGGCCAGTGCTGGGAAAATGCCAGCATGTGCGTATAGCTCATCGTGTCCGGATTCATCAAGGCAAATGGCACCGCGATGCCGGTGATGAAAACCAGTGCCGGACCAATCAGCGCCGCCAGCATTCCGCCGGCGCCGAACAAGGACCAGAAAATCGGTTCGTTAGATCGCTTCATGGCTGGGGCCCCCGCACGATGAAGAACACCGCCACAGACGCGATCACTGCGGCAACGAGTCCGGTACCGGTGATCCTCCCCGGTTGTACCCGTTTGCCGCTGACGAACATCATGGGCATGGTAATGGGCATGATGTTGAACCAACTCCAGGTGTGATAGACGAAGCTTGCGAGCAAAACCAGATGAAACACCAGCGACAGCGGGCTTTTCAGCGCCTGCAGCCAGCCGTTGAAAGCCGCTTCGCCCTGGCTCAGGCGCACCACCCCGACCAGCAGCACCAGCGCGTAGGCGGCCACGAACACCGCCGTTACTTCGCGCGCCATGTAGCGAATATAGTAGGCATTCCGTTTCCACCAACCATCCATGGACCGGACATAGGGTCGCTGAATGTTCATTTATCTGTTCCCCCTAGGGTGACGAACCTGGTGAAATAATTTATCGCGCTCTTGATCTTGTACATATTGATCGCGTGGGCCGGATCGACCTGTTTGGGGCAGACGACAGAGCAATAACCAATGGCGGTGCAGCCCCACGCCCCATCCTCTTCGTTCACTGGCGCCATGCGCTCATCGCGTCCGCCGTCGCGCGAATCGGCGTTGTAACGATCCAGGATGGCCATGTGTCCGGAGCCGATGAATTTGAGATTCATCCCATACTGCGGACAGGCGGCGTAGCAGAGCATGCAGTTGATGCAGGCACTGAATTGCATATAGCGATCCCGCTGCTGCGGCGTCTGCAGATACTCGCCCTCTTTGAGGGTGCGCGCTTCCTTTGGGATCAGGTAGGGTTTGATGCCCTCGAGCCTCTTGACGTAATTCTTGACCGTCACCATAAGATCTCGCTCGACCGGGAAGTGCGCTAGCGCCTCGACCCGCAAATTGCCGGGGTAGTAGTCGCGCAGGAAAGTCTTGCACGAGAGCTTAGGTTTGCCGTTGATCATCATGCCGCAACTGCCGCAGATCGCCATGCGACAGGACCAGCGAAAGCTCAACGTCCCGTCGAGATAATCCTTGATGTACTGCAAGCCCTGCAACACGGACGTATCGTCGGTGAATGGAACCTTATAGGTTTGCAGCACTGGCACCTGATCCTGCTCAGGACGATAGCGCAGTACCTCAATCTCGACTATTTTCACGGCATCAGCCATTGCCTGCTCTCTGTTGCTTGCGTTCCTCTGCTTCCGCCTTCTCGCCGGCGGCGCCGTAGGCGCGGGTACCTGGCTTGGACTTGGTGATCTTCACGTCCTGCAACTCAATCCGTGGCGCGCCGTCCCCAGTGTAGTAGGCGAGCGAATGCTTGAGGAAATTGACGTCGTCACGTTTCTCATAGCCGTCGAGGCGCTGGTGCGAGCCGCGCGACTCCTTGCGGTTGAGTGCCGAATGCACGATCGTCTCGGCGACTTCGAGCAGATAGCCGAGTTCGATGCCGAGCAACCATTCGGTGTTGTACACGTTGGAATGGTCGTCAATTCTCAAGTTCTTGTAGCGTTCTCTGAGTTCCCGCAGTTTGTCGCAAGTGGCCTGCATGTCGGCTTGGAGACGGTAGATGCCGCAGCCATCCTCCATACTCTTTGCCATCTCCGTGCGCAGCACCGCCAGGCGTTCTTTGCCGCCGAACTGGGTGACGATGCCGAGTGCGCGTGAGCGCGCTGCCTCGGCCTGTTTCTGCAGCGCAGCCGGATTGCTGATCGCTACCGACTTCGCGAATTTCGCCGCCTCGACGCCGGCCACGTTGCCGAACACGATGATCTCAGTCAGCGAGTTCGATCCCAGCCGGTTAGCCCCGTGGATGCCCACGCTGGAACATTCACCGGCCGAGTAGAGGCCCGGCAACGCCGCCGCCGTGTTGCCGTCGGCCAGAATTCCACCCATCGTGTAATGCACGGCCGGCAGCACCGGAATTGGTGTGAGTACCGGATCGATACCGAGGAATTCCTCCGCCAGTTCGCAGATAAGCGGCAGGCGTTCGTGCAATTTCGCCGCGCCGAGGTGACGCAGATCCAGATTTACAACCGCGCCATGCGGGCCCTCGATCGTCCGGCCCTTCTTTTTCTCGTGCCAGAAAGCCTGGCTCAAGCGGTCGCGCGGTCCGAGTTCCATCGCTTTGTTGCGTGGCGACGGATCAGGTGGTCCGAGTCCGTAATCTTGCAGATAGCGATAACCGTCTTTGTTAAGCATAAACCCGCCTTCCCCGCGGCACGCCTCCGTAAACAGCAGGCCGGTGCCCGGCATGCAGGTCGGGTGATATTGCATGAATTCCATGTCGCGCAGCGGCACGCCATGACGGTAGGCGAGCGCCATACCGTCGCCGGTGACGATACCGCCGTTGGTGTTCTCGCGGAACACACGGCCGGCACCTCCAGTGGCGATAATTACGGCTTTCGCCTGGATCAGCGTGAACTCGCCGGTGGCGATCTGGATCGCGAGCACACCCTGGCAGCGACCGTCCTCGACCATCAGGTCGGTGCAGAAATACTCGTCAAAGCGCTTGATCGAGGCATACTTGATGGAAGTCTGGAACAGCGTGTGCAGCATATGGAAGCCGGTCTTGTCGGCGGCAAACCAGGTACGCTCGATCTTCATGCCGCCGAAGGCGCGCACGTTCGCATGGCCGTCCTCTTTGCGGCTCCACGGGCAGCCCCAATGCTCCATCTGTACCACCTCTTCGTGGGCGTGGGCAACGAAGTACTCGACAACGTCCTGCTCGCACAGCCAGTCCCCGCCGTGTACAGTGTCATCGAAATGATATTCCAGGCTGTCGTCCGCCCGTGTCACCGCAGCGGCGCCCCCTTCGGCGGCCACCGTGTGGCTGCGCATCGGATAGACTTTGGAAATCAGCGCAATTTTCAACGCCGGATCGGATTCTGCGACCGCGATCGCCGCCCGCAAACCGGCGCCACCCGCGCCGACTATTGCTACGTCTGCCTTATAGACTTCCACTGTTTACCTCTCCTTATACGCGTGGCGCCCTGCTCATTGTAACTCCAGAAAGTAATGATGCTGCTACGCGCGCGGCGTTGGTGAAAGTCCTCGATGCGCCGATTAACGTTGCCGTGGCGGGCATTCGCCGTCGGCTTCACCAACTCAAGGATGTGACGCATCAGAACCCCCCCACTTGGCTACGTAGGGCCACCTCTAAATGCAAAAGATGCGTGGTGATTTGTTCTTGCGTCGGAATCGCCTTCAGCTTCCGGCTCGCAATATGAGAACTCCGGATATTCGACCAGCCCGCTTATTCGCAGCCGTTAATCAGCAAAGTCATTCTTCGCAAGCAGGCAAAACTCTTTCAACTTCAGCATTGTTCCGTTAGGTCAGAAGTGCGGCGAGATGTCCTTCGCAGTGAGTTTGAGCGTCCGGTCCCACGACTGGGTCACGCGACCGAATTGCTGGGACATGATTCTCCGATTCTCTGCACCAGGCGTGCGTGGCCCAGTGTGAAGGGCGAGGCTATCCTTTTCGACGACGGGAAAACCTTGGAAAGCACGGCAACCTTGAGGTTGGTGCGAGCCAGTTCAAGCGCTACCCGAAGTCCGGAACCACCTGCACCCACGACGATTGCGTCGAACATTCGTGTGGGAAGTGACACGCTTATCTCCAAAAAAAAAGCAGAATGACGCTCATCCTGGCCGGCTAGGCGGCCTTGTCCGAAGCGTGTGAATGCTGCGATACGGCGATGGAATCGCTGGCGGGAAATGTTTCGGCAAGCGCTTCATCGAGTAGCCACTCGTCGTGTCCCGCGACGCCGGGCAACGGCAGCTCGGTTAAAGTGACCTTGAGTACCCTCGTCGGCAGATCGAAAGTGGTGTCCGGTTGTTTGGTCATGGTATGTCTCCATTGAGTGTAAAAAGCCTGTGTAGCCGCAATCGTATAGCTTGGAGCGTGCTGAGCTTGAACGGAATCACGCACGCCTCAACAAAACCGTGATGAGAAGGGAAGAGTCCTCCAACGCCTTGACCGCGTGCGGTTCTGCGTCAGATAGGTAGACCATGCTTCCCGCACGGAGTATCTGTGTTCGTGCGTAGGCCGCGAGCTCCACTGCTCCTTCCAGGCATTGAATGGTGATCGCTCCGGACGCCTTGTGATCGGGGGCCACCTTGCCCGCCGGCAACACCAGGCGGAAGACCTCAAGGTGATCTGCCCTGACCAGAGTACTTGAACTCGTTTGACGCAGTTCCGCACCAAGCGGCCGAACATCTATCAATTCACCTGATGCTGCGTGGGGGATGGCCATGAAAGCTCCTTCTTGTGCCGAAGAACGCGGGCAGTTCCGATTCAACCGTCAACGGATAGCTAGTATGGGCCTAGATGTAAGGCATTTCAACCGCACGACCCGCACGACCCGAAGTATCCTCGGCAGGAATCTGCGCAACCCCGGCTCAAACCGCCCTTGGACATGACCATCATCGACCGGCAGGTTACGCGCCTTAAACATCAGTTAAGTGCTGAGCTATGCAGGATTAGCATCCGTCTTGGAAGAATAGAAGCAGAACCTGCCGCGTCCGCCCTGCTTGGCAAGGTACATGGCGGCATCGGCATTCTTGATCAGGGCTTCACCATCCGCACCGTCTTGGGGGTAAAGGCTAATACCGATGCTTCCAGCAAGGGGAACCTCGTGACTGTCGATCACCGTCGGCTGGGTCAGGCTTTCGAGAATTTTCTGCGCCACTATGGCTGCATCCTCTGGCACCGCCAAGGACCCTACCACCATCGCGAATTCATCCCCACCTAAGCGGGCCACCGCATCACTATCGCGGAGGCTGCGTGTCAGCCTTGCCGCCACCTCGTTTAAAACCGTATCGCCTGCGGCGTGTCCAAGGCTATCATTGATCTGCTTGAAGCGATCCAGATCTATGAATAATACCGCTACCAGCTTTCCTTCGCGGCGCGCGTGGGCCAGCGCCTGGCTCAACCGGTCATGGAACAGCCTGCGATTGGGTAGACCGGTAAGCACATCATGAGTCGCGAGGTGCCGCAGTTCTTCCGCGCGCTTTCGCTCTGAGATGTCCAGCATAAGTCCCCGGATCAAGGGTGGCCGTTCCTCTGTCGCTGGCACAGCTTCGGCCATTACCTGCAACCAAATCTCCCGTCTATCCTTGGCGTGGACGCGGAATTCGATCTGGCCATCCAGGTAGTTCTCACTTCCAACCGTCTGGAAGAAATAACGCCAGGCAGCCTCCCGGTCTTCCGGGTGAATAATCGTTTCCAAGAAACTCTGGGTCGTGAGCCAGTCCGCCACGGGATAGTCAAGAATGGTTTCTGCACGCCGGCTAACGTAGGTAAAACGACGACTCGCGGGATCCATTTCCCAAACGATCGCGTTAATGCCTTGTACCAGGTCGTGATAACGCTGTTCCGCCGCTTTGGCGCTGGCGGCGCTGTCTTCAGCGTCTTCCTTAAGGTGCAGGATCTTCTTCTGGTCAGCGTGAATGTATGTGTCGAGAGTCAGACAGATGTCGAATACCACCACCTTGAGCAAGGCATCGAAGGTGGTGGCGAATTGTGTTCGGTCGCCCCCAGTAATATCCCACACAGCCTGCAGCATGTCGGACAGGTACTTGCGGTAGGCGCCGACATACCACTTTGGCTCCAGGCCAATGCGCGAATGGACTTCACCCACCTTGAGGCGGTTCTTGACATACTCCCAGTTGTATTTGCCCTTTGTGAGTTGGGAGAAATAAACATTATGGGCACGCTTCAGACGTGCGACGGTTTCATCATCTCGCAGCAGCGGATTCAGTTTGTCGAAGCCGCGCAGGTACTCGTAGAATCCTTCGGCAAAGCCCTGGCGCGCATCGGAGATCTGGCCATGGATGTTCTTGAGCAGCGCAATGTCGGTAGCACCGAATTCAAGAAATTCCTTGCGCTGAGTTATTTCGGCCAGATCGATACCCATTTCTTGGGCTACCGTATCGGCCATATCCGCAGTTTGATTTAAGGCCTGCGTTCCCGCCTGGGACCCATTGTGGTTCTGTCGCATTAGCTAAGCTATGTCGGATTATGGACGGATTTATCGAGCACGCAGTGTTTCTAGGCACAATTCGCCCATCAGTGCATAAAATTGATTGGCGAAAGAGAGTTGCACTCTCATAATCATCATCTGACCTTTGCGGATCATGTGTACCAACTCAATCCCGGCCAACACATTGCTGGCGGCGCAAAAGGATCTGAAACCCAACATGGGTTTGGTGATTCATTTTACGATTCCGTAGTCCTGTTCGTCGATGTTGTTGAGATACTTGATCTGACGAGGCGACGTCCCAAATTTAGTTGAAGGATTGAGCGGCGGTGAACGATCTTACACTACACTGCGTTGACTGCGTTACTGTGTAGCTTGACTGGTACTGAAGGTGAAGCTGCCGTTCTTGGCAAACTTATGACGGTCTGCAAAATGGCGTCAGCCGGCATTGACCAAGGCAATCTTTTTTCGGCTTTGCTTAGTCGATGCAATGACCGGTATCGGGGAGACCTTCTCATGTACGACCGCTATGGGGTAACGGTGCCGCTGGCCGGATCGGCCGAGGAGCTGGCCGAGCACCTATAGGGTCGAACGGCAGGTATATGATGAGTTACCGGCCGCTTGATCAGATCGATTTTTTCTGGCGGCTATGTCCGCACCTGGCCGGTAGGGTGAGGTCGCCAACGGCCGCTTCGTAGATTCCATTTCGCAGAAATTGGGTTTGGCGGAACGGCCGCAATGGAGAAAGCTGGCCGGCCGCAAAGGGCACAAAGTGTGAGTAGCGGATTTTGATAACCGGCCGTTCGGATTTATCGCCCCAGACTTTTTTGCCGGTCAATTGATGAACGACGGCAATACGCATTGGTGCTGCCGCTCAATCGGCAAGCGCCCAATGACCGTTCAGGCCGATGTGCGGAAGCTAGGGACTCCCTGCAACCTTGTAAGAGTTCCCGCAAGCAACGCGCGCTGATATGAGTCATTGTCGCGGCGTACGACCCGGTAGTAGTGCTAGCATTCCGAGCCACTCAATCCAGTATTACACAATACGGTTCAATTCCGGGGTGTCGTTACGGTCAGGCTTTCAACCCTAGATTGATAGTAAATTTTTTTCCCTATTTACAATGAACGTGCTTTCCCTCGATCTAGACTTCTTCATGCATGGAAGGGCTACCAATCGCCCCGACAGTTTTAAGTCCCGCCCGGACGAACATGGAATCACGCCCTGGCGCAAGGACGTAGTGGTGAATTTCTTGACGGATGTTCTCAATGTTCAAACTCCTCGCCCTGGCCGGGTTGTCAGGAGTCATCACGAAGTGTTCTACGCTTGGCGCGACGCAATCAAACGCAAGTCACTAGAGCCACCATTCTTCGTATGCCACGTTGATGCCCACGCGGATCTTGGATTGGGGACGCCGTCTTGGGTTTATCTTCACAGTGATTTTCTCGAACTTAGTCTTGCACGACGAATGCGACCGCGGCGAGGAATAAAAGGCCTAAACTTTGCCAGCTTCATGCCGTATGCGATCGGGAATCGGTGGGTCGAGCGTATTGATTTTGTCACTTCCGAAGACTGGCGTGACGACATACCACGCTATCTATTGCGAGACGAACCGTTCACAGGTACCACTGAGTTCTATAGGCCCGGTGTCGAACTTACGATTGAACTTATGCACGCGCCGCGCGCAAAGATTGATGAAAACCTCAGCACGGGAGGCGACTTTATTGAGTACCGCACGTGCATCAATGAGCCGGCTGTTCCCTTTTGCATTCTCGATGGAAGAAATATCGGCGAACGCTACGCTGCGATGGACTGGGATTTCATCTTCCTTTCGCATTCACCCGGGTACGTTCCAACATCTGGTGATTTCTTGTTGAAGGTTATTTCACCGTACATAGTTCCCTTTTGAGCGTGACTTGGTCTAACGCCGACGCAAGCCATGTCATTATCATCGTCAATTGCATAGAGGAGGCCACATGCCGGATTTCACGGAGGTGGGATTCCTGAGTGATGAGCTGACGAAGTTCAGAGAGAACGTCAGGGCCAAGCACGCGACTGGCTTCCATTACATGGAACAGACCAACGCTCTGGCGATGCGCATCATGTGGACGCTGCCGCTGGCAAATTTGGATGAGGCCATGGCCCACGCGGTCATGTGCTACGCCCGCGCAGTTCAGAACTTCCAAGGTGTTATCCTGATCGCCGAACGTGGCGCGATCACAGAGGCTCGTATCTTGCTCAGGGCACTGGCTGAGACGCTGTTTTTGGCCCTTGGCATGTTTGAGAAGCACGACATGCTTGCGCTTCTGCAGGAGGACAACGCCGCACATCGCAAGGGTATTGCGAACGCGATTATCCAAATGAACATCGCTGGCCGGACCGGCGCGGACACGTCCAGCTTCGAGCAGGAGGTGAAGGAAGTCGTAGCACAGTATGGCGACAAGCCTCGATCCATTAAGTGGTCGGCACTAGCGTACGAGGTCGGCGTCGGAAATATCCACGAAGCCGCCTATAGGTTCACGTCTGGGGACGCCGCCCATGCAACATTGGAGTCGCTGAATCGGCATGTACATGCCGAAGAGGGCGGGGACTTACATCAGTTCATCTTCAACCCTACGGATGAAGACTTGGACAGGACATTCCGTGCTGGGCTGGCTTCAATAGTGAAGCTCATGGAACTGGCCGTGACCAAGATGGGCGCGAATCAATTCGAGCAAGACCTTCAGAACCTGATTCTCGAACTGCGCGTGTATTGCGAGGCAATCTAAAGGCCGTCAGGGTAAAGTCTGCCTCACCCGTGAATCGATCAAGTTTTAGGACTACAGCTGCCATTTACTCCGTTGTGCCGACCGGCAGTTCCCGCTGCCAAGTGGTCATTGGTTCGGTTGAGCTGAACTTCCGCAACGTGCGCAAAGTGTGAGTTCGTCGGATAGGAAAGCTGCAGTTCAGCCTGCTTTTCTGACGAACGACAGGTAACTGTTGCATTGCCGACTGATCTGGAGCGAGCATTCAAGGTCGGCTCAGGCCGAACTGCTGTCGATGAGCCCCAACATCCTTCATTTGCGCCAACAAAAACCCGCTCGATGGCGGGCTCCTGTATTTCGATTCCGAACCGCTTATTTCTTCTTCGCCGCCTTCTTCCCGGAAACGGCCGCCTTGAATCCGGCACCGGCCGTGAATCGCGGGACGGTGGTGGCAGCGATCTTGAGCTCTTTGCCCGTTTGCGGGTTGCGACCCACGCGAGCTGCACGCTTCGACGACTTGAATGCACCGAATCCAATCAGGGTCACGGTGTCGCCTTTGGATACCGCTTTCGTGATGGCGGAGGTGATGGCATCGAGGGCGGTGCCGGCAGCGGATTTGCTGAGTTCCGTTTCGGTGGCTACGATGTCGATGAGTTCGGATTTGTTCATGAAAGGGTCTCCCTGAGTTGTTGGAAGCGAAATACTACTTGAGTGGATGCATTTGGGCTTTTTAGGGGTTTGCGCACGCTAATTCCAATATGATAACGAGTGCAAACGCTATTACGGTCAGGCTCACTTGGTGACCCTTCCGTCACGCAAACTTCTCCCGACGCCAAACTGGGAAACAGGCTTGATCAACCGGAAATTGTGAAGACATGACCGATACCGCAGGCCAGCAGGATGGAATCGGAGGCTTTTCGCAGAAGGTCCTGCGTTACTTTCTGACGTTCCTCCAGACCGATTTCAAGCGGCAGCAGGCCCCGCGCCGGCGCATTCAACTGAAGTCCGATGTGGGTTTCCGGCTGGGGATGCCCCTTCGCAAATACGTATCCCTCTACAAGGCGGCCTGGAAGTTCGCCGGCGAGGCGCCCGAAGGCGGGCTCCAATTCCGGATTGCGCCGGGGAAATACACCGCGCCGATCAGCGCCACACTGCTCGACCTGATTCGCCAGCACGCGGCGGTTATCAAAGACGACGGCATCGTTCGAATCGCGCAGAGCACGCTCGAATACGCCAAATCCAGGCGCGCAAAGGCCATCGAGCATCCGGAAAAGTTCGTCGAATCCGTTCACGTGCATTTTGTTGAGGAAGTCGGCACCCGCATCGTGCAGCCCTTGTTGACTATTCTTGAAGGCTCATTCAAGGAGGCCGCCTACTCCGCCATCGAGTCGGTTTACGACGTCGAAGCCGACCTCACCGACGCCATCGTCGCACGTACCCTGGAACACTTCCCGACGGCGATCAACACGCTGATCGTGTCCGGGGATACGGCGCCCATGCAAGCCGTGCTGACCGAATTCTTCACGCCGGAGGACGTCCGGTCGCGCGTCCAAGCCTTCTTCGCCGACTTTGCCACCTCAGACGCGTTCCAGGAACTACGGGACCTGCAGCACGCGCTGCGCTCGACGGAGAACCAGTCGCTGTACCTTTACTTGTGCGAGATTCGATTCGGTTCGCATGCGTTTCCGCTGTTCTACATTCCGGCCGCCCTGGAATACAAGGACGAGACTCGGGAATTCCTGATCGAGTTCGATCCGCATCTACTGGTCAACAAGCAGGCCATCGACTGGATCCTGCAGGAACAGAAGGGCGAGGCGACGACGCTGCCGATATCCCCGGTTGCCGACCGGATACTTTACCTGGATGGCAAGCGGTCGTTCATCGAGGAGATGGAGACCGTGTTCAACCGGCTGATTCCATCCCTGGACCTCGCCGCCGAAATCGATCTGCTCAAGCCAGTCCTTCAGCAAGCCTCTTCGCCGACGTTGAAAGTGTCGAATTCGGCCTACTTCGCCATCTTCGACAAGGCGGACGAAGCCCTGGTCAACGATTACGAGGAGTTGCTGGCGGCCTTCAGCGTCGAACAGCAGGGTGCGAGCCAGCTCTTCGAGAACATCATCCGCGGCTTCGTTTTCGATAACCCGGTCTCCGCCCAAGAAAGCGTGGACACGGCCTGGGAAGCCACCTCGATTCCGAACCGGCTTGTTGCCAACACCCCCATTCCCGTCAACGAAGAACAGCGGAAGATCCTCGCCGCCCTCAAGGATCCGAAGTGCAACTACGTGTCCGTACAAGGGCCTCCCGGTACCGGTAAATCCCATACGATCACGGCAATTGCTTTCGACGGCATCCTCAACGGGCAAAGCATCCTGATCCTGTCCGACAAGACGGAAGCTCTCGATGTCGTTCAGGACAAGCTGGAATCGGTGCTGTCCAAGGTCAGGCATGGCGACGAAGACTTCCCGAATCCCATCCTCCGCCTGGGACGGTCGGGCAGCACCTACAACCGCTTGGTCTCCGCATCGGCACAGAGCAAGATCAAGACGCACTTCCATGCCGCCAAGGCGCATGAAGAACGCCTGGCCCAGGAAATATCGTACACCAAGGCCAATCTGCAGTCGGATATCAGCCGGACGATCGATGCCCTGTCAGGCGTTCGGCTGGACGATCTCGACGAACTGCATCGCCTTGAGGCGTCCATCGATATTGCAAAGCCCGGCCTTACCGCCCGATTGCAGACATCACAGGCAGGCAAGCATCTCACCCCACTCAGTGACCTGATGGACCGGCTGAACGCCGTCCTCCCCACCGCGATCCTCGAAAGAGTTGCCCTGGAGCCGGCCTGCACGACCTTGCATGCGATCGCCCCTAGACTCGGAGCTTGGCAACTGGCCAGCACCTTGGTGGACCAGATAGGTAGCCGCCAAGCGCTGTCCCTGTTCACCACACTGGAAGCCGAGCACCATCCCGTGCTCCTGAATTTCCTGGTCGAGTACGAAGCCTTGCGCATGCCGGTGTTCGGCTATCTGTTTCGCGGTGGCAAGCTGCAGTCGCTGAACATCCGGCTCGGTACCACACTGCCTTGTCCGGATCCGTTAGATC
>JBASWL010000121.1:0-3340 GCA_049276455.1 Georgfuchsia sp. | reverse complement strand
ATTCAATGCACCGCTGCCGGTTGCACGGCAACCTGGATCCGCTCCGCCAAGGCGTCTTCGTTTGAAGATCTGGTGGCGACGCTTGGTTCAAAAACCCTGACCTTGCTCACCGATCAAAGTGCCATGCAGAAGGTGCCGTTCACCACGGCCAAGGCAGCGGTGGACAGGGCAAAGCTCAAGAGCGAGCAGGAAATTTGGTTGGGGCTGCTGTCTCCGCTGCAACGCCTGGGGACTAGCGTCACGTACAGCGTGACGCCGGCAACGCCATTCGAGGCCGGTGGCGTCACGCCGACTCCGGGCGCCATCGTGAAGGGACAGCTACAAGTTCAGGGGCCGCTCTGGCTCATTGATTCGGTCCCGGGGTTGCCGGCCTACGCGCTGGTCCGGGAGTTCTCTATTTCACCCACGCCGCAGGCCCCCTCATTCGTCATGACCATCGTTTATTTCGCGAGGTAAGGAAATGCTCAAGAAGCTCATATGGATCGCCGCTGCCCTCGCAGCTACCCAGGCCTTCGCCGGAACGATCGGCGCAATCGCTGCCAAGCAGGGAGAACTCGATGCGGCCGAGCTTGACGCAAAGATCGCGAAGGCCAAGGCCGACGCAACCGGCCCGACAGCGACGCTGCAATCGAAGGTCATGACGAGCGAGAAGGGCGACCCGAGCGATGCAATCGTGCTGAACGGGATCATCGGTATTGGCGACGACTTGCGCGCGAGTGTTTCCATCAATCATGTCGGCGTGGTGATGAAAAAGGGTGACGCCGTCCTCGGCTGGAAGGCCGAAGCGGTGAGTGACTACGAAGTCACACTGATCAAGGACGGCAAGCGCGGCGGCAGGAAAATGACGCTGCGCATGGTTGGCGCAGCGCCCAAACCTGAGTTGCCCGCGATTATCTCCGGCTTGCCGCAACTGGTGCCCCCCATAGCGACGCAATCGCGGTGAGCATGAATGTTCCCGTTCAGGAAGCGAGGCGAGCAAAGATCGGCGCCGCCCGGGCTAATCCCCAAGCCGAAAAAACAGCCGGATGCAGTTGAAAAGCCGACGCTCGATAAACCCGCTATCGCGCTGGTTGAGATAAAGCCGCAACCGTTGCTGCAGCGTCGCTCCGCCACGCGCCTGGCGCTTGAGCCGGGGCCCGAAAGCATCGAGGTCAAGCGCATCGACCAGCTCAGCGAGCTGCCGGAATATACCGACAATCTCACCAGGATTCGGATAAGGGCGGACCGCAAAGAAGACAAGAGCTTCAGCGTGCCTGATTCCTTGCGGCAGACGGTCGCCATTCTTCAGATCGCCGAATCCGCGGCGATCATCGTTCTCAATGGCGATGGCGCGGTCAATAGCAACGAGTTGGGTACCGCGCGGTCGATTCTGCGCCAGCGGGGCTATTCCATTGTCGGAACCTACGTTGCATCGCCCCAGGCATTCTCTGAACTAGTCACTTCCGAAGCGCCACCGGACGAAATCGAAAAAGTCGACCAGTCCGAAGCGGTCAAATTATTCGACCAGATGCTGCAAGCCGGCGTTGCGCTGGGGAGTTCCGATATCCACGTCTGCATCAGAGAACAATCCACGCGCGTGTTATGCCGTGTGCACGGACGGTTGACGCCGGTGAACAAGTTCAACCGCATTCAGGGTTTTCAGGCGGTATCGGTTGCTTACAACAAGCTTGCGCTTGAAACCAGCCGGTCCAGGACCGAACCTCAATTTCTCGGTGATCGCACGCTGTATTGCGTTATCGATCGCCCGGTCTCAGGAAAGCGTTGGCGGATTCGCTTTCAATCGTTTGGGGTGGAGGGTGGCACTGACGTCGTGCTCCGTCTGCTGCCCGGTGAAGCCGTGGCGCAAAGCAGAACGCTCGCCGATCTCGGTTACGAACCTTCCCAACAAAAGGAACTGTCGCTTGCCATTCGCAAGAATGTCGGCGCCTTGATCGTTGCCGGTGGCACCGGGTCCGGGAAAAGCACCATGCTCATGGTGGCGATGACGATGGACCCCAACCGTCGTTTCTACAAGAGCTACACGATTGAAGACCCGGTGGAATATCGGATGTTCGGGATTTCCCAGATATCGGTCCGTCGCGACATCAGCGACGCGGACGGCAAGAGCAACCCGTTCATTGAATCCATGCGGGCGATGATGCGTGCCGATCCGGATGTCGTGATGACGGGCGAAATCCGTGACAAGGAATCGGCCGACCTGTTTGCCCCGATGGTGATGTCCGGGCATCGCGGCTTAACCACCCTCCACGCCTCGTCGGCCTGGGGAATCATCGCCCGCCTGACCAATGCACCGATCAACATGCCGCGCCCGGTGTTGGCGGAAAAGCGGTTCATTTCGGCGCTGGTCTATCAATGCCTGGTACCGACGCTATGCCCGCACTGCGCCAAGCCGGCAAAGGGCAATCTGCCGGATGACTATCTCACCTTCATCGAGGCCAAGTTCGAGGTGTCCACGGCAAACATGAGAGTCGCAAATCACGAAGGCTGCCGGCAATGCAGAGAAGGCATCAACGGCGTAACCGTGGCTGCGGAAATCGTGACGCCGACCCTGGAGATGAAGTCGATGATCCTCGACGGCAGGGAGGCCATCGCCGAGATCAAGTGGCGTGAGTCGCGCACTGCCGGGTTCGACGATCCCGACATGGGCGGCAAGACCGCGTTCGAACACGCGCTCTACAAGAGCCTGCAGGGGCTGATTGATCCGCGCGAGGTCGAGATGGCGTTCGAATCGTTTGAAACGTATGAAATCGTGGGAGTCGTGAAATGAACAGAGCCGATGTTGATCTATTTACCGCACGCTACAACCTGCGCCAGGCAAAGAACCGGGCGGAATTCTACGAAGATGTCGCGGCTGCCCTCGATGACGGCATGCAGCTGGCCGACTATCTGAAAAAGCGTGCCGACCGAGCAAGAGTACTCAAGGATCCACTGGGCATACTCTACAGGCGATGGCTGGTGCGAATGAACAAAAGTACTTTCGCGGTCGCCTTAAAGGGAGATATTCCCGCCAATGAATTCATGGCGCTCGCGGCGGCGGAACAGGGCTCCGATCTGCCGCACAACCTTCGCTTCCTGGCGAAGACGATCCTCGGTTCGGCACAGATGAGAAAGGCCATCTACGCCTCGTTCATCGTACCCGGCATCGTCACGGTCATGATCTGCCTGCTGCTGTATGGATTCACGTTCAAGTTCGTGCCGCTGATGTCGGGGATTTTCCCTCCGGAGAAGTGGCCGGCTTCTGGAAAGTACCTTTTTGCAATTTCGAACTACGTCAAACATTTTGGTGCTGCCACCCTGGGTGCCTTGGTGGCGATGTTGGTGGGGTTCTTCTGGTCCATCG